>DAIDMQ010000032.1 GCA_027448945.1 Gallionellaceae bacterium
ACGGGGCTGCCAACTTCTGCTTGCTTGAGTATTGCGATGATTTGACTGTCTGAAAAACGTGATGACTTCATGTAAAACTTCCTCCGTTGCGGGTGAGAAAATTCTACTTCTAATCACCGCTAATTTCCGGGGGGATTACCCCTAGAAACCTCACCCCGCCATACTCGAAGTGATTATTTTGCAGGACGTGGACGTTCAACTCCGCCCCGACCTGGCGGATCTCGGCCAACTTATCTTGGTACGAGCCTGGGAAATCGCCGTGAATGTCATTGTAAAATTCGTGATTGCCGCAGACATACAGAATCTCGCCAGTAAAACCAACCCTGTCGCGCTCTCTTGCCGCCCACTCAACGCCCTCGCAACCTTTACTTATATCGCCCAACAGCACCAAAACATCGGCATCAGTTTTCCTTAACGGAATGTGACCATTGTGCTCAATGTGCAAGTCTGATAAAACTTGTATCTTCATTTTTCCCACCTCTCAATTTTCTCAACTAGCTCGGCAACCTTCTCTTGGTTTAAGCCATCTGGAGGGCATAGCACCAGCCTATCCCATTCACGCCAACCACTATCGTCATCATCCAGCGCAACCCAATTCAACTTATTGTCCTTCGCAAAAACTTCGACCTGCGATCCACGCTGCAGTCGCCCCAGCCTATCCTCTTGCTGCGTTGTGCCAATAACACGCTCGGACAACTCGCCCAGCCTGAGCTTCGCTTTATTGAAACCCACCATCTTCACCCAGGTAGTCGATAGCACGATCTGGATCTCAGGATGAGGACGAAGCGCCTCAACCAATAACGGAAGCCGGTCAAAAAGCGAACGCCCTGGGTAGCCCTCAATCCTTACCCCACCTTTATCGCGCACGCAGTTTTCGGGATGCAGTACCCCGTCAAAGTCCAGAAATAATGTCAGCTTCATAAGAACCCCATTCTCTTTTTCACTACTGCACCGACCACCCTCGGCTCGCTCACCCCACTGCTGGATCTTAAAGCCGCTGCAAACCCAGCTCGCACAGCCCTCGTGATTGCCCGCAAGTCATCGTTCTCGCAAACTGAATACAGCGCACGTTCGTCCAACTCCATCAGCTTCTTGGTGGTCTTAACCAGACTGCTGTGCACCCGCTTGGCAATCTCGATGCGCTGGTCGAAGTTGGGCGGCGTGACGTTCAACACCCTCATGCGCGAACGTAAGATTGGGCTGATTTCATTCGCGTCGTTGCAGGTGCAGAACACAATCAATTTACTCAGATCCATTTTCACGCCAACGCATTCATCACTCACAGACTTCGCGCTTTCAGGCTCAAGGATGCCCAACAAGCTGGACAACAACCCATCGCTCATTGCCCTTTCAGACAGCTTATCCAGCTCGTCCAACATCAAGATCGGACACGCAGAGTACCCCTTGCTAAGTGCATCAAAAATCCGACCTGGCGAACTATTGCTCCATTTTGAATCCGACCCGACCAGCGCCATAGGGTGCTGGATGTTCGAGCCCGAAATCAACTTCACATCAATCTCTTTCGCCAAAGCGTTGCAAAAGGCGGTCTTGCCAATGCCAGGTGCACCATTGAGACAGATCGGAGACAAGTAGAAATCCGATGGGTCAACGAGCTGCAGAAATGCAAAGTCATCCTGCAGCACTTCGACCACCTCCTTAAAATTCGGGAAGCGCACCGCCAGTTCTGCTAATTTATCGGTGATACCAACAAAATCAGGGATTGACCGATAACCTTGATTTTCATACGCAGCTTGGTGTTGGATTTGCAGCATCCGCGCACCATCGCTAAATCCCTTGGTCGCCCTCACCTTTAATGCATCAAGGTCGACCTTATCGAAAATCGGCACATCTCTTTCGCCAATTTTGTCCGCTTTCACGGCTACATCGGTTTCTGCCTCTGCATGAATTTTTTGGCGCCGTTCTACATACTGCTCCACTTGCTTGCGCAAAATTGGACTGGTGATAATAAAATTTTTGATATTGAAGTCACCGCGGTTGTTCAGCATTGCAAAATGCAGTTCAGCCCTCAACGCATGGTCCAGATCGTCGAAAATTTTGGCTCGCTTGTCTTGCCATACCACTAGACTTGACCTTCCCTCGGTTTTTCGTCTTCCAAAGGACGGATTTCATGCTACCAGTTTCTCATGCTGCTGAGCAGTGAGCCAGTCATCTAAATGCTGCATGGGTGACTTGTAGCTCAGTGTTGAGTGTTGTCGCTTGCGGTTG
>DAIDMQ010000033.1 GCA_027448945.1 Gallionellaceae bacterium
GTGTTCATCGCCGCATTGTTGGAGGTAATGGTGCCAGCGCTGCCCAACGACACATGTCGTGCCGATTTCAGGGTCAGGGTGCTGGCGCTAGCTGAATTTTCGGTGATGGCGGCATTGACCAGTAGATCGGAATTGGCGCCCGAAGCAATGACAGTGATATCGCCGCTGGCGGTCAACGGGGCGTTGAGAGTTACACCGCCGCCATAAACGCTGATCGGCCCAGCAATGCTGGTGGTGGCGCTAACGGTTACATCGCTGCTGCTGCCGACGCTGTAGACCGTATCGCCAGCCAGGCCGGTCCCTGTGTATTGGCCGATGGTGAGGCCGCCGAGGTTGGCGATGCTCTTGACCACCACGCCGCTGTAGCTTCCGCTGAGGGTGAAGTCATTGCTGGCCAGCGTCCCGTTCCAGACAAAGGGGCTCGGGAAGCTGCCGCCATTCGGGGCGATGGTCAGCGTGCCGGTGGTGGTGATCGGCAGGGCGCCGACGCTGGTGCCGGCGATCAATGTGACATTTCCGCTGCCGGCATTGATGCTGCCCGTTCCATTGGTGTCGATACCATTGGTGCCACCAGCGCCGTTGCCGGCCCACAGCAGCACACTGCCACCGCCGGTGCTGACGGCCCCCCGGAAGTCCATGGCGTTGAGGTTGCAGCAGCTGCTGCCGATACTCGGACCGTCGCCCACCGTCAGGCCATTCCAGGTGTTGGTGCCATTGGCCGTGTTGCTGCCGCCGGCCCAGAAGTGGCCACCATTGGTGGTGATGTTGCCTAAGAGGGATACGCCGCCGTCGTTGTTGGTGTTGTCGTAATCGGACCAGAGCACCACATTGAGTTTGCCGCTGCCACTGGCCGTGATGGTGCCCTGGTCTATGACCCGGCCTGTGCTGCGCAGGGTCAGCGTGGCATCACCGCCCGACGTCTTGGACAGAGTGACGCCGCTGTTCAAGGTGAGGGTACCGCTGACGTCGTCGAGTACGCTGGTGCCGGTGTTGAGCGTGCTGGCGTAGCTGTCCGCCACGCCCTGCGTGATGGTGACATCGGCGGGGTCGAGATACCACAAGCCGCCCGTGCCATGATCCGCGCCGGCATCGACATGGGCACCGGCGATATCGACCGTGTGGCCCGAGGTTTCAACCCGGCCGCCGTTGCCGCCCACGGCACCACCACGGGCGAGGATGGTGCCCAGCGCCGTCGTTTGTGATAAGGGATTGCTCACGTCGGACCACAACACGACTGTTCCGCCATTACCGTTTTGCGTGGCGCTGGCATCTATGGTGGCGCTTTGTTGCATGGTGACGGTGGCTGCTTGCGGGATTACGCCGCTGCCTTGCCAACCGCCGCCGATGTTGACGCTGCCGCCGCCGGTGGCACCGGTGGCGTTGATCTGTGCGCCATCAAGTATGGCCACATCATGCCCTGTCACCACGACCTGCCCGCCTGTTCCGCCGGGCGACGATACATCCAGTGTGCCGCCTGCATTCACAATGCCTGCGGCTGTTCCGGCCGAGAGGGTGATGACACCGTTTTGGTTGGTGATGGTTTGTGCTTCGAGGATGCCGGTGTTGTTGACGACGCTGGCCAGCAGTGAATTGGCGGCACCTGCCGTTAAGGTGATTGCGCCGCCGTTGGCCTGGATGAGGCCGCCGTTTTCGGCGAGGTTGTTGAGTGTGCTTTGGTCAACTTGCAGGTGAACCAGGCTGTTGCCCGCAAAGGTCAGGGTGACGGCATTGCCTGCGGCCAGCCCCACTGCGCCGCTCGGGGCGGCGATGCTGCCGGTGTTGCTGACGGTGTTGCCGATGAAGGCGACGTAGCCGCCATTGGCGGTGTTGATTACACCTTGGTTGATCACGTTGCCGGTGCCGGTGCCTGCAAAGCTGATGCTGTTGTTGCCCAGATTGGCGTCGTTAAAGTCCAGGGTGGAGGCAACCAGTCCGCCCACGTTGACTTGTGCGCCTTGGCCGAACAACACGCCATTCGGGTTGATGAGCCAGACTTGGCCGTTGGCATTCAGGTGGCCGAGAATTTGCGAGCCGTTGGTGTCGAAGATGCGATTGACGGCGATGGCGCTGGCCGAGGGTTGCAGGTAGTTGACGGTTTCGGTGGGGGATACGTTGAAGGTTTGCCAGTTGAGCGAGAGGGTGTTGCTGCTTTGATTGATGTTGGTGGTGCTGCCCGATTGGGAGATGCTGCCGTTCCCTGAAGTAACTTGGCCGCCGGTTGGGGCCGCCTGGGCTAGTTGTGCTATGGCTAAGGCAAGTGTGCCTATAAGTAATTTTCGCTTGGCAGTTCGCTTGCCTCGACCTTTGGCGACCTCGGAAACTGGGACCCATGTATTGAGCGCGTAACTCCAGATAGTTCGGAAAATACGATTCAAAAGAACACTCCCCTATAGGCTTAACAAACTACTATCCGGTCACTTTTGATAATCTTATGTTGTAAATAAGTCCAACATTAATCTCAATTGCCATTTGAATAGTTGTGTATTGCGACATATTATTTATTTTCTTAACCTTGCGCTCCTAAAGAGCGCAAGGTTAAGATCGATTGCCATATGCGGACTTATGTAGCAGCCGCACAAACCCCTAACCATCCCTGCGCCTAAAATGCACCTATCCCTATTGAGCAGGTATGCATCATGGCAGAGTCACACGTTGTCTCAGGTCTTATATCAAAGCGTTCCGAATTAGCAGGCTTGATTGAACACCACATGCAAGAGATTCATCGCATGGGTGTGGAACTGCAACACCTAGATGCGACCATCAAGCTATTCTCACCAGATTTCGATCTGCGCACGGTGCGGATTAAACATCACTACAAGAAAAACGCCCACTTCAAGTCGGGCGAATGCGCCAGACTTGTGTTGGATGTGTTGCGAGAGTTTGGATGCGCAGTGTCCACCGAGGACGTGGCTCTGGCGGTACTCAAAAAGAAAGGGTTGGACTTGAGCAACAAAGAGGCCGTGGTGTTTTTCAAGAAAGCGACCATCACCGCACTACGTCATCAAGCCAATCGAGAGCTGGTTAAGAACACGGGCATTGCACCCGATGGGGTGACGCTACTCTGGCAGATAAACTAAGCCGCCAAGCGTTCTTCTTGACGCTTGTTACCCTGCCAGTAACCGCACCAGTCACGATTGGTTAACGTGCGGGCGCACTTCTTCACGATGTCGGTGAATATCTTACCGTTCGCCCAACGACGCGTATCTTCACGGTATGCCGCTTCGTTAGCGTAGTTGGCAAGATACAGATTACCGAACTTGTGGACTTGCCCGTACTGCATACGACGAAAGCGCGCAAAGTAGCTTTCAGCAAGATTGTTGGTTGTGCCATCGTCAGCGCGGTACTCAACGCTGTGGTTGACGCGGCGGGTATCAAACTTGGAATGGAGTGGGTCGTAAGCATTGGACTCATCGGCACAGATGGTTGAGCCTTTCTGCACATAGGATTCAGCAAGGTTGCTAACATCGGTTTGATTCTCGCCTTTGATGACGAAGGTCAGCGTTCTAACTGCACCAGCCGCCAGTTCCGCGCACTTCTGGCGCATCACGAATACGCAACGCTTGTTGGGCTTCTGGTTCACTGCCAAGCGACGGTCGATACGGTCTGACTTTTTGTTCTTCGGGCGAATGTGTCCGTTGACGTATGCGCCGTCCATGTGGACTTCACCTTCTAGTTTTTCCATTTCACGCTGTTCCATCAACGATTCACGAATCTTGTGCGCGAGCACGAAAGCGGTTTTGTACTGCACGCCGAGGTCACGCGCCAATTGCAAAGCGGATAGACCTTTCACTGCGTTGGTGTAGATAGCGATGGCAGCGAGGTACACGCGCAGCGGCAGTTTGTGAAAGGCGAAGATTGTTCCACTGGTTACAGAAAAGGTGTGGCTGCAATCCTTGCACTGCCATTGCTTACGGGTAGGCTTAAAGTAATGTTTGCCGACTACGCCGCACACTGGACAAGTCACTTCCTCACCCTTACCCCAGCGCACTTCTTTGAATACCTCAAAGGCTTGCTGGTTCGTCATCTCCATGACCTTGCGCACAGAGAGCGTGCGGGCTTTGGCAGAGAGTAGGAAGTGTTGGGACATGGCAATCAATAGAGAATGATTTTTATGATTAATTGGATCATATAGAATGATTGTTCTATATGAAAGAGCTTTCTATAAATATTTTATTAACGAACGTTTATTCTTTATACTGTCGCCATGCAAAATCGTGATACCGAATACCTTGGAAAGCTTCAGGACTACTACGCCCAGCATCGGGTGTTGCCATCTTTTACTTCTGTGGCAAAGCTTGTCGGGTTAAAATCCACGTCGGCGGTGGCGGCGATGGTGAGTCGCATGAAGAGCGAAGGATTTCTGGATCAGGGTGTGGATCGTCGATTACAGCCTGGCAAGCGGTTCTTTGAACGTGAGGTAGCAGACAGCGTGCGCGCAGGCTTACCACAGCCTGCCAATGACACCATAGGGCATGTTGTATCAGTTGATGAGCATCTAATCAAAAGCCCATCGCGGACGGTGATGCTGACGGTCAAAGGCGATTCAATGATGGATGCGGGTTTGTTGCCTAGTGACACAGTAATCGTGGAGCGTGGCGCACCTGCCAAGCCGGGCGACATTGTGGTTGCCATCGTAGATAACGAGTACACGGTCAAGTATCTGGCACATGACAAGAATGGCTTCTACCTGAAGCCGGGCAACAGGGCTTACCCGCCCATCAGGGCTAAAGAAAACCTTGAAATTTATGGGTTGGTGGTGGGTAGCTTTAGAAAATACTAATTGTTCAATTACTGATAGGTATTTTATGTCTCAAATTAGCCGTATTGAATGGACTGAAGCAACGTGGAATCCCACCGTGGGCTGCACAAAAATTTCTGCTGGCTGCAAGCATTGTTATGCAGAGTCAATGGCAGTACGCCTAAAAGCTATGGGTACACCAGGCTATGAAAATGGATTTAAGCTGACCATATTGCCGGATCGCTTGAGCGAGCCGTTACGCCGTAAAAAACCAACTGTTTACTTTGTTAACTCAATGTCCGACCTCTTTCATAAGAGCATACCGGATAGCTACATCGATCAAGTGTTTGACACGATTGCACGCAGTCCTCAGCACACGTTTCAAGTTTTGACCAAACGTGCAGAGCGCATGGCTCAATATTTTCGCAATCGCACCGTGCCGAGCAACGCTTGGTTGGGCGTGACCGTTGAAGACCGCAAAGATGGCGTACCAAGAATTGATAGGTTGCGCGAAATCGACGCATCTATTCGCTTCCTGTCGGTTGAGCCGCTTCTCGAAGATATTGGCGAAATCAACTTGACCGATATTCACTGGGTAATTGTTGGTGGTGAGTCAGGACCAAAGGCACGTCCAATGAAACCAGAATGGATTGAGCCGATTCGTCAGCAATGCGAAGAAGCTGGCGCAGCATTCTTCTTCAAACAGTGGGGCGGATGGGGAGCGGATGGCGTGAAACGCGCGAAGAAACAAAATGGTCGTCAGCTTCATGGAAGAACATGGGATGACATGCCAACTCTACAGCAGTCCATATAACAAATGGCATCTGACGATAAATATTTTTGGCAAATTGGCTCGCCGCCACCTGTGTTGGATCGGCATAGTCAAACTAAACACAATGTCGTCGAAGATTACGTTACGCGTTATGTTCTAAGACTGATGGCTCAAGCAAATATTCCTGAGCTTCGCCTATCACTAATTGATGGCTTTTGTGGCGGCGGATGCTATCAAACTGAAGAGGGGAGCTTGGCAGATGGATCACCACTATTGATGATGCGTGCTGTGCGCGCGGCACGTGCACAGCTTAACGTAGGTCGTCGTAGTCTCCGTAACGTCAATGTGGAATACCTATTCGTTGATATTCTACAAAGCACCACAAATCATTTACGTCATTGGCTAGATGCAAAGCTGCAAGAAAACGTAATTGAGCTTGACGATTATCGCAAAGTCGAAATTATTACCAATAATTTTTTTCAGGTGCTGCCATACCTTCTTGACAAGATTAAGCAACGTAAAATGGGTGAACATGCCATTTTTGTTCTTGATCAGTACAGTTACAAAGATGTTCCGTTGCATGAAATATCCAGCATTCTAAAAATCCTGAAGGGTGCTGAAGTTATTATGACTTTCAATGTTGATAATCTCATCACGTACATATCAGAGCACGCATCCAATCGTAAGGCAGTAGAAAATATTGGACTCGACAAATATATCCCTTGGTCTGAAATAAAGACGCTTAAATCTGCCCAAAAAAGAGAGTGGCGGAAGATTATTCAGCGGCATCTTGCGCATGGCATAAAGGTTGAAACAGGAGCAGAGTTTATGACTCTGTTTTTTATAAAGCCGCATGGGACAAATTCGTGGGGTTATTGGTTGATTCATTTATCGAACCAATATCGTGCTCACGAAGTTATGAAATCCGTTCATTGGGAGCATGCAACCGATTTTGGACATGAACTTGAGCCTGGTGTATTTGTACTCGGATATGATGCAAATGATGACAGCGATTACACAGGGCAGGAAACATTTGAGTTTGGCGAAAAATCGAAAGAGGCTTGTATTAATGGTGTAAGTGAGCATTTTGGAAAAACTATATATGCTCTTCACAAACCAATTCGTGTGGGAGAGCTTTTTAAGGGATGTGTCAGCCAATCTACTGCTGCTGAAATACATCTTTTAGAAGCGACAAAACGACTGCACGAATCTAAAGATATCGTTGTTGTATCCAAAACTGGCACAGTAAGACGCCCCTCAAAAGCGTACAAGGCTGATGACATAATCGAGCCATCCAAACAAAGAAGACTTATTCGTTAACGAAAGACAAAGAATGATCACCGCCGCAAGCACAGCCAGCCAGCCAGCCAGCCAGCCAGCCACGGGACGGCAACTAATTCAAATAGTTCCGTTCATTCTCCAAAACAACCATTAATATTCTCGTTTTTTTCTGGTGCAGGTTTTCTGGATTTGGGGTTTGAAAAAGCAGGTTATGAAATTGGCTACGTCAATGAAGTTCATAAGCCATTTCTGGATGCATACAAATTTTCCAGACAAAAAATGGGTACGCCACAGCCTACTTACGGCTACTTTGAGGGGGATGTTGAATCCTGCCTATCTGGTGAGGAATCTGAGCATTTAAGCAATTTAGTCAGCGCAGCAAAAAAGGATAAGCAGATTGTCGGCTTTATTGGAGGCCCGCCATGCCCTGATTTTTCTGTGGGCGGTAAAAATCGCGGGCAGCATGGCGAAAATGGCAAGCTATCCAAAATTTACGTTGATCTAATCTGCAAACAAAAGCCAGATTTTTTTATTTTTGAGAATGTCAAAGGACTGTACCGCACTGCGCGGCATCGAGAGTTTTTCGAGGGTCTTAAACGCCAACTTGATGTCGCAGGATATAGCTGCACAGAGCGGCTAATCAATGCGATTGAGTACGGTGCACCACAAGATCGTGAGCGTATTATCCTTTTCGGTGTTCTACAGCCGAAAGCAAAAAAGAAGTTAGCCCAGTTTGATTGGCTCGCGCACATGGCGTATCCAGAAGGCAAAGCATTAAGCTACCCGTGGCCCAATGCGCAACCTATCGCATTTAATCGTGCGCAGCCTGACGACATCCCCGTGGCATTAACTATTCAGCATTGGTTTGAAAAAAACAATGTTGAACAACATCCTAATGCACATCACCAATTCAAACCAAGAGCCGGACTAGCAAAATTTGAAACCGTCTATGAAGGCGACGATAGCAAAAAGTCATATAAGCGATTGCATCGCTGGCGTTATTCGCCTACCGCCGCTTACGGAAATAATGAGGTACATATTCATCCGTACTTGCCACGTCGTATTTCTGTAGCGGAGGCTTTGGCTATTCAATCCTTACCACAAGAGTTTGAGCTTCCGCCAAACATGACCCTTAGCAATATGTTCAAAACAGTTGGAAATGGCGTGCCATTTTTGGCGGCTCACGGCCTAGCCCTAGCTATATTGGACTTTCTGAAAGGAGTAAGCAAATGAGATTGACTGCCAGCAATATTGTTAAGGCTATATCTAACCTTCCAAAGAATCAGTGGTTTGAATATGTAAGCGCACGAACTAGAACGCAAGTCCGTTTCAAATCTGTGGCAGGCCCGGAAGGTCCAATAGCAGTTGAACGGAGAAATCCAAACAAGAAGAACGGTTTCGCATCAAGTGTAACTTTATCTACTTCTATGATTTGGAGAATCGCCAATGCATGTATGAAAAACACACCAATCAATGTTGACCGTGTTTTAGGCGCAAGCTACAACACCAGATCGTTGCTTGAAACATTATTAGCGCACACTCCAGAATTCTATTGGTGTACACCAGGTCGCATTGAATTAAATAACAACTCTCAAAAAATTAAACCTGGGCACAAACATATTCTTTGGATGCCAGACAACCCGCATACAAATGGGGTTCTAGTTGAACATAAGCTAATTGATAACCAAGCGATTTCTGAAATACCTTCACAGAGCATTTTCTATGAGTCGCTAACAATACCTGATATGTTGCCACCGGAAATAAGTATTGACGTTGATGTTAAAAGACGGCATTTACAAATGCAAATTCTACTCATAAAGATTGGTCTCCAACTTGAATTTAGAACTTGGATTGCACACAACGATAAGGGTTATGAATACGCAGGGAAAAAAATCGGAGAACTGGAAGGTGTAATCGCCAGATTATCAGATGAAAAGGTGGTTTCGTCCTATCAAGAGGGAATAGATGCCGCAAAGTTGATTGATTGTATTTGGTTCAAGAATGGCAAACTAATGCCAGCCGTAATAGAAGTGGAGCATAGCACTGGCGTAACATCCGGGTTAACTCGCATGAAAAAGTTTCAAGATGTAGGGCCGCACCTTGCTGACATTCGTTGGGTTATTGTTGCAGCTGATGAAGATCGAGCAGAGGTAATTCGTAAAGCCAACGCTCCTCAGTTCCGATCACTCAATACAAAGTATTTTTCATACTCGGCAGTTGAAGAGCTTTATAGTTTGTGCATGAGACGTAATCTCTCAAAACATGCCGTGAACGAAGAATTTCTGGATTGTTTTATGGAGCCGTGCTTAACTAGCCAGACGGTTTCACCAATGCATTAGCTCAACGCTTCACCGAAACCAAGATGAATAAAAATCAATCAACATATTGTTTTTAAATGGTTTGTGCGGTTGCTACATAATACCGGCCATATGTACCATTTCATAATCTGCAGCACATAATCCGCCAAAGTTTCCAACTTTTAAAACCAGAATAAACACAGATTCCCATACCTATTCCACAAAACTGTACGCAATCCGTCAACTGAAGCGCATGGATTTATGAACCGCAATTGCGTGGGACTGCCCATGCGGCAGCCAGTTTCATCGGCTTAGATTCGTGGGATGCCCCTTCACGAAATACTTTAGCAAGGACTCATCTTGCTAATTTAGTAATGATGGGAATGCCCTTGCGGCATTGCGGGTATGGTTAGTTTCTTTTGACGAAGCAAAAGAAAGTGACTAGCTGTCGGGCTACCCCCGACAAACTATCAGCACCTCATCAAGAAATTTAATCCGCGGATACTCATTGTTGGGTTACGCAAAAAAAAACGCTAACCCTACGAAAATCATGGTTCGACAGGCTCACCACGAACGGCCTTGGCGTTATCCTCGCCACGCGAGGCAATTTACAACGGTTGGATTCCGGCCTTCGCCGGAATGACGAGAAAACCTACGCCACCTTCGCCAACATCATCCTAACTGGCGTGGGTATCGCCGCCCCCATCGCATCCTCAACATCCATCCACATACTCCCCGCCTGCTGCACTTGCTGCGGCTTACGCGCGACCACTATCACCAGCGGTGAGATATGCAATTTGAAATGTGTGAACACATGCGTGAATGGCGCGAGGGACTTATGTGCATCGAAGACGATGCCACGCTGTGCGCACCATGCCATCGCACCGTCTCCATCATCGAACTGCGGCAAGCTCCATAGCCCCCCCCCAGATGCCTTGTGCGGGACGTTTCTCTAGCAAAATGTCGCGCCCCGACATCAGCAACAAGAAGGTGGCATGGCGTTCGGGTACGGCTTTACGCGGGCGCGGGGTGGGGAGTGCTTGAACATGCTGGGTTTGGAACGCGACACAATCCTCGTGTACTGGGCATTGCTCGCACTTAGGTTTGCTACGCGTGCACAGTGTTGCGCCCATATCCATCTGCGCCTGAATATAGACCGCGACCTCGTGTACGGGTAGCAGCTCTTCTGCACGCTGCCATAGTTGTGCTTCTATCTGTTTATCACCCGTCCAACCTCTGATGCCGCAGTATCTGGCCAATACGCGTTTGACGTTGCCATCCAGGATGGCGCGGTGCTGATGATAGGCCAGCGCACAAATGGCGGCAGCAGTCGAGCGGCCTATGCCGGGTAGCGCAAGGATGTCATCGTAGTCTGATGGGAACTGGCCTGCGTGACGTTCGTCTATGAGTCGCGCAGCCTTATGCAGATTGCGGCCTCGGGCGTAATAGCCCAAGCCGCTCCAGTGTGCCAGCACTTGCTCTTCGCTGGCAGCAGCGAGGGCTGCCACATCCGGGAATGATGCGACGAAACGCTGGTAATAGGGGATGACCGTGGCGACCTGTGTTTGTTGCAACATGATCTCTGACAGCCACACGCGGTAAGCATCCGCGCCCTGCCAAGGCAAGTCGTGTCTACCGTGCGCGTGCTGCCATGCGACCAGTCGCGAAGAGAAGGACTGACTCACAGTGTATTAGTTAAACAATCCTTTGAGCTGGTTCTTGAGTTGGTCTTTGACTTGCGTCTTGACCTCTTCCTTCTTGGTGTCGATCTTTTGTTGCACCGCAGCTTTGCCGGCTGTGATCTTCTGTTTGGTCTGATCGCTCACCATAGCGCCGAGCTCGAGATTATATTTAAGATCAGTGAACGGTCCCTTGACGCGCAAGGGCACGGTCAATCCGCCCACCGACGCATCGCCGCCCTGCCCTTTGAGGGTATTGGCGAGCGTGGCCTTGGCTAGGTAGTCGATACTATCGTGGCCGATGTCTATATCACCCGCACCGCTCAGACGCAGCAGTGGCGCCATCATGCTCAAATCATCGTTATGTGCGACACCGTTGTTGATTTTGAAACTCGCCTTCAACTCGCTGAAATCGGTCTTCTCAGATTTGTCAGCGGCAGTTGTCCGGGTCTTGGCGCCAAAAGTGGCTTTCACATCGCGTATCTTTTGCGCGACGTTGATACCTTTGATAGCACCGTCCTTCAGGTTCAGCGAGGCAGTACCGTTAAGGGCGCGTTTTAGCGCAGTCACGGTATCGCCCTTGGTGTTGATATTGACGCTGACATTGCCATGACCTTCCAAGGTGTCAAAGTTTGCAGCATCTTTGCCCAATGGCGCGATGTCTATGCCCACCATATCTTCTTTCACGGTGAATGCAGGTGTGACTTGCGCATCTATGCTGATACTGCCGTTGGTGCTGCCCTGATATAGCTTGGCGGACAGCGGGCTAATATTGACGATGCCCTTATGTGCTTGCACATCTACACGCAACTGTTCAACCTTGACGTTAGCAACCTTGAGTGCGCCCACACGCAGACTGCCTTCCAGATTCAGTGCGCGCAAAGCAGACAGATCCAGTGGCTGTTCAGGCTGTACTGCCTCGGCTTTTGGTGCTTCCGCAGTCTTCTTGGGCAGATACATATCTGCATCAAACTGGTCCACGTTGACATCAAACTTAATGACAGGTTGTGCAAAGCCTTGCATACCAAACTTGGCTCGTACCTGGCTTTGCAACAGACCACCAGCCATGATGGTCTGCACGCTCTGTTTCTTGAGATCGACTTGCAGATTACCTTTCATCTCGCTGCTGATGGACTTATTCGGCAGCTTGTCGCCGGTAGCACTCACAGCGATGGACAGATTGCTTAAATCGAAACGTTGCGCGGCCATATTGCCCGCCAGCGGGGTGCTGAGTTTGAGCCTGAAACTTTGCTCGGGCTGTTGCACTTGCGCATTCAGGCTCAGGTTTTCAACCTTGAATGCCTCTGCGTTGCCACTGATGTCTGGCACCGCCAAAGCTGCTTCCAATTTGCCGAATGCGGCATCCATGGTCGCGTTCAGCGTGAGCTTGCTGCCTGTGTAATGATCTTTATTGAGATTCAAGTCGGGTGCAGATAGATCAGCAGTGAAGGCTTCCTTGCCCTTAATACCACTCACTTTGACGAACAATTCCTTGGCGAAAAATTCCTGTGTGCTCAGATTGGCACTGGCGTCACCGCTGGCTTGAATCTGCAACTGAGTAATATCCAGTGCGGCACCGCTGACCTTCATATCCAAACCGGCCAACTGGTAACTCTGTTTATCCAGATCGAAAGTCAGCGTGGTGGTGAGCTTGGTCTGTATATCCAGCTTAGGTTGATTGGCTACCACGCCTACCGCCATTTCAATCTTGACCGGCACGCCATTAGCGATGCGTCCTGTCGTGAGACTCACATCCTTGATGGCATATTTGGCGCCGCCAAGTTCATCCACATAAGCGAGCTTGGTGTTATCTATCTTTACCTTGGCGATGTCGAACTGTACCGGTGATCCGGCATACGCCGGCGTTTCTGGTGATGCGTCTGCAGGCGCAGGCGACAACAAGTCATCGATGTTGGTGCTGCCATCCTTGTGTTTAATCAGAGTGGCATGCATGCCACTCAAGCTGACTTCGCTGACGATGAACTGCTTGCTGAACAGCGGCAACAACGCCAGCGATACGCGGGCGCTATCCAATGCGGCGAACTCCTGTTCGCTCTTGAATTCCGACAAGGAGACTTGAGCCATACTCACCCCGATGTTGGGGAAGAAGGATAGCTTGATATCGCCATCCAGATGCAAGTTGCGTTGCTTGCTGTCTTTCACTGCCTGGATGATCTGCTGCTTGTAAGCGTTTGGATCAAAAGTCGCAGCCAGATAAGCCGCACCCGCTACCGCCACACCGAGCACCGATGCCGTTGCAATCAAACTTATCTTGAGGATTTTGTTCATGACTGGCCCACCTGGAAATTAGGCGCGGATTATAACGGAGGAAGACAGCTGCTAGTCGTCAGTTATAGCCAGACCTTCAGCTCAACAAGGATGGTCAGTCGGGTTAGACCCGACCTCCCCTCTTAGATGACCTTAGAGTATTTCGCGTGCTCAGTCCGCGTACGCAGGTATTTATCGAACACCATGCAGATATTACGTATCAACATACGGCCCTTAGCGGTCACGGCCATGCCTTGTGTAGACAGTTCCAGCAAACCCTCGCGCTCGTACTCGCGCAACTCGGGCATCTCGGTCGCGAAGTATTGTTCAAAATCGACCAAATATGCCGTATTAAAGGGTTCGTATGACAACTCAAAATGACACATCAGCGCCTGGATGATGGCACGGCGCAACAGGTCGTCGGCATTCAGTTCCAAGCCACGCATGATAGGCAGTTGGTCGCGATCCAGGGCATCGTAATAATTCTCCAGATCACGGAAGTTCTGGCTGTAAGTCGGGCCTATCTTGCCGATGGCGCTCACGCCCAGCGCAACCAGGTCGCAGTCCGAGTGGGTGGAATATCCTTGGAAGTTACGGTGCAATCGACCCTGGCGTTGTGCCACCGCCAATTCGTCTTCCGGTTTGGCAAAGTGATCCATACCGATGTACACATAACCTGCATCCGTCAGCTTCTTCACCGCCATACCAAGGATGTCCAACTTGGTCTGCGCTTCCGGCAAATCACTCTCGTTGATCCGACGCTGCGGCTTGAACAAAGTAGGCATGTGTGCATAGTTGTAGATGGACAGACGATCGGGGTCGGCCGCGATGACACGATCTAAAGTCACACCAAAACCTGACAAGGTTTGCTTGGGCAAGCCGTAGATCAAATCTATGCTCACTGACTTGAAGCCATTGGCACGCGCCGCTTTGATAACACGGATGGTCTCTTCTTCGCTTTGGATGCGGTTCACAGCACGCTGCACTTCATCGTCGAAATCCTGCACACCGACGCTGATGCGATTGAAACCTGCCGAGCCCAGCAGGGCGATGGTGTCATCGCTAACTTTACGCGGGTCTATCTCGATTGAGTATTCACCGTTATCTATCAGCTTGAAGTTTTTACGTATCGCCTCCATCACTACGCGTATCTCGTCGTCGCTCAGAAAAGTAGGTGTGCCACCGCCGAAATGTAGTTGCTCTATGACTTGGCCCCGCCCCAACAGGGATGCTTGCATCTCCATCTCTTTAATCAGATAGCCTACGTATTCGGCTGCCTTGCTCTTGTCCTTGGTGATGACCTTGTTACATGCACAATAGAAACACAGGGTATTGCAAAACGGGATGTGGATGTACAGGGACAACGGACGGCTGACACCACCCACTTCACGTTTGGCCACCCATTCGCCGTAACTGTCGGCATTGAAAGCTTCTACGAATCGATCTGCTGTGGGGTAGGAGGTATAACGCGGTCCGTTCTTATCCAGTCTGCGTATCAGTTCGAGATCCAGGTCTAATGCTGATGACATGATGCGTTCCGCCTTTATTGATGTGTACCGCACTATGCCAGTTGCTTACATGCGGGGCATTGATATATGTCAAAATACGCCCCCCTGAATATCTAGCCGCCACTTTCACTCCTAAATGCTACAACCCGTCATCAACATCGCTGAACTACGCTCGCATTGCTCCAGTTGCAATTTGCGCGAGCTGTGCATGCCTGTAGATCTAAGTTCAATGGATATGCAGCGCATTAACACGCTGACCCAATTAAAGCGCGGCTATGTGCGCGGTGATTATCTATACCGCAGTGGTGATCCCTTCCATTCTTTGTATGCGATACGTTCCGGTTCTTTCAAGACTCAGGTGTTGCACGAGGATGGCCGCGAGCAAGTCACCGGCTTCCAGATGACGGGCGAGATCATAGGTATGGATGCCATCAGTACCGATGTGCACACCTGTGATGCCATCGCCATGGAGAGCAGCGAGGTATGCGCGCTCCCCTTCGATCAGCTGGAAACCATAAGCCGCGAGTTACCCAGCCTGCAACGCCATCTACACAAAATCATGAGCCGCGAAATCGTGCGCGATCAAGGCATCATGCTATTGCTAGGCTCGATGCGTGCCGAGGAACGTTTAGCCGCATTTCTGCTCAATTTCTCACAGCGTTTGGCAGCACGCGGGTTTTCGCCCACCCAGTTCCAGTTGCGCATGTCGCGTCAAGAAATCGGCAGCTATCTTGGCCTGAAGCTGGAGACCGTCAGTCGTGCCTTCTCGCATTTCCAGGAAGTCGGCTTGATCAGCGTAAAAGTACGCTCGATCGATATCCTCGACCTGCCACGTTTACAAGCCCTGCTCAAATCGTCAACTTAGTTTGACAGTATCTCCATGAGAGCGGATTATTCGCAACCCTGTTTTCTCTAGCACTACATAAGGCAAATAAATCATGGATATTCAAGCAACAGAATCCGAAAAGAAGCGCGCACGCCATTTGCATGCGGTATTACTTTTCAATTTGGTCGTCAATCATATCTTCCTGTTTCTGATGTCGCTGACCCTGATCAGTATCACCAAGTTACCGCTCACTGTCATGGTGATACTTTCTATTGTGCTGTTGGCTTACATCATGATCCAAGCCAGGAAATCTCTCACGTCTGAAGCTTCTTGGTATGTACGTTGCCACTGGCAATTTGCCGCCAAGCGCGCGCGTCTGTTCCTGTTTCTGTTTCTCGCCTTAGGCAGTCTTACCTTGATCTTGTTTTATGGTGGACAGGCTCTGCACATGCAAAAAGTCGCCACTTGGGCACTCACGGGCGGCTTCGGTCTGCTGCCATTCATGGTCGCCGTACTGGGACTGATCGTCATCGAGTTTGATGCCGAACACCAAGCGCGTGAAGGTCGTATCTCTGATGGCGCTGTTGCCGCCTACCCTCAACCCAAGGATGGCAACTAAACATGGATAAGAAGATTATATTCGGCGTCATCGCCTTGTTTTTTGTATCTTGGTTCTTACTCTTGGCAGCACCCGAGGAACAGTCTGATTCGCCCGAGATGTTGCCATGGAAGATTTCTCATCCGACACCGGACACCATCAAAGTATTTGGCATCGTATTAGGCAAATCGACATTGAATGAGGCTGAGACTTCCTTCAAAGAAAAGACCGAGATCAGTTTATTTAAACCCAGCAATGGTGACATGAGTGTTGAGGCTTTCGTCGAGGAAGTGAATTTCAACGGCCTCAAAGCCAAGATGGCGCTGACGATGGCAATCACGCCTGAAAAGATGCAAGAAATGTATCAGCGTGGTTTACGTATGAACAGCACACCCAGCGGGAAACGCATCACTTTGACGGCCGATGACATGACCTATATTCATGAACAACCTGTTGCAGGCCTAACCTACTTGCCTAGCGTAAGACTGGAGGATGCGGTCATCATCAAACGTTTTGGTCAACCCGAGATGCGCATACAGGAAAAGGACACCACGGTCATCCACTGGTTGTTCCCGAATCTGGGGCTGGACATCGTGATGAGCGGCAAGGAAAAACCTGTGCTGCAATATCTGTCTCCCAAAGACTTCGACGTATTGCGCACGCCATTGATGAGGAACGGTGAGATATTGAAGTAGTCCTACTGCCAGCCTCGGCCATCAGCCGGATCTTCTGTAGATTTACTTTTGAGACGCGTCAGGAACTTGCTCCTGACGCGTTTTTTCTTGTTTGTCGTTGCGCAACAAAGCATCTTCATCGTCATCCAAAAGGATGCGGCTGGCATTGCCTTCCATGTCTTCGTACTGCCCGTTACGTACCGCCCAGATCAGGATGGCCACAAACACCAAACCCATAAAGGTCATGCCGGGGATAAGACTGTAGATGACTTCCATGATATTAATCCTTGAACAAGTTGCGGATGCGCGCCGCGTTTGCAATCACCAGCAATGAGCTGATAGGCATGGTAATCGCAGCGACCAACGGCGTCACATGACCCATCATCGCAAGCGGCACCATGATACTGTTATAGACGAATGATAGTCCGATGTTCTGCTTGATGGTGCGCAAAGTACGGCGTGATAACAAACTGGCCTGACGCACCTTATCCAGCTCGTTGTGCATCAAAACTATATCCGCACTCTCCACAGACACATCCGTACCCGAACCCAAAGCGATGCCTACATTTGCGCGTATGAGTGCGGGTGCATCATTGATGCCATCGCCGACCATCGCCACGATAGCACCCTGTTGTTGCAAATGCTGCACTACCTGATCCTTGTCCTGGGGGAGCACTTCAGCGATGACCTCCATACCACCAAGTTGTTTGGCTACCGCTTCGGCCACTGCCTTGCGATCTCCGCTGAGCAGCGTCAAAGCGATGCCAGCACCGCGCAACTCATTGACCAACTGCTGTGCGTCCGTACGCAAGCGGTCCGCCAACACCAGCATACCCATATGTGCGCCATCTTGGGCGTAGTGCACACAACTCATAGCTTGCGCTTCAAAACCATGAGCGCGTTCCTGTAGGGCTACATTCAGACTCACCCCCTGAGCAGATAGCCATGCTGTATTGCCTAGCAATATTTTGCTGCCTCCCAGCGTCGCTTCTATCCCCAGCCCGGGCGTGACCTTAAAACCTGTCACCACTTGATCGCGGATATTCAATCCACGCTTATCTGCCTCAGCGACAATGGCATGGGCGATGCTGTGCTCGCTGTAGCGCTCCACCGCAGCGGCATAGCGCAACAACTCTGTCTCTATTTCACTGTTGCTCGCCACGATATGCGCGACACTCATCTTGCCTTCGGTGAGTGTGCCTGTCTTGTCAAAGACGAAATGTGTGACCTTGGACAAGGTCTCCAATACCAATCCATTTTTGACCAGGATACCGTGTTTTGCGCCCAGACCGGAGGCAACTGCAATCGACATGGGTGTCGCCATGCCCAATGCGCACGGACAGGTAATGATGAGCACCGAGGTGGCCGCCATCAGCGCAAGCTCAAAACTCTGCGTGTGCCAGAACATGAAAGTTAGCGTGGCACAGATTAACGTGACCAGCACGAACCAAGGCACGATGAGATCGGCGATGCGCTGTATGGGTGCTTTGGAGTTTTGGGCTTCTTCCACCAGCCGGATGATCTTGGCCAAGGTGGTGTTCTGCAGTGTTGATCGTACCTCGACCAATAAGGCGCCATTCACATTCTGCGTGCCTGTGGAGACCGTCATGCCGATATCCTTACTCACAGGGGCGGACTCGCCAGTCAGCATCGCCTCATCAACAGCCGAATGTCCCTCTAAGATCACGCCATCCACAGGTACTTTATAACCGGGTTTGATCAATACGTGATCACCGACTTTGACGGCGCGTATCGGTGTGATGCTCTCAATTCCATCGCGCACTACGGTGGCGACACGCGGCTGCAGATCCATCAAGCGATTGGTAGCAGAAACGGCTTGGTGCCTGAACATCCCTTCCAGATAGCGTCCTATCAGAATCACGAAGGTCAGGTTGGTGACGGTATCGAAATAAATCTCACCATGTGCGCCCGAGTGTATGGTCACATAAGAGGAGTAAATATATGTAACTGACAGTCCGAGCGCGATAGGCAGATCCATGGTGAGTCTTGCATTGCGCAGACCGCCCCATGCACCCTTATAGAAGGGGTATGCCGAATACAGCAGCGTAGGTGTTGCCAATGCCATACCCATCCATTGGAAAAAGCCCTTGAATTCGCCATCTCCTGCCCCGCTATACAGCGCGATTGAAATCAGCGTCAGATTCATCATGGCAAAGCCAGCGAAGAACAAGCGGAATAACAGGTCTCGATTGTTGCGCTTTACCATACCCTCCGCAGCCTCGGGGTCGTACGGCACGCCGGTATAGCCTATCTTGGATAGTGCCGCGATGAGTTGAGAGAGTTTTACACGCTGATTATCCCAGCGGATGTGCAAACGTTTACCTGCAAGGTTGACGTTCGCTTTGTCCACACCGGACATACGCATCATGCCGCGTTCTATCAGCCAGACACAAGCTGCACAATGTATGCCCTCTACCAGCAGATGTGCATCACGCATGTCACCTTGGCAATTAACGAAATCTTGCTGGACTTCGTCAAGGTCGTACATCTCTATGTCTTTGGGGGGGAGCGGTGGCGGTGCTAGCAGCGTACCTTGCGGAGTACGCTGGTAATAACCTTGCAAGCCAGATTGATAGATAGCCTCACATACAGACTGACATCCAAAGCAGCAAAAATTTCGCTGTTGATCACCTAATTGACTATGGTAATCAGCTTCCTCAGGGATACTCAGCCCACAGTGAAAACACTGCACGGAGCTTGCATGATCAGCGTGCATCTAAGTATTTCAAGGCTGCTTGGGGATTGCGACGAATATTCTTTGCTCCATATCGAACTGGCGTCCATCAACTTCTGCTTTGATGATCAGATCCCAGTTGCCTGCTTTAGGAAATTTGAGACTACCTTGGTAGGCACCCTGCGAGACAGCATTGAATGTGGTTTTGAAATCAGTGCTTGGATCGCCTGGAGACTGAGCATCAACAACTACTATTGCACCCTCCACAGGCTTGCCATCGCGCTCGTTCAGGCCCAACTTAAATTCCGCCGGATTTGAAGTGATTATGAACTTGGCTGCATCTGGTCTAGCCTCGGCATCATTCGGTATGCGCTGTGGTGACTCCAGATGTGTCTTCCAACCCAAAGTGGAGCGTTCGGCTTGCTCCTGCAACCACTTTGCATCGTAGCGATTGTGATCTTTGACTGTGTAGTGCTCATCTAATAAGCGCATAGGGTGATGTACCATATTCCACAACATGCGACCGTTGATCAGCACGCCTGATGCCACCAAAGTAAGTAGCAAGAGCACCCATGGATTACGCCAGCCTTGCTTGTTTTTTTGCGAAAACATGGTAGTTCCTTTTAGGGTTTAGGTGCGTTAAAGATACTGGTGTACTCTGCCTTCATTTTTGGGTCATCGATATTGGTGACCTTAAACTCGATCTTACTCACATCACTTTTAACTTTATTGCCAGCCACTTTGACAAAGATAGTGAATGAGGTCGATTTACCATGCGTCAATTGCTTGGGCTGATCTGCACCGATCAATATCTGTCCCTCTACACCATGCTCAGCAGTCACTTTCACGAACACATCTTTGTCGGTCTTGTTCAAGACTTTGAATTCGTATTTATTCTGGATACTGCCGTCACTCATGCTGGTATACAGCGGTTGACGCTCAGGATCCACGCGTAACTTCAACGAACCCAAGTGCGTCATGCCATAAATCACACCAGCCAAGGCAAACAAAATGATGCCGATATAGACCAGAGTACGAGGATGCTGATAGACCTTCTTGACTGGGCGGCCTTCCATCTCGTCCAAAGAGGCATAACGAATCAAACCGCGTGGTCGTCCGATCTTATCCATGATGGAATCGCACGCATCCAAACATAGACCGCAAGTGATACAACCCAATTGTTGACCTTCACGTATATCCACCCCTGTAGGGCAAACCTGTACGCACTGGAAGCAATCGATGCAGTCACCTTGAGTGTCATGATCGACAGCCACTCCACGACGAATCTTGCCGCGTGGCTCACCACGATAAACGTCATAAGTTGGGAAGATAGTCTGCGAGTCGGCCATTACAGCCTGGATACGTGCATACGGGCACAGCCACAAACAGACTTGCTCGCGCATAAAACCGGCCAAGAAATAAGTGCCCAACGTAAATGAAATCAGCGTTACGGTCTCTATGATGGTCAAATTGAAATGCATCAGATCATGCCAATATTGATAAGCATCCTCGAACCAGACAGTCGCGCTTATACCCGTCAATATCGAGATGACAAGCCAGATGAAATGCTTGCTAACCTTTTTGATGATTTTGTCTTTATTCCAAGGAGCTTCATCTAATTTGTGGCGATGGCTGGGCGTACCCTCGATTTTTCCTTCTATCCAAGTGAACAGATCCACCCATGCAGTTTGGAAACAGAAATATCCACAAAAGACTCGGGAAGCAACCGAGGTCACGGCGAACAGTGTCATCGCCAGGATCAACAACAACAAAGAAACCATCCAGATATCCTGCGGGAGGATGGTTAGATGGAAGAAGCGAAACTGGCGGTGATTCACGTCCAAAATGATGGCCTGTACACCATCCCAGCGCATGTAAGCGCCAACGAAGAAGAATAGCCAAATAGACTCGGTTACATACTTAACATTGCGGAAAAATCCGGGCATGCGTTTCGCATGTATTGTCTTTTCGCCAAGGTTGGTAGCCCATTCTTCATGTTCACCATAGATGCTGGTGACGCCAACAATTTCTGTTGGCTTTTTTGGTGTTGAATCGTTCATTACTTCTCTCCCGATATGCCTAGCCTTACTGATTCAGGCAATTTATTTTTTAAAGACTTTCTTGTCTAAGCCCTGTATGCACAGCAAGCCTATATAAGAAAAACCTTACGCATTTTCGCAATGAAAAAAGAGGAGGGCTAGCCTCCTCCTTCTTCAATCAAGCACTGTTACTTATCGCCGCGATTTTTAGTCTTAGCGTTAATAAACAGAAATATCAGACCGCCGATAAAGGCAGCAAATGCACCTGCAGTACCTATCATCAAAGCCCAAAACACATAGTCATGTTTCATAGTGATCTCCTTGTCAGAATCCTGCATGGCTTACGCCATGCAGTCAAATGAGTATTTTAGTTAGCAGCTGGAGCCGCTTCAGCAGCTGGAGCCGCTTCAGCTACCGGAGCTGCAGCGGCCACACCGCCACCAAACTTATATACATATACAGCCAGCTTCTTCATTTCAACAGCAGACAACTTACCTGCTTCTGTGAAGTTAGGCATAACTGCAATACGCGCATTTTCGTCACCGGAATTCACGCCATAAGTAATGGTTTGCTTGATGCCTTCCAAGGAGCCGTCGAAACGCCATACCTTATCAGTCAGGTTCGCAGAACCCATTGCTTGGATACCATGCGCATCGGCGCCGTGACATGCAGTACAGTCACTTTCCGCAAATACCTTCTTACCCGCAGCAACAGCTGTGTCAGCATCGGCTTTATCCTTGCCTTCTTCGCTCATCGCTTTAACGTAGTGAGCCACGTCGTCGATTTGTTGAGCAGACAGCGTGTCTTTGTGAGCAGTCATCATACCTTGGCGACCACCCATGATAGTTTCATGGATAGCTTCTACTTCGCCGCCGTACAACCAGTCGTCGTCACGCAGAATAGGAGCCATCAGACCCTTTTCACGCATTGCGAACTTACCAGCTTGAACAGTACCTACACCGTTTTGACCGTGACATGCAGCGCAGTTGTCAGAGAACAGAACCTTGCCTGAACGAGCAACATACTCAGACAGTTTCTCATCAGCCAAGATCGCAGCCGGCGTCATGTCTTTCAGTTTGTCTTCGAATGGCTTACGAACGTCATCCAATTCCTTCTGGTCGATGGCCAACTCTTTAATAGCTGTCCATTTTCCAGCATCCTTGGAGTCGGTACCTGGCAATTGCAGATTCAAGCCTGGCAGACCCAAACCCTTAAAAAACGTACCATTAATAGCGAACGGGATCCCAGGATACATGGTCCAGTAAACTACTACCCAAATTGCACTTGCGGCCAAACCAAGCATCCACCATTTTGGCGGTTGATTGGTGAAGTCAGCCAAGTCGTCATCCCATAGGTGCCCCGTTGTGGTTGCGCCTGTGGAGTTGTGATTGTCACTCATTTTTTATCTCCCGAATTGTTGTACTCGCCTTCATCCCGCAGAGCCATATCGCTCTGCGAGTCAAATGCATCCTTGTTCTTAGGATTGAACACCATGATATAGACCGCAATCATCGCCACGAACGCGGCCACGGTGAAGAACACCCCCAGCCAATCGTTACGAGACATGGCTGCCCAGTCCGTATGCAGGTAATCCATAAGTTTAGTCACGGTAGTTCACGCCTTCTTCGAACTTAACCTCGTTACCCAAGGATTGCAGGAATGCAATAACCGCATCCAACTCTGTCTTACCCTTCAATGCCTCGGGTGCTGCAGCGATGTACTCAGCAGAGTAGATAGTCTTAGGCACTGGATTGAAAGGCATCTTAGTCATCACTTCCATCGTCTTGACGGTTTTGGTGACATCGACTGGAGCTTTTTCCAAGAAGAAGAAGTTAGGCATAACAGACTCAGGCACCACGTCACGTGGATACTTGAGATGCTTGCGATGCCATTCGTCGGAGTACTTACCACCTACGCGAGCCAGATCAGGACCGGTACGCTTGGAACCCCATTGGTATGTATGGTCATACATGGATTCTTCAGCGATAGAGTAGTGACCATAACGGTCCTTCTCATCACGGAACGGACGAATCATCTGTGAGTGGCACAAAAAGCAACCTTCACGAATGTAAACTTCACGACCTGCCAATTCCAATGGCTTATATGGACGCACGCCATCACCTGGCATCCAGTCTTCCATGGTCTTGTGTGCAGATGTTGCCGGATTCCAAACGATCTTATCCATTGGAATAGCGTTACCTTGCAAGTCTTTGTGAGACGTTCCATTACATGTTGGATCGTTCTGGCACATCGCCGTATTAGGCAAATAGAACAACGGAACGATTTCCACGATACCGCCCACCGCAACTGTCAGCGCAGTCATGATGAACATCAGGAGCGTACTGCGTTCAACCTTGTCTTGAAACTTTGTTGAATAAATATGATCGTGATCAGACATGTCTTTCTCTCCCTTATGCACGAGCAGCAACTGGGTTCGCGCTGCGAGATGCACTCGCTTGACGAACTGTCATCACCACGTTGAACAACATGATCCATGTGCCCAAATTGAAGATTGCACCACCAACCGCACGCATTACATAGTAAGGGTGCATAGCAGATACAGATTCAACGAAGGTATAGGTCAATGTGCCGTATTCATCATAGTCACGCCACATCAGGCCCTGCATAATGCCGGAAACCCACATCGCAACAACGTATGTAGTCGCACCGATCAGAGCGATCCAGAAGTGCACGTTAACCAGACGGTCAGAGTACATTTCTGTGTTCCACAACTTCTTAACCATATGGTAAAGAGCACCGAAGGAAATCATGGACATCCAGCCCAGAGCGCCCGCATGCACGTGACCAACAGTCCAGTCGGTATAGTGAGACAACGCGTTCACAGACTTGATCGCCATAACTGGGCCGTCAAATGTGGACATCGCGTAGAAAGCCATCGCCGTTACCAGGAAACGCAAGATGTAGTCAGTACGCAGCTTGTCCCATGCACCGGACAAAGTCATCATACCGTTCATCGCACCGCCCCATGAAGGGATGATCATCGCCAAGGAGATTGCAGCACCCAAGGAGCCAGTCCAGTCAGGCAACGCTGTGTATTGCAGATGGTGGGCACCCAACCATACGTAACCGAAAGTCAATGTCCAGAAGTGCAACACAGACAAACGATACGAGAACACTGGACGACCAGATTGCTTAGGGATGAAGTAGTACATGATGCCGAGGAAACCACCAGTCAGGTAGAAACCAACCGCATTGTGACCCCACCACCACTGGATCATAGCGTCTTGAACGCCAGAGTAGATCGAGTAGGAAGTAGCCCAATCCACAGGGATAGCCAAGCTATTCACAACGTGCAGGTAAGTGATCATCACGATCATACCCATGGTGAACCAATTAGACACATACATGTGAGAAGTCTTGCGTATTGCGTTGGTCATCACATAGTTCAGGCCGTAAGACAACCAAACTACTGCGATCATGATATCCACCCACCACGGCAACTCAGCGTACTCCTTACCTTGGGACATACCCATAGGCAAAGTGATCACTGCGCAGATGATAATGGCTTGCCAGCCCCAGAAATGAAACCAAGCCAACTTGTTACTCCACAACTTGGTTGCACCCGTGCGCTGCACGATGTAGTAACCCGTTGCAAACAAAACGTTACCGCCAAAAGCAAAAATAACCGCATTGGTATGCAGTGGACGCAAACGTCCGAAAGTGATTTCAGGTATATCAAAGTTCAAAAACGGCCACGCCAATTCCGATGCCACATACACACCGATGAACGTACCCACTACACCAAAGATAATCGCCGCGATGGTGAACCACCGGACAACATCCATGTCGTACTTTACTGGTGTCGCATTAGTTGCTTCCACAAGTATCTCCTCCCGAGAGCAAGTTAAAAAAACGACGGCCCCCCACCTTGAAGTTCAAAGTAAAAGTACCATCTCTTCCGTACAGCTTAAAAAAAGCTCGGCAATGATGACATACCTATTGCGAGCGAGTAAAGATTTAATGCGACAAAATGTCGCATATACCCTTGTAAACCAATCAAGAATAGAAACTATTCCAACAACAATTCCGATAGTTAAGTGCAAAACTCTATAAACGATTATTTTGTAACAATGACCCTTTCCGCTCGAATTTAATGCATTAGTTAGGGAACTTTTACTTCTATCGATACTCTTTTACTAAATTTTGCTGACGTCGACTGATGGGTAACAATTCATCTATACCCTGTAACTTGACCAACCAACCACTCTCATTTTCGTCCCCACCCTTTTGGAAGCCGACGATGGCATCTTTAGCCACGATGCAGTTGCGGTGTATACGCACAAATCGTGTAGCGAATTCTTTCTCTAGTGCAGTCAATGATTCTTCCAACAGGAATTCTCTTTCCGCCGTACGAACTGTGATGTATTTCAATTCGGCGCGCAAATAGAGCACTTGCTCGACGGGAACCAGCTGGATTTTGCCGCGCTCATGTATAGAAAGATGCTTGCGTGGCTCTGGTAACAATTCCCTCAAAACCTCTGTTTGTACTGGCACGGCATCTCGGGCTCGACTCAATGCTTCGAACAACCGCCCCAAACGTATGGGTTTGAGCAGATAGTCTATCGCTCTTAGTTCAAAAGCCTTGATTGCATAAGCATCATACGCCGTGGTGAAGATGATCAAGGGCGGCTTATCCAACTTTTGCAAATGCTGCGCCAACTCTATGCCGTCCATCTGCGGCATGCGGATATCCATCAACACCACATCTACCGGCGCTTCAACCAATTTATCCAAGGCCTCTTGCCCGTTGCTTGCCTCACCAACGACTTCTAGCGCGATCTGTTCATTACAGTCATGCAGCAGCTCACGCAGACGGTTACGCGCCGGCGGCTCGTCATCCACGATAAACACCCTCAAAGCCAGCTCTATCATAGTCATGACTTACCTCCATTTATACTTGGCATAGTGATTTCCACACGATACTTGTCCTTATTTATTTCCACGTGGTAACTCGCTTCCGCATCAAATAACAGCTCCAGTCGCTCGCGTATATTTTGTAGCGCCATCTTGTTTCCCTTATGTGACTTATTCGAGTTCGTATTGCTGGGATTTTCAACCACCAGTCGCAATCCCTTACCATGATTAGATATGGCGACACCAATGCAACCACCTGCCGCTAAAGGCTCTATGCCGTGATACACGGCATTTTCCAAAAGAGGCTGCAACAAAAGGGGGGGTATTGCTTCACTCATACACGCTGCCTCCACCTCCCATATCACTTGCAATCGCTCTGCACCCATCCGTAACTGTTCCAACGCCACATATTGTTTAGCCAAGGCAAGTTCCTGTGCGACTGGCACTAAATCATGCGTTTCTGTCATCGCCATCCTGAAAAGGTCCGACATATCTTCAAGTGCCGTCTCGGCGCGCTTGGGCTGCGCTCTAACAATAGATAACACTGCATTGATGGTATTAAACAGGAAGTGCGGTCGTATACGCGCCCTTAGCACTTGCAAACGAGCATCATGCAAAGCCCTGGAGAGGACTTGCGCGCGGTAACGAAAATACATCAGCATGACCCAACACACGAGCACGCTGATGACGGCATACTGCACCATATCGAAATACTCACCCTGAGTTGCGAATGGCTGGAACACCTCGCTCCCCACAACGTAGATTACCAGCGTAATCGCAGTTATCATCAAGATGACGATCAAAACGCCCTGCCGATATGCCATTTTTCTTAACATCGGCTGCATCACCCATAGCAGCAACATCGATGTAAATAGCACAGGCGCCAACAAAGCCGATATCTGCATCCACCTATATAGGACATCCCATCCACTATCCGCGTCGATGAAAGCTTTTAGCAGAGCCAAGCTATTGCTAAGTAACAAGATACGCAGGCTGATGCCCAGATTGCGGAAATCTGGCAATGCGTCTAGATAGTTATTTTGTTTTATACTGCGCGCCTTCTTCATGGCGATACATCCTCGTTTATTGCCTCTACATATTACTAAGCACAGTATCCTAGATACCGTGCGGATTCTGGACAAATCATGACTAGCATACAAGATAAAAACACCTGGTCGGGTCGTTTCAATGAACCAGTGGCCGAATTGGTCAAACGCTACACCGCCTCCGTCAGTTTCGATCAAAAGCTGGCACTCTTCGACATCCAAGGATCTCTTGCGCATGCCAACATGCTGTCTCACTGCGACATTATCGCCACACAGGATCTAAGCGACATTCAGCGTGGCTTGGCACAGATTCAGGCAGAGATATTGGCGGGTGAATTTGTTTGGTCACTGGATCTGGAAGACGTACACCTAAATATCGAGAAACGACTGACCACCCTAGTTGGCGACGCAGGCAAACGTTTGCACACCGGTCGCTCTCGTAACGATCAAGTCGCTACCGATGTACGACTGTATCTGCGCGACGCCATTGATCAGTTAGTCCAATTAATCAAAGAATTGCAGTCCGCTTTACTGGACTTGGCTCAGCATCACACACTGACCATCATGCCGGGCTTCACCCATTTGCAAGTTGCTCAGCCGATCAGTTTTGCACATCATTTGATGGCCTATTTCGAAATGCTCAAGCGCGATGCAGAACGCTTGCAAGACTGTAGAAGTCGGGTCAACCGCTTGCCGCTAGGCGCTGCTGCACTGGCTGGCACCAGCTATCCAATCAATCGCCAGATGGTTGCCGAATCACTGGGCTTCGAGACAGTATGCGAGAACTCGCTGGATGCCGTTTCGGATCGTGATTTTGCGATCGAATTCACCGCAGCAGCCGCTCTGATCATGACGCATCTGTCGCGCTTTTCCGAAGAGCTGATTTTATGGATGAGCCCGATGGTCGGCTTCATCGACATCGCTGATCGCTTCTGCACAGGCTCATCCATCATGCCGCAAAAGAAAAATCCCGATGTACCCGAATTAGTACGCGGCAAAACCGGTCGAGTGAATGGTCATTTGATCGCGCTACTCACTTTGATGAAAGGCCAGCCACTGGCTTACAACAAAGACAATCAAGAGGACAAAGAGCCTTTATTTGATACCGTCGATACACTGACCCAAACACTGCGTATCTACGCCGACATGATCACCGGCATCAAAGTTAAGCCCGAGGCTATGCGCGCTGCAGCACTGCAAGGCTATGCGACTGCGACAGACCTGGCCGATTACTTGGTGAAAAAAGGCCTGCCGTTCCGGGATGCACATGAAGCCGTAGCCTTGGCCGTACGTTATGCTGAACAGCGTGGTTGCGATCTTGCCGATATTGCGCTCGCCGACCTGCAGAACTTCTCAGCACTCATCAGCGATGATATTTATCAAGTCTTATCTCTGGAAGGCTCGCTGGCTAGCCGTGACCACATCGGTGGAACCGCACCCAAACAGGTTGCGGCAGCGATTGCACGCGGTTGGGACTATCTGAGCAAACGATAGGCAAAAAACATAAGGGCGCGACTATCCTAACAACCGATAGTGAAAAAAATTGGGCGATCTGTGCGAACGCCCAAATAGGAGGAGAGTATGAAAGAGAGTCGTTCCCAACTCAGAACTTCAGCACTCGGGATGAACTATAAACACCCCCTCCCACAATGCCTATATGCATGAATATCTATATATTTTGGCCTATGCCACCAGCATTGCTTTCAACTCACCGTTCTGATACATCTCTGTCATGATGTCTGAACCACCCACGAATTCACCTTTGATGTAGAGCTGCGGAATAGTTGGCCAGTTGGCATAGTCTTTGATGCCTTGACGTATCGCTTCATCCTGCAACACATCCACTGTGTAGAGTTCTTTCACACCCAAAGCATTCAAGATACGTACTGCATTCGCGGAAAATCCACACTGCGGGAATTTTGGATTGCCCTTCATATAAAGCACCACTTCATGCGTAGTGACTTGTTCATTTATGACTTTATGAATATCGGTGCTCATATCTATTACCTGAATTAAATGATCGGGAATTGTAGATAGATATACGCCCTGACGTCAAGCTTGCCCGCCGCTCACTCGCGCAATACCTGACAAATCACATGCGGAAAATATCTGCTGAAAACCAGAAAGCCGTAAAATTTCACGTACTTGTTCAGCTTGATCATAGCCATGTTCCAGCATAAGCCAGCCTTCCTTGCTGAGATATTGCATGGCGCCAGCGCAGATACAACGAATATCATCAAGCCCGTCTGGGCCTGCAGTCAGCGCTGTAATGGGCTCGTAGCGCACATCCCCCAACCTCAAGTGTTCATCACCTTCAGCGATATAAGGCGGGTTGGAGACAATGACATTGAAGCGTTGCTTGCCTAAAACAGCGAACCAATCACTTTGCAAAAAGTTCACATTCTCTATCGCAAGCTCGCGCTGATTCTGCTGCGCCACCCGTAAAGCCTCTAATGAAGTATCGACCGCAACGACACCGGATGCCGGACGCTCACTCGCGATACTCAATGCAATCGCGCCACTACCCGTACCTAAATCCAAGATTCGCATACCCATCGAGGCTGGTATACGCTGCAAGGCCAACTCAACCAGCAACTCGGTATCCGGCCTGGGAATAAGGGTCGCGTGTGTCACCTTAAAGTTCAAACCAAAAAATTCGCGTACACCCAATAAGTAGGCAATAGGCTCGCCCTGTAGGCGCCGTTGATAGAGCGCGAGATATATTTGCTGCTGCTTGTCATCTAAGATTTGCTCGGCGTGCGCGATAAGATAGGCGCGATTTACACTAAGCACAGACTGCAACAGACATTGCACTTCAATGCGCGCAGTGCTGGCGTCCAAGCTCAATGCAGCTTGCAATGATTTGCTGTGATCCGACAAGGCAGCTTTTATCGTTAGGTGCATGGCCGCTTCTACTGCAATCGGTCGGAACTATTGAAGTACGTCTTCAGCCATCGCCGCCAACTGCTCAGCCTGATGTTCGGCCATTAGCGCATTGGCGAGTTCACTGATATCGCCATCCATGATGGCATCCATTTTGTACAGCGTCAGATTGATGCGATGGTCGGTGACGCGCCCTTGGGGATAGTTGTAGGTGCGTATTCGTTCCGAGCGATCACCACTACCTACCAAGCTCTTGCGAGTCGCGGCAATCTTGGCATTCTGCTCGCGCACTTGCGCGTCCATGATGCGTGCAGCCAGCACCCGCATTGCTTGCGCCTTGTTCTGGTGTTGCGAACGACCATCCTGACACTCGACTACCACGCCGGTAGGAAGATGCGTGATACGCACCGCCGAATCGGTCTTATTGATGTGCTGACCACCCGCACCCGAAGCACGAAAGGTATCGATACGCAAATCGGCAGGATTGAGTACAACATCGCTGACTTCGTCGACTTCGGGCAAGATCGCCACGGTACACGCCGAGGTGTGTACGCGCCCCTGCGTCTCGGTAGCAGGTACTCGCTGCACACGATGCGCGCCGGATTCGAACTTCAACACCGAGTAAGCACCCTGCCCCACGATGCGGGCGATGACTTCTTTGTAACCACCCATCTCACCAAGACTTTCCGAAATGATCTCCACTTGCCAGCGGCGACGCTCGGCGAAACGTGTATACATACGAAAAAGATCTCCCGCGAATATTGCCGCCTCATCACCGCCAGTACCCGCACGCACTTCCAGAAATACGCTGCGCTCGTCATTGGGATCTTTGGGTAATAACTGCAACTGAAGTTGACTCGCCAACTGAGCCAACTTTTCATTACCCTGTTCGATCTCCAACTCAGCGAATTCTCGCATCTCAGGGTCGGACATCATCTCTTGCGCAGTCTCGATATCCCCGAGGCAAGCCTGATAAGCGTGATACAACTCGACAACCGGTTCAAGCTCAGAACGTTCGCGATTCAACTTGCGGAACGTATCCATATCCTTGGTGGCTTGTTCGGTACTCAGGAGCTCATTGACTTCAAGCAGACGCTCGCCCAGCTGGGCGAGTTTGGCGGCGATACTAGGATTCATTATTCTTCGCTATGTAAGTGATACAGGCGATGCACAACTTCCAAGAAATTCTCGCGCTCGCCCCCATGCACATGATTGAGCGCGTGGGTAGGCGCATGCAGGAATTTGTTGGTCAGCCCACTGCTCATCGCTTCCAACACTTTCTCGGGCGATTCGCCCTTGGCCAACAAACGCATAGCACGCTCCAACTCCTGACGGCGGCTGCGTTCTGCGTGGTCACGCAAAGCCCGGATGGTAGGAACGACTTCGCGTGATTCCATCCAGTGCACAAAATCCGACACTCCCGAATCGATGATGACTTCAGCTTCTTTGACTGCACTCTGGCGTGCATCCAAGCCGTCTTTCACCACCTCCGCGATATCATCCACGCTGTAAAGGAACACATCGTTCAATTCCGCGACTTCAGACTCCACGTCGCGCGGCACTGCCAGATCGACGATAAACAAAGGCTTATGCTTGCGTGCTTTGAGTGCACGTTCGACCATACCCTTACCCAAGATGGGCAACTGACTTGCCGTACAGGTCACAATGATGTCGTGCTGGGCCAATTGTTCAGGTAACTCAGCCAGCGTGATGGCATGTCCATTAATGCGGCGTGCCAATGTTTGCGCACGCTCCAAGGTACGGTTCGCCACCGTGATGTGCTTGGGACTGCGTGCCGCGAAATGCACAGCATTCAGCTCTATCATCTCGCCCGCACCAATGAACAGCACACGCTGATCACTAATGCTAGGGAAGATACGCTCAGCCAAACGCACGGCAGCCGCAGCCATAGAAACCAAGTTCGCACCGATCTCCGTCTGGGTGCGCACATCTTTAGCAACCGAGAAAGTGCGCTGGAACAACTTGTGCAACAGAAAACCCAGCGTACCCGCCTCTTCAGCCTGACGTACCGCCTGCTTCATCTGGCCTAGTATCTGCGGCTCGCCCAACACCATAGAGTCCAAACCACTGGCCACACGGAATGAATGTTTAACCGCCAACTCACGTGGCAAAGTATAAAGATAGGGTTCCAGATCCTTGCGCGGCAACTTGTGATATTCAGCCAACCAATCGACCGCATGACCGGGTTCCGCCGCATTGCAATACAACTCCATGCGATTACAAGTGGACAGGATGGCGGCTTCTTTCGCGGCACCGTTCTCAACCAGATCGCGCAGCGCGTTTTCCATCCCGTCCGCATTGAAAGCGACCTGCTCTCTCACTGCGAGAGGAGCGGTTTGATGGTTTAAGCCGAATGCGTAGAGTTGCATGATCTATTTATTTCGCTGCATCTTCTCTGAGGGCGATGGCCTTGTCGGTATTTTCCCAGGTGAAGCCAGGCTCTTCGCGACCGAAGTGACCGTATGCCGCCGTATTTTCGTAAATAGGGCGCAACAGATCCAACATCTGCACGATACCCTTGGGGCGCAAATCGAAATGACGCAATACCAAAGCGGTCAATTTCTCGTTCGAGATCTTGCCTGTACCGTAAGTGTCGACCATCACACTGGTAGGCTGTGCCACACCAATCGCGTAAGAAATCTGAACCAGGCAGCGGCTTGCCAAACCGGCGGCAACGATGTTCTTCGCGACATAGCGGCCAGCATAAGCGGCAGAACGGTCAACCTTGGAAGGATCTTTACCGGAGAATGCACCGCCGCCATGAGGCGCAGCACCACCATAGGTGTCAACAATAATCTTACGGCCAGTCAAACCGCAATCACCTTGTGGCCCACCGATAACGAAACGACCTGTGGGGTTGACCAAATAATTGATTTTGCCCTTAATCAACTCCTTGGGCAGCATAGGCTTGATAATCTCTTCGATCGCCGCTTCGCGAATCTGCTCTAGTGTCATTTCTGGTGCGTGCTGAGTAGACAGCACGACTGTGTCGATAGCGTGTGGCTTGCCATCCACGTATTTGATGGTGACTTGTGATTTTGCATCTGGGCGCAACCATGGCAAACGTCCGTCATGACGCATCTCAGCCTGACGCTCGACCACACGGTGAGCCAGATAGATTGCCAAAGGCATCAAGGTAGGCGTTTCGTCACAGGCATAACCGAACATCAGCCCTTGGTCGCCGGCACCTTGATTCAGGAAATCGTCAGAAGCACGATCCACACCTTGCGCAATGTCGGGACTTTGCTTGTCGTATGCCACCAATACCGCGCAGCCTTTGTAGTCGATACCGTAGTCAGTATTGTCGTAACCGATGCGCTTGATGGTATTGCGTGCAACTTGGATGTAATCCACATTGGCAGTCGTAGTGATTTCGCCGGCCAGGACTACCAAGCCTGTGTTAGTCAATGTCTCGGCAGCTACACGCGCATACGGGTCTTGCGTTAGAATCGCGTCCAGAATCGCATCGGAAATTTGGTCTGCAACTTTATCCGGATGACCTTCGGAGACCGATTCAGAGGTAAACAAGTATTCGCTCATAGCTGTTCCAATCCACTTAACTTAAAAATTAAAGGCGCGCATTGTAGCAAATTGTTCGCCCAACCGCCGATGACCTCATTTTTGTTCCCCATTATATTTCGCTGGCTATCCTATCTACCTTTGCCGGTACTGCACCGCTTGGGCGCATGGTTAGGCAGATTGATTTACCTCTCCTCAACCGACTATGCCTTGCGAACACGGGAAAATCTGCTTAATGCCAAGTTGCATAACAGCGATCGGGAATACAAAATCCTATTGCAACAGACGATAACCGAGGCAGGAAAAAGCATCTTGGAACTGCCTTGGATTTGGCACCGTCCTTTAGATGAAGTCTACGCTGCCGTACGTTCCGTGCATGGCTGGGAGCACATCGAGTCAGCACTCGCCGCAGGCAAAGGCATCATCCTCCTCACGCCACACTGGGGCTGCTTCGAAATAATAAGTTCATATTGCGGCAAGTCTTATGCCATCACCAATCTTTATCGCGCACCCAAACTTGCATGGGTAGAATCCTTCATGCGCAACGGTCGCCAGCGCGGCAAGGCCAAATTAGCGACTGCCGATATAAAAGGCGTGCGCACCCTGTACAAAGCACTCAAGCAGGGCGAGATTATCGGCATGCTCCCCGATCAAGTACCGGGCAATGGTGAGGGCGAGTGGGTGGAGTTTTTTCATCGCCCAGCCTACACCATGACTCTGGTGGGCAGATTGGCGCAGGGAAGCGGTGCCGCTTTGCTAATGGTCACGGCAGAACGTTTGGCACGGGGCGAGGGTTACGCCTTGCGTGTTGAACCTTTGCAGTTGGAAGCCGATTTTTCCGTCCCACTCCAGATCAATCGCGCAATGGAGCGTTGTATCGCACTAGCACCTGCGCAATATCTGTGGAGTTACAACCGCTATAAGGCCCCCAAAGGGGTGGCAACACCGGAACAACAATAAAATCATGATGACTCGCATAAGCGTATTTATTTTTTGGCTGCTGCATTTTCTACCCTTCCCCGTGCTAGTTGCATTGGGTAATAGCTTGGGTGGCGTGCTGTATCGCATAGCCCATGAAAGACGAAAAGTCGCCACCATCAATCTGCAACTGTGTTTCCCAGACATGAACGAAGCGGATAGGCAAGCTTTGGTCCTCGCACACTTCAAAATGTTCACCAGAGGCGTGATCGAACGATGCATCCTGTGGTGGGGTAGCGCACAGCGCATCAATAAGATGATCCGCGTCGAAGGCGTGGAGCATTTCGAAGCCATCAAAGGCCAACCCGCCATCTTACTCACGCCACACTTTGTCGGTATGGATGCGGGTGGTCAGTGGATCGCCCAGCACACCGATACAGTGTGCATGTACGCCAATCAAAAGAACCTCTATCTGACCGACCTGCTGCTGAAAAAACGCTCGCGCTTCGGCAATCAAAAGCTCTATTCAAGACAACAAGGCTTGCGTCCTATCCTTAAAGGAATGAAGGCCGGCATGCCTTTCATCTACCCACCCGACCAAGATCAAGGCATCAAGGATGGCGCCTTTATTCCCTTCTTCGGTGTGCCCGCCGCGACCATGGCCTCAGTGCCACGCATCGCCCTGATGACAGGCGCCAAAGTTGTACCCAGCATCACCCGCATCCTGCCTAATTGCCAAGGCTATGTGCTGACCTTCTATCCCGCATGGAAGAACTTCCCCAGCGGGGATGACATCGCAGACGCGCGACGCATGAACGAATTCATCGAGCAACGCGTACTTGAAATGCCAGAGCAATATTTCTGGGTGCATAAGCGGTTCAAGACCAGACCGGAAGGTGCGGCGAAATTTTATTAAGCGACGCAAGCAGGAAGTCATCAGTTGGAGTTGTAACTGCGCGGCATTTTGTTTTATCCGCTCACCCTAGTCTTCTCCATGCCAGCGGGAAGGGAGCATGTTTTGCTGACGACTGAGGTCTTCCCACTTACAACTGCCCCATAGGAGTACAAATGAAATATCACGACCTGCGCGACTTCATCGCGCAATTGGAACAACTGGGCGAACTCAAACGGATCAAGACACCAATCTCCACACATCTGGAGATGACTGAGATCTGTGATCGCGTACTCCGCGCTCAAGGGCCAGCTATTTTATTCGAAAATGTGGTGGGTCACAGCATACCCGTGCTCGCCAATCTATTCGGCACACCTCGTCGTGTGGCGCTAGCCATGGGCGAGGAAAATATCGGCGCATTACGCGAAGTCGGCAAGCTACTTGCCTATCTCAAAGAACCCGAACCACCCAAGGGCTTGAAAGATGCCTGGGATAAATGGCCAGTATTGAAGCAAGTCCTCAGCATGTCACCCAAGGTGTTGAGCAAAGCACCCTGCCAAGACATCGTTTGGGAGGGTAATGATGTAGACCTAGGCAAGCTACCCATCCAGCATTGCTGGCCCGGCGATGTCGCGCCACTGATTACTTGGGGTTTGGTCGTCACGCGCGGACCAAACAAAACCAGACAAAATTTAGGTATCTACAGACAGCAGGTCATCGCACCCAACAAAGTCATCATGCGCTGGCTGGCACATAGAGGTGGTGCACTAGATTTTCGTGACCATTGCCAGAAACACCCCAGTATCCCATTCCCAGTCACAGTAGTAATAGGCGCAGATCCGGCGACAATTTTGGGCGCGGTCACGCCCGTACCGGACAGCCTGAGCGAATATCAGTTCGCCGGCTTGCTGCGCGGCGCCAAGACCGAGCTAATCAAGTGCATAGGCAACGAGCTACAAGTACCCGCATCTGCCGAGATCGTACTGGAAGGCGTGATTCATCCAGGGGAGACCGCGCTGGAAGGTCCTTATGGCGACCATACCGGTTATTACAATGAACAAGATCACTTCCCTGTGTTCACCATAGAGCGCATCACCATGCGCCGCGAACCCATCTACCACTCGACTTACACGGGCAAGCCGCCCGACGAGCCGGCCATGCTGGGTGTGGCACTGAACGAAGTCTTCATCCCCTTATTGCAAAAGCAATTCTCGGAAATCGCCGACTTCTACCTACCGCCAGAAGGTTGCTCGTATCGCATGGCCGTGGTGAGCATCAAGAAACAGTACCCGGGACACGCCAAACGTGTGATGTTCGGTATCTGGAGCTTCTTGCGCCAATTCATGTACACCAAGTTCATCATCGTGGTGGATGACGATATCGACGTGCGCGACTGGAAGGAAGTGATGTGGGCTATCACAACGCGTATGGATCCCGTGCGTGACACGCTGCTAGTGGAAAACACCCCAATAGACTACTTAGACTTTGCCAGCCCCGTTTCGGGATTGGGTGGCAAGATGGGTTTGGACGCGACCAATAAATTCCCTACCGAAACCCACCGCGAATGGGGCACGCCTATCGTGATGGACCCCGCCGTGAAAGCGAAAGTTGATGCAATGTGGCAAGAACTCGGCTTTTAAGCTCAGCGTTCAGACGTAAAAAAGCCGGAGCAAGTCCGGCTTTTTTACGTCGACACAATCAATAAGTTAGAACGACATTCTTACACCAACGTGGAAGCCATCATCGATGATTGCGTTCAGACCAGTGTTCTTTTGGTTGAACGACACATTGCGATAACCCAAGTACACGGAAGCCTGGGGAATGATTTCATACTCCACACGTGCACCGGTTTGCCAGAAACGATCGGCACCACCAAAAGTAATAATATTAGGTGACAGATAAAATTCACCTACCACACCCAAGCGGCGCTCTGCTGGAGGAGAGTAACGCACCATACCGCCCAAAGCCAAAGCAGAAGCGCTGAAATTTGCAGGCCTAACTTTAGCTGTCAGCAGCTTCATCCCCACACCCACGCTCACGCCGGGAGCATTACCGCCAAGGTCATCCTTGACCATGATGCCCATCTCGCCCATCAGACTATTCTGCTGCGTGTAAAGCACACCCATACCGAGTTCAGCCTTGCCCATATTCGTTCCGCCCATACCTGCTTTGTATTGAAACTGAGCGCTGGTATCACGCAGATTGATATCGACGGAATCCGCATAAGCACTTGCACTGATCGCCAACAATGACACAGAAAAAAGACTCCGTAAAAACATATACACTCCTTAAAATCATGAGCCTAAGCTCGGTTATTCCAACTATCGACCGGGAGGATCGCCCTCTATAGACCGACATTCATATGATAGTTCAACAATTACACAAAAAATTCTGCCGACTAGACATCGGCATAACGTTACTCTACCACTTTAAAAGATACTCATCGTCGCAACCGATGTAGGATTGAAGGGCTATTTGCATTCTGCGGATGGAAACCGGATTTCCAGACCTGCCGGAAAATTATCTGTTTTATGCAAAACACAGTTGGTTTGTGCATCAGGGGAACGCTGCTTGGTGTGTAAAACCTGCTTGGCTGCAAACGGCCAGGATCCGCCGCTCAAACATTCTGGAAAGCAACCCTCTGAACGACTGCGGCACTTTGGAAACCTGCCGAAAGTGCAATTCGCACTACTTGGCCAACGCAGCCTGTCATAGATGTTACTTTGCGTGACCGGTCTTAAGATATTAATTGCCGCTCAAATGCCGATTAAGCAGACAGGCAGAGCGTCTGCGAGCAGGAAAAGAGTTAGTCATTTGCCGCCTTTCGGTTCGACCATGCGAATCGGGCGCGTGCCTATCTTTGCTCCCGTGACTTCATCCACCGCTACAGGTTTGATTTCTACTCCTGTTTCAGCGTCTAGGAAACGCGTCAACTTGCCTCCGCCACGGTGTTGCCGCCCCCACTCGCCAAACATAAAGAGCACGGGCAGAAAATCGCGCCCAGCTGCCGTCAGCAGATATTCCTCACGCGGAGGCCGCTCCGAATAGAGCCGTTTTTCCAGCAATCCCTCTTCCGTCAGCGTTGCCAGCCGCTTGGTTAGGATCGTTGGTGCGATCCCCAAGCTTTTGCGGAACTGGTCGAACCGGGTCAGGCCGGTGAACGCGTCCCGCAGGATCAACATGCTCCAGGCATCACCTAGAAAATCCACGCTGCGCGCGATCGGGCAGGGTTCATCAGAGATTTTTTGTCGTCCATATTAAATTGATAGTGACTTAATTTCGAATTGATAGTAACACTTAACGACAGACAAACCAACCCACAAGGAGATTTGAAATGAGCATCAAAGATAAAGGTGTTGTCTTGGTTACCGGCGCCTCTTCGGGCATAGGTGAAGCCACGGCGGTGCGACTGGCCAAAGCCGGTTACAAGGTATACGGCACCAGCAGACGGGCAGCGCCAGCGGGACAGCGATCGTTCGAGATGCTGGCCCTGGACGTGAACAACGATGAATCCGTCGAGGCCGCTGTCCAAGAAGTGATCAAGCGCGCCGGGCGCATCGACTTGCTGGTGAATAATGCAGGCTTCGGTGTCGCGCCAGCCGGTGCGGAAGAGGTCTCGCTCGAACAGGCCAAGGCTATCTTCGAGACGAACTTCTTCGGCGTCCTGCGTGTGACCCGAGCCGTTGTGCCGCACATGCGCCGCCAAGGAAGCGGTCGTATCCTCAATATCGGCTCGGTGCTCGGTTTTTTACCCATGCCATACGGGGCGCTCTATGCGGCAAGCAAACATGCGATCGCAGGCTATTCCGAATCGCTAGACCACGAATTGCGCACGCGCGGCATCCGTGTTTCGCTCATCGAGCCTGCCTACACCAAGACACCGTTCGATGCGAACATGCTCGAAGCCGATGAGAAGCTCGATGAATACCAGACGATCCGCGCCGCAGTGAATAGCCGCATTCGCGAGGTGATGGAAAATGCCCAGCCTCCCAGCATCGTCGCCGATACCGTGCTGAAAGCCGCGACTGCGACCCACCCGAAACTTCGTTACACCCCAGAGGGACTCGCAACCCGGCTTCGACTCCTACGCCGATTCGCACCTGCCGGACTCGTCGACGCTGCACTTCGCAAGGATCTGCGGCTCGACGCTAACACCCCAGCACACCCCTTCAACAGTTGAATCTTCAGACGCTGGAAATGACATCCACCATCTCTGAATAGCAGAAAGGAAACATGATGAAAGCAGCAATTCTGGAACAGTATGGAAAGAAAAGCAGTGTGCGTATCGGCGAAATGCCGGCGCCTGAACTGCGCGATGATGAAGTGTTGATCCAGGTTCACGCAGCGGGCGTGAACCTGCTGGACTCCAAGATCAAGAACGGCGAATTCAAGCTCATCCTGCCCTACCGCTTGCCGCTCATCCTGGGGCACGATGTGGCCGGTGTCGTGGTGCGAGTCGGACCGCGTGTGCAGAGATTCAAACCGGGCGATGAAGTCTATTCCCGGCCGGACGATTTTCGGATCGGCGCTTTCGCCGAACTCATCGCGGTCAAGGAAGATTCGCTGGCGCTCAAGCCCAAATCACTCACCATGGAAGAATCTGCCTCTATCCCGCTGGTAGGCTTGACCGTCTGGCAGGCGCTGGTTGAAAAAGCAAACCTCAAGAAAGGACAGAAAGTCTTCATCCAAGCGGGATCCGGTGGCGTCGGCACATTCGCGATCCAGTTGGCGAAGCATCTCGGCGCTTTCGTCGCGACGACGACGAGCACGGCGAACGTGGAGTGGGTCAAGCAGCTCGGTGCCAATATCGTCATCGACTACAAAAAAGACGACTTCGAAAAAGTCCTGCACGGCTACGATGTGGTCTTGCACAGCCAGGACAGCAAGGCGCTGGAGAAATCCCTGAGTGTACTCAAGCCGGGTGGGAAAATCATTTCGATCTCCGGCCCTGCTGATCCTGCGTTTGGGGAAGAGATCGGTGCGTCGTGGTTTGTGAAAGCGGTCATACGCCTGCTGAGCCTGGGCATCATGAGAAAAGCCAAGCTCAGCAACATCAGCTTTTCATTCCTCTTCATGAAAGCGAACGGAAACCAGCTGCGCGAGATCACGACACTCATCGATTCCGGTGCCATTCGTCCTGTCATCGATAAAGTGTTTCCGTTCGAATCGATCAAAGAGGCAATGGAGTACGTTGAAACCGGACGCGCCAAAGGCAAAGTTGTCGTCAATTTGCAAGGAACATGGCCTTGCTGAGAGGGCATTCTGAGACTCGTGGCGGAATGGTCACTGGATGCTGAACTACTAACGCAAGGAAGGCATCATTCAAGTCCGCTGCCGTTTGCAAAGCGGACTTGCTGAGTTACTTATATTCCGGCTGAGGCAGAGGACTTGTCAGCCAGCGGCCCCTTGAAATGTCTGCCGCACTTTATGAGCTTGCCACTCAGTCTCTGATGATACGAGCAGCGGTTCAGGGTCGGTAAGAGCCATTCGAATCCCAAACAAAACTGAAATTGGCCAAGATGCGATTTCCAATCACGAGGTCTGTTCAGGGAGTTGGGCTCAAAGGTTTAGTTCCAACCTTGGTTTGCATACTGCCGATTGAAGTTACGCTATGCTTTAAATGACCGCACTTATTTGGCACTCACTAACCAAGCTATTAATGCATCTTGTGCCGCCTGTCCTGACGATGCGTTGGCATCATTAATGATAAAGGCGATTGCCCAGCGTCTGCCGGATAGACTACGGACATAACCTGCAATTGATTTTACGTTATCCAACGTTCCCGTTTTCAAATGCGCTTGCCCGGTTGCCGCACTCTCCCGCATACGATGTTTGGCCGTGCCGTCTACACCCAAAATTGGCAAGGAGGATTGGAACTCTGGGGTGTATTTGCTTTGATTGGCTCGGCGCAATACCTCGACCAGATGCCGGGGACTAATGCGTGCGATTCGCGACAGGCCTGCACCATTTTCTACTACCAACTCCGGGAATTTCAGGCCTAGTCCAGCCAGCCAAGTTTGCATACGCGCGGCACTGCTACTTGCATCCGCTGCTACGCCATCTTGCCCACTGAGTGTCAGGAAGACCTGTTTGGCCATGATGTTATTACTAAATTTATTGATGTCGCGTATCAGTTCCGAGAGCGGTGCCGACCTATGCACCGAGTAGGCCGCTAATCCTTCCGGGACATTACCCTCTTTGATGTCACCGTGAAATGAACCGCCAAGCTCATGCCACAAAGAACTGAACATCGAGCGAAAATATTGATTGTGTGTCAACACCGAGAAATGATCATCCGCCTCACCGCAGCTTGCAGGGACTGCGCCTTCCAACACAAAGACATTCCCCTCCAGCCTAGATCTATAAGCATCCGGGCCATGACAAGGCAATGCTGCCGAGGTGATGATGTGATTCTCTATCTTATAGCCCTCCAACATTGGCTGCAGCAGCGCAATTGTTGCCGCACCATCCGGCACCAGGTGCAGATGCATCGCATTGAAATTTAACAGCAGCGCATCTGGTCCAACGTTGTAAGCGCGGGTCGGGTCGTTGTCGAAAGCCACGGGGTCGTACTGGAATGGTGCGAAATAGCCACGATCCAAAACGATGTCGCCTTGTATCTCACGCAAGCCGCGCTGCCGAAGCTCTCGCAACCACAGCCAAAATTCTTCCATCGTGAGCTTGGGATCCCCATAACCTTTGAACACTAGATTTCCCTGCAACACGCCGTTGTGCAGCGTGCCATCCAGATAGACCTCCGTCTTCCAGCGGTATGCGGGCCCCAATATCTCCAGCGCACTCCAAGTTGTAAGCAGCTTCATGGCAGACGCAGGGCTCATCGCCGCATCTCCATGGACACTGAGTAACGGCCGTTTGCTATCCAACGCTTGCACCACCACGCCCACGCTGTTCAATGGGATCTGCGCACGTTGGAGTTCATCAATAACTGTGGTGGGCAGCTTCACTGCCCAGAGATTGCAACTGCACAGCATCAATATCACTGCGCAGAGATGCCTCAGGGTAAGGAATGGTGTGAATTTCAACTCAGCGTCTCAACGATGTGCAAGGTGCGTGACACCAAATGCTCCATCTCGGCATCACTGATCACATAGGGCGGCATGAAGTAGATAGTTTTGCCTATGGGCCTGAGCAATAGTTCATTTTGCAAGGCTAAAGAGAAACAACGCTGTGCAAAATCCTCATGCGGGCTGTCGACCTCGAAGGCCCAAATCATGCCGGTATTGCGCCAGTTCTTCACTGAAGGATTTTCGCGCAAACTTTGTGCGCGGTAGTTCAGATGGGCTGCCTTGCTTCTGTTTGCATTTATCACATCGTCTTGCGCGAAGATATCCAGCGTCGCCAGTGCAGCACTGCAAGCCAGCGGGTTGCCGGTATAAGAATGAGAATGCAAGAATCCACGCGCGGTCTCGTTGGCATAAAAAGCCCGATAGACATCATCCGTGGTCATCACCACGGACAAGGGCAGATATCCCCCGGTGATACCTTTCGATAGACATAGGAAATCCGGCGTAACGTCTGCCTGCTCACAGGCAAACAAAGTACCCGTCCTGCCCATACCCACTGCTATCTCGTCTGCGATTAGATGCACGCCATAGCGCGTACACAACTCGCGCGCACGGCGAAGATAGTCCGGGTGATACATGGACATCCCTGCCGCCCCCTGCACCAAGGGCTCAACGATGAACGCTGCCAGCTCTTCATGATGCTGTTGCAAATGCAGCTCCAGGTCATCTGCACATCGGTGTGCATACGCCTGCGCACTTTCTCCTGCGGCCGCCAATCGACTGTCTGGGCTGACCACTTTGGCTTGCTGCGTGATCAGTGCACCATAAGCATCCCGAAATAATGCTACATCGGTGACTGATAACGCACCCAGCGTCTCGCCGTGATAACTATTCTGCAGGCTGATGAAGCGTGTTTTGAGCGGTTTGCCAGTGTTGCGCCAATAGTGGGCACTCATCTTCAGCGCAATCTCTATAGCGGAAGCGCCATCCGAACCGTAACTGCAATGTCCCAAGCCTGCGGGTGCAAGTTCACGCAAACGCTCCGAGAGTCGCACCACTGGTTCGTGTGTGAAACCCGCCAGCATGACGTGCTCCAGCACCTGCAACTGCTCAACCAAGGCATTATTTATATGGGAATTACTGTGGCCAAACAGATTGACCCACCAAGAACTGACAGCATCCAGATAGCGCTTACCGTCGTGGTCGTACAGCCACACGCCTTTACCGCGTGCGATTGGCAAGAGCGGGAAAGTCTCGTAATGCTTCATCTGGGAACAGGGGTGCCAGACTGCAGATAGACTGCGTTGGAGTAACAAGGAATTATTAAGTGGAGTTGTGTTCATGCTTTGAATCATAACGTTTTTCAAACGTGTGCATTAGCAAGCAAGCAAGCCAAAAAACATAATCCATTGATGAGAATGGATTTTATTCATTAATGCCGATAGCGCGGCATGCTCGGGATTGTCTCCAGCTTTCAGTATTACCCTAACTGTGGCATTCTTCGCACCTTGAATTTTGTAGCTTTTTAGAAAGAACCCTCATGAAATGTGTCGATGATTTCCGCCTGCAGTTTGGCAAAAAAGAAGTAGTTCCTATCATCATAGGCGGCATGGGTGTGGACATCTCAACTGCGGAGCTGGCGCTAGAGGCCGCTCGTCTCGGGGGCATAGGACACATTTCAGACGCGATGTTACCCACAGTTTCGGATCGTCGCTACAAGACCAAATTCGTCAGCGAAAAGCAAAAGCAATATAAGCTGAACATCGAGATTGCCGACAAATCCATCGTTCAATTCGATCTGGGTCAGGTTGCCGAAGCGACCCGCTTACACGTGAGCCGCACCATGGAAGCCAAACGCGGTGACGGCATGATTTTCGTCAACTGCATGGAAAAACTGACCATGAACTCGCCGCGCGAAACTTTGCGTGTACGTTTGAATGGCGCGCTCGATGCGGGTGTAGATGGCATCACGCTAAGTGCCGGCCTGCATTTAGGTTCTTTCGCCCTGATGGAAGACAATCCGCGCTTTCGCGATGCGAAACTGGGCATCATTGTTTCATCCGTCCGCGCCCTGCAACTTTTCTTGCGCAAGACTTCCAGGCTCAACCGCCTACCTGATTTCATCGTGGTCGAAGGCCCCTTGGCTGGCGGCCACTTGGGCTTCGGCATGGACTGGGCCGAATACGACTTGATGACCATCACCAAAGAGATTCTTGCGCATTTGGCTGCTGAAAAATTGGCCATCCCCGTGATCGCGGCAGGCGGCATTTTTACGGGCACAGATGCGACCAACTTCTTGGAAGCAGGCTGCGCCGGCGTACAGGTTGCGACACGCTTTACGGTTGCAAAAGAGTGCGGCATCCCAGAGAAAGTTCGTCAGGAATATTTCAAGGCCACCGAAGACCAGATGGAAGTGAACACCACCTCTCCAACGGGTTATCCGATGCGCATGATTAGTACCAGCCCATCAATAGGTGCGGGCATACGACCAAATTGCGAAGCCTACGGTTACTTATTGGACGGCAACGGCGGCTGTGCTTACATCGACGCGTACAACGCCGAAGTCATGCGCAACCCGGATACCAAGAAGATCTCTGTAATGGAGAAGACTTGCTTGTGCACACACATGCGCAACTACGATTGCTGGACTTGTGGCCATTACACTTACCGCCTCAAAGACACCACTCATCGCAATGCGGATGGCACTTACCAATCACTCAGTGCGGCACACATCTTCAACGACTACCAGTTCAGCGTGGATGGCAAGATTGCGCTGCCAGTAAAATTATAGTTAGGCTCACATCAAAAATACGTAAATGTTTTTACGTAACCAGCTCAACTCATTACTTCTAATAAATAAGGACTTGCAATGAAGAAACTATTTTCTGCTGTTGTTTTAATTACTACATTTGCAGCTCAAGCATCCCCAATTGATACCGTGCGATTAAATCAATGCGTTCAGGACAGAAAGGATACCTATAGCGGTACTCCAAAGCCATTCACGGTGAGCGCGATGGTTGAGTGCAAAAATGGGGAAGGAACTCGTACTGTAGTAACGGAAAAAGATAAAGCGGCAGGAAAATATGTAGGTGATTGGATTCCATTTACCGCGTCAAAAAAATTACGGTATGCGGTTCAATCTGGTAGACACATTGTTGGAGAAGCAACTCTTCAAGAAAAGAAAAAAACTGCCGATGCTGAGGTTGGTGACTTGCAATATGAGTATGGACAGGACGGCAACATTAAAGCCGCTGAAGTAACTTTATCATGCACCAGTACAAATGAAATGTGCTTAATGCATTGCGATCAAATACCATCAGCAATTGCTGAGTATTCGATTTCCGGTGAGACTCAACGAAACTATTCTGAAGATCAAATTATTTTGTGGGCTGGGGAGTGTGCAATCTCTCAAAACAAAGCAAGTAAATAACCCTCCATTAATTTTAGTTCGTAACTAATTAGGGTTGGACTCAAATTAAACGAGACCAACCCTAATTTAAAAGCGCAATCGAGATTGTGCACTCCATATAGCTACTAGCCACGCGCTACTAGCTATTTTTTCATCCCCCTCTTGAAATCCTGCTAGCAATCCCAATTTGGCACTCTAAGGCTGAGAGTGCTAAACTCCGCCTCCTTAAAATTTAACCCAACTCTATTAGGAGACTCAGTATGAAAATTCGTCCTTTGCACGACCGCGTGATCGTTAAACGTATGGAAGAAGAACGTAAGACCGCTTCCGGCATCTTCATTCCTGATGCGGCGACTGAAAAGCCAGATCAAGGAGAAATCGTTGCCGTGGGTAATGGCAAGATGGGTGATGACGGCAAGCTGCAGGCGATGAGCGTAAAGGTAGGTGATAAAGTTTTGTTCGGCAAATATTCCGGTCAAGCGTTCAAGATGGATGGCGTAGAGCTTTTGCAAATGCGCGAAGACGACATCATCGGCGTCATCGAAGCGTAAAGAATTTGCAGGTTGGGTTGGGCAATGCCGTAACCCAACCTGCATTCGGCGGGTTACGTCACAAGACGGCTAACCCGCCCTACCTTAAAAACAAACTGGAGAAATAAACATGGCAGCTAAAGACGTAAAGTTCCACGACGCAGCTCGTGCAAAGATGGTAGTCGGCGTAAATATTTTGGCCGATGCAGTTAAAGTTACGCTCGGTCCTAAAGGCCGTAACGTGGTGTTGGATCGCTCCTACGGCGCACCGACTATCACCAAGGATGGCGTGTCTGTTGCTAAAGAAATCGAACTGAAAGACAAGTTTGAAAACATGGGCGCGCAGATGGTTAAGGAAGTGGCTTCCAAGACTTCTGACGTGGCCGGCGACGGCACGACAACTGCAACTGTGTTGGCTCAAGCTATCGTGATGGAAGGCATGAAGTTCGTGACTGCGGGCATGAATCCTATGGATCTGAAGCGCGGTATCGACAAAGCGGTTGTGGCTGCGGTTACCGAACTGAAAAAGATTTCCAAGCCTTGCACGACTAACAAAGAAATCGCTCAAGTCGGTTCTATCTCTGCCAACTCCGATACTGTCATCGGCGAAAAAATCGCTTCCGCGATGGATAAAGTTGGCAAAGAAGGCGTTATCACGATTGAAGATGGCACAGGCTTGGAAGATGAGTTGGATGTTGTAGAAGGTATGCAATTCGACCGTGGTTATTTGTCTCCGTACTTTATCAACAATCAAGACCGTCAACTGGTTGCGATGGAAAATCCGTACATCTTGTTGCACGACAAGAAGATCTCCAACATCCGTGATTTGCTTCCAACTTTGGAACAAGTTGCGAAGTCTGGTCGTCCTTTGATGATCATCGCCGAAGACGTTGATGGCGAAGCATTGGCAACTCTGGTGGTTAACAACATCCGTGGCGTACTCAAGACTGTTGCTGTTAAGGCACCGGGGTTTGGTGATCGTCGCAAAGCGATGTTGGAAGATATCGCTATCCTGACGGGTGGTACCGTGATTGCCGAGGAAGTCGGTCTGACTCTGGAAAAAGTCACACTGGCTGAACTGGGTCAAGCTAAGCGTATCGAAGTTGGCAAAGACAACTCCATCATCATTGATGGTGCCGGCAAAGAAGAGGCGATCAAGTCACGTATCGGCCAAATCAGCAAACTGTCTGAAGAGTCCACCAGCGATTACGACAAAGAAAAATTGCAAGAACGCAAAGCGAAGTTGGCTGGCGGTGTTGCAGTGATCAAAGTCGGCGCGGCAACTGAAGTTGAAATGAAAGAGAAAAAGGCTCGCGTAGAAGACGCACTGCACGCAACTCGCGCTGCCGTTGAAGAAGGCATCGTACCCGGAGGCGGCGTTGCATTGCTGCGTGCCAAGGCGGCGGTTGCTGCAATCAAGGGCGACAACCACGACCAAGACGCAGGCATCACGATTGTGTTGCGTGCGATGGAAGCTCCGTTGCGCGCTATCGTGTTCAACGCAGGCGAAGAGCCAGCAGTCGTTATCAGCAAGGTGTTGGAAGGCAAAGGTAACTACGGCTACAACGCAGCGACTGGCGTTTACGCAGACATGCTGGAAATGGGTGTGGTCGATCCAACTAAGGTTACCCGCACTGCCTTGCAAAACGCAGCGTCTATCGCAGGTCTGATGTTGACTACAGCTTGCATGGTTGCCGAGTTGCCGGAAGACAAGCCGGCAGCTGGCGGCATGGGCGGTGGCGATATGGGTGGCATGGGCGGCATGGGCGGCATGATGTAATCTAGCCGAACACTCGTTCAGCACCTAAAAAACACCCTGCCAGGCAGGGTGTTTTTGTTTGTACAAAGCGCAGCGACTTGGTTACAATTTGTAACGAATGCAAATGCATTCTCTTTTCAAAGTACAACGAGGAAAACATGAAATCTATAATCACAAGCATGATGGTTGCAGCAGGTCTAATGGTCGCTGGTAGCGCAATGGCAGCCGAAATGCCTGCGGTGGCAAAGAAACATAACTGCATAGCTTGTCATTCCATCGACAAGAAGGTCGTCGGTCCGGCTTGGGCTGACGTAGCTAAAAAATACAAAGGCGATGCCGGTGCGGAAGCCAAACTGATCACCAAAGTATCCAAAGGCGGTTCAGGTGTATGGGGTTCCATGCCTATGCCAGCAAACGACCCGTCTGGCACTAAGCAGGCAGACATGAAAGAGCTGGTGAAATTCATCTTGGCACTGTAATTACTTGCTCTGGATTCAATCACCTAAAGCCGGCGCAAGCCGGCTTTTTTTCGTACCAGATACAGTCTGCTCATTGATTGTGTTAGTCTCACGGCTGATTTTTTGAATAGAGCATGTGATGCGAAAACTACTACTGGCCTGCTTGACCACCCTAGCCTTCCCCACTGTTGCACTCGCAGAAACATCAGGAATCGATTCTGCATTCGGTTCACTAAATAGCTTTCTTGCGCAATTCATCTTCTTCGATGTCTTTCCCGGCCCCGCCCAGCTACCTTTGATTGTTGCCTGGCTGATTTGTGCGGCCGTGTTCCTGACCCTGCGCTTTAGCTTCGTCAATCTGCGCATGATGCGCCATGCCTTCCGTGTGCTACGCGGCAAATACAGAACTGCCGACGACCAAGGCGAAGTTTCATCCTTCCAAGCTTTGACGACCGCACTGTCCGCAACTGTAGGCTTAGGCAATATCGCCGGTGTGGCGATTGCCATCTCCATAGGGGGGCCTGGTGCGACCTTCTGGATGATAGTCGCGGGCTTTCTGGGCATGACCACCAAATTCACCGAAGCCACATTGGCGCAGATGTACCGTCAAGTTCGTCCCGATGGCAAACTGATGGGAGGCGCGATGGAATACCTATCCAGGGGCTTAAGTGAACACGGTTTGCCGCGCACCGGCAGGGTATTGGCGATCATCTTCGCCATCTTCACGATTGCCGGCTCTTTCGGTGCGGGCAACGCCTTCCAGGTCAGTCAATCTTTAGGTGCGGTACAAAGTTCATTCCCTATCTTTAAGGACACCCCCATCGCCTACGGCTTCGTGATGGCGATTGCAGCAGGGCTAGTCATTATCGGCGGCCTCAAGCGCATCGCCCATGTCGCGGAAGCCATAGTGCCAATCATGATCATCCTGTATCTCGGCGCTTGCTTATGGATAGTCGGCAGCAATGCTGCACTGGTCCCAGAAATGCTGTACAAGATATTCCATGAGGCATTCTCACCCATAGCAGTTGCCGGCGGCATGATAGGGGTTTTGGTACAGGGATTTAAGCGTGCGGTATTCTCAAGTGAAGCAGGACTAGGTTCAGCGGCCATCGCCCACTCAACCGCGTCTGTGAAATATCCAGTGCGCCAAGGCTTGGTCGCGCTCTACGAGCCATTCATCGATACCGTGGTGATTTGCACCATGACAGCCCTGGTGATCGTCATCACCGGCGTATATAACGCACCGGAATATGAAAGCATACGTGCATCCAGCCAAGGTGCCGCACTCACGGCAGCGGCATTTGCCACTGTGTCCGATTGGTTCCCCATCATCCTGACCGTATCTGTGGTGCTATTTGCCTATAGCACCATGATCTCTTGGTCATATTATGGTGAGCGCTGCTGGGTCTATGTGTTCGGTGAACGCTATTCGATGTTGTTCAAGGTACTGTTCGTGAGTTTCACTCTGATTTCTTCGGTTGCCAGCGCGAACAATCTGCTCGACTTCACCGACCTGCTAGTTCTGTCCATGGCCTTCCCAAATCTGGTCGGGCTGTATGTACTGAGCGGCAAAGTGAAGCGTGCACTGGGTGAGTATGAAGGGAAGCTGGCATCGGGTGAACTCGATCAGGAAGTGCGTCGCTAATCAAGCGGGCATCAGGGCATAACACGCGCCAAAAAGGCCAGCATACTCGCCCTAACATCTTCGCTTGCCAAGGCTTGGATGTGTCCCGCCCCCTGCACGACTAACAACTCCTTGGGCTGTTTTGCCAAGGCATACAAGCGTTGCGCATGCTGTATCCCGACTACTTGATCGTGATCGCCGTGGATCATCAATAGCGGTATGGGGCTGATCAGAGCGATGGCATCTCGCGGCGTGTAGTCGTCGTCTATAACCAACCATGGCAACCACTGAAACGGCCAAGTCAGCGCAAACTTGGCAAGGCTATCTCGCGCCACCGTGCGGTAATCCGAGAACGCGCTATCGGAGATGACTGCACGGATATTTCCCCTGTGATTACTATGCGCGGCATAGAACAAGGTCAGCGCCCCGCCCAGACTCTGACCGAACAACACGATGCGTTGCGGATCGACCTGCTTATGCACCATCAGGTGCAACAATGCCGCATCTATGTCTTGCTGCGCACCCGCCAGGGTAGGCACACCATCCGAAGCACCATATCCTCTATAGTCCAATGCCAACACGTTGTAACCTTGCGCCGGCAACCAAGCCACATTGCGAAAATGCGTGCTGATATTCTCGGCATTGCCGTGCATGAATAAGACCGTTCCCTTCGCCACACCCTTAGCGGGCATGAACCACGCATTGAGCATAGTGCCATCTTGCGTAGGGAAGTATTCATTTTCATATGCGACCCCCACTCGGTCCGGCGTGTCTATGAGCTGGTGATGCGGCTGAAAGAAGACCTGCGTGCAACCTGTCAGCACACTCATCAACGTCACCAAAAGGACTAAAGCGAATCTGCGCATCTCAGAAGTACACCATCAATGACAAATTCCCGGCATTACTGGTTTGTTGCAATTCCCTTATTCGCATGACATCTGCACGCACCGCAACATCCCGCCCCAGCGTGATGCGCTGCTCCAACCCCATGCTCAGTGCCGTATCAGTTTGTCCGCTAAAATACCGTATCGCTTTGACGTATGGGTGTGCACGCCAACGTTCGTTGACATCCAAATAACTGCCTGTGCTCCCCCCCATGCCCAGCGCATATCCGGAACGCAGCGCACTATTGGAACGCACACTGCTCTCTATAAAGGCATAGCTGAGCGCGCAATCTGCACTGTCGCTCCAAGCGGCTCCCATCCCGCCATCTATAGATAAGGCCAGTGGTTCACTCCCGCGCACCGCGCGTGTACGCTGCCAGCCCGCACTGACTTTCCATGAGGTTGAGTGAAAGAACTCATCATGGGGTGCCAACGACAAGATACTGACCGGCGTAAAGCGCTCCAAGCGTATCGGCGACTTGTCGTAATGCCGCATTGCCATACTGAAGAATTCGATCTCGGCACCGCGCACATAAGCAGCATCGTCATCCATCAGATCATGATATGTGCCGCGTAGTTGTAGCTCCTGATAGTTCTGGTTACCGCGACGCCCCACACCCAACATTGCACGCGAGGAACGATGCCCTTGATCGGGTGAGGCTTTGGGTGTCCTCACTTGCAAGGGTGGCGAGATGTAATCGATACGGCTACGTGCTTGCTGGAGTTGGTGTGTCAACGCCGCACTATCAGCCACATCCTTATTCCCAGTGACTGCACGGTAAGTAACATAGTCCAAACTTGTTTCCAGCACCGCAGCGGCGTCCAAGGTGGGTAACTGAGCTGCCTCACTGACCGCGCTGTAACCAAGACTGATGTCATGCACCAAGGCTCGCTGAACCGAGCTCATGCCCAACAAACGCTGGTGTAACAAAGTCGCGCTGGAGGGTCGATAAACCTTACGCTCGACTAGGCCGTGATAGGCACTGATCACACTCACCGTGTCTGAAGGGATCGCACTCAAAGGAAACGACTGCGTGAACTCGAATTCCGGTCTGGCCACCTGCAACAAACCGAGTAAATGATAGGCACAGTTCTCGTCGAAAAAGAAATAATCGAAGTATTGCGGCCCCATTTCCCATGCATGCATCAGCACCCTATCGACTTCTTGCTGACTTAGCCGCAACTGATATTCCCACAGGTCACGATTCTCGAAATCACTGTATTCACGCACCTTGGCGTAATAGGGCAAGATTGAATAAGTTCCCGGATAGCCCCCGAATAGCCCATTCAAGGCGAAGGCCAATCCATTGGTCTCATTGGTATTGGCCGCGAAGCTCACCGAATACGCCAGCAAGCGTGTCTGCTCATCCTGATCCTTGGCATCGACCCGCAACAAAGTATGACCATACATAGATGAAGGACTGTTCAAATAAGCAGCGGCAAATACCATCGTCAGCCCTGCGGGGTTCAAGGTCTCATGCCACTGCGCATAGCGCGGACAACTACGCGGCGTCATGCGCGCGGGATCAAACTTCAGTACACTATTCAGCCAGCTATAACGCGCAATGAATGCACATTGTGGATTTTGCACCTCATTGGTTTCCGGCGTGTCGTCGAAGAAATGGGCTAGAGTCGCATCAAGCTCCGCTTGAGCGTCAGTCTTACCCTGTGCGGCAAGGTAAAAGGCAGGACTATCTATTTGCCCCTCATAGCCTGACCCCAGTAATTTGGGTGCGTAGTGCAACAATTTTCGCCACTCCGCCTGATCTGCAAGATGGAGGCGGCGCGAATCTGCCTGTAGTTGTGCACGGTAATCATCATCGATCTGGCCCATCGCCAACAGCGGTGAAAATAGCAAGACCAGCAAGGACAGCGCTTTCAAAATAAGAGTCATACAGGAATCACATCCATAAAAAAACCCAGTAGTCAGACCACTGGGTTTTAGCTCAGCCTACAGCTGCTTAAAGCGCAGTTTGATAGTGCGACAATTGTGCATCAGATGCCAATACTTCACGCAAAGACACCATGATCTGCTTGGAATCAGCATTGTCACTGGAGAAGATGCTAGCCATGTTTTCCTTGGTCACACGATTGAAAGCGGCTTGATCCTTGCCTTCGATACCGATCAGATGTGACAGCGAGGCCAAAGTCTCACCACTACCCACGGACATATCACGCGCCAATTGCTGCTTATTGGTCTCGATGAACATCGCGGTCTTCATGCTGGAACGTACGGTGCCATCCTGAGTACAACCCAGCGTTCCAGTTGAGATACCGAAAGTCTGGTTACCAAAAGAACCATTGGTGGTCACTGCCAAGACCTGGGGTGCGACACCGGACTGGCCCTTGAATATCATGGAACCCACACCGCAACCACCCACGTTATCTTGACCTGCGAATGCCGCTGTTGGCAAAGCGATCACCAAAGACAAAACTGTAATGATTTTCTTCATATTCACTCCCCTATAAGATTAGTAAAAACTTCGGATGCAGTCCCCGTCAAAATCGAAGAACGCGGTGACACTTATACAGTGTGCATTTCAAGCTTGTCAATTCAGAAAAATATCTAGGCTTTAAGACTCGGCAAACAACTCGTGTATCGAAGTTCACAGCCACACATTGAACAGCATCTTGGTGGCCAGCAACAGCAGCAACACTGCGAATGCTTTACGCAGTACTTCCAACGGCAAACGATGTGCGGCTTTGGCACCCAATGAAGCGAAGCTAACGCTTGCCAGTGCGACCCACAACATCGCGGGAAGATAGATGTAACCAAGATGCGGTTCCGGCATCTCGCCAACATGACTGCCGATCAATATATAACCCAAGCTACCGCCCAAAGCGACGGGCAATCCGATTGCGGAAGAGGTGCCGATGGCGTGTCTTAGCGGGACGTTACACCAGACCAAAAAAGGAATAACCAACGTGCCGCCACCTATGGAGACCAGGCTGCTCAGCCAACCGGTAAACACACCCATCAAGCTCATGCCCTTCCAGGCAGGCAACTGGCGTGCGGCCTTGGGGCGAAGACCCAGTAATATCTGCAGTGCCGCGAAGTAAACGAAGAAGGCAAATAATAAGCCTAGACCCTGCCCCGGAATGATAGCGGCGGAAATCGCCCCCAGCACCGTGCCCGACAAAATGCCCGGCGTGATGCTACGCACTACAGCCCAGTTCACCGCACCATGTTGATGGTGCTTACGCATGCTGGCCATGGCCGTGAATGCGATCACCGCCATACTCGTTCCCAACGCCATGTGCATGGTGTATTCAGCGGGGAAATGTTGCGCATCGAACATCCACAACAACAATGGCACAAGTATGGTTCCGCCACCTATACCAAACAGGCCACCCAGAAATCCGGCCAGCGCTCCTAACAACAGATAAGCGGGATACCACTCCAAGCTATACGCCCACGAGGTGTTTCAGGATGAATTTCCACTCTACAGGATCGACTGGCGTGATAGATAGCCGGTTACCCTTTTGCAGGGTGCGCATGTTCGCCAACTCGGGATACGTGCGCATCGCCTCCAAAGTGATGATGTCGATCTTCTTCATCAACTGCACGTCCACGTTGAACCAACGCGGTGTCTCCCGCGTGGCTTTGGGATCGAAGTATTTATTTTTTGCGTCAAACTGGGTCGCATCAGGATATGCCACACTACTCACGTGCGCGATACCCGCAATGCCTGGCACTTTACAGTTAGAGTGATAAAACAACACGCCATCGCCGACCTTCATCTGGTCGCGCATGAAATTCCTCGCTTGATAGTTGCGCACACCGTACCAAGCCACGGTTTGGTTAGGGAAATTCGCGAGGTCGTCAATGCTGACATCCCCGGGTTCAGACTTCATCAGCCAATAGCGCATATCCATACCACAAAGAAAAAGTGCGACCTCGTAAGGTCGCACCAGAAATAAGTACCCCGCCTGTGCCGGTGACCCAATATCTTGAACCTGAGTTCAAGAGGGTTGCTTCCAAGTCGCATCAGGTATATCCACAAGGGACATTCACAACAGCGGTTTCAAAGGTCGCAACCTTAAGCAAAGCTTATTGGTTCAAAGAATTATGGATCTATCGAGCACCGCAGGGCACAACTCAAAACAGCTTTTCTTGTTCGGCTAACGCCGTATCTATCGCTGCCTGCATGGTGTCCATTCTACGCGCAAAATCGGCAAGGTCAAAGCCGCGCCCCACTTTAGTTTTGAGTAATTCGTGCGTGATGTTGAGCGCCGCCATCAAGGCGATGCGTTCAGTACTGGCAATCTTGCCGGCATCGCGAATCTCGCGCATTTTTTTGTCCAGATAAGCAACTGCATCCAGTAATTCGCCGCGTTCTTCTTCAGGACATGCAACACGCAATTCCTTGTCTAGTAGCTTGATATCCAGATGTTTGGTCTTGTTCGATTTGGTCGTCTCACTCATACAGCTTCATCCGGTAATTTCTCAAGCAATCTCTCCAGACGTGCCTTGGCTGCATCCATCTTATCGGCCAATTGGCGATTGCTACTCTGGCTATGTGCCAAGTCTTGACGGAGTTGATGATTTTCCGCGCGCAACTTGCCACTGATAGAGATCAGTAGCTCAAGTTTGGTTTCCAAAGCGCGTAATTGATTTTCCATCGTCCGACTATAGTTTAAAAAATGCTGACAAGTCAAATGGTAAGCGTATTTTGTAGAAGCAATTTGTAATCAATATAAGTTGTACGTGTATATACCGTGTGATATGGTGCGCCCCGCTTTCAGGTGCTACGTGACACATGTCATGTAGTTAAACGGGAAACAGGTGCGAAGTATGACTTCCAGGCCTGCGCTGCCCCCGCAACGGTAAGCAAGTGCGGCTTCGTCGATATACCACTGTGCATAGCATGGGAAGGTGATGAAGCAAGACTTGCGAGCCCGGATACCGGCCTAAAAGTCAGTTTCAGGAAATGCTGCGGGAGGCGCATGGACAGATCTAACGCGTTATCCCGCTATCCGGTTCGACGTTTCTGTCTGCGATCACTCTCCCTCTTCTATTTTCCTGAATTTTTAAGTATTCCTGCGGGGACGCTAGGAATTAACTCAGGAAGACCGTCATGAAAATATCACCACTACTCGCCGCCATCCTGTGCGGGTTTACCCCATTGACGCATGCTGCTACAGCTACACTCGATGAAGTCGTCGTGACTGCAACACGCTTCAAAGACAAGGCCAGCGACAAACCGATCAACATCACCATCATCAACAAAACCGATATACAGCAAAGTAGCGCGCACACCTTGCCTGAGCTTCTTTCCGAGCAATCGGGTATCGCCAGCCATGATTTTTTTGGCAATAACGCAACTTCTGCCAGCGTAGACATGCGCGGCATGGGTACGGCTGCGGGACAGAATACCCTCATCTTGCTGGACGGACGCCGTATCAGCGACCCTGATCTATCCGGTGTGCAATGGTCCGCTATCCCCTTCGCATCAATTGAGCGTATCGAGATACTGCGCGGCAGCGGCGCGGTGATGTATGGCGACGGCGCAACGGGTGGTGTCATCAACATCATCACTCGCAACCCTGCACACGAAGGGGTGAGCGGCCAAGTCAGCGCCCGCGCAGGCAGTTACGGTACACAGGAATTACAGGCCAACGGCAGCTTTTTCACTGGCGTAGTCGGCGTAGATGTGACGGCGAGCAAGCTCCACTTGAACGGTTATCGCGCCAACAACGCTAATGACCAGTCCGATGCACAAGCCACCATGCGCTGGCTGAACGAAATCGGCGAGCTCAGTTTTAAATTGGGGCTGGATAGTCAAACCACGCGTTTACCAGGTGCGCGTACCGTTCAACCGGCATTGGGCACTAACCAAGTTGCAACAGACCCACGTGGTACATCCACGCCGCTTGATTATGCAAGTCGTGATGGCCAACAGTTTGCGCTGGATTGGCAACAACGCTTGGGCGAGGCTGACTTGGATATCGGCGCTGCGCATCGCACCAAGAATCAGAAGGCCTATTTTGATTTCGGCGGTTTCCCCAATTATAGAAATGGCGACCTTGCCGTGACCTCATTCACACCTCGCGTGCGCATCCCGAATCAGTTTGGTGGCGACAGCTCGTTCGTACTCGGCGTGGATATGCATCGCTGGAACTATGTACAGCGCATCTCAAATGCGCCCGCCAACATCGCCCAACCTGCAAACAACATCAACATGCAGCAGCGTAACGATGCGATCTATTTGCAGAACACCACGCATCTAAGTGCGGCGACGACACTCTTGGCCGGACTCCGCAATGAGCGTATCCGCATGGATGGCACTGACACTTACAATGCCGCAGCACCCGGAGCATTCTTTGGCTCTGCCGCACCGGCTTCCACATTCTCTGCCAACCGCAATGCCTATGATGTAGGACTACTCCGACAACTGAACGACAGCCTTGCTGTGCACGGCAAGATAGGTCGCAGTTTTCGTTTCGCCAACGTGGACGAAATCTATGAATTCGGACCGACTTTCACCAACCAGTTCCAGTTCCTGCGTCCGCAAACCTCGGACGGCATCGACCTGGGCTTGGAACGTAAATTGGCAGACTACAGCTGGCAGGCAAACATATTCAGAAACAGGCTCAAAGACGAAATCCATCTGGACCCTTTCAGCACCGGTGTGGGCAACACCAATCTACCGCCATCTTTACGCCAGGGCGTGGAACTTAACGGCAAAATGCCTGCGGGTGAGTACGTCACACTGACAGCAGCATACAGTTATACGGATGCCCGATTCTTATCTGGCCAAATGGGTGTAAACAACATTGCCGGCAAGCGTGTGCCATTGGTAGCCAGTCACAAGACCAACTTGGGTGCCTCTTGGTCTATCAATGAGCAAACGCGTTTGAACACCTCATTCAGCTATGTGGGCGCGCAGTACATGGAGAACGATGAGGCCAACACGCTGGGCATCAAGATTCCCGCGTATGCCCTGGCTGATCTGAAACTGGTGCACCAAGTGCAAAACTGGCAGTTGAATGCGGCCGTGAACAATCTGTTCGATAAAAAATATTTCAACTATGCGATCAGCAGCCAGTTCACAGCAGGCAAATACAATGCCTACACTTTGCCGGGACGCACAATCTACGTCGGTCTGAGTTATCAGCAGTAGCGACCTTACTGAATCGTGCCCGCCTTTGTGATAAGGTGAGCGCGTTTTGCAACATCCGTACTAGGAGTACTTAAACATGAAATCCCAAACGCTCAAATACTTGGTGCTGGTCACCGCTTTGGTCATCCTGATGGCCCTAACCCGCTCCCATCATTTTGACTCCATCAACCATCTGCCGGACGCCAGTCTCGCGGTGTTCCTGCTGGCCGGATTCTTCCTGCCGCAACTGGCTTTCCCGGTGCTGCTGATTGTCGCCGGTGGCGCTGACTATGTAGCCTTTAATTACGTCGGCATCAGCGGCTGGTGTTTCTCGCCTGCCTATTGGTTCCTGATCCCGACCTATGCCATCCTTTTCTATGCAGGCCGCTATTACCGCGCATTGCATCAAGACTCATGGATGGGTTTATCGCGCTTTACGCTCATCGCGCTGTTGGCAACAAGTGCGGCTTTTGTCATCTCCAACATGAGCTTTTATGCCTTTTCCGGACGCTATGCAGAACTGTCCGTGACTCAATATGCGAGTCACATCACGCAATACTACCTGCCCTATATGAGCAGTGCCTTCATGTATCTACTGCCTGCAGTCCTGTTGCGCGTGCTGTACAACACCGGACGTCACACACAAACTTCCGTGACACGATAAAACATGGGTGATCGCGCGCATCAGCAACGCATGGCGCGCAAGAAAGCCGTGATCGATGAGGCGATCGCGCGCGCCGACCGGGATAAGGGTTTGCTGGTGGTCTTGACCGGCAACGGCAAAGGCAAATCCAGTTCGGCATTCGGCATGGTGGCGCGCTCACTGGGTTATGGATATAAGGTGGGTGTAGCACAATTTCTCAAGAGTCGCCGCGACACTGGCGAAGAAGGTTTCCTCGGCCGGCAAACACTGGTGCAATGGCATGTATTAGGCGACGGCTTCACTTGGGACACACAGGACAAAGATGCCGACATCGCCAGCGCGCAACGTGGCTGGCAAGTGGCGCAAAGCATGTTAAGCGACACCTCGCTACATCTGGTGGTGCTAGATGAACTCACTTATCTGATCAACTACGGTTATTTGGATGCCGAACAAGTGCGTGCCGATTTGCTCGCTCGTCCCGCCACACAACATGTTGTCGTCACGGGTCGTGCCGCCCCCCGGATGCTTTTAGACTTGGCCGACACGGTCAGCGAAATCCAAGACATCAAACATGCATTTCGGTCAGGCATACGCGCCCAAGCAGGCATAGACCTATGAACCGCGCTCAGACTCGCTTGGGCAGTTAGCTTGGTAGCCATTTTCTGCTAAAGTGCGCGCCATGACGCTCACCAACACCCAGCTTTATCTCCGCCTACTTTCCTACGTAAAGCCTTATTGGCGAATATTCGCAGCATCCATCATCGGCACAGCCGTGGCGGCGGCGACCGAACCGTTGCTGCCCGCATTGCTAAAACCCATGCTGGATGGCACCTTCGTGCACAAGGACGATTTCGTCATCCATTGGGCGCCATTGATCATCATCTTGATTTTCCTGGTGAGAGGAATCGCCAGCTTCATCGCGGCCTATACCATCAGTTGGGTCGGCAATAAGGTCGTGATGGATTTACGTGGCGAGATGTTCCGCAAGTTGCTGTCTTTGCCCACCCGCTATTACGACAATCACGCCACGGGCAATCTCATTTCCAAGCTCACATTCGATGTCACCCAAGTGACGGCAGCGGCAACCAATGTAGTGACAGTCACGATACGGGACAGCATCATCATCATAGGCTTGCTGGGTTGGCTGATCTATTTGGACTGGAAACTCACGCTACTATCATTGATCATCACGCCCGTGGTGGCCATCGTCATCTACACCATCAATCGCCGCCTGCGTAATTCCAGCCGCGACTCGCAACGTGCCATGGGCAACATCACCCAGGTCATAGAGGAAAGCGTCGGTGCACATAAAGTCGTCAAACTATTCGGTGGCCAAGAATACGAACAGACGCGCTTCACCGTAGAGACCAATGGCATGCGTCGACATTCCATGAGGCAGGCGGCGGCGGCAGCAGCCAACGTCCCACTGGTGCAATTGGTCGCGGCGTTGGCGCTGGCGATCATCATCTATCTGGCCACCGCCCAGGCTAAAACCGATGAAACCACCGTGGGTAGCTTCCTCTCCTTCGTTGCCGCCATGTTGATGCTGACCGCGCCTATCAAACGTCTGACCAGTGTAAGCGAACATATGCAACGCGGACTCGCCGCTGCGGAAAGCGTGTTCGAATTGTTAGACACGCATAGCGAACGTGATGCCGGCAGCGTCACTATAGGCCGCGCACGCGGTCAACTGCATTTCGAGCATCTGAATTTCGCTTATCAGAATGATGACCTGCAAGAAGCCCCCCGCTTGGCATTGCGCGACATCTGTCTGGATATTCCAGCCGGCCAATCCGTGGCACTGGTGGGAGCATCGGGTAGCGGCAAAAGCACTATGGCGAATCTGGTACCGCGCTTCTACCTCCCTACCAGTGGCCGTATCACGCTGGATGGTCATGACATCAATGAGCTGACGCTAGCGAGTTTGCGTGCCAACATCGCACTGGTGAGTCAAGAAGTCGTCTTGTTCAACGATACGCTGTCGGCGAACATCGCCTACGGTCAGGAACGCGTCGTTTCGGAAGCAGAAATCATCGCCGCTGCCACTGCGGCACATGCCATGGAATTCATCAGTGAATGGCCAGAAGGTCTAAACACGCTGGTGGGTGAACGCGGCGTGAAACTCTCGGGCGGACAGCGCCAACGTATCGCCATCGCACGCGCCATCCTCAAAGACGCTCCCATTCTGATCCTGGACGAGGCCACCTCCGCCCTGGATACCGAGTCTGAACGCCACGTACAAGCGGCATTGGAGACCCTGATGCAGGGTCGCACTACGCTGGTAATCGCACATCGCTTGTCCACCATAGAGAACGCCGATCGCATCGTCGTGATGCAAAAAGGCGAAATCGTCGAAATCGGCACACACCAGGAGTTACTGGAGAAGAACGGGGTATATGCTCAATTGCATCGTATCCAGTTCGCAAACACTTAAACCATGCAGGTTTGAAGGTTGACTAAATTTCTCCAACTATATAAATTGCGCAATCCCGTCACACCAACCCTTAGGAGATAAACATGGCAGTACTAGTCGGCAAAGCCGCCCCAGATTTCACCGCTGCTGCGGTGATGGGCAACAACGAGATCAACGAATCATTCACCCTGAGCAAACAGATCAAAGGCAAACCAGCCGTAGTGTTCTTCTACCCTCTGGATTTCACTTTCGTTTGCCCATCCGAAATCATCGCTTTCGATCATCGTCTGGACGAGTTCAAAAAGCGCGGCGTGGAAGTCATCGGTGTTTCTATCGACTCACACTTTACCCACTTGGCATGGAAGAACACCCCCGTGAACAACGGCGGTATCGGTCAAGTACGCTACCCATTGGTCGCCGACATCAAGCATGACATCTGCAAAGCCTATGACGTTGAAGCTGACGGCGGCGTGGCATTCCGTGGTTCATTCCTGATCGACAAGGCTGGCGTAGTACGTCACCAAGTTGTCAACGACTTGCCGCTTGGCCGTAACATCGACGAGATGCTGCGCATGGTAGATGCCCTGCAATTCCACGAAGAACACGGCGAAGTCTGCCCGGCTGGCTGGAACAAAGGCAAAGCAGGTATGGGCGCATCGACTGAAGGCGTGGCGAAATACTTGGCTGCACACGCAAAAGAACTGTAAACCCGCGCAGCTTCCCGCTTAACAAAAACCACCTACGGGTGGTTTTTGTTTTAGAGAAAAATGGTATCGGACTTGATTGACACTCCGTGCAGCTTTTGCTGCCCGCAATTAAATCGAGTCTGCCCTGAGTCCCCCACCCGCATCACCACCGGAATGCCTTTAGTTGTGTTCTGCGAATCTAGGCTGCCTAGGCCAGTTTGAACTGGCCGACGGTATCGAACAATGCTTTGGATGCATCCTCCAGAATCAGCATTTCGTTGCGCGCCTGCTCGAAGCTGACGGCGGTATTGGCACTGATAGTGGCGACGGAATCGATGTTGCGCCAGATGTGTTCGCCGGCGGCGGACTGGTCTTCGGTGGCGCTGGCAATCTGGCGCATCATGTCGGACACGATGTGCATGGAATCCTCGATCTGCTGCAGCAACTGTCCCATACCTTCACCGTGCAATACGCCTTGCGCCACTTCGCGTTTGGCTGTGCCCATTGCTTTGCTGGCGCCGTCGGTCTCTATTTCGATCAATTGCACGATCTTGCTGATGTCCGTGGTGGCATTGGCGGTGCGTTCCGCCAGTTTGCGCACCTCGTCGGCGACCACGGCGAAACCGCGTCCCTGCTCACCGGCGCGTGCCGCTTCAATGGCGGCATTCAGGGCCAGCAGATTGGTCTGGTCGGCGATGTCCTTGATCAGGTGCGTGACCGAGCCGATGCGTTGTATCGCTTTATTCAGCGCCTCCATGGTCTGTACTGAAGAGGCCACGGTCTGGTCTATCTGATTCAGTGCGACGATGGTGGCACGACCGGTATCGCTGCCGGAGCGCACCATATCCAGTGTCTTGCCGGAAGCCGCCGCCGCGTTGCCGGCATTGCCGGCGATAGTCTTGAAGGTGCCGCCCATGGCTTCGATGGCTTCGCTCACCTGTGACGCCTTGGCGGACTGTTCTTTGGCATTGGCCGTGACTGAATGCGCCATCCGGCTCACGCCGTGCGCGGTGCGCTGCGTCTGGTCGGCCGAGGTATGCACCTCGTGCAGAATGTTTTGGAAGCGCGCGATGAAGTTGTTGATAGTGGTAGCAAAAAGGCTGATCTCGTCGTCGTTGTACACCGGCAGGCGGCGGCTCAGGTCGCCGTTGTGCAGGTGAGTGATCTCGCCGATAAAGGCATCCAAGCGTTTGCGCAGGTGCCGGCCAAACATCGTCTGCGACACCAACGTCAACAGTCCCAGCATCACCATCGGTGCAAGCACCAGCCACAGCAGGTCTTTCATGCCGCTGTTGATGTTCTGCGCCGAGGTCGATTCGCGCGTCTTGTTGGCCAGTACCAGCGCATCGATCTGCTTCACCATCGGCTGCAGATACATGCTGTACATCGCGTCCGGTATCTGCAAAGCATCTTGGGGGGCTTCCATGGCTATCTTCATCGCGCCGCGAAAGCCTTTGCTATATGCCGCCCAATTGTCAGACACCTGTTGCAGCATCGCTTGCGCGTCGGCATCAGCCATCAGTTTGCCGGCGCGTTGCAAAGATTCGGCGATGTCTGCATCCGCCTGTTTCAGCTGCACACTGGATTCCTCCAGTATGGGATCTGCGCGGCTCGCCTCCAGCGCGGTCGCCTTGATCTCGATCAGACTCTTGTCGATAGTCTGCAACGATTGGAAAACACGAAATTCCTGTTGCAACTGGCTCAGGTTCTGCATCACGAACAGGATCACCGCCAGCATGCCGAGCAGCGAGAGGCCGCTCATCAAGCGTAACTGGTTTTGCAGAGAGAGCGACTTGAGGGGCGAGAACAGCGTCATGGTCGGGATCCTCGAAAAGTGAAATACAAGAAGTATCTTATGGGCACTTTGTTACAGCACCATGAAAACGCTGACAATAAATAATCTGGAATGGCCAAGTGAGGCGCGTCCCATTTTCACCGCGTCGCGATTCGCCGTAAATAAATAGGGCCAAGTTCGATTAACTATGGGCAAACTGGTCAACACGTAAGGCGCCGGGATACAGCGCTTATGAGACTCGACTCTTTATGATTTTTCCGCGTCCCCCGCGCCTTCACGCGATACCTCACCACAGCCTCTTAGCCTAGGCTGTTTTTTGGCCGGTCGCACACCCGCGAAGCGAGGCATAATACGCATCTGATTTTTTCTCTCCAGCCCCATGAATTTTTTCGCTGCTCTTTCTTACCAGATACGTCGCGCCCTGCGCTTGTCGTTCGACTGGCTGGGCAACAGATGGCGTAGTTCTTTCTATCTTTATCTGGCTGCAATCTTCAGTGCCCTGATCATCGCCGACACAGCCTATTTGCACGTGTCCGCCAACATGCGGCAGAGTGCTTTCGACATGATGGTGCGCTACCGTCTGAACGTGCCGCCCGCCGATAAAGACATCGTGATTGTTGATATTAACGAGGCCAGTCTCGCGGCAATGTCCAAAGACTATGGTCGCTGGCCCTGGCCACGCCAGGTATTGGGTGAGTTTGTCGAACAAATCGAACAGCAACATCCCAAGGCCATCGTATTCGATATCCTGTTCAGCGATCCCGATGTTTACAACGCCGACAGCGATGCGTATTTCGATGCCGCCATCGCCAAGACCGACAATACCTATTTCCCGATGCTGCGCCTCGCCAGCAGCGATGATGCCCTGAGCGAGATCAAGCCCGGCATGATACCCGGCGTCACCGCACTCCCCGGTGCACAGTCCAATGCGACTGTGGCAATAGTCCTGCCCTATTTCGATGCGGCATTAAGTGGCGGACGGCTGGGTATACATAACATCTACGCGGACATAGATGGCATCGCCCGCCAATACCCGGTCTATCTGGATGACTATGGCTGGAAGATACCCTCGCTGCCGTTGCGCATCGCACAGCAACTGGGTTACTCGCAACCGGATGCCAAGCAAGTTTTGCTCAACTGGCGCGGCCCACCGTTCACGTATCAATCGGTCAGTTTCAGCGATGTCTATCGCGATCTTTCCAGCAAGTTAAAGCAGCGCAAGTCCGACGAGTTCACCGATAAAATCGTCATCATCGGCTCGACTGCGCCGAGCTTGTTCGATATCAAACCCACGCCATTGAGCCGCACCCATCCCGGCGTCGAAATTTTGGCAACGGCGATAGACAACTTCAAGCACAACGATTTTTTGCGCTTCCCCGAAGTCAAGATCACCTACCTGCTGCTCACCTTGGCGATGATCTGGGCGACCGCATGGGGCTTCTATCGCAATACCGGTCGGGACAAAATAGATCGATTGTTTGGCGCATCACAATTCATCTTGCTGGGCATCTCCTATGCCAGCATCAACCTCACCAACACCTACATCAATCTGACAGGGCCGGTGATGCTGGGATTGGCTTATTTCTCCATCGCGCGCCTGTATGACTTGTTCACCAGTCGCGCCTTGCGTAATGACACAGTAAGACGCGCGCAATCACATCAAGGTCAACTGCATGGCGTGCTGATGTTGGTGCGACTGGGGGGTACCGACGCCGTGCTCAATGACAAAGTGCGCGAAAAGATACGCCTATCTATCGAACGCTTAGGCCGCACAAACATGAGCGTGGAGAGCCTGCAAGGACAACAAGATGGCCTGTGGGATTTGTTTGAAAACATGATGACCATCTCCTGGTTGTGCACGCCGAATGATGAAGCCGCACTGCAAGCCATACAGGATGACATCGCGCGCATACAACAAATAACGCCGGATATTTTGCGCAAATTCTGCACGGTAAAAGAAGACGACATCATGTACTTCGTACATCAGGGCGAGATCACGGGAGGCACGCAAGCACGCAACAGTTGGCGTGCCTTGTTCGGCACTACGTTATCGGCCTGGCAAGCGGCCAGAAAAGGAAACCCAACATGAAGAGAACGCTACTCGCGGCATGCATATTGATGCTCGCCACACAGTTTGCTTATGCCGCAGACAGCGGCACCACCATCAAGACCGACAATCTGCGTGCGGAGCCCTACCAAGATGCAAAAAACCTCACCACACTTAATAAGGGCTCGCAGGTCAGCATCCTCAAAATCCAAGGGGGTTGGCTGCAAATCCAGTCTGGTAAGACTAAAGGTTGGATACGCATGTTGAGCGTGCGCCGTGATGCTGCACGCAGCAAAGTGACGTCGGCTTCATCGCTATCCAAACTCGCAGCCGGACGCTCGGGCACCGGCAAAATTGTTGCCACAACTGGTATCCGTGGCCTGAACGAAGAAGAGTTGAAAGCAGCGCATTACGATGCAGCACAAGTTGCCCAAGTGGAGTCTTATGCGAGCAGCAAATCGGCCGCACAACAGTTCGCGCTCAAAGGAAAATTGGTCGCCCAACGCGTCGATTATCTGCCCGCCGCTGGAGGTGAAAAATGAATAAATTTTTCATGAGCCTATTGGTCTGTGGCCTGAGCATAAACAGTGCTTACGCCTTCGACTTCCAACAAGAACTCAAGAATGCGCAGAGCCTGGGGCAAGAACTCAAAGCCAAGCGCGATGCCGTACAAGCACCCCTCAAGGCATCAGGGTTGACGGGTTATTCAGAGTCTGAAGAGATCGCGATCGGCAGACAGATCGCGGGCAATCTGCTGGGGGCCGCCCCCTTGGTGAAAGACGCGGCTTTGCAAAAGTACGTGAACAATATCGGTCGCTGGGTCGCAAGCCAAAGTGAGCGTCCTGATCTGCCTTGGCATTTCGGTGTCATCGACTCCAATGACCTGAATGCATTTTCGGCCCCCGGTGGCTATATCTTTGTTACGCGGGGCCTCTACAAATTGCTCAAAGATGAAGCCGAGCTGGCGGGTGTACTGGGCCATGAGATCGGCCACGTAATACGCAAACACCATCTCAAATTGCTACAACAGGGCAATGTTTTGCAAATGGGCAGCGATGCACTTTCCAAGCAGGCGGGTGGCAATGAACAAATCGGCAAACTCATCGGTAGCGGCGCAGAGATCGTCGCGCGCTCTTTAGATAAAGATGCCGAATACGAAGCTGACCGCATCGGCGTAGTGCTGGCTGCACGCGCAGGTTATGACGCGTATGGCTTGCCACAAGTGCTGCAAGAGATCGGCCACACTGCTGCGAACGATGACAGCGTGGCCTTGCTGTTCAAAACCCATCCTTTGCCGGAAGCACGACTCTCGCAACTAGGCGATGTCATGGATAGCCGCTTTGATGGATTGAAAGGGCAGACACTGGCTAAACGTTTGGTGAAGATCAAATAGTAGGCAGTCGGTCTGTACGACTCGCCCATAGCGTGAGAATGTATAAATGCAAGGCCTGACCCGAAATCGTGGGATTGACCTAAAAATTACACTGGGAGGGTGCTTGTTACAACAATCTCTTGACCGTAGAAACTAGATATGTCGAACCAAAATTCCCTAGTAAAAGTAACCATTTTTTCTTGACGTTTCTTTTCATGAACCTCGATGTCAAAGTCAGGATGACCGTACCCCATTTCGCCCTCAAATTCGGCTTTTAGCTCTTCCCAATCAATATCGTGATAAGCCGAAACTTCGAATTCCAGCATATCGAATATTCTCCCATCGTCATGAATTAACTTCTGCATTTGTAGCTCCCATGATATGCCAGAAAATCTTTCATCTTCTTTGCGCCTGATTATCAGTTCTTCGTATATGCGCTTTTCAACAAATACATGCTCAATTCCAACCCCATGAAATGGCATCGATGGGTCTACAAGTGGATCGTTCTTTTCAATGATGCATGCATCCGCTTTTGAAAAACCCCATCCGCCACTAATAGGGAGCCCTCCTTCAAGCGATGGGAAATCAGCGGCCAAAATTTCTCTTGGTGTTCTATGAGTTATGGGTTGATTAGGAGGCAGCATATTTAGCTTCCTTTCATGATTAAATTTCTTTAGTTTATTGGACGAAATCACTCACACTCACGATAACTTGAGGCTAGGCATTTCTCACCAAGGCGCTGCGCAAAGTCCATTTGCATTCTCGAAAGCTTGCTAGCCGTAAGATTACGAATTTCACTCCCCGCACCATTCGTAGCGCCGATACTAGACCACATGTAGGCTTTAATATCATCTTGCGCTACTCCTGCACCTAAAGCATAAGCTGCTCCAAGTCTTGCTTGCGCGTTTGCATATCCTTGCATTGCAGATTTACTAAAGTAATGTGCCGCTACTTTAAAATTTTGAATGACTCCTTCACCTTCTGAGTACATAACACCGAGTGAAAATTGCGCATATGCACTATTATTTCGATCTGCTTTAGCAAACCAAATGATCGAATTTTTGAAGCTCTTTTCAATTCCATGGCCAAAATAATAAAACATACCAATCTTCTCTTGTGCAATGACATCACCTAAATCTGCTGCCTTCTTCATCCAAACAAATTCTTTTGAATGGTCTTCAATGACTCCTTCACCACTGTGATATATTCCAGCAAGAGCTATTTGTGCATTTGGCTCATCTTGGTTTGCTGCTTTGGTAAATAGTCCAATAGCCATTGACTGATTTTTAGGAACTCCGTGACCCATCGAATAATCCAAGGCTAAATGTGTCTGAGCTAGCGCATATCCTTGGGCGGATGACTTTTGATACCAATATGCACCTTGATTTAGGTCTAATCTTACGCCCTGTCCATAGGAGTACATCTTGCCTAAAAGACATTGGGCTACGGCATCTCCCTCTTCGGCCAAACGTTTCGCTAACAAGAATGAACTTACATAGTCGCCTGTACTGTATAAGTCGATTGCCTTTAGATCACCAGCATTATCAGCGTGTGCATTTTGTATAAGAGAGCATGTAATTATCAAAATAATGAATCCAAAAATTTTATTCATATCTACTCCACATACCCATCACAATTAACCCTGCAAAAAATATTTCCACCAACTAATGTATCAACCCTAACTAAAGCAACTAACAGTCAGTCAGGGTCAAGTCTTGCACTGCAACATTTCCCTTACCCCACCACCCCGAAGCCTAACAACAAAGGCCCTTTCAGGCCATATGCCAACACGATTAAAGGGGCCAGGCTCACCCAAACTTAAGAGTCAAATACTGTCTTGAATTGCAAGTAACGCTTCGTACAGATCAAATATAACTGCTCAGATTCATAGGCGCGGGCTGCACCTCCAAGGCGGAAAGTGTCAAAGCAATCTCCGCAAAAATAGGGCGCTTGGTGACATCGGTATCAACGCAGCGGCGTTGCAAAGCCCACACTGCATCTAGCTTGTGCAGGTCCGCATCGCAACGTTGCAGTAACTCTTCCAACAAGCAGCCAAAGGCGCGAACTTCTATACGCTGCAATTCGCTCGCCGTGCTCGTCATAAAACTCGCCGCGCCAAAATCACCGAGCAGTGCATCACCTTGTTGGTTCCAAAGTATGTTGTGAGCGTATAGGTCGCCATGCAAGATGCCGCGCACATGCAAATGTTCGACCGCGCTCGCGATGCCACGCGCCAATTTGAAGACCACAGGCAGACTGTAACGTTGCGCGTAGGGATAGACATCACGGGTACAGGATTCCAAGCTAGGCGGCCCCGCTAGATTAAGATAACCCTGTTCTATAAGCGGCATCACCATGCCCATTCTGCCCTGCGGATGTCCGCGCAATTTACCTTTCACGCCGACCAATCCGGCATGCTGTCCCGCCGCCAAACTCGCGGCCTTCTCGCTGCGCGGCATGCCGTCACTGGTGAGCGCACCCTTGTAGAGTTTCACCGCCACGCCTTTGCTGCCTTGCGCCGATTGCCACAATGCTTGATGGATCACGCCAGACGCACCCTCGCCCAATTGTTGCTGTAATTCCAACTCGTGCCAGTTGATGCAAGGGATGTCGGACGCATCGATCGCGACATGTTCTTGTGCTTCGCTAAAGGGATTTCCGGCGTAGGCCAGCCAGGCCAATTTGGGCAACGTCGTCAACCAGTCTGGCAATGCCTCGAAACGATTCGCCGAGATGCGCAGCAGTTCCAAGTTCTGACAGTTTGCCAACGTCTTGGGCAACTGCTGCAATTGATTCCCCGCCAACATCAATTTTTGCAACGCGGGACACGCGCCCAGTTCCGCCGGGACTTCTTTCAACCGATTGTCGGTGAGGATCAACCAGCGCAATTTTGGCGGCAGCGCGGCAGCCGTGAAATGCGAAATCCGATTCGCCTTGAATCCCACCATACTCAGCTCATGACAGCGACCCAACACTGCGGGCAGTTCGGTGAATTTATTGTCTGAGCAAAAAATCACGCGCAATTTGCGTAATTGCGGCAAGTCGTCGGGCAAACTCGTCAGCGCATTGCCCGACAGATTGAGGATCTCTAAGCTATCGGCGAGTTGGAAAATTTCGTTGGGGAATTCTGTTAACCCGCAACTCAGGTCCAGGCGTTTGATACCACTCAAACTGCCATTGCGTAACTGGGTAAGGGTGTCCATAAGCGCTGTCCTTGTATATATCCGTGGATTATATCGCCGGTATGTGACCATACAGCCAAGGTTTTCCACTTGCTGCAACTTGCAGCACTGCTAAAATCCGCGCCATCGATTTACGCTCGCCTCCATCATGTTGATCTGGTTCGTCGCACTGTATCTCTTGTTATCTGTCGGTATCGGCATCTATGCCGCCACACGCGTACACAATGCGCGCGACTTCGTGGTCGCGGGACGCAATCTGCCGCTGCCCGTCGTCACCGCCACCGTGTTTGCAACCTGGTTCGGTGCTGAAACCGTACTCGGCATCTCGGCGACTTTTGTCAAAGAAGGCATGAGCGGCGTGGTGGCCGACCCCTTTGGTGCGAGCCTTTGTCTGATCATCGCGGGATTGTTCTTCGCGCCCCTGCTGTATCGCATGAACTTGCTCACCATAGGCGACTACTATCGCCTGCGCTACACACGCACTGTTGAATTGATCATGACCATCTGCATCATGATTTCCTATCTGGGATGGGTCTCGGCGCAAGTTGTGGCTTTGGGCTTGGTGTTTAACATCGTCAGTGGTGGCGCGGTATCCGAGCCGCACGGCATGATGTTGGGCATGGCCATCGTGTTGGCTTACACCATGTTTGGCGGCATGTGGTCAGTCGCTTTACTGGACTTCGTACAGATGACGGTCATCATGACGGGCATGTTGCTCATCGCCTATCTGGTGAGCGGCCAGGTCGGCGGTGCGGCCCATGTGGTGCAAGTCGCATCTGATACCGGCAAGCTGCATTTCTTCCCGCACGGAGGCTTCGAGGAATGGATACCCTTCATCGGTGCAGGACTGACCATGATGCTGGGCTCGATCCCGCAACAGGACGTATTCCAACGCATGACATCCGCCAAGGATGAGAAGACTTCTGTGCGCGGCTCGGTACTGGGCGGCGTGTTGTATTTCGCTTTCGCCTTTGTGCCGATGTTTTTGGCATTGTCTGCGACGCTCATCGATCCTGCGGTTTTCAGCGCGTTGATAGACAGCGATTCCCAGCAAGTGCTACCCAAGCTGATTTTAGAGCACACCCCGCTGATTGCGCAGGTGATGTTCTTTGGTGCGCTGCTCTCGGCCATCATGAGTACCGCCTCCGCCACGCTGCTCGCCCCTTCGGTGATGTTCACGGAGAACATCCTCAAGCATTTCGCGATGCGGCAAATGACAGACAGGCAGATGTTGCGCACCATGCGCATCATCGTACTGACCTTCGGCGGGATGGTACTTTGGTCGGCTTTGCACGCCGATTCCAGCATCATGAAAATGGTGGAGAACGCCTACAAGATCACCCTGGTCGGCGCCTTCGTTCCGCTGGCTTTTGGGCTTTACTGGAAGCGTGCCAACAATCAGGGCGCGATGTTCTCTATCGTGCTCGGTCTGGGGAGCTGGATGTTAATGGAGTTGTTACAACCCGACACCTACTGGCCACCACAATTAGTCGGTCTGTTGTTCAGTATCGCGGGCATGCTGATAGGCTCTTATGCACCCGGCTTTTCAAATAGGCCATTGAAACACCGCATAATTAACTGAACAGTGTCACACTACTGTCATATATTCTTCATATGCTGGCAACTTCGAGTCGTAACGTGGGAGTGATCGTGCAAGCAAAAATATTGATTGTAGAAGATGAACCGGCCATTGCCGAACTGTTGGCATTTAACGTCATGCAGGCGGGGTTCATTCCCCTGCGTGCCGAAAATGCACCGGGTGCCTGGCAACAAATACGCGATCACGCCCCCGATCTGATCCTGCTGGATTGGATGTTGCCCGAGACCAGCGGTGTGGTCATTGCCAAACAATTACGCGCCGATGCACGCACCTGCGACATTCCCATCATCATGCTGACCGCGCGCGGCGATGAGCGCGACAAGATCCTCGGCCTGGAATCGGGTGCCGACGATTACATCACCAAGCCTTTTTCGCCACGCGAGCTGATGGCACGCATACGCGCAGTGCTGCGCCGCCACATCCCCATCATGCCCGATGAAAACGTCAGTGCGGGTGGGATAGAACTGTCTCCCACTACCCATCGCGTGTCGGCCAAAGGTAGCAGCATAGATCTGGGTCCAACCGAGTTTCGCCTGTTACAATTCTTTATGACGCATACCGAGCGCGTTTACAGTCGCACTCAGTTATTGGATCAAGTGTGGGGCACGCAGGTATTTGTGGAGGAACGCACGGTCGATGTACATATCCGCCGTTTGCGCGCCGCTTTAGAGCCTACAGGGCTGGATAATCTGATACAAACCGTGCGAGGAAGTGGTTACCGTTTTTCCGCGACTTAATTAAAGGATAGCTGTGTTCGATTTCTGGGTCAGGGCAAGTATGCCGGTCATCACCGGCACCATCATCGCGTTGCTGATCTGGGCTATCTTCTCGGTCGTCACGGCCTTGTTATTCCTGATTGCGATTTTGTTGTTCCTGATGGCACGACATGCGCATCAGTTGAACAAACTTAACCAGTGGCTAGCCAAACCAGACCTGCAGACTATCCCCGAGGCCAGCGGGCTTTGGGATGAAGCGTTCTCGCGCCTGTACAAAATGGTCAAACGCCATCAAAAAACCAAAGCCGACCTGGCCTCCGAGTTGCAGCATATTCAACTCGCCACTTCAGCACTACCGGATGGCGTCGCTATCCTGAATGCGGCGAACCGTATCGAATGGTTCAACCCGCTTGCCGAGCAACACTTCGGTTTGAACTCGCAGCGTGACGTAATGCAGGACATCACCTATTTGGTGCGTCAACCCGAATTCATACGCTATCTGCACGAAAGCAACTATAACGAGCCGCTCATCATGACCTCCTCACGACATGATGAGATGCGCCTATCGATCAGGATCGTCGATTATGGTGACAACAAACGTCTACTCATCAGCCGCGACATCACCCAGTTGGAACGCATAGAGGCCATGCGCAGGGACTTCGTCGCCAATGTCTCGCATGAGCTGCGTACCCCGCTCACCGTGGTCAATGGCTACGTTGAAAATCTGCAAGACATGGACAATCTTAACCACGCGCAAATCAGCCGCGCGCTGTATCTGATGGCAGATCAGACCAAACGCATGGACAATCTGGTTGCCGATTTATTGACCCTCTCCAGACTGGAAAACGACCTCACCCCGTCACGTGAAGAGATTGTCGATATCCATAGCTTATTGCGTACTGTCTATCAAGATGGACAGACTCTGAGTGCGGGCAAACATCACATCTCCATGGAAATCGCCAGTGAGAAGAACCTGCATGGCAACTATGATCAATTGCGCAGTGCCTTCAGTAACTTCTTGAGCAATGCAATACGCTACACACCGGAGGGCGGCGAGATTCTGATGCGATGGGGCGAAAGAGCCGAACAACAGGTGTTCTCGGTACAGGATAGCGGTATCGGCATCGCGCAACAGCACATCCCCAGACTGACGGAACGCTTTTATCGTGTCGATCTGAGTCGTTCACGTGAGACCGGAGGGACCGGATTGGGCTTGGCCATTGTCAAACACATCGCCTTGCGCCATCAGGCCAAACTGGAAGTCATTAGTGTGGAAAATAAGGGCAGCACATTTTCACTCGTGTTCCCGCCCAAGCGTACGGCTGGCGATCAGGCCAAGGCGTAACTGACACGCTCGTAGTCGTAACCGCGCGTGACGCTGATGCCCATCTTGATATCGACCTTATCGCCATTCATGCGGCTGAGTTGCAGCTTACCGCCTACTTTGTAGACATTGCGTGGCAGGATGAGGCTGGGCGGGGTGCGCAAGGTGACGGCTTCCGGCAACAAAAAAGCAACTTGAGCCGCGCCGCCGCCCACTGCTTGTATAAAGACAGGTTCAGGCAGGCCAGGCAAATAACTCACGCCGAGCTGCAGCAGACCCTCGATAGAAACATGCAACCAGGCCACTGCACCCAGTTTGTAAGGCTGGGTTTCATTTTTTCTGACCGCCACCAACTGATGCAGGCTCAAACGACCCTTAGCCTTGTTATGACGCGTCAGCTTAGCGCCCATGAGACTCTCGTCATCCAGCACCCAGCCTTCCATATCCTCAAGCGGCGCAGACTTGCTCGCATCCTCCAGGATGCGCCCGAAGGTCTCAATCTGATGACGCGAGAGCGTATCTATATGGCTCTTGTGCGGCTGCGCCACTTTACCGTTGAGGTAAGCATGAATCATGTCGGGCGTATAACAGAACTGCACCATCTCGCCGCTGGAACTGCGCTGCAATCCGCGCTCTTTATCTTCCTCGCACCAGCAAGCATGCAGGAAGGTCAGTAACTCTATACCGGCGGCATTACTGGGCAGCTCACCGAGACCGACCTGCTCCATGCTCGCCCCCTGTTGCAGCATGATGATCTTTACCCGCAGCAATTTGCTCAGCGGCACCACAGGCAGGTAGCGCATGCTCTTGCTCGGCGTGATATACGCGACAGGCCGCAAGCCCTGAGTACTTGCGAGGTCGATTGCCAGCGGTTGCGCATCGCCCTTGCTTGCGCTGTAGCGCGCTTCCACACGAACTTCCTTGCTCCACGTCACCAACCAGCTGTCCATCAGCTTCAATTGGGTACGACTCAATTCCGCTGGCCGCGCATAACACCCCAGCAGCGCTTGGATATAGCGACTACGGCAACTACCCGAGGTTTTATTCAACGGGTCTTCCACGTCGATTTCTTGGAACCCTTGCTCTTCTGCAAAAGCATACAGGTCATGCAGCTGATACCAGAGCTTGGGATTGCACTCATAACCCGTGCGCAGATGCTCGAAGATGGCTGCGCCGCTGTATTGCAAACAGCGTTCGCACAAGATAGCACCCATATCCGCGAGCTTTTTATCCCCCGCCACATACGCTTGCAGGCAGCGCTGATAACCGGCCACCATGGCCTGCCATAGCTGCGTGATGGAGACGAAAATGAGTAACTCGTGCTCACCCAATGGCAGGGGTTTCGCAACCAGCTTCTTGGCCATTTCTTCTTGAAGATGGTCTATGGTTTCGCGCAGAGCCTCTATCGTCTGAAAACGCAGCAAGCCCTGCATGGGATATAGATTGAATTCTTTGAGTTGCAGCAACAGCTGACTATGCGCTTGTTGCAAATTGGTGAGCTGGAACTGATTCAGCCAGGCATTGCAACTCGCCACATCTTTGAAAATGGGTGAGGCTCTGTCATCGGTCGGGTCTAGCGGTAACGTCAACATCAAAGTGATTCCAGGCTGGCGCGTATGGTCAGGCTAAGTTTGAGGAGTTTATCTATTGGAACTTGCCGGGTGGCTTCGCGCTGTGGCGTACCCCAGACTGGTTGGGGGAAATGTTTATCGTCGCGATAGCGGGGAATCACATGCCAATGCAGATGCGGCGTCATATTACCTAGGCTGGCAAGATTGATCTTGTCGGGCTGCAACACGTCACGCAGAGCCTGCTCGACCTTGCACACTGTCATCATCAGCGTGCTGCGCTGCGCGATCGGAAGGTCCGTCATTTCGACCACATGAGAATTGCAGATCACACGACAAAAACCGGGATAGTCTGGATCATCGACTAACACCACTCTCAAAAAGTTATTGCGGTATATAACCGCACCACCTTCATGCTCGCATAATTCGCAGCCCATAGCGTCAGAGCAACACCCTTTCAATACCGCCGTTATTGGCCTTGGCAACATAGTCCGGCAGCCAATTTTCACCCAGTAGATGCTTGGCCATCTCGACCACAATGTAATCTGTCGTGGTCCCCGCGTCGTCGTTGTAACGGCTCAAACCCTGTTGGCAAGCGGGGCAGGAAGTCAGAATTTTAATCTCACCGCTAAAGCCATCCGCGCGCAAAGCCGCCGCACCCGTCTTCATCTCATGTTCCTTGCGGAAACGCACCTGTGTCGCAATCTCAGGTGTCGCCACCCCGAAGGTACCAGATTCACCGCAGCAGCGTTCGTTGAGTTTCACTTCTGAGTTCATCAGCGTCTGCACCACATCCATAGACTTGTAAGTCTTCATCGGTGTGTGGCAAGGCTCGTGATACATATAGCGCGTACCTTCCACGCCCGCCAACTTGACGTTCTTCTCTAGCAAATACTCGTGTATGTCCAACAAGCGGCAACCGGGGAATATTTTTTCGAACTGGTATTTTTGCAGCTGGTCCATGCAGGTGCCGCAGGACACAATGACCGTCTTGATGTCCAAATAGTTCAAAGTATTCGCCACACGATGGAACAACACGCGATTATCTGTGGTGATCTGCGACGCCTTGTCCTTTAAGCCCGAAGCGTTTTGCGGATAGCCGCAACACAGATAGCCCGGCGGCAACACCGTGGTCGCGCCTGTCTCATACAACATCGCTTGTGTCGCCAAACCAACCTGTCCGAACAATCGCTCCGAACCACAGCCGGGGAAGTAAAAAACCGCCTCGGAATCTTCGCTGGAAACGCGTGGATTACGGATGATAGGCACAACATCGTTATCCTCTATATCCAGCAGCGCACGCGAAGTCTTCTTGGGCAGATTGCCGGGCATGGGCTTATTGATGAAGTGAATCACCTGCGCCTTGAGCGGTGCACGTCCCACCGTGGCCGGCGGATGTTTGAGCTGCGCATTCAGCAAGCCCATCTTCTTTGCCACCTTGTGCACCGTGCGCTGCAACTTATAGCTCCACTCTATGGTGACCTTGCGCATCAGCTTGATGGTGAGCGGATCACTGGCATTGAGGAAGGCCATGGAGATGGCGCTGACCGGATTGAATTTTTTCTTGCCCTGCTTGCGCAAGAAATCGCGCATCGCCATCGACACTTCGCCGAAGTCGATGTTCACCGGACAAGGGTTGAGACACTTGTGACACACCGTACAGTGATCGGCCACATCATTGAATTCGTCAAAGTGTTGTATCGAGATACCGCGCCGCGTCTGCTCTTCGTACAAGAAGGCCTCTATCAGCAGCGAGGTGCCAAGTATCTTGTTGCGCGGCGAATAGAGCAGATTGGCGCGCGGCACATGGGTCGCGCACACCGGCTTGCATTTGCCGCAGCGCAAACAGTCTTTGATTGAGTCGGAAATATTGCCCAACTCGCTCTTCTCCAAGATCAGGCTCTCCAGTTCCATCAAATTGAAGCTGGGGGTGTAGGCGCGTTCCAGATTACCGCCCGTCAGCAGCTTGCCTTTGTTGAAGCGGCCTTCAGGATCAACCTTCAGTTTGTAATCGGTAAAAGCGGCGATCTCGTGCGGCTCCAAGAAGTCAAACTTGGTGATGCCGATACCGTGTTCGCCCGAGATCACACCGCCCAAATCCTTGGCGAGCTGCATGATGCGGTCGACTGCACCGTTGGCCTGTTGCAACATGGCGTAATCGTCCGAGTTGACTGGGATGTTGGTGTGCACGTTGCCGTCGCCCGCATGCATGTGCAATGCCACGAAAACGCGACTCTTCAGCACGCGCTGGTGGATAGCGGCACAAGCATCCAAGACCGGCTGATAGGTGCTGCCGTTGAACATATGACGCAAAGGCTCGCGCAACTCGCGCTTCCATGAGGCGCGCAGAGAGTGATCTTGCAGAGCTTTGAATACAGTCGCGTCGCTGTTCGATGCTTGCGTGCCGTCAGCGTCGCGCACCGCATACCCGGCACTCGGACTGTCCAGATTGTCGCGCAACCACTCCCAGCGACCGCGCACTTCGGCAAGCAGCTTCTGCGCATCTTGTTGGCGTGTACCCAACAACTCGGCATCGCCCAATTGTTTGTCGTCTTGGTAGTAGAGCGGCAACTCGCCAACAAAGAATTCCTCCAGGGCGGCGATAAACTTCAGCTTGTTATGCAGCGACAACTCGATATTGATGCGTTCAACGCCGTCGCAATAGTCACCCATGCGCGGCAGTGGAATCACCACGTCTTCGTTGATTTTGAAAGCATTGGTGTGTTTGGCGATGGCGGCGGTACGCGCGCGGTCTAGCCAGAATTTTTTACGCGCCTCGGCAGACACTGCGATGAAGCCTTCACCGCTGCGCAAGTTCGCCAGACGCACAATCTCGGAAGCTGCGGCAGCAGCCGCGTCCGCGTCATCACTCACCACATCCGCGACCAACACCATCTTGGGACGCGTGCCGCGCTTGGACTTGGTGGCATAACCCACCGCCTTGAGATAACGCTCGTCCAGATGTTCCAAGCCTGCGAGTAACGCGATGGTTGCGTTCGCATTGCGCTTATCAAACATCGAGGTAATTTCGACGATGGCGGGCACGGCTTCATGCACTTGACCAAAAAATTCCAAACACACGGTGCGGGTATGCGCGTGTTCTTTATGCAGAATGAAGCGCGCCGAAGTGATGATGCCGTCGCAGCCCTCTTTTTGTATGCCCGGCAAGCCGGACAGGAATTTATCTGTCACGTCTTTGCCCAAGCCGGCCTTGCGGAACGCGCTACCCGCAATAGTCAACCGTTCGGGTTCACCTTGCGGTGTCTTGCCGTCCAGTTGATAACGGGTGATACGGAAAGTCGCGCTTGCCACATCGTGGATCTTGCCCAGATTGTGATCCATACGTTCGACTTCCATCCACAAACCTTCTGGGGTGACCATGCGCCAAGACACCAAATTATCCAGCGCCGTGCCCCACAGCACGGCCTTTTTGCCACCCGCATTCATCGCCACGTTACCGCCTATGCAAGAGGCATCCGCAGAAGTCGGATCGACCGCGAACACCAGTTTGTTGCGTTCAGCGGCTTCCATCACCCGGCGTGTCACCACGCCCGCACCGCAATGGATAGTGGCGTAAGGCTCACTCAACCCCGGCAGCACGAGGTGTTCGACTGCCGAAATGGCTTCCAGCTTCTCGGTATTGATAACTACGGAACGTTTATCCAGCGGCACGGCGCCGCCTGTATAACCCGTACCGCCACCGCGCGGGATAATGGTGAGTTTTAATTCGATACACGCGCGCACCAGTGCGGCGATCTCTTCTTCGGTGTCCGGATTTAGCACCACGAATGGATATTCGACGCGCCAGTCAGTCGCATCGGTCACGTGGGAAACGCGCGCCAGTCCGTCGAACTGAATGTTGTCCTTGCGGGTGATGGGGCTAAGCGCTTTAAGAGTGCGTTTACGCAAAGCGATGGTCTGCTCAAATTCAGCCTCGAATTGATCGACCGCCAAACGCGCCAGCTCCAGCAAACGCGCCACGACCTCGTTGGACTGACGACGTTCCTCGATGGCGCGCAAGCGATGGCGCAGCGCTCCGACCAAAGCATTGCGGCGCTTGCGATTACCCAGCAGATCGTCCTGCAGATACGGGTTGCGCGACACGACCCAGATATCTCCCAACACCTCATACAACATCTGCGCCGAGCGGCCCGTTCGACGCTCCTCACGCAAGGTATTAATGATCTGCCACGCCTCTTCACCCAAGATACGCAATACGATCTCGCGGTCAGAAAACGAAGTGTAGTTGTAGGGGATTTCGCGCAAACGTGCCGTCATGTCGAGTGGGTTCTATACTCAGGTTTAGCAAGGGCGGCATTCTACAGCAATGACCGCCCAAGCTCGACCCCGTCGTGAACAGGGTCGTGTGTCACCTTGCCGCATCCCAAGCCTAGGCGTTACGATGCACGCACACTACACAGCCCGGACTCAACATGCTAAACGCTTTTACCCTCACACAGGGTCGCCTCGCACAGATCACCTCGCATCAAACGGATGGCAAGACGCCAATCTGGGTGGATGCCATCGCCCCCACTGAAGAGGAACGCGCATGGGTGCTGGACCGATATGACGTACATCTGCCGCAACCCGAGCATTTGCGGGACATCGAGGCCAGCGCACGCTTTTATGAAGTCGATGCACAATTGCATGTGCGCTCCGACTTTCTTTCCGACACCAGCGCCGAATCGCACAGCGTGATCGTGGCTTTTGTGCTATCGAATAATGTCCTATTCAGTGTGCACGATGAAGATCTACCTGTATTCGTGCGCTTCAGGCAACGCGCCAAGCATCAACCCGACCTGCTGGATGACGCTATGGATGTACTGCTCGATCTTTATGGCTCGGGCGTGGAGTTTTCAGCAGATGCACTAGAGGATGTCTATGCGGACTTGGGTGCAACCAGCATCAAGGTGTTAGAAAACCAACTCAACGACCGCGATGCTGCAAAACTGCTCGCCCAGATCGCACACGACGAACACCTTAACGGTCGCATACGCCGCAATCTGATGGACACGCGCCGCGCCATTTCCTTTCTGATGCGCAGCAAAAGACTCGTCCCTTCACAAATGGAAGAAGCCCGCCAGACTATGTTGGACATCGATTCGCTGGACGGCCACACGGCTTTTATCTTCGACAAGATCAACTTTTTGATGAACGCCACAGTCGGCTTCATCAACATCAACCAGAACAAAATCGTGCGCATGTTCTCGGTGGCCTCGGTCGCCTTACTGCCGCCCACCCTGATCGCTTCTATCTACGGCATGAATTTCAAACATATGCCCGAATTGGATTGGGCCGATGGCTATCCGCTTGCACTGGGCCTGATGCTCGCCTCGATTGCAATCCCCTTCTGGATGTTCTATCGCAAAGGTTGGCTGAAATAGCTGTGCCATCAGCCACGCGGTAGAATGCGCGACCTGTTCCCTCTATGACTCTGCGATGAAATTCCGTTTACTCATCTGCTCGCTGCTGACCAGCCTGTATGGCATTGCGCAAGCTGACAACAACCTACCCTGTGCGCTCCAATACCCACAAGATGATGCCGCTCGACTCACCTGCTATGACCAGTATGCGATCGCGCCAAGTAATGCGCAGATAGCTGCGGCTCGCAAGGTCGATTTGGCGCACCGCTCTTATCTGACTCGGGCTTGGAATCTGGACGACCAGAACGATACGGATGACAGCAAACTGGGGCGCTTGCAGCCCTATAGACAGAACTATCTAATCGCCCGATATACCGATAGTCGCAATAATCAACCCTATACGCCATCGCCGGGCCATACACCGGCAGCACCCTATCTTTACCAACAGGGCGAAGCAAAATTTTTGATTAGTGTGAAAGCAGACATTGGCACACAACGTGACATCGATATGTTCGGCTTTAAGACGTTGCGCTTCTGGGCCGCGTACACTCAACAATCCAACTGGCAAGTCTTCAATACACGCAACTCCTCACCGTTTCGCGAAACCAACTACGAACCCGAGTTGATTGCCACCTTTGGTACGAGTAAGGACGATGGATTGAAACTCGTTAATCTGGGCCTAGAGCATCAATCCAATGGTCGCTCTCTGCCAGATTCACGCAGTTGGAATCGCGTCTATCTACTGAGCGGCTGGGAATGGAACAACGTCACCTCACTGATGGCGCGGGGCTGGTGGCGTGTGCCCGAAAGTGCCGTCAAAGATGATAACCCCGACATCTCCAATTACATCGGACGTGCCGACCTAGTATTGCGTTGGGAACCCGAAAGCAAATCGCAAGCAATCGCTCTGCTACTGCGTGACAACCTAACCCTCAAACAAAACCGTCACTACGTGCAACTAGACTGGGCGACACCTATAAATGCGGGTGACTCTTCACGTGTGCATCTACAACTCAGCTCGGGCTATGGCGAAAGTCTCATCGACTACAATCACGCCCAAACCACCATAGGCGTGGGCTTTTCATTTAGGGAATGGTGAACATGACGACAGAACAAACACACTACGAACGCATCGGTGGCGCGGAAAGAGTACGCGCGCTAGTGGTACGTTTCTATCAAATCATGGATGAGTTGCCCGAGACCTATGGCATACGCAAAATGCACGCCCCGCATCTGCAAAGTGCCGAAGACAAATTATTCAAATTCCTTTCCGGCTGGATGGGCGGCCCGCAATTATTCGTCAATGAATACGGCCACCCCAGACTGCGTGCCCGTCACCTCCCATTCACCATCGGCAACTCAGAGCGTGACCAATGGTTGTTGTGCATGAACAAAGCACTGATGGAAGTTGTAGATGATTTGGCGTTGCGAAATGAGCTGTCGGAAGCATTCGCCAAGGTGGCGGATCATATGCGGAATACCGAGGGGTAGTTGTCTCGCTACGCGAGGCTATATCTAATCGCCGTATTCCCGCCTTTGCGGAATAACGCTCGCCCCCGCGTAACGCAAATTTCTATGCCACCAACAATCTGTTTATCACCGCTCCCGCCAACATAAATCCAAAAATTGGAGGCATATAGCTAATCGTGCCATTCACCGAACGTGGGCGACCGCGATCGACAGGCTGCGGCGGCAAGGGTGGTCGCGGATTCTCATCCGTATAGACGGTCAACACGCCGGATTTAATCCCGGCATCGCGCAGATGCTTGCGCATCTCTCTTGCCAACGGACATACGCTAGTCTCGCTAATGTCGGCTACGCGGATTCTGGATGGGTCGAGTTTGTTGCCCGCCCCCATACTGGATGCGACTTGCATACCCGCTTTCACGCTATGGCTTACCAATGCAACTTTGCAATTCATTGAGTCGATGCAGTCGATGACAAAATCGCAATCACTCGGCACGAGTTCGTGGACATTTTCCGGCCCCAAAAATGTGCGTATCAGCGTAACAACACAGTCTGGATTGATATCCGCGACGCGGGCGCGCATCAGCTCGGCTTTGGATTGCCCCACGGTGGATAGTAATGCGGGGAGTTGGCGGTTGATATTGCTGACGGCAACGACATCGTGATCCATCAAGGTCAGGCGTCCTATGCCCGCACGGGCGAGTGCTTCGGTGCAATACGAGCCTACGCCGCCCAAGCCTGCGATGAATACATGTTTGCCGCGTAACTGCTCTACACCTTCATCGCCTAGCAGTATCTGGGTACGTTCAAATTGCGGTGGAATCTTGTTCTTCATGTCGTGCTCACTTTGGTTAGTGGGCGCGATTATACGTGTGCAGCCGCTCTTGCCAAACGGGGCAATGCCGTTATCGCATTCTCTGTCGTCACATCCATCACATCTTGCACAGACATACTGCGCAGTGTCGCCATCGTCTCGGCGATACGCGGCAAATATTGCGGTTCATTCGGCTGACCTCGCGCCAAAAACTCGGGCGGGATATCGGGTGCATCAGTTTCTAGCACGATACTTTCCAAAGGCAGGGTCGCGGCTAATTCACGTATACGTAATGCGCGCGGGTAGGTCATCGCGCCACCAAAACCCAGTTTGAATCCCAGCTTGATGAACTCATCGGCTTGCTGGCGACTGCCATTAAAGGCATGGGCGATGCCGCCTCCCACTTTTGCACGGCGCAGATGTTTGAGTACAGCGTCTTGCGCACGACGCACATGCAACAACACTGGCAGATCGAATGCCTGGGCGAGTTTCAATTGTTCTGAGAAATAGTATTCCTGAGCAGCTTCATCACGGTTCTCAACAAAGAAATCCAGACCGATTTCACCTACCGCGACTGGCTCATATTCACTTAGATACTGCCGTAATTTTTGCAAATCTTGTATCTGACTTTGCGTCACATACATCGGGTGTATGCCATATGCAGCATGGCAGGTGGTGTACTGCTGCGTCAGTTCAAGTACGGCATCAAAATTAGATGCTGCGACTGCTGGAATAACGATGGTGTTTACTTGCACACTGCTGGCTGCTTGCACGACGTTGTCTTGTCCTCCGCCAAATTCCGCAGCATCCAGATGGCAATGTGTATCGATATATCCGCGCACACTATTTAGGAAGCGAGAACAGACCCATGGTGACGATCACCTTGCCCATCACACCGCCTTGTTCTATCAATTTATGTGCTTGGGCGACCTCAATCAAGGGCATTTGACGTGAGACCATTACGCCCAGCTTGCCTGCCTCGACCAGCTTGGCACCTGCTTCCAGTATCTTGCGCTGGCGTATGCGCTGGTCATGTAATTTCATTAACTGGGGTGTGAGCATCAGTTCATAACATAAGGTCAAGTTGCGCAATCTCGCTTGCTGCACATCTGCTTCCGCGAGTGGCGTTCCGACGATGCTGACGATCTTTCCACCGACGCTGCAGGCATTCAGCGATTTAACGAAGGTGTTTCCGCCCACTGTATCGAAGACCACATCTACACCATGCTTGCCCGTCCATAACATTACTTCTTCGACAAAATCTTGCTTCTTGTAATTGATAACTTTTTCAGCCCCTAGCGATTGCACCAGTTTGGCTTTTTTTTCATCACTCACTGTAACCGCCACATGTGCGCCTATATTGCGTGCAAGCTGTATCGCGATATGGCCTACACCACCTGCACCACCATGTATCAATATTGTCTGTCCTGCTTGGAGGCTCACTCTTTCAAACAGCGCCTCCCATGCTGTAATCAATACCAATGGCAGGGCGGCACTTTCCTGCATATTCAAATTGGCCGGCTTAAAGGCACAATATTCCTCATGTACAGTGGTGTATTCCGCATAACAACCCGGCTCCAAGCCTATGCCACCATTGTTGAAGTAGACCTGATCGCCGACTTTGAAGCGGGTCACTTCTTGGCCGATTTCATCAACGACGCCGCAACCGTCGCAACCCAATATCGCCGGCAGATGCTCAGGATAAAAAGCCGGCTTTTTGCGCAGCTTGGCATCCACGGGATTGATGCCCGCTGCCGCCAGCTTCACACGCATATGGAAGGATGACAGTACTTCGGGTATATCCAACTCACGCATATGAATCACATCTAATCCACCGGCGGCGGTTGTAAGCATGGTTTGCATCGTGCAACTCCTTCATTAATTTGGTCTTGAGCCTATGTTAAACTGCGCGCCTTAATTTTGCACAATCTTGGCGGTCTAGTTATGTCTGGCAATACTCTGGGTACTTTGTTTACGGTAACGTCTTTTGGCGAGTCGCATGGCGCGGCGATCGGTTGCGTCGTTGATGGCTGCCCTCCCGGTCTCGCCTTATGCGAGGCCGACATCCAGCACGAATTAGACAGACGCAAACCTGGCACTTCACGTCACGTCACCCAGCGCCGTGAATCTGACACAGTAGAGATACTGTCTGGCATCTTTGAAGGCAAAACAACGGGTACACCTATTGCCCTGCTGATACGCAACGAAGACCAGCGCAGCAAGGACTACGGCAATATCGCCGAGACCTTCCGTCCTGGGCACGCCGATTACACCTACACACAGAAATATGGCTTCCGAGACCATAGGGGTGGCGGTCGCTCATCTGCTCGCGAAACAGCCGTCCGCGTTGCCGCAGGCGCTATCGCAAAGAAGTGGTTACACGAAAGATATGGTGTAACCATACGTGGCTATATGGCACAACTTGGTGAAGTCAACATCCCTTTCAAGAGCTGGGAAGGTGTCAATGACAATCCATTCTTCGTTGCTGACAGTGGCTTTGTAGATCGACTTGAATCCTATATGGATGCCTTGCGCAAGTCCGGCGACTCTATCGGAGCCAAGTTGACTGTGGTTGCCGAGAATGTCCCTGTAGGTTGGGGCGAACCTGTATACGACAGACTGGATGCAGAGATCGCTTATGCATTGATGGGCATCAATGCAGCCAAAGGTGTTGAGATTGGGGATGGCTTTGGCTGTGTCACACAGCATGGCAGCGAACATGGCGACGAGATGACGCCCAATGGATTCCTCAGCAATCATGCTGGCGGCATTTTGGGTGGAATCTCTACCGGTCAGAACATCGTCGCGCATGTGGCCATCAAACCGACTTCCAGCATACGTATCCCGCGTCACTCCATAGATCGCACTGGTGCACCCATCATGGTAGAGACACATGGCCGTCATGACCCTTGCGTTGGTATACGCGCCACACCTATCGCCGAAGCGATGTTAGCCTTGGTGTTGATTGATCACGCGCTGCGCCATAGGGCCCAAAATGCAGACGTTTTATGCAGCACACCTAGGATATAGTTAAGATGAACAACAAATTGATTTGGCGTTTTGCCATCTCCCTTGCTGCGCTCTTCTTAGGTGCTTGCGCGACGTTACTGCCTAATGAATATTTAATAAATCAGGCTCGCTTGGAAACAAAGATGCTAGACACCTTTCCCATGCATCAAGATTTGGGGAATGGCATGTTCAGTGCGACACTCGAACCTCCTAAAGTTAACTTTTTGGTAAATGAGGACAAGATAGAGCTTGTTGGCAGATTTTCGGCCTCTACTATCTACGTCAAATCGCTGGTTGGCAGCTTCACGCTAAATGCGGGTCTACGCTACGACTCTCAACAAAGAGCGCTTTTTTTACGCGATCCGCGCTTAACGCAACTTGAAGTAGATAGCGATACAAACTATACGGAATTGGTAAAACCTGCCTTTGATGTACTCTTTGCGCAATATGCCAAAGACAATGCACTGTATCGATTCAAGCCTGATGAGCTACGCTTGCTAGGGAGCGAGATTGACATCACCGCGATAAACATCGTGAGTAAAGGCATAAAACTCAAGCTCGCACCCAAACAGACTACACATTGAGTACTGCGTTAGCTTTTCATCGTACCTATATGTGTCAGACCTTTGCGCTGTGCCAATTCCACTTGCTTCTGGCGCTCACGCGCAGCCGCTATCTTTTCAGAGCTGAGCTGGTCGTGGCAATTAGGGCAGGAAACACCCTTCTCGTATTTTTCACTCGCCATTTCATTCCGATTGATCGGTCTTGAGCAGCCAAAACATAATGCATAATGACCTGGCTGCAAGCCTTGACCCACTGCGACACGTTGATCGAATACAAAGCACTCACCCTGCCACAGACTTTCCTCTTCTGGCACCAACTCCAAGTACTTCAAGATACCGCCCTGCAGGTGATACACCTCAGGGAATCCTTGCTCCAACATATATGCCGAAGCCTTTTCACAGCGTATACCGCCAGTACAAAACATAGCTACGCGCGGTTGTCTATCCGGCGCGAAGTTATTTTTTACGTATTCAGGAAACTCCCGAAAGGTAGTGATGTGCGGATTGATCGCCCCCTGAAATGTACCAACATCAACTTCATAATCATTGCGCGTATCAACTAGCACGACATCCGGATCCGTGATCAGTACATTCCACTGTTCCGGCTGTACATAGCTCCCGACCAACGAAGTGGGATCAACACCCGCCACGCCCATGGTCACGATTTCTTTCTTAAGCTTCACCTTCATGCGGTGGAAAGGCTGTGCCTCGGCAAATGATTCTTTATGCGTCAGATCGGCAAGGCGTGTATCGCTGCGCAGATACGCCAGTATCGCGTCTATGTTCGCGCGTGTTCCTGCAATCGTGCCATTGATGCCCTCATTGGCGAGTAGCAATGTTCCCGATATCCCCAACGCTTCGCATCGCGCCTGTAGCGGCGCACGCAACGAAACGTAATCATCTAGATTGACGAATTTATAGAGTGCCGCGACAATGAATTTATCCATGGTGTGAGCCTTTTCTGATTACGCGTATTTTACGCCCTGCATAAAAGTAAAAAGCCCCGACATAATTGTCGGGGCTTTTTACTTTGTAAGGAGTCTGACGATGACCTACTTTCGCATGGAAGAACCACACTATCATTGGCGCTGAGTCGTTTCACTGTCCTGTTCGGGATGGGA
>DAIDMQ010000034.1 GCA_027448945.1 Gallionellaceae bacterium
TCCTGGGTGTCCGCTCGCATAGATGCTGGAAAAGCAATACCGGAACCGGTATATCGTTCTGACACCTTGCCGACTGCGTCAGGTCGCTTTGTTGCGCGATTGCCCAAAACAATCCATTCCAAACTTGCTGAACGAGCAAAAGCGGAGGGTGTTAGTCTCAATTCGCTCGTGCTGGCTTTTATAGCTGAGGGGCTGGGCCGTAGAGCTGCTCATATGTAAATGGGCCATGGTATTTTTCATGGTATCGAAATAGAAAAATAAAAAATCCATTTAATTTTCAATGTAGTTAGTGGCTAATTGATTATTGAGTGGGAATAACGCGCAGGCAGGCTGAATAACAGAGGATCACGCCTATGACCTTTCACGCCTTAGTCCCCGCTGCCGGTTTCGGTGCGCGCATGGGGCAAGAGTTACCCAAGCAATATCTGCCACTGGCAGGACAGCCCATGATTTTTCATGCGCTGTCCACCTTGTGTGCCTGTCCCCAAATCGAAACTGTGTTCGTGGTGTTATCGCCAGAAGATACGCAATTCAAAAGCTATGATCTGAGTCGTTACGGGGATAAGTTGCAGCCCCTATATTGTGGTGGTGCAACGCGTGCAGAGTCGGTCACCAATGGCCTTGTCGCTGCCGAACTTGAATCGGACGACTGGGTGTTAGTGCATGATGCGGCGCGTCCTTGTCTGACTCAGGCGCATTTGTTCAAGCTGATAGAAGAGCTGCGCAACGACGATATCGGTGGTCTTTTGGCTGTGCCGCTGGCCGACACCTTGAAGCGCGCCGATGGTGAAGGGCGCGTGTTGCGCACCGAGAGCCGCGAGCAACTATGGCAGGCACAGACGCCGCAGATGTTCCGCGCGGGGCTGCTGGTGCGCGCCTTGCAGCAATGTAAAGACGTTACGGACGACGCTTCCGCGATCGAGGCGTTGGGCTTGCACCCCAAACTGGTTGCTTGCGACACCACGAATTTTAAAGTCACCTACCCGCAAGATTTATTGCTGGCGGAACTGTTGCTCAATCAAGCGGGGAAATGAATATGCGTATCGGACAGGGTTTTGATGTTCACCAGTTGGTCGAAGGTCGCAAGCTCATCATTGGCGGTGTGGATATTCCTTATGAAAAGGGCCTGCTCGGACATTCCGATGCTGACGTATTGCTCCATGCGATTTGTGATGCGCTGCTGGGCGCGGCGGCGTTGGGCGACATTGGTCGGCACTTCTCGGACACCGATGCCAGGTTCAAGAACATCGACAGCCGAATTTTGTTGCGCGAGACCATGCATCTGGTTCGCGCACAGGGTTTTCGCGTCGCCAATGTGGATGCGACCATCATTGCGCAGGCCCCGAAGATGGCACCGCATATATCGCACATGGTGGCGCATATTGCTTCCGATCTGCGCATCGAGAAAAGTGCGGTGAACGTGAAGGCAACCACTACCGAGCAACTTGGCTACACCGGACGCGGCGAGGGCATCGCGGCACAGGCTGTCGTGCTGTTGCTGGCGAACTGAGTCATGCGCATCCTCGCGCTGGAGACTTCCACAGAATATTGCTCGGTCGCGCTATCTCGGGATGGTGTGTTGATAGAGCGTTTCGAATTGGTCGGTCAAAAGCATTCCGAACTATTGATGGCGATGCTGGACAATCTGCTGCGTGATGCCAAAGTGAAATTGTCCGAGCTGGATGGCATTGCTTTTGGCGCGGGGCCGGGTTCATTCACGGGTGTGCGCATCGCTTGCGGCACCACGCAGGGTTTGGCCTTGGGGGCGAATCTGACAGTATTGCCAATCTGCACCTTACTGGCTTTGGCAGAGGCTACCGGGCATAGCCGAGTCATCGCCGCACTGGATGCACGTATGGGTGAGATTTATCATGCAGCCTATGAAAAGCGGCAAGGTGCATGGGCTGTCGTATGCGAGCCCACTTTGTGCAAAGCAGAAGTTGCACCACAAGTCTCTGGGGATGGATGGTTGGGTGTGGGCAGTGCATTCGCGGCTTATGGCGTAGCCCTGCAACAGCGCTATGGCGCGCAATTGCAAGCTGTGGATGGTGCGGCGGTACCGCATGCAGCTGCCATCGCTGCCTTAGGTGCGGCGGGATTTGCACTGGGGCAGGGGGTAGATGCTGCATTGGCGCAACCGCTCTATTTGCGCGACAAAGTCGCACTCAAAACCGCAGAGCGCGAACTGATTGCACAGGCCAAGCAACAGCATGCGTGATATGACTGCTGATGATGTCGAGGCGGTATTGGCGATAGAGCAGATCGTTCAACCCTATCCTTGGACACGTGGAAATTTTGAAGATGCATTGAGCAGTGCTTATCGATGCGTGGTGGATGAGCGCGAGGGCGACATCGTCAGCTACGCGATAGTGATGCCGGTCTTGGATGAGGCCGAGTTACTCAATATCGGTGTGGCGGCAAACCGGCAACGCAAGGGACTGGGGCAGACGATGTTGCAAGATCTGTTGAGTTGGGCCGTTACGCATGGCATGCAGCGCATTTTTTTGGAAGTGCGTGCCAGCAATGCGCCAGCCATCGCTTTGTATCGCAAAACAGGATTCGCCGAAATTGGTATGCGACGCGGTTATTATCACAATGCGCAAGGACGCGAGGATGCATTGCTAATGGCATATGTATTGACGGGAGAGGCTAATGGATAGGCAGGAAGCAATGCTGCGCGAGTTGAATCTCTATCCGCAATGGACCTTGCGCGATGCGCCGCAGCGTCCAGAAATAGTGGCGCCAGCCAGTGCAGAGATGCCTGTCGAACACATGGCGGCAGTACCCGAAGCCGAAGTGCTGCACGCTGCACCTGTAGATGAAATGATTGTAGAAACTGAAGTTCCGGTAGCGACAGTTACCGCATTCATTCCTGCCAAAACTTGGCCTGAACTCAAACAACAAGTGCGTGATTGTGAGCGTTGCGGTTTGCGTGCCGGCTGCACACAGACCGTATTCGGTGCGGGTAACGAACGCGCTGATTGGTTTTTCGTGGGAGAAGGGCCGGGCGCGGAAGAAGATGCACAAGGTGAACCTTTCGTAGGTGAATCAGGCAAATTGCTGGATAACATGCTTGCAGCGATCAAATTGCGACGTGGCAAAGATGTTTATATCGCCAACGTCAGTAAATGTCGTCCGCCTGAAAATAGTCATCCGACTGCGGAACAAATCGCGCTGTGTTCGCCCTACTTGGCGCATCAGATCGAACTCGTGAATCCCAAGCTAATTGTGGCATTAGGTAAGGTGGCCGCGACTAATCTACTAGGTGAGGATATGCCCCTAGATGCATTGCGTGGCACCTTGCATGATTACAACGGCATCCCGCTGATTGTCACCTATCATCCCGCCTATCTTTTGCGCCGCCCCTCAGTGAAAGCACAAGCGTGGCAGGATTTATGTTTTGCGGTGGATGTGATGAAGGAAGTGCAGTCGTAAGACGTAAGCGGGAAGTCGTAAGTTAAGGATTTTGGTTTTTATTCGAGTCTGACCCTATGACCTCGCGCTGACATCCGTGCCACACCGACGCGCCGCCCAAATTTTGAGCAACGTCTGCGAAGACGACTAAAAACAATGCAATTGTGTTGACATTGGTTTCCATGGAAACTACACTATATTTAGTTTTTGGAGAAACCTAATGTCAAGCCAAAAAATCGAACACATTCCATCGCCACTGGAAGCCCATCTGGGCTTCTGGTTGCGCTTTGTATCCAATCACGTGTCCCTGCGCTTCCAGCAACTGCTGGAAGAAAAAGGCGTCACCGTCACTGAATGGGTAGCGCTGCGCACGCTGTGGTCGCAAGACGAAACTACGCACGCAGAACTTATCCGGGCCCTAGGTATGACCAAGGGGGCCACCTCCAAGGTGGTGTCCCGACTGCAAGAAAAAGGACTTGCCGAGCGTGAACTGGCCAATGGCCGTGCCCGCGAGCAATGCTTGGGCCTAACCACTGCAGGCAAAACCCTGGTGCCGCAACTTGCTGCGCTGGCAGATGCCAACGACGCCCACTTCTTTGGCCACCTGCCAGCTGACGAGCGCCTGGCCCTAACCAAAGCGATGCAAGCCCTAGTGCAGCACCACCAACTCAAAGAAATCCCCACTGCCTGATGCAACGGGCATCACTTCAACTGAAAGTAAACTATGAACGAAACAACTCTTTCCACCATCCGCTCCACCTTTGAAGCCTCCAACCAAGGCACCATTCACTTCGGCCAGGTTATTGGACAGCTCATGGGCGCTGGGGTGGAGTCCTACCACGTGGACTACCGCTCTGGCCGAACCACCTATTACCTGCCCGACGGCAGCACCGCCGACTTCAGTTTCGAGCGCCCGCAGCACGGCATTGCCGATGCCTTTGACGGCGACGCCGTGCGCGCAGCCATCCTGGGTGCGCAGCAGGGCCGCGTGATGTACCCAGAATTCAAGACACTGTCGCAGCGCGCTGGTTGCGTGGCTTACACAGTCTGGATTGCAGGTCGCCACGTGGTCTACCTGGGTCGCCGCGGTGAAACACACATTGAGCGCTTCCCCGACTAAACCTCTCCATCCCAGTTAATTCAAAAAGGAATCCCCATGATCGATCACATTGGCCTGCGTACCGCCCGATTCGAAAGCAGCAAGCAATTTTTCATCGCCGCCCTGACACCGTTGGGAATCGCCCCCACGGTGGAATACCCCGGTGGAGTTGGCTTTGCCCGAGACGGCGCCCCCACGTTCTGGCTGGGCGAAAGTGCCCTGGCTCCATCCAGCATGCACCTTGCGTTTCAAGCCCCCAGCCGCGCTGCGGTGGATGCGTTTTATGCCGCAGCACTGGCCGCTGGCGCTACTGACAACGGCGGCCCGGGTGTGCGTGCGGACTACCACGCCAACTACTACGCCGCCTTTGTCATCGACCCGGATGGCAACAACGTCTAAGCTGTCTGTCACCAGGCTTGACACTATGAGGTTGCAGCCATGAACGTCAAATCACTTCTCATTGGCGGCCTGTTGCCAACGGTGTTGCTGGGCCTGGGTACCGTGCTGATGAAGCTCAGCATACGAGAAGGCTCCAGCGTCCCCAACTATTTGGTGCAGGTGGGTGGCACGGTGCTGTGTGTGGGCCTGCTGGCGACCGTGCTGGGCGGCGGCTGGGTCAGCAGCCCACGTGCGCACATGTTTGCGGTGTTGATGGGCCTGGCCTGGGCCACCGCCATTGGCTCCATGGCATATGCCATCTCCACGCTGGGAGTGCCAGGGTCCATCATTGCCCCGCTTACCAACGCCAATGCGCTGGTCGCCTTGGCGGCTTCGGCACTCGTGTTTCGGGAATGGGATACGCTGAACGGGCCACGTGCGCTCGCGGGCACTTTGTTCATCGTGCTGGGTGCCGTGGTGGTGGCGACAGCCAAGGATTGATGCTGACGTCCTAGCTTGCGCAGCGTGAGGCGCTGGTGACGGCCAGTCGCTGACGAGCGCACCGCACGCCACGCCGCCGCAAGGCGGTTTTTTTACGCCTTTCGCTGTCTCGGTCGCGCGCTCCTGAGCAGGCGAAGAAGCAAACCGATGGCTTGCAAACCCGCGCCGATACACGACTTCGGGTGGGACGTGCTCAAGAGGCCAAGGCCCGGAACCGGGCTGCCACCCTCCGCCTGCTTGAGTATTGCGATGATTTGACTGTCTGAAAAACGTGATGACTTCATGTAAAACTTCCTCCGTTGCGGGTGAGAAAATTCTACTTCTAATCACCGCTAATTTCCGGGGGGATTACCGTCTATATCTTCCCCGTATCTTGATCATGTCCATGGCGCTTATACAGCGCAGTCATGATGCCTGACAGCATCAGTCCGAACACGGTGATGATGATATAGATATTGAGGTGGACTTTTTCCATCAGGGCATACAAGCCTAACATGGCGAAGATGCTGAGATTTTCGTTGAAGTTCTGTACGGCGATAGAGCTTCCTGCACCCATCAATAGGTGACCGCGATGCTGTAGCAGTGCGTTCATCGGCACGACGAAATAGCCACCCATCGCACCTATCGCGATTAGTAGGATGATGGCCAATGTACTGTTGGTCACGGGTATCATCAACAGCACGACCGCCCCCATCGCAATGCCGATGGGTAGGACGCGCACTGAGTGTTCCAGCTTGACGAACTTGGCCGCCAATACCGCACCGATGGCAATGCCGATGGCGACCCAGGCAGTGAGCTTGGCGGCTTGGCTGAAGTCGTAGTGCAAGGCGACTGCAGCCCAACCTAAGACAATCAATCTAAGTGTCGCACCCGTACCCCAAAATAGCGTGGTGACGGCTAGTGAAACCTGTCCTAGCGGGTCTTTCCACAATAGTTTGAAGTCGTGCCAAAAATTCCTTATCAGGAAAATCGGATTGCGACTGAGTGGTTTGTGATCTATCGCAACGCGCGGGATGTAGAGATTGAATATCGCTGCCAGTACATAGATCACCACGATGATACCCAGTGCGAGTTCTGGTGCGGTATCTATAAAGGTATCGATTAGGGGCACATCCCACCAATGCAACATGGCGTTGGCGACACTAGGGCTAAGTAGGATGCCGCCGACGAGCGCACCCAAAACAATCGCGGCTACAGTAAGAACTTCCATCCAACTATTCGCCAACACCAGTTTGTCTGGCGGCAGGTATTCGGTGAGGATGCCATATTTGGCGGGCGAGTAAGCAGCTGCACCCAAGCCGACTAAGCCATAAGCAATCAAGGGGTTCAAGCCAAACAGCATGGCGAGACAGCCGAGTATCTTGATGTTGTTGCTGAGAAACATCACCTTGCCTTTGGGGATAGAGTCAGCGAATACACCGACAAAGGGGGCGAGGATGATGTAGGAAAAGATGAAGGCTTCTTGTAGTACAGGTGTGTGCCAAGCGGGAGCGTGTAAGTCTTTGAGTAAGGCGATTGCCGCGAACAGCAAAGCATTATCTGCCAGCGCCGAGAGGAATTGCGCCGCAAGGATGATGTAGAAGCCGATATTCATTCGGAATGGAGGTTTTTTATGAGCCCGTTTTATAACACGAAAGTATTGCCCCTGCTATCATTGCGTAACGCTAAATCTAATACCTGTCATGCCTCGTCCTATACACGCCTATCTTGATCTGAACGCTATCGCCAACAATCTGCATGTCGCCAAACGTGCCACACGTGCACGTGTCATGGCAGTCATCAAAGCCGATGCCTATGGACATGGTTTGTTACGGGTGGTTGAGGCGATGGCCGAGGCCGATGGCTTGGCATTATTGGATATACAGGATGCGATCCATCTGCGCGAAGCGGGGTACACACAGGCGATCTTGCTGCTGGAAGGTTACTTTAGCGAGGAAGACCTGCCTCTGATCGCCGAATACGAACTGTCTTGCGTGATCCACAATGAGCAGCAGTTGGCGATGTTAGATGCATATCCCAAGCGCGAGACGCTGGACGTTTGGGTCAAGATTAACACTGGCATGAATCGATTGGGCTTCGTTCCCGCTGTCGTGGGGAGTGTCATGGAGCGTCTGCGTGCACATCAGGCGGTGCGCGACATCACCTTGATGACACACTTTGCCAATGCCGATGAGGAGCGTGGCGTAGGGGAACAGTTGGAAGTATTCAATGACCTTGCATCCCGGTACCGTGTTGCGCGTTCGCTGGCGAACTCGGCGGCGTTGTTGCGCTATCCGAAAACACATGGCGACTGGGTGCGCCCTGGCATCATGTTGTATGGTGCCTCGCCTTTTGCCGATAAGACTGCGCAGGAATTACGCCTGCGACCAGCCATGAGTTTGCGTAGTCGCATCATCGCGATACAGATGTTGGAAGCGGGCGATGAAGTAGGGTATGGAGCGAAGTTCAAGGCGGATCGCAAAATGCGTATCGGTATTGTGGCTTGTGGCTATGCCGACGGTTATCCGCGTCATGCACCGAATGGCACGCCGATATTGGTTGCAGGGCAAGTAACGCGCACAGTGGGGCGAGTGTCCATGGACATGTTATGTGTCGATCTAAGCGGTGTTATGCAGGCAGATGTGGGCAGCGAAGTCGTCTTGTGGGGAGAGGGACTACCTGTAGAGCAGGTAGCTCAAGCTGCCGGCACCATTAGTTATGAATTATTGTGTGGCTTAACGAAACGAGTGCCCGTGCGTTTTTGAGGCACCAGGAGAGCAAGATGATCAACAGCATCAAAAATGCAAAGTCGGAAGGCAACGAGGATTTTCTGACGCTGGATATAGGAGTGGGTGACTCCCTGCAATTACAGGATAACTCTGCCGACAAGCACCGCTATCACGTCAAGCTAGTCGGTTATCTGAACAAGGCCAGTTTGGTGGTCTCGCAACCCCATATCGACGGTCATCTGGCGCTGGTAGCAGAAGGCGCCGAGTTCTTCGTGCGTGGATTTTCCGATGCTAAGACATATGAGTTCAACGCCAAGGTTTTGAACTTATGCAGTGTGCCGTATCCTTACATGCACTTGTCTTTTCCTGAAAGCGTGAGTGTGCTGGTGATGCGCGGCGCAATGCGTATCAAGGTAAAGTTGCCTTGTTCTGCGCTGGCGACAACTGGCGGGATGAAGATGCCAGCCATGTTCAACGACTTGAGCACTTCGGGAGCGAGCATACAAAGCTCGGTCAAACTGGGTGAGCGTGGTGAAACCATACAACTTAATTTCCGAGTTCCTGTAGAGCATGAAGAGCAAGCATTGATGGTCTCGGCAATCATAAGAAACGTTGGCGAAGCTCGGGAGGATGGCGTTATCAATTATGGTGTGCAGTTCGTCAGTGTCACGACACGGCTGCGTATTGCCTTACAGACATTCATCTATACCACTTTGATAGAGAAGCAATAAAAGTCTGACGCTACAATAAAAAGGGCCTGTCATTAGACAGGCCCTTTGTTTTACGATTTGCCTAGAAGGCATTGTCGTAAAGCTACATCGATGTACTCAGCGATGTGAATGTTGGAATCGCTACGATAAAGGAGACGACACCAGCAATGACCCAGCGCACGAATCTGGCGATAGATTGTTTTGCGGCAGAAATAGTTTTTTTCATTTTGCACCTCTAAGTTGTTTGAACGACATCGCTGTCTGTGTCAGCACCTGCGCAATGAGCAGGCATTACTAAGAGCGGCACTTGAGTAAATAGTTCAACTTTACTGCTCTGGTGTGAGTTAAACTTAATCAACTATTTGAATTTAAATGAATTTGGTGTCCTCGACAGGAATCGAACCTGTAATTGCCCCTTAGGAGGGGGCGGTTATATCCATTTAACTACGAGGACTGCGGGGGCGCGCATTCTAGCGCAAAAGACGCGGAAGCTACACGCCATGACTGGTATGATGCGCGGTCTTTTTTTGCAGCGTTGGATAGGGTTAGGTATGAAGTTGGTTGTTATCTTTTTAGCTTTGATCGTGTTTGCGTCATTGTTGGTCGCACGTGCTGCGCGCGCAGGTGAGTTGCCGGAGGTCGGCAAACCTGCGCCAGATTTTAATCTGTCAGACCAGAACGGCAAGCAACACGGCTTGCATGATTACCAAGGTAAGTATCTGGTACTGTATTTCTACCCCAAGGACGATACACCGGGTTGTACGCAGGAAGCCTGTGCTTTCCGTGACGACCTGAACTTGTTGACCGAGATGGGTGCTGCAGTCGTTGGTATCAGCGTAGACGATAGCGAGAGTCATGCCGAGTTTGCCAAGAAATATCATCTGCCCTTCCCGCTATTGGCGGATAAAGACGGCCAGGTCGCGGCCAGTTATGGTGCGCTGATGAATCTGGGCATCATGAAACTTGCGCGCCGCTTCACCTTTCTCATCGACCCGCAAGGCAATATCAACAAGGTCTATCTGAGTGTGGAGACTTCACGCCACTCCAAAGACATCATCTCCGATTTGAAGAATCTGACCGGGAAAGGTAAGTGACCATGGTTGCGCGCATCAATCTGTTCGTGGGCTGGTATCTGGTATTGCAGATATTCTTGAATAATGTATTGGCCGAGTTTGGCACTTTGATTTTGAGTGTGTCGGGCATGCCCGACCCTATGCCAGCCAAACTGGGCTGGCTGGTAGGCTCATTGTTACTGGTTGCTTTGCTATTGATCGTGCGGGTGTATTTCCATGAACTGCCACCGGGCGTGGGTAAGCCAGAGGGCACGGGCTACAAGCTGGGTCACGGTCTGATACTCGGCAGTAGCGTATTCGCTCTGGGCGTGTACGTGTTGCCGTTCTTCATTCATCACATCGAAGATGCAGTCATCGCCACCGCGTTGGCTAAACTGGTCATCGGCATGTTGTATCCCGCGCTGGGCATGTTCGGCTTCGGAGTCTCTTTCATTTATCAATCCGCATTGCCTGCGGAGGCTCAAAAAAAGTAATCACCCTACATGCCATTCATCACCTTAGATAACGCGAGTCTGGCTTTCGGCCACGTCGCACTGTTAAACCATACTGCATTCCAGCTTGATGAGGGCGAACGTGTCGGCCTCATCGGACGTAACGGGGGCGGTAAATCCAGCTTGATGCGCGTGCTTGCCGGTATCAATAAGCTCGACGACGGTAACTTCTGGCGCGCGCCTTCCGCACGCATCTGCTATGTCAGTCAGGAGCCGGTATTGGATGCCGACGACTCGGTGTTTGATGCGGTTGCCAAAGGTTTGGGCGCATTGCAAAAGCTGCTTAGCGACTATCATCATGTGTCGCACGAAATGTCCAATCCCGAAGCGGACATCGATGCTTTGCTGGAGCAGATGCAGCATCTGCAGACGCAACTGGAAGCGCAGGATGGCTGGTCAGTGCAGTCGCGCATCGAGACTGCAATCGCCAAGCTGGATCTCGATCCAGACAAGCGTGTGGGCGATCTTTCCGGTGGTCAGCGCAAGCGTGTGGCTTTGGCGCAGGCCTTGGTTGCGACACCTGATGTATTGATACTGGACGAACCGACCAACCATCTGGATTTCGCTTCCATAGAATGGCTGGAAGGATTGCTCAATAGTTTCATCGGCAGCGTGTTGTTCGTTACCCATGATCGACGTTTCCTGGACAACGTCACCACGCGCATCGTCGAATTGGACCGTGGCATCCTGTCCAGCTTCCCCGGAAATTTCACCGCATATCAGGGGATCAAAGAGCGCATGTTGGCGGATGAGGCGGTGGTCAACGCCAAGTTCGACAAGGTGTTGGCGCAGGAAGAAGTGTGGATACGCCAAGGTGTGAAAGCTCGCCGTACACGTAACGAAGGTCGTGTGTTGCGTTTGGAGCAATTGCGCCGTGATCGTGCAGCGCGCCGCGAGAAGATGGGCAAGGTCGAGATGGCGGTAGAGACGGGAGAGCGTTCAGGCAAGTTGGTCGCCGAGCTTACCGATGTCTGCAAGAGCTACGGTAACCGCACTTTGGTCAAAGATTTTTCCTGCCGTATTCAGCGCGGTGACAAGATCGGTCTGCTCGGTCCCAACGGTGCAGGCAAGAGCACGCTGTTGAAGATGATACTGGGACAACTAGAACCGGACAGCGGCTCGGTAAAACTGGGTACCAAGATCGCGGTCGCCTATTTCGACCAGTTGCGTGAGCAGTTGGATGATGAGGCGACACTGGCAGATACCATCAGCCAGGGCGCCGATTTCGTCGACATCGGTGGACAAAAGAAGCATGTCATCAGTTATCTGGGCGATTTCCTGTTCGCACCCGAGCGTGCGCGTTCACCTGTGAAGAGCTGTTCGGGTGGCGAGCGTAACCGCTTGTTGTTGGCGCGTTTGTTCACTCAGCCTGCCAACGTGTTGGTGCTGGATGAGCCGACCAACGATCTGGACATAGAGACACTGGAATTATTGGAAGAATTGCTGGCCAACTATGACGGTACTTTGTTTCTAGTCAGCCATGACCGAGCCTTCCTCGATAACGTGGTCACACAGGTCATTGCCTTTGAGGGCGACGGCAAGCTGCAAGAATACGTGGGCGGATACGAGGATTGGGTGAGGGTGCAGAAATTCCAAGCAGACCAGGCATCCAAGAAGCCTGCTACCGTTACGCCACCGAAAGTTGCAGCCCCTGTGCCTGAGAAGCCCAAGGCCGGTACCAAACTGAGTTACAAAGAGGCACGCGAGCTGGAAGAGTTGCCACAGAAAATAGAAAAACTGGAGCAAGAGTTGATAGACATCGCTGCCCATCTGGCAGATGGCACAATCTTCCGTAGCGATGTGAAGCGTGCGCAACAATTGCAGGCGCGTAATGCGGAAATAGATGCAATGGTGCTGGAACTTATGTCGCGCTGGGAAGCCCTAGAGCTCAAGGCAAACGCCTGAACACGGAATCGAATTTAATACTTGGAGAGCAGAACATGACGCAATACAGTAAACGCATGGTGATCATACATTGGCTGACCTTGGCCGCATTGATCGTGGCTTGGTTCTTGGGTGATGCGCTGGATGAGGCAAGACACGCGGGCGACGCAACCTTAGTCGCTTATGTTCTACACGCTATCGTGGGTGACACGGTGTTCCTGTTGACGTTGTTGCGTATGTATTTCCGCCATAAGGACGGCACACCGGCGCCTATCGGTACCGGTCTTATGGATAAGGTCGCGACGGGTGTACACCATCTGCTCTATACCGTGCTGATCTTGCTGCCTATCAGCGGTGCGATGACCATACTCACCAGTGATGTGGGCCGTGCATTGATGGCGGGTGATGCCAGTATGTTGCCGAAGAAATTCAGCGGCGTGATTGCACACAATGTGCATGAGATATTGGTCAGTGTGTTGATCCTGACTGTGGTTGTGCACGTCATCGGCGCGATCAAGCATCAGTTTGTTTTGAAAGATGGTTTGTTGAGCAGAATGTCATTGCGTAAAAAAGATTGAGATAAATCTTAAATAAGAAATGGCGGGGTGACCCGCCTTTTTTTCGTCCTAGATTATTAATCTGCAGGTATGTAAACATTTGGTCATATTGTTACCCACAGAAGTTGTGGATAAGTATGTGGAAAATGTACCGGACAGCTTGTTTAAGCTCGTGACTAATAAGGGTTTTTATTAGATTGCTTATTTTTTGAAAGTCAATTAAGTTTAATAAAAACAATGAGTTGCTGTAAGTGTAAGATTTTGTGGGCGGGTCAAGGTGGTTCAGGCCTGATTATCACTAGGTTTGTGGATTATTTTTGGCTGTCAATATGTAATTCGGACTATTTTCAAACAAAAATCACTTGATTTTTTGAAGCGGGAATTTTGCTTATTAAATCAAGACATCTTTCTGTAACAACCATCCGATGGCGGTCATCGTGGCGAAAAAAGTTCCCACATGCGCCCAGCACCAATACAAGAATCGACGCGAAAGATCCTTGGGGGTGAGGTTGCTAATCAGAAAGAGTTTTCCATCGGCTGGTTGGCTGATGATGTGCAGATCGGGCACGGCATGCACTTCGCGCATACGCTTTTCAATTTCGCGCTTTGCGGCCTTGCGCGCCAGCATCCATTCATCCATATCGAGCATACCGTCGTTGTTTAGATCGAAGCGTTTGTGCAGCGCAGGCATGTCGCGTTTCCATTCCGCCAGCAAGGCGTTCAGTTCGGCATTGGAGTTGAACTCGGTCGCGCTGTTGCGAGTGCGAAACTCGCCCAGCACGTAGATCAGGTCATTCGGGAGCAGCTTCCATTCCGTGTAGCGCATGTCACCATCACGCCACTGATCGCGATAGATGGTGCTGATCTCGGCCTCTTCAGGATCGACCACACAGATGCCGCTGCCATCATCGAGCATGAACGAGTCGGGACTCTCGCCCTTGTCTATGGTGCGCCACTTATCATTACTGCTGGTGCCTGAGCGTTCTTCTATGGTGTAGCGATACCACAAACATGGAAGGAAACGTAGCTTACTCAACAGCGGTGTGTCGCCGAAATGCTTACCACGGCCTATTAGCTCAACGTAGCCTTGTGCCGCCGATGCGATCTTAGAGGTGGGTGTGTCGCGTATCGCACGTAAATGAATCAATGCTGAGCGCCATGAAATAAGGCTGAGTGCGGCCATCGCTGGCAAGCAATACAGCCAGCCCTCGCGTGTCCCTATCCTTGCCGCGATGAATAGCAAAAGAACCTGACCGGCGGGGCCGATCAGTTGTTTGGATTCGCGGCGTATCGCGACCAGCATGGCCGTTTAGCTGAACAGTTGCTTGAGATCCACGTCTTTCTTTTCCTCGCTGGAGAATTCCAGCAGGGGTTTGGCTTCGAAGTTGAAGATGTTGGCGATGATGCTGGCCGGAAATATTTCGATCTGCACGTTGTTGATATTCACCGAGTCGTTATACAACTCGCGGCGGTCGGCGATGCTGTTTTCCAACGAAGTAATGCGGTTCTGCAACTGCATATAGTTCTCGTTGGCCTTGAGCTCGGGGTAGGCTTCCGCGATGGCGAAGATGCTGCCCAGACCCGCACGCAACGCGCCTTCTGCTTGTCCTAGTGCACCAATATCCTGGTTTTGGCGTGCCTCATGCACTTGCGCGCGCGCGGCAATGACTTTCTGCAAAGTCTCTTGTTCGAACTGTTTGTATTGTTTGCAGACCTCGACCAATTTGGGCAACTCGTCGTGACGTTGTTTGAGCAATACGTCTATGTTCGCCCAAGCTTTGGCAACCGCGTGTTTGACGGTCACAAGATGGTTGTAAAGTCCAACCGCGTAGAAGGTCGCTGCGATGATGACGGCGAGGATAATCAAGCTAAACATGGTGACTCCTTATGGTTGGTTTATTGTAATTCTATCGTGCCATTGATTTGTACTGAGAGTCTGGATTCGCCGCTGGCGAACTCGGGTGCGGGTGCGGCATCGCTCGCAAGTGCACTGCGCATCATGGCGACCGGATAACGAGGTTGCATGCCGCCTGTATTGATGGACATGTGCACGGTCTTGTAACGCTTCGCGCCCATTGCCTTGTGTATCGCTTCAGCGCGGTTTTGGAAGACTTTGATGGCTTCAACTATCAATTCACTCTCGGTCGCAGCACGAGTGGCCGGTGACACACCGAATTGCACATCGCTTAACTGCATGGAGGATTGCAGTTGCATGATAAGTTCACTGGCGGCTTTGAAGTCATGACTCTCGATGCGTATCTCGCCGTGACCGCGCCAAGCATCGATTTCATTGTTCTTGCCATAGACGGGGTAGGTGTTCTGTGTGCCGCTGCTGGTTTTGACGTTTTCAAACGCGGCTGCCTTTTTTAGTGCGGCATTCAATGCGCCATTGAGTTGCTGGGTGACTTTGGCCGGGTGCTTGTCCTGGAACTCGACACTCATGGAAGTGCTGAGCAGATCGTTGTTGATAGTACGTGCGGCTTCTACTTGGAAATCGATACGGTTGTAGGTCGGTTCTTCGGCCTGTGCGGACAGGCTCAACAAAATCAAACCGCACAACATGATCAGGCGGGACATCGCGTTCTCCTTCTGGATGGGAAGTGGCATCGTAAAGCAAAATCGCCGCTGTGTGGCGAGTGGCGCACAGCGGCAGTGGTCACATCACCAGCGTGTCGTTCAAACAGGTCTTGGCTTGGGCCAAACGTGTCAGCGTGGGCAGTAGATTCAAGCCGGTATCTTCCTTTAGTTTCTCGGCGTTTTCTTTAAGGTCATCAAAGGAAATGCTGACAGGCTCGCCCTCGGCAGCAAAGGCGATAGTGTTGCCGCTCTCGCAGGAAGGAAACATCAGCGCGCGGTCTTCGAAGGCTTCGGCGATATAGGCGAAGCCACCCATCACACCACGGCTCAGGCCAATCAGATTGACGGCAAGGATGCCTTGTTCGCTCAAGCGGGTGCGGCATGCCTGGTAGAAGGGCAGGGTGTTTAAGCCGCCGGGATGAGCGTGCTCATTGAAGCCGTCCACCAGGATGAGGTCGAATTTTTTATCGGTCTCGAACACGTAATCGAAGCCATCGCCGATCACCATATGGATGCGCTTGTCGTCTTCGGGCAGTTTGAAGAATTGGCGTGCGGCAGCCACCACACGAGGCTCGATCTCGACGATAGTCAGATGTGCCAATGGACGAAACTTGTAGAGGAATTTGGTCAGCGAGGCCGCGCCCAGACCGATCAGCAAAATCTTGCGCGGCCAGCGGCTCTCGTCGCGCAGCAGCAGCGAGGCCATCATCTCGCGGGTGTATTCCAGTTCCAGATTCCACGGGCGGGCGATGCGCATCGCGCCTTGCACCCAGGTTGAGCCGAAGTGCAGAAAACGCACGCCAGCCTGTTCGGAGATGTCGATAGAAGAGCTCATAGTATTCGGATGATTTTGTATACCGCCACAGTCAGGCGGGCGCGCATTGTAATGATTATCGGGCTTGCGGGGAACGCGAGCCGCGCATGAAGTTCAATCGAGTCAAGCCCAGCAGCAGATCCATCAGGAACAACACCATCAGTGCCAGTCCGCCACCGAACAATAATGCGTCTTTATCCAGCGGCACGGCATAACTGTATTGCGCGATGACTTCGTTCCGCATTTCGCGGTCACCGTTCATCAGTACATGCCAAGCCTGAGCGGGGAGGTTGGTTTCAAGTGCAGCAAGGTCGGCAGTGAAGCGTGCCTTACGTTGCAGCAATTGTGAGATTGCCAAGCCTTCTTCCTGGAATGGCTTTTCGCCGCTGTCGCGATGCAGTGCGATGAGCTTGTCCATATCGCCGCCGAAGAATTTGTTCGCAATATCTTGGAACGGTTGCAGATTGATGCTGACTTCACGCAGATGAGCATCCACGCGTTTGTGGTATTGGTCTACGAAATTGGGTACCTGCAAGCCTATCAATAATGCGATGCAGGCGACGATGACGAATAGATAACGTGCAATGATGTCGCTCATATTTAGGCATCCGTCATTGTGTTGTATAGCCAGCGTGCCCAGTCGGTCAGTTCGCTGGCGGTCATACCGATGCGCGCATGTTGTTTTGCGAGCTCGTCACCCGCCGCACCATGCAGATAGACTGCTGCGATCAGCGCGTCATCGGCCTTTATGCCTTGTGCGATGAGGGCTGCGACCATGCCGGTGAGTACGTCTCCCATGCCTGCCGCGCTCATGCCCGGATTGCCAGTCGGGTTGAGATAGAGCCTGCCATCGCGAGTCGCGATCACGCTGTTTGCGCCCTTGAGCACCACGTTGGCGTGGTAACGCACACCCAGTTCTATCGCGGCGGGTGTGCGGTTCTGTTGTATGCCCTTAGTCTCGCAAGCCAATAGCCGTGAGGCTTCGCCTGGGTGCGGGGTAAGCAGGGTCGCGGCTGGGCGTGCGGCCAGCAAGCTACCCAGATCGGGACGCAACGCCAAGATATTGAGCGCATCGGCATCCAGTATCAGTGCGGCAGGACTCGTAATCGCTTCTTGCAGCAGCTTATGTGCCGCAAGGCTGGTGCCCATGCCACAGCCGATGGCAATGACGTTCGGCTGTGGCAGATGTAGTGCCGCTGCGGCACGGTGCAACATCAATTCCGGTTGGGCGGTATCGACTGCGGGGGCGTTGTCAGCCAACAGTCCTGCATGCACACAGCCAGCGCCCAGCTTTAGTGCCGCACGCGCCGCCAGCAGTGGTGCGCCGACCGTACCTTCCGCGCCACCGATGATCACGACGTTGCCAAACATGCTTTTATGACTGTCTTTGGGGCGTTGCGGAATCAGGGCGGCGACCTGTTTTCGGGTGATTTTTTTCGGGGAGCCGTAAGCCTTGCGTTTATCCATGTTCAACTCGGGCTAGGTTTGCGGTGGGTGCATAGTATAATCGCTCCCCGAATTTATTATCACCGTCACCGCCATGTTTAGAGTCTCTGTCGGCATCTCTGCCTTATCCGCATTTCGTCTGGAAAAACTCCGTGCAGCACTGGCCGCCGCCGCACCCACTGTTAGTTTGCTCGATACCCGACATTGTTACTTCAGTGCTTTGCGCACCGCCAATCTGAGTGCGGCTCAAGCCAGCCTGTTGGATAAGGTGTTGGGTCTGGATAAGCGTGCCGGTGAACCAAGGCAAGCTGATGATGCGGCAAGGATCTTGGTCGTGCCGCGTCTGGGGACTATCTCACCTTGGTCGACCAAGGCCACGGACATCGCCCAACATTGCGGCGTATCCGGCGTGGAGCGCATCGAGCGCGGCGTGGTGTATTACCTGAATAGCAACAGCGGCAAGGGATTGAGCAAGGCGGAACTCGCTGCAGCCACACCTTTGTTGCATGACCGTATGACCGAATCGGTGATGAGCGATGTGGAAAGTTCCGCCGAGAAAATTTTTAAACATGGCGCGTCACAGCCGCTCAATATAGTCGATGTACTCAAAGGCGGAAATGCAGCCTTGGAAGTAGCCAACCGCGAAATGGGTTTGGCGCTGTCCTCTGACGAGATCGAGTATCTGGTCGAAAATTTCAAGAAGTTGAAACGCAATCCTACCGATGTCGAGTTGATGATGTTCGCGCAGGCCAACTCCGAACATTGCCGCCACAAGATTTTCAACGCTGACTGGGTGATTGATGGACAGGTGCAGGACATGTCCTTGTTTGGCATGATACGCAACACCCACAAGGTCAGCCCGACCGGTACCGTGGTCGCGTATTCGGACAACTCCTCCGTCATCGAGGGTGCGCGCGTCGAGCGTTTCTATCCGCGTGCAGACGGCAGCTATGCGTTTAGCGAAGAATTGACACACACTTTGATGAAGGTCGAGACACATAATCATCCGACTGCCATCGCACCTTTTGCCGGTGCGGCGACGGGCAGCGGCGGTGAGATACGCGACGAAGGCGCGACCGGAACTGGTTCGCGTCCCAAGGCGGGTCTGACCGGCTTCTCAGTCTCCAACCTCAACATCCCCGGTTTCGAACAACCATGGGAAAAACATGACAAGGGAGTAGAGGGAAGCGAGCAGGGAGTATCTACTCCTTACGGTAAACCTTCGCGCATCGTCACCGCGCTGCAAGTCATGTTGGATGGGCCTTTGGGTGGCGCTGCATTCAATAACGAATTCGGTCGTCCCAATCTGACGGGCTATTTCCGTACCTTTGAAGAGAACGTCAGCGGCGAGATGCGTGGCTATCACAAGCCCATCATGTTGGCGGGCGGCGTGGGCAATATTTCCGCTATTCATACGCACAAACATGATCTGCCGGTGGGCGCTTTGGTCGTGCATCTGGGCGGCCCGGGTATGTTGATCGGCTTGGGCGGTGGTGCGGCTTCCAGTATGGATACCGGCAGCAACGCCGAAAATCTCGACTTCGATTCCGTACAACGCGGCAATCCGGAGATGCAACGCCGCGCGCAGGAAGTGATAGACCGTTGCTGGCAGTTGGGCGCGGAGAACCCCATCCTATCGATCCACGACGTAGGCGCGGGCGGTATGTCCAATGCTTTGCCCGAGTTGGTACACGGCGGCGGTCGCGGTGCGAACTTCGAGCTGCGCAAGATCCCGCTGGACGAGACGGGCATGTCTCCCAAACAGATCTGGTGTAACGAGTCGCAAGAGCGTTATGTCTTGGCGATCGCACCCGAGCGTCTCGAACAATTCCGCGCGTTCTGCGAACGCGAACGTTGCCCGTTCTCTGTTGTCGGTGTGGCGACAGAAGAAGATCAACTGGTGGTGCGCGACAGCGAATTCGACAACGACTCGGTGAACATGCCGCTGTCGGTCTTGCTCGGCAAACCGCCGAAGATGACACGCAACGTGGTGCGCGAAACACCGCGCTTGAGCGCTTGCGACATCGGCAAGATCGAATTGAAAGAAGCGGTAGAACGCGTGCTGCATCTGCCTTCTGTGGCGAACAAGACCTTTCTCATCAGCATCGGCGACCGTACCGTGGGCGGCATGACCGCGCGCGACCAGATGGTCGGCCCTTGGCAAGTGCCGGTGGCTGACGTGGCCGTCTCGTTGATGGGTTTCAATACAAATAAGGCAGAAGCCTTCGCCCTTGGTGAGCGTACCCCGTTGGCCCTGGTGAATGCACCCGCTTCTGGTCGCATGGCGGTGGGCGAAGCATTGACCAATATCGCTGCGGCGCGCATCGAAAAAATTGGCGACATCAAACTGTCGGCCAACTGGATGGCGGCGGCGGGACATCACGGCGAAGACGCGGCGCTGTTCGATACCGTGCGCGCAGTCGGTATGGAGCTGTGCCCGCAACTGGGCATAGGCATCCCGGTCGGCAAGGATTCCATGTCGATGAAGACGGTGTGGAAAGACGGTAAGGAAGACAAGTCTGTCACCGCACCTTTGTCACTTATCATCACCGCTTTCGCACCGTGTCCCGATGCGCGCGACACGCTTACGCCGCAACTGGCAGCCGATCTGGACACCACACTGTTGCTGATAGATCTGGGTCAAGGTAAAAACCGCATGGGCGGCTCGGCACTGGCGCAGGTTTACAAACAAGTGGGCGACGTCGCTCCCGATGTCGATGATGCCGCGACACTCAAAGCCTACTTTGAACTGATACAAAGCTTGAATGCGGCTGGCACTTTGCTGTCCTATCACGACCGTTCCGATGGCGGTGTGTTTGTGACCTTGTGCGAGATGGCTTTTGCCTCGCACGTGGGTTTGGACATCAACTTGGACGAGACACACGGCGACGCGCTGCGCGGTTTGTTCAACGAGGAGCTGGGTGCGGTCGTTCAAGTGCGCAACCGCGACGTGCAACACGTGTTGCAACTGGCGACCGAAGCCGGCTTGAAGAGCGTGCAAAAGATCGCCACGCTCAACGAAACCGGCCTGATCGAAGTTAGCCGTGGCGGCCAGAAGCTGTACTCTGAGAATGGTGTGAAGCTGCAAAGTGTCTGGTCGGAAACCACCTATCAGATGCAGAAGCTGCGCGACAATCCCGCCTGCGCACAACAAGAGTTCGACGCGCTGAAGGATGCAGCCGATCCCGGCCTGCACGCCAAGCTGACTTACGATTTGAATGACTCACCTTTCACGCCGCGCGCGGAATTGATCGGGGGGCGTGCTGTCATCACCCGCCCCAAAATTGCCATCCTGCGCGAGCAAGGCGTGAACGGACAAGTAGAAATGGCTGCCGCATTCGACCGCGCAGGTTTCGCGACAGTGGACGTGCACATGAGTGACATCATCAGTGGCCGTGTGAAACTGGCCGATTTCAAGGGCGTGGCGGCGTGCGGCGGATTCTCTTATGGCGACGTGCTGGGTGCGGGCGAAGGCTGGGCAAAATCAATCCTGTTTAACAACCGCGCACGCGACGAATTCGAAGCCTTCTTCAAGCGCAACGACACCTTCGCGCTGGGCGTGTGCAACGGCTGCCAGATGATGAGCAAGCTGCACGAGATTATCCCTGGTGCGGAGCATTGGGCGCATTTTGGCCGTAACCAGTCCGAGCAATTTGAAGCACGTTTCGTCATGGTGGAAGTGCAGGAATCGCCGTCGATATTGTTTGAAGGCATGGCCGGCAGTCGTATGCCCATCGTGGTTGCACACGGTGAGGGATATGCGGACTTCGGCAACACAGCGAAACTCAAAGCTGCCCAGCCGTTGGTCTCGTTGCGCTACGTGGATAACCGTGGCAACCCCACCGAAACCTATCCGCTCAACCCCAACGGTTCGCCACAGGGTATCACCGGCCTCACCACACCGGACGGTCGCTTCAGCATCATGATGCCGCATCCTGAACGCGTGTTCCGTGCCGTGCAGAACTCATGGTATCCAAGCGACTGGCAAGAGAACGGCGCGTGGTTGCGCATGTTCCAGAACGCCAGGAAGTGGGTGGGTTAAGACAGCGTGAGTAGGCAATAGAAAAGGGCGACCAATTGGTCGCCCTTTTTCTGTATCGGTGTTGTGCACATAGCTCAAGGCGGTAGGCGTTTTTACGAGAGGCAATCATTCGGCCACTGCTGCCTGTCGTTGCCAACGCTTTGAAGGTCGGCTCCAGGGTGGTAAGCTGCCCCATACAAGTTGAGATTTGCAATCGAGCCGTCAGACAACTTCTATACATTTCTGCATATATGTTATTGTTAATAATATTGCTAAACTGGTTATGGGGTAACTGGTTTTCATTTTTCCCTGACGCAAGCAATATAGTTTGGAGTAAGCATGCTGGCAAACTATTTCCTGATGGTGTTTCGAGAGAAACTAGCCTTGTAGGCTACCTCTCGTATCGGCAGTTGATCACTTAAATGTCAACGCTTGTTACAGCTCAATTTCACCACGTTGAACATTCCAGTTTATTCCTGATTATTTCCGCTCATATAACGAGTACGGTAGTAATTACGCACAGTTCAGATTCGGGTGCGATTCAGAATGATCACCCTCATAATCGCGCAAAGGTGTTCTTATGAAAACTCCAAATCAAATTGGGTTGCGCCCGCTTCTTGCAATGTTGCCGCCGGTCATTGCATTCATTCTGCAGTGGATGTTCTGGACTACCATTCAGCCATTCGCATGGCTGCTTTTTTTCCCCGCAGTATTCATCAGCTCCTGGATCGGCGGATTGATTCCGGGACTGGTGTCTACATTCATATCCGCCTTGCTTGCCAGCTGGTTCTTCATCCCGCCGGAATTTACTTTCAGCGAAAAATCACCGATGTCGCTCATTTCGATCGGCATATTTTGCATCTTGGGCATCCTCTTCAGCAGTTTCAACGGGCGACTGAGAAGAGCGTACAAACAGGCCAAGGAAGCCAATGCCACCTTACGCACCAGCGAGGAGCGCTACCGATTATTGGTGGACGGGGTCAAGGATGTTGCCAACCTCATGCTCGACATAAACGGTCACGTGATTACCTGGAATCTTGGCGCCGAGCGGCTCAAGGGCTATACGGCAGAAGAAATCATCGATAAGCATTTCTCCATCTTTTATCCGCCTGAGGACCTCGCGACAGGAAAGCCGGAGGCAGAACTGGCTCAAGCGCGGGCGCAAGGGCGCGTGGAAGATGAGGGTTGGCGGGTACGAAAGGATGGCTCTCGGTTCTGGGCGCATGTGGTCATCACAACCCTCTATAACGACGAAGGCGAGATACAGGGATTTTCAAAGATCACGCGCGATATCACCGAGCGCAAGGCGGCGGAGGATCAATTGCGCGCCAGTGAAGAGAACCTCTCCGTCACGCTCAACTCGATCGGCGACGCGGTAATGACCACCGATGCAGAAGGACGGGTAACACGACTGAATGCCATCGCCGAACAACTCACCGGCTGGTCGCATACGGAAGCAGTCGGCCATCCGGTAGCCGATGTTTTTCACATTATCAATCAAAAGACTCGTCAGCCTGCGCCCATCCCCGTGGAAGCCGCCTTGGCGCAAGGCGTCATTCATGGGTTGGCCAATGACACAGTATTGATCTCGCATGATGGCAACGAAATCCCTATTGCAGATAGTTGCGCGGCCATCCGCGATCGCGATGACTGCGTAATTGGAGCGGTATTGGTGTTCCGCGATGTAAGCAGTGAATATGCAACGCAAGCGGCACTGCGCGACAGTGCCACGCGTATCCAGACGATTCTCAATACCGCGGCGGATGGCATCATCAGCATCAACGAACACGGCATCATCGAGACATTGAATCCGGCTGCTGAGCACATTTTCGGATATACCTCGGCTGAGGTCGTCGGGCAAAACGTCAGAATACTGATGCCAGAACCTTATCATAGCCAACACGACGGCTACCTCGAACGATATCTCACCACTGGCGAAGCGCGCATCATCGATACAGTCGGACGCGAGGTCGAGGGGCGACGCAAGAATGGCAGCACGTTCCCGCTGGAGTTGGCGGTGAGTGAAATGTGGCTGGGTGATCAACGCTACTTTACCGGCATTACTCGTGACATCTCTGCGCGCAAAGCGGCTGAAAACCAATTCGACCGTTTCTTCGCGCTCTCGCTGGACATGCTGTGCATCTCCAGCGGTGACGGCTACTTCAAGCGCGTCAATCCCGCGTTCACGCAGACGCTGGGATGGAGTACCGAGGAAATCCTGGCGCGGCCATTCGTGTTCTTCGTACACCCCGACGACCTTGCTGCCACGCTTCGCGAGGTCGAGAAGCAGGTCGCTGCAGGCGAGAGCGTCATGAAATTCGAAAATCGCTACCTGCACAAGGACGGCTCGTGGCGCATCCTGTCGTGGGCATCCGTACCTGACTCGGACGGATTCATGTTTGCTACCGCGCGCGATGTTACCGCATCCAAGCAGGTAGCGAGGTCGCTCGTTGCCGCCAAGGAGCAGGCCGAATTGGCCAACCGCGCCAAGGATTCGTTTCTCGCCACCATGAGTCACGAGATCCGTACCCCGCTTACCGGCATGCTCGGAATGATGGAGCTGCTTTCCTTGACCCACCTCGATAGTGAGCAACGTGCAACGCTGGATGTGGCTTGGGATTCGGGCAGAGGGCTGTTGCGTATCGTCAGCGACATCCTTGATTGGTCGAAGATAGAGGAAGGCAAATTGGAGCTTTCCCCGCGTCCCACTTCGATCACGCAACTCCTGCAGGATGTTGTCAACACCTATTCACGCGTTGCCAGCGCAAAATCTCTGATGCTTTGGCAACATCCTGATGCACGACTCAATTCGGCATACATCGTCGATCCGTTGCGCCTTTCGCAGGTACTCAACAACTTTGTCAGCAACGCAATCAAGTTCACCCAACAAGGCGAGATCGTGCTGCGCGCAGAACTTCTGGAGCATCTCGAAAGTGGCGATCGGATACGGTTCTCTGTCAAAGATACTGGGATAGGCATAACCGGCGAGGTTCAGGAGAAATTGTTCCAGCGCTACCGGCAAGAAAGTGCGGATACCGCCCGCATGTATGGTGGAACCGGTTTGGGGCTAGCGATCTGCCGACGTTTGGCGGAGATGATGGATGGACAGATTGAATTGAAAAGTGAGTATGGTCACGGCTCCATCTTCGGTATTACACTGACTCTGCCTATTTCCGGCGAACCGGGCGAGGCAGTACGTAGCCAATACTCAGATGTGCAACAACGGGAAGTCCAACCCCTGCTCACCAATAGCATGAATGCGCCGCTGGTGTTGGCAGTCGACGATCATCCGACCAATCGCGACCTGCTGGCGCGCCAGATCAAGCTGCTTGGTCTTCGTGCCGAAACTGCAGAGAATGGGCAAGTCGGATTGTCGATGTGGCGAAATGGAGGCTTCGCCCTGATAATCACTGATTGCCACATGCCAGAGATGAACGGTTACGAGCTCTCTCAGCAGATACGCAAGATCGAAATTGAAGAGTCGCGCCCCCGTACGCCGATCATTGCCT
>DAIDMQ010000035.1 GCA_027448945.1 Gallionellaceae bacterium
ACGCCCCCATGGCCAGGCGCGCACCCTCGGGCGTGTCGAACGCCTGCGCCCACAGCGCCTGCTCGGCCCCCGCCTGCACCGCATGGGGTTGCAGGCGCCACCATGCTAGGCCGGCGCCGCCAACGGCGGCAGCTGCAGCCACACCCGCATACAGCGCCCAGCGTCGGCTAACGGGGGTTGCAGGATTAGCGGACAAAGAAGCAACAGAAGATTCAGTGGTAGGAGCGGTCATGGAACATTTTCCTGGAGCAGCCGCCGCACGGCAGTGATGTCACCGCGTGGCGACCGTCCTTTGGCATCAGGGCGCAAGGCCCCGCGCAAATCGTCGAGATCGTAAATCAGCAAATGCACGCCGATCATCTCACCCAGTTCAGGGCACATGCTGCCCACGCTCAAGGCCTCGACAGAATCGCCGTGGAAGCCCGGGACGGTGCGGGGTTCGTAGTCAACGTTATGGTCTATCAACGCGATCTCGGCCGATTTGGAGTCATCACAGAACAACTGCAAATAAATATCCGACAACCGGGTGGCCGTGCCACGCCATACCGCCCCCCCAAGGTGGGGCCGAAAGGCAGCCATGCGTTCCATCCAGACCAGGGCCAGCTGGCGCAGGGCGCGCAATTCGCGGGGTTGGGTGTCGGCGCAAAAGAGCGCGATGTATTCGCGCACCGCGTCTTCCACCGCGTCATTGTCGGGCAGAGGGGTGCGCGCTGGCAGCCCGAGCTCACGCAGGGCGCGGCGCTTGGCGGGGCCCCATTCCAGCCCCTCTTCCACGACCAGGCGGGCGGTGGTGCTGGCGATTTCGGCGCTCAATGGTGTTGGCATGGCAGAACCGGATGGCGTTGGAGGAGCTATTGTGGCGCCAACCCATGACAGGCAAGGTCGCCAGCCCACATGCCCCGGCGCAGGCATGGCCATTGCACGCCCGCCGCCGCGACAGACACTATGTTTTTCATAGCTCTTTGCGCTTACTGTTCAAGCGTCGCAGGTCATTTTTTGGTTGAACCTTAGAATCTGCGCCCATGCACATACACATACTCGGGATCTGCGGCACGTTCATGGGGGGCTTGGCCGCGCTGGCGCGGGAAGCAGGGCACAAGGTTACTGGCTGCGACGCCGGTGTTTACCCACCCATGAGCGATCAGCTGCGCGCCTTGGGCATCGAGCTGATCGAAGGGTTCGGAGCAGACCAGCTGGCGCTGCGCCCCGATGTGTTCGTGGTGGGCAATGTGGTCAGCCGCGCCCGGCTGGCCGACGGCAGCCCCAAGTTTCCGCTCATGGAAGCCATTCTGGACGCCGGCCTGCCCTACACCAGCGGCCCGCAGTGGCTGGCCGAGCAGGTCCTGCAAGGCCGGCATGTGCTGGCCGTTGCCGGAACCCACGGCAAGACCACCACCACGTCGATGCTGGCGTGGATATTGGAATACGCGAGCTTAAATCCCGGCTTCCTGATCGGCGGTGTACCGCAGAATTTCGGCATCTCGGCGCGCATCACCGAGTCACCGTTTTTCGTTATCGAGGCGGACGAATACGACACAGCGTTTTTCGACAAACGCTCCAAGTTCGTGCATTACCATCCACGCACCGCGATTTTGAATAATCTGGAATTCGACCACGCCGATATTTTCGCCGATTTGAACGCCATCGAGACGCAATTCCATCATTTGGTGCGCACCATTCCCGGCGACGGATTGGTGGTGTGCAACGGGCGCGAGGAATCGCTACAACGCGTGATCAAGCGCGGGTGCTGGACGCCGGTGGAAAAATTCGGCAGCGATGACGGTTGGAATATCGACGACGGCGATATGGTGTCTCTGAACGGCAAAGCACAAGGCAGGCTGGAATGGGACTTGATGGGTGAGCATAATCGCATGAATGCGCTGGCCGCCATATCCGCCGCACGCCATGTCGGTGTGCCTGTCGCGCAGTGCTTGGCGGCATTGACCGAATTCAAGAATGTCAAACGCCGCATGGAAGTCAAGGGTACCGTTAACGGCATTACTGTCTATGACGACTTCGCACACCATCCGACCGCCATAGACACTACGGTTGAGGGTCTGCGTCGCAAGGTGGGTCGGGCACGTATCCTGGCGGTGCTAGAACCGCGCTCCAACACCATGAAACTGGGTGTGATGAAAGACGCCCTACCGGCAAGCTTGAAGGATGCCGATCTGGTGTTCTGTTATGCGGGCAATCTGGGGTGGGATGCGCAAGCTGCACTGGCGCCTATGGGTAACAAGGCCGTCGTGATGAGTGACCTGAATGAATTAATCTCAGCCATCACAGCGGCGGCAAAATCTGGCGATCAGATTCTGGTGATGAGTAACGGCGGCTTCGGCGGCATACATGACAAGCTGCTGAAGTCACTGTAGCCCGCGACCTTACTCTTCTTCTTGGTGATCCAGACCCAGCTCCTGTATCTTGCGGGTCAGGGTATTGCGGCCCAAGCCCAATAGATTCGCGGCTTCTATGCGTCTGCCGTGGGTGAATTGCAACGCTTGCAGGATCAATACCCGCTCGAACTGCTGCGTCAGCGTATCCATGATGCGCTCGTCACCACGTTGCAATGCAGTCGCCGCATGTTGCGCCAGTGCCGTACTCCAATCCGCATCACCGCCCTTGGATCCAGAACCCTCGCCGCGCCATTCTGGCGGCAAGTCGGCGATTTCGACAATCTTGGATGGCGTCATCACAATCAGCCAGTGACACAAATTCTCCAGTTGTCTGACGTTACCCGGAAAATCTTGGGCGGCGAGATGCCGCAGCGTGGCCGCGCTTAATTGCTTTTGATCGACCGCCAGTTCGCGTGCGCTTTTCTGCAAAAAATAGGTCGCCAATAACGGGATATCTTCGCGTCGTTCGCGCAAGGGTGGCAAGCGCAAGCGGATGACGTTCAAACGATGAAATAAGTCTTCACGGAACAAGCCCTGTTTGACACGCTCTTCCAAGTCCTGATGCGTTGCGGTGATGATGCGCACATTGGCCTTGATAGGCAGATGACCGCCGACGCGATAGAAGTTGCCGTCAGACAATACACGCAGCAAACGTGTCTGCAATTCCGATGGCATGTCACCGATCTCATCCAGAAACAGCGTGCCGCCCTCTGCCTGCTCAAAACGTCCTCGGCGCATCGTCGCCGCACCGGTGAATGCACCGCGTTCGTGACCGAACAGTTCCGACTCCAACAAGTCCTTGGGAATCGCTGCGGTATTGATCGCAACGAACATCTTCTCGGCACGCAGACTGTGTCGGTGCAAGGCACGGGCAACCAGCTCCTTGCCGGTACCGGATTCACCATTGATCAACACCGTCGCGTGCGATTGCGACAATCGGCCGATGGCACGGAATACTTCCTGCATCGCGGGTGCATGGCCCAAGATGTCGGCAGCGACTTCTTGTGGCTCAACTTCGCTCGATTTGCGTTTGCTTTGCTCCAGCGCACGACCTATCAATTCGACCGCATGGTTGATATCGAAAGGCTTGGGTAGATACTCGAATGCACCACCCTGAAACGCCGCCACGGCACTTTCCAAATCGGAGTATGCCGTCATGATGATGACGGGTATCAATGGATGGCGCTCGTGCAAGACTTGCAGGAAATCCAAACCACTACTGCCCGGCATACGGATGTCGCTGACGACCACCTGCGGTATCTCTGTACTCAGCGCACGCAGGGCATCATCTGCCGTCGCGAAGCTCTTGAACTCGATGTCCGCACGCGCCAAGGATTTCTCCAGCACCCAACGTATGGAACGGTCATCATCTATGATCCAAACAGGTTTCATGTATTCCTCAAATCTACTAACTGGATTAATTCGGTAAAGGCAACATCACGCTAAAACATGTTTTGCCGGGCTCGCTCTCGAACTCTATGCTGCCGTGATGCTGGCTGACAAAATCCTGGGCCAGTGTAAGCCCCAAACCATGTCCATCGGCATGACCCGACACCAATGGATAAAAGATCTTGTCGCGTAACTCTGCCGGTATGCCGGGACCGTTATCGATGATTTGCACCAATATCGCGAGTCTATGTCGACGTCGTATCAAAGTAATCTGGCGCGCGATACGGGTGCGCAAGATGATGCGCCCCTTACCCTGCATCGCCTGCGTCGCATTACGCACGATATTGAGCATCACCTGGATCAATTGCTCCTTGTCGCCAATCAAGTCGGGCAAGCTCAAATCATAATCGCGCTGTATGTGCAGGCCTTCCGGCAGTTCAGCGAGAACGACACTGCGCACTCGTTCCAACACTTCATGGATATTGACTGCACTATGTCGCGTGCCGCTCTGCGGTGTGAGTAATTTCTCCATCAGGCTGCGCAAACGGTCCGCTTCCTGAATGATGACTTGCGTGTATTCACGCAAGCCCGGCTTTTCCAATTCTTGCTCCAACAACTGTGCGGCACCGCGTATACCCCCCAAGGGATTTTTGATCTCATGAGCTAAATTACGCAACAGCAATCGATTGGCCTGCGTCTGATCCAACATCTGCTCTTCGCGTGCGAGCTTGAGCGTACGATCTATAAGATGAAACTCCAACATCAAACCGGGTTGCTCAAACTGCAGTGGCGTCGCCGCACAGCGCAGGTGCAATTTGCCGTGTGCATGTGTGCCCAAGATCATGTCGTGCTCTATATAGCTGGCATTACTGGCAACCGCTTGTTGCATCGCGCAGGCCAGTTGGTCGGTGTGCACAAAGACTTGCTGCACATTGAGTCCGATAAGGTTCTTGCTGCCGACTTCGAACAAATTTTCAGCTGCCGGATTGAGGTAGACAATGCGTAGATCTACATCCAGCAGCAAGACTGCTGTGGAAAGATATTCTAGGCTAAGGATGGGAGCATCTGACATTGGTATCATGTAATTTATAAAGCATGAACCATGCCAGATGTAGGCCTACTGTAATTTTGATAATTCAGCGTTCAATGCATCAATGTTTTTTTGGTGCATGCTGACATCGTCACTTTGTTTTGCAACCTCAGCCTCATACTCTTGAGCACGTGCTTCGTTGACATGCGCCTTGCCATTAGTCACAAATACCCCACGATTCTGATCTTTAGCTTCCCCCAGATTCGCCTTGGCCGTCTCGAGTAACTTCTGCTCAGCCGCCAACTCATCGAGCAGTATCTTTCTACGCGTATCGTCACGTCCCTTTTGTGTCTCTTCATCCACTCTTGGGAAGTTGGCGGGACTGCGTGTCTTGGCCAACGGCACCATAGTGGGCAAAGGCTCCAGATTGAGCTTCTTGCTGCCTTTGATTGGCGAGCTTGAATATGTGACATGACCATCAGCATCTACTGCTTTATACAACTCTGCATGTGCCACCAGAGGAGATAAACAAATCATGGCGAGCAAATATCTAATCTTCATAATGTTTCCCTGCGATCGAATGTCGCGTGAGTATAGGTCAAGCATCTGACTGCGACAATTGCTTTACAGTTCCTTGGCAATAAAAAACGGGGCTTGCGCCCCGTTTAGCTTTACACCTTCAACCTTGATTACAGACTGTAATACATATCGAACTCAACTGGATGAGTCGTCATGCGCATACGTGTCACTTCTTCCATCTTCAAAGTGATGTAAGCATCAATGAAGTCGTTAGAGAACACACCACCACGCGTCAGGAACTCGCGGTCCTTGTCCAAAGCATTCAGTGCTTCGTCCAAAGATGTACATACTGTTGGGATCTTTGCATCTTCTTCCGGTGGCAGATCGTACAAGTTCTTGTCCGCCGGGTCGCCAGGGTGGATCTTGTTCTGGATACCGTCCAGACCCGCCATCATCAGTGCGGAGAAGCACAGGTATGGATTGGAAGATGGATCAGGGAAACGTGTCTCAATACGGCGTGCCTTGTCGCTGGCAACGTGAGGGATACGGATCGAAGCAGAGCGGTTCTTAGCCGAGTAAGCCAACTTTGTCGGTGCCTCATAGTGAGGAACCAAACGCTTGTAGGAGTTCGTACCCGGATTGGTGATCGCGTTCAATGCTTTCGCGTGCTTGATGATACCGCCGATGTAATACAGGGCAGTTTCAGACAAACCTGCGTAGCCATTGCCCGCGAAGGAGTTCTTGCCGTCTTTCCAGATGGATTGATGGACGTGCATCCCCGAACCATTGTCACCAACGATAGGTTTAGGCATAAAAGTAGCTGTCTTGCCGTACTGATGCGCAACGTTGAACACAACATATTTCAATGCTTGAGTTTGATCAGCGCGACGTACCAATGTATTGAACTTGGTTCCAATCTCGCATTGACCCGCGTTCGCTACTTCGTGGTGATGCACTTCAACTTCGATGCCAATATCTTCCAAGGCCAAGCACATCGCGGCACGGATGTCGTTCAAACTATCGACCGGAGGAACCGGGAAGTAACCCCCTTTAACTGTAGGACGATGCCCTGTATTGCCTCCTTCGATCTTGTCGCCTGTTGACCAAGCGGCTTCTTCGGAGTTGATCTTACTCATGCAACCGGACATATCAATGTTCCATTGCACAGAATCAAAGATGAAGAATTCTGGTTCAGGACCGAAGAATGCTGTGTCGCCGATACCTGTTGATTTCAAATATGCTTCAGCTCGCTTAGCGATGGAGCGTGGATCACGATCGTAGCCCTTGCCATCAGTTGGATCAACCACGTCGCAAGTAACAACCAATGTCACTTCGTCCATGAATGGATCGATGTAAGCAGTGTCAGCCTGTGGCATCAACAACATATCAGATGCTTGAATACCCTTCCAGCCAGCGATAGATGAGCCATCGAATGCATGACCATCTTCGAACTTATCCATGGCTACATATTTGGCCGGAACACCTACGTGGTGCTCTTTACCGCGTGTATCGGTAAAACGAAAATCGACGAACTTAACATCGCGATCTTTAATCAACTGCAATACATCTTTAGCCGTCATCGCCATCACACTCTCCCTAAGAAAAATCGAAAAATAGTTTGTAGGAATATCCTGCCTTTTTTCTAAGCAGTAACCGTGCCAGCAGTTTTCCTATCTAACAATCGCGCATTCTGCCATAAGGCTGTGCACTGGCGAAGCAAATCTTTGCACCAAACAAATGCGCGCTTTATCATTTATGCATTATTTTGGTGCGATGCGTCTCATCACCAGGATGCTGCGGAATATCTTGTCTGTCTTCAGCAGCTCCACGCACTGTTGCTGCAATGATTCCGCTTCTTGCTGACTGCCGTTTAAATAGATCTCGGCATCCACCTTGCCATCCAAATAATGAAATACCAGACGATGCCGTTCCAGGTCTTCCCGACTCAATCCGGTGGAGAGGTGTTGAATCAGACTCAATCTGTTGGGCAAATGCGCATTGGGCTTGGCCTGCCTGTCATCTTCAGGGTCTATGTGTACCATCACATCCAACACATGGTGCGCCTTCAGCACTGCGGCGCGAGCTGCCTCGGCGATATAGTGTCCCTCAGAGACACTCACTTTGGGGTCGACGATAATGTGGGCATCCACTAAGGCGTTGTCAGCCATCTTACGTGTACGCAAATCATGCAAGCTACATACGCCGGGAGTGTTCAATAATGTCTGCCGTATCGCATCGACTTCTTCCGGTGCCAATCCCGTGTCTATCAGTTCCGCCAATGCCTCGAAGGCCAGCCTCCCACCCATATGGCCTATCATCACGCCAACCACTGCTGCCGCCAGCAGATCGAAGAAGGTATAGCCCATCAAGTTGCCGATTACACCAATGACCACGACCAAGGACGAAGCCGCGTCTGAACGTGCATGCCATGCATTGGCGATCAGCATCTGCGAACGCACACGCTTAGCCACAGCCAGCATGTAGCGGAACATGCCTTCCTTGGCCACCAGTGCTATGACAGCTATACCCAGTGCAACCGGATTAACCGATTGCAAGGCGGCAGGATGTTGCAATCTCAATGCAGCTGCCACCAACAAGCCCACGCCAAGAGCCGCAAGGAACACACCCAACACCAGCGTCGCTGCCGTTTCAACACGCGCATGTCCGTAAGGATGATTTGCGTCTGCATGCCTATTGCCATGGCGATTCGCAAACAACACGAGAATGTCCGACATCAGGTCAGACATTGAATGTAGGCCATCTGCCATCAAGGCTTGCGAATGAGCAAAGAATCCGCCCACGACTTGTAAAAATGTCAGTATCAAATTGATGAGTATACTCACCCAAGTACTGCGTTTAGCCGCTTCAAAGCGTTCAGGATGTGCGGGTTCGAAAGCGACTTTGTGTGAGTGCACATGCGAGTGATTGTGATTAGAGTGACTGTGATTTTTCATCTTTATTGCGCTAGTATGTAAATCAGCCGCGCAGCATAACACCTGCGCATTACTGATAAAAGAATCCCCAAGAGGTCGCCATGATTACAACCATACTAGAAACAGCACAACAACGCGCCAAGGATGCCAAGTTCCCCTATCAAGGTGCGCTAACGCCCCAAGAGGCTCACGAGTTATTGCAATCCGCACCCGGCACCAAGTTGGTTGATGTTCGCACACGTGCCGAACTCGACTGGGTTGGTCGTATCGAAGGTGCGGTTGAAATCGAGTGGATGACCTATCCTGGCATGAAAGCCAATCCCTACTTCTTGCCTCATTTAGTGCAACAAGTTGAGAAAGAGGCTTTGGTACTATTCATCTGCCGTAGTGGCGGAAGGTCTCATGCGGCTGCAGTCGCTGCCAGTCAAGCCGGTTACACCACATGCTACAACGTACTCGAAGGTTTTGAAGGCGATCTCAGTACTTCCAAACATCGCAATGTCTCTACTGGTTGGCGTGCCGCAGGACTGCCCTGGCTACAGAGTTAATCTTTGTAGTCGATGATGAGGGGTGCATGGTCGGAGAATCTTTCAGCCTTGTAGATGCTTGCAGATTGCGCTTTATGCGCTATCACAGGTGTCGCGATTTGATAATCAATGCGCCACCCCACGTTCTTAGCCCACGCTTGGCCCCGGTTGGACCACCATGTATAAGCCTCCAATTCCGGATATAGTTTGCGAAACACATCCACATAACCTATCTCATCAAACAGCTGGCTGAGCCAGGCACGTTCCTCTGGTAAAAATCCGGAGTTCTTCTTGTTTCCCCGCCAGTTCTTCAAATCAATTTCGCGATGTGCGATATTCCAATCACCGCATATGATTACTTCCTTGCCCCTATCCCGTAATGCCTGCAACGTCGGCAGAAAAGCCTGCATGAAGCTGAATTTGACTGCCTGACGCTCTTCCCCGCTAGAGCCAGATGGCAGATACAGCGAAACCACACTATATTCATCGTAATCTGCACGGATATAACGCCCCTCGGCATCAAACTCCTTTATGCCCAATCCAATCTCGACATGTGCTGGTTTACGGCGGCTGTATATACCAACACCGCTATAACCCTTTTTTTCTGCGTAATGGAAGTCCCCGTGGTAACCCAAGGGCGACAACATCTGCGCTGTCATGTCTGCGGCTTGAGCTTTCAATTCCTGCAAACAGATTACATCCGCATCTTGCAAGGCTAGCCATTCGAACAAACCCTTGGTGGCGGCAGAGCGGATTCCGTTCAGATTTATAGAAATGATACGCATGAAATTCTTAGATGTTTTCTGACGCGCCATTATAATGGCCATAGTCACCTCACCTACACTCAGTGCCATGTTTAATTTCCGACACGACTTCATACGCTTTGCCGTACAACAAAAAGTTCTTTGCTTTGGTGAGTTTCAAACCAAAGCTGGCAGATTGTCGCCTTATTTTTTCAACGCTGGCCTTTTTAATGACGGCGCATCTTTGCACAAGCTGACGCAATTCTATGCCCAAGCCATATTGTCTTCAGGCCTGCCCTTCGACATGCTGTTCGGCCCTGCATATAAGGGAATACCCTTGGCTGCCGGAACCGCCATCGCGCTAGCCGAACAGGGTCGTAATGTTCCTTATGCTTACAACCGTAAAGAAGCCAAGGACCATGGTGAAGGTGGCACCATCGTCGGCGCGAAGTTACAAGGTCGTGTGCTGATTATTGATGATGTAATCTCCGCTGGTACATCGGTGCGCGAGTCCATAGAACTAATTCGCGCAGCCGGTGCCGAACCTTGCGCTGTAGTGATAGCCCTGGATCGCATGGAACGTGGCCTGGGTGAACTTTCCGCCGTGCAAGAAGTACAAAAGAGTTATGGTATCCCTGTGATCGCCATAGCAACTTTGAATGATTTGTTGTCTTATCTACAGGGCGAAGCTGAAATGATGAAGAACCTTATGGCAACCCAGCAATATCGTGATCAATACGGAGTCCAATATGCACAATCGTAAAATCTTATGCTTGCTTTTGATCAGCGGATTCTTTTCCGCTTCTGCTGAAGCAAAGCTCTACAAATGGGTAGACGACAGAGGTGTCACACACTATGGCGAGACGATTCCGGCAGAGTACGCGAATAAAGATCGCTCAGAGTTAAGTCAAACTGGACGTGTCGTCAAAAAGACCGATGTGCTAACCCCAGAAGAGCACCGCGAAAAAGAGGCTGCCGAGATCAAACATCGCGCTGATCTTGAGGTCGAGCGCAATATTAAACTGCATGACAATTCCTTGCTCAGTACCTATAGCAACGTTCAAGAGATTGACTTGGCAAAGGCGCGCAATCTACAACAGATAGATTCACGCGGCCAGATTTCAAACAAGCAATTGATAGGGGCAGTCAAGACTCTTGAAACGCTGAAAGCCAAAGCCGAAGTGCAAACCAAAGCCGGCAAACCTGTTCCAGCCGATCTGAAAGATGACATCGATGATGCACAGCTAACTGTGAACAAATTGAACAAAGAGAACGATGCGATCACTACCGAAAGAAGTGCTTTGGAAGCGCGTTATGACGCGGATAGAGCCCGCTACAAATTGCTCACGGGTAAGTAATCATAGTTTAATGAAGCTCTGGGTGTCTGCGTCATAACCCAGTAGCTGACCCTCGTCGATATCAAAGTACCAACCGTGTAAAGTCAGGCTACCTTGATCGACCCGCTCGCTGATCCAGGAAAAGGTTTGCAGATTCTTCAATGACACCAGGATGGCCTGTTGCTCGCAAGCACGCTGTTGTTTATCTTTGCTTGCTTCCGGCATATTCAGCATCACACTTGTACGCGCGGTCTCCACCAGCTTCATCCAGTCATCTATGAATGAATCTGCCTGATTCAGCCTTTCAGCCTGCATCAGGTTACGTATACCACCGCATTGCGCATGTCCTAATACCACGATGTGGGCTACATCAAGGTTGCGCACGCCATACTCCAATGCCGCTGTCGTACCGTGATGCCCTACTCTGTCTTCTGCTGGCGGAACCAGATTCGCCACATTACGAATGACAAACAGATCCCCCGGCGCGCAATCAAATATCAATGCAGGATCGACTCGCGAGTCGCAACAACCAACGATGAGCACTTTGGGTGTTTGTCCATTCTCAACCAGTTTGCGATACATCGCATCCTCGCTGGAAAAATGATTCCTGCGAAACCTCGCAAACCCCTCTATAAGCTGGAGTGGCGCTGCCATTAACCGATCAAGCGCTGTTGTGCTTCACGGTATTTCGCAGCAGTTTTTTCCAACACATCTTGTGGAATACGTGGTGCTGGCGCCTGCTTGTTCCAACCCGATGACTCCAGCCAATCGCGCACAAACTGTTTGTCAAAACTCGGCGGATTACTACCCACTTGGTATTGATCCGCAGGCCAAAAGCGCGAGGAATCCGGTGTCAGTGCTTCGTCGATCAGGTATAACTTACCTGCCTCATCCACGCCGAACTCGAACTTGGTATCCGCAATGATAATGCCACGGGTCGCCGCATAGTTCGCTGCCTCGGTATACAAAGCCAGCGTGGCTGCACGCACTTTCCCAGCCATCTCCTTACCCAGCAACTCGACTGCTTGTGCATAGGAAATGTTCTCATCATGATCACCCACTGCCGCCTTGGTCGAAGGCGTGAATAACGGCTCGGGTAATTTCTCTGCCTCACGCAAGCCTTTAGGCAACGCTATGCCGCAGACAGCGCCAGTCTTCTGATAATCTTTCCAGCCCGAACCCACCAGATAGCCCCGAACAATAGCTTCTATGGGCAGGGGTTTTAGCTTTTTGGTCACAAAGGCGCGACCATGCACCTGTGCCTTTTCCGCATCACCTTGCACCACGGTTTCCGGTGCTATACCGCTCAAGTGATTTGGAATGACATGCTGTAACTTGTCAAACCAGAAGTTGGACACGGCGGTCAATACCTCACCTTTACCCGGAATCGGATCATCCAATATCACGTCGAATGCAGATAGGCGGTCCGTTTGTACGATCAGCAGATGCCGGGCATCGACCTCATATAGATCGCGCACTTTGCCTCTATGCAGGAACTTCAAACTTTGAAGGTTGGATTCGTGTAATGCACTCATGTTCTGTCCTTTGTTCACTACAAAGCAAAAGCGAGGTGTGACCTCGCTTTTGCTTTGCCACAGTTGTAACTATTACTTGTTTACTGCAATTCAGGAAGTGTCGTCGCTGCAATCTGCTCTGCCTGCTTCTTACGATAGGCTACTAACTTCTCCGCAATCTGCTTATCTCCCGCCGCCAGCATGGACACTGCGAACAATCCCGCATTCGCCGCGCCGGCCTCACCGATTGCAAACGTCGCAACCGGTATACCCTTGGGCATCTGCACGATGGACAACAACGAGTCCATGCCCTTCAGATACTTGGAAGGGATAGGCACACCTAACACCGGTAGCGTGGTCTTACCTGCAATCACACCAGCAAGGTGGGCTGCCCCGCCCGCACCGGCGATAAAGCATTGCACACCTTGTGCGCTGACTTCCTTGATGTAGTCGAACAATAGATCAGGTGAACGATGTGCCGAAATCACACGCGCGTCATACTCGATACCAAAGTCTTTCAAAGCACGAGCCGACTGTTGCATAACCTCCCAGTCGTTGGCACTACCCATGATGATGGATACCAGCGGCTTGGCACTCATATTTACTTACCCTTGTGGTAGCTAACGACGCGATCCACTTCGTTCTTGGAGCCCAAGATGACCGGCACACGCTGATGCAGACCTTGTGGCTTCAATTCCATGATGCGTTCACGGCCTGTGGAACATACACCACCTGCCTGCTCAACGATAAAGGACATGGGATTTGCTTCGTACAACAGGCGCAACTTACCCGCTTTACCAGCTTCCTTGTTGTCGAATGGGTACATAAAAATACCGCCGCGTGTCAGGATACGGTGAACTTCCGCAACCATGGAAGCAACCCAACGCATGTTGAAGTTTTTATCACGCGTGCCTGTCTTGCCCTTCATGCATTCGTCGACATAGCGCTGTACCGGCTCTTCCCAGTAACGCTGATTAGACATGTTGATCGCGAACTCTTGTGTATCCGCAGGAATTTCCATCTTGGGGTGAGTCAGGAAAAAGTCGCCTACGTCGCGATCCAATGTAAAACCGTTCACGCCGCTACCAGTCGTGATGACCATCATGGTGTTGGGGCCGTACAGTGCGTAACCGGCACAAACTTGCTTGGTACCCGGCTGCAGGAAGTCTTCCGCTGTTGGAATCTCCACGCCTTCCGGGCAACGCAAGATGGAGAAGATCGTACCTACAGAGATATTCACGTCAATATTGGATGAACCATCCAAAGGATCGAAAGTAATCAGGTATTTGCCGCGCGGGTACTGCTTAGGGATGTGGTAGATCTCATCCATTTCTTCGGAAGCCATCGCAGCCAAGTGACCGCCCCACTCTGTGGATTTGATAAAAACTTCGTTAGTAATGATGTCGAGTTTCTTCTGTGTCTCGCCTTGCACGTTCTCGCTACCCGCGCTACCCAGAACACCGATCAATGCACCTTTATTTACATCGTGCGCAATCTGTTTACATGCTGATATGACATCGCTCAACAAACCGGTGAAATCACCACTGGCATTAGGAATAGCGCGTTGTTCTTCGATGATAAATTGGATCAGGCTCTTGCTCATGTTCTCTCCTCGTTTTATTTAAATTCGCTGCAAAAACTTCAATAACGCGTGATTCTACCGCTTTTCAGGCTTGCCCTCTATGACTATTTAGTCAATGAAATGAACAATTCCGGCAGTTTCTCGGGCAATTGCGCCACCTTGTCGATGATGGTGTATTGCTTGCCAAAAATATCAGACACGTATTCATCGGCCTTGGGATCCAAGTTAATACAGTAACTGTAGATACCCTGTTGATCCAACTCCTTCACCGCCATACGCGCATCTTCGATGAGGATGCGACCATCTTTAGTATCGATATCCGCAGGTTCTCCGTCAGTCAAAATCAGCATCAATTTCTTGTCCGCCTGCTGCTGCTCCAAGTAGTGGGCTGCATGACGCATCGCTGCCCCCATACGGGTCGAATAACTCGCCTCCATCGCGGCCAATCTGCCCTTCACCTCGTCATCCCAATGCTCGCTATAACCCTTGATGTGCATATACCGGACATCGTGTCGGGTGTTGGAATGAAAACCTGCGATAGCAAATGGGTCACCCAATTTCTCTACCGCCCAGGCGAGCAGTGAAACCGCTTCCTGACTCAATTCAAGGATGGTCTGGTTGCTGCCAGATGCTTTCTCGTTCAAGGAATGCGACAAGTCCAACAACACCATCACCGCAATATTACGGCCATCATTTCTATGGCTCATATTAATGCGCGGGTCGGGTGCGGATCCGCCTTTGAAGTCAATCAAGGAACGCAATGCCACATCCAGATCAAGTTCGCTACCCTCTTCCTGATAGCGGATACGTACCTTGTCTTGAGGCTTGAGCATGTCCAGCATCTTCTTCAGACGCTTGGCGAGTGCCGAATGTTTTTCCAACAGCTTGTCGATGTCTGATGCTTTACCTTTAGGGTGCAAACTCTCGTAGACGCTCACCCAATCGGGACGGTAGCTCTGATTGTTGTAGTCCCACTCGTGGTAATGCCGTGGAGGCAAACCCTGCGTCAACTCTTCTGCAGCTTGCTGGCGCTTTTCGTCGAACATCTCTTCATCATCGCTATCTTCATAGAACAGCCACATATGACGATTGTCATCGCGATAGTCTATCTCGGTATCTTTAAAGTGAGTCTTGGGTAACTGATCGCTTTGACGGCGTGTCCGCGCGACGAAAGACACAGCCAGATCAGCCATCTCCTCCATGCTCGAATCACCCTTTTGCATCAAATCATTAAAACGCTGCGCATAATTTTTGATGTGCTGATTCTGATAAACATGGTTCGGGTCTAGTAGTGCGCGTGACATCATCGTCAGACGATGGCGCACCCCGGATTCCTTTTCGGGATCACAGGCAAACTCGTCTGGCGTAGGGTGCAAAGCCAAGAAGATACGGCGAAGCCCCGGATATTCCCGCATTGCAAGATACTCAACCCGGCTGTCTTCAAAGCACTCTACCGACATGCGCTGAAACGGACTCATATTGTCCGCGTGTACGGGTGTCGTCCAACGGCGATGCGCCACAATATGCGCCAAGACTGCCCGGTATCGATCTATTCCCGTCACACCGCGAGCGTCGTCATATACGTCCGGGACACGTATTCCCAACTTATCAAAGTAAGGAATGACTTTGTGTAATTCTTCACCAGTATTTGAATACGGTATGAGCAGATCTTCCTCTTGCCACAAACTGCGCAGATACATATCCAACTTGCGTTCGTTATCCATCAGCAATGTACCGTGACGCTCACGCTGCAATACGGCACGGCTATCTGCCGATTGTAAACTGAAGTATTCGACTTGACGTTCCGGATGGTCACCGTAGTAACGCACACCGTAATCGACCCATGCCGTTAATCCGCCCAAAGAAAGTTGCGCCAACAACACCGGAATCTGCTTGAACATTTCCGGCAAGCCGGGGCTGGGGAACGTCTGATGTATGCCATGCACAGAACCCGTGGTGCGCTCCATAAAGTCGAGCAGCAGCGTTAGATATTCTTGCAACTGCGGCTGTGTAGGCAGGCGGCGCGCCACACTGGGCAAGGACTGCAAAAAAGGCGTAATGGCTTTGCCATTCGGCGACTTGTACATTCTGCGTACGCATTCGATCACCGCCGGCAATGCGTCTTCGCCCAATATCTTGGCAACGCCCGGCCATTCTTCCAAGAAAATCAGTATGGGTTCTGCGCCGCGGCCCATCTTGCCCAAGAAGCGCGCATATTCCAAATACGCATCGATGCCATCATTACTGAGCTTAGTCAGTGCCTCCTTCATGCAGTCTTCAAAGACAGGCTGCACGCGCGGAAAGCCGCAATCTAACGCTTTCCAATAGGCCTCAAGTTCGGGGGGTATGGTTACTGTTTCCATGTTTCTATTCCCTTAGTCCGCGTGACTTCCGTATCCGGGCACTTTACGCAAAGGTTGCGTCGATCGCGTGATCCAATGTATCGCGGATGTCCGCATCGTCGGTGATAGGACGAACTAGGGCCATACGGCATGCTGCTTTTGCATCGACACCGCCCTTGATCAAGGTCGCTGCGTAGACCAATAAGCGAGTAGAAATACCCTCGTCCAAACCATGTCCTTTAAGGTTGCGCGCCGCTTGGCCTATCTTAACCAATTTGCCTGCCAACTCTTTTTCGATACCAGTCTCTTTGCTCAAGATTTCAGTCTCGATTGCATTGCTAGGGTAGTCGAAATCAAACGCAGTAAATCGCTGCTTGGTCGATTGCTTCAAATCCTTCATCAAACTCTGATAACCGGGGTTATATGAAATCACCAATTGGAAATCCGGATGCGCTTTGATCAATTCGCCTTTTTTATCCAAAGGCAAAGTGCGGCGGTGATCGGTCAACGGGTGAATGACGACAGTCGTGTCTTGGCGTGCTTCGACGATCTCATCGAGGTAGCAAATCGCACCGATACGCGCGGCTGTCGTGAGCGGGCCATCCAGCCAGCGTGTGCCGTTCGCATCCAACAAATATCGTCCAACCAGATCGCTGGCGGTCATGTCTTCGTTACACGCAACCGTGATGAGCGGCTTGTTTAATTTCCACGCCATATATTCGACGAAACGCGACTTGCCGCAACCCGTGGGACCCTTCACCATCACCGGCAAACGCGCCGCGTAAGCCGCTTCGTACAGCGTCACTTCATCACCCTGTGCCTGATAGAAAGGTTGGTTGCTTACTTTGTATTGATCTTTATCCATAGTCATTGCGTACTCCTCGAAATAATCAAAAATATGCAGGAGCGAAGTCGCTCAAGATGCGAGGCTGCTCGCTGCTACACATTCACTTGTGCCTATTTAAACTTTCGGAAAAAAACGCCCCCAACGAGTGGGGGCGTAGTTCACTGCGTTTTTACATCTGCGTCGAGCTTACTTGTGTACGCCCAACTTTTCGCGCCAACCCGGGAATATCTTGTCGGCATCTTTGGGGAACGATTCGAATGCGCGAGCAAATTCTTTGTGCTCTTTCGCAAATTCGATAGGATCCGCACCAGACTTCCAGCACTCATACGATTGACGCAGAGAGATCGCGCCAGCTGCTGGGGAGTCGATGTGACCGTAAGAACCGCCACCCGATGTGTTGATCACGTTGCCATGACCCAAGTTTTCGAAGAAGCCTGGCAAACGCAAGGCATTCATACCACCGGAGATGATAGGAGTGGTTGGCTTCATGCCGTGCCATTCCTGATGGTAGTAAGGACCTGTCGCCGAATCACGCTCAATCATGTAAGCGATACCACGATCATCTGCGCCGCCTTCCATCTTACCGAAGCCCATCGTACCCACGTGGATACCAGAAGCACCTTGCAAGCGTGACATCTTGGCCAAACAGAACGCGGTATAGCCACGAACTGCCGAAGGCGATGTAATCGCACCGTGACCTGCGCGGTGGTAGTGCAGATATTGTTTTGGATACTGGCGACGGGCAGTTGTAATCATGCCTGGACCACCAACATAACCGTCAACCAAGAACGCCAATTTGTTTGCATCCGGACCAAATGTTTCCAGTGCGAAATCAGCACGAGCCAACATTTCGTAATGGTCATCTGCCGTGATGTTCATCGAGAACAATTTTGCTTCGCCAGTTTCGTCCATCGCACGCTTCATTGAGTCGTAGACCAAAGGCAACACTTTTTTAAGTGGGCAGAAAGTTTGATTACCCTGTGGCTCATCGTTCTTGATAAAGTCGCCACCCAACCAGAATTGGTAAGCCGCTTTAGCGAATGGCTCGGGACGCAGACCCAACTTAGGCTTGATGATCGTGCCGGAAATGTAGCCGCCGTTAACACGCGGACGTCCCAAAATGTCCCACATGTCGGTTATGTCAATTGCCGGGCCATCGAACAGGCGCAGCATCGACCAAGGCACGTAGAAATCCTGCATCTGCAACTGTTTCACGTCGCCCATACCCTGGTTATTACCAACCACCAGTGTCAAGAAGGATACGATCATCGCGCGACCATCGGTCACGTTACGGTCAAACAATTCATTCGGATAAGCCACCTTCATGATGCCCTTGGCTTCGTCGATGAAGTAAACCAGCGCGTCTACGCCCTTGGTGAAATCATCAGTCGTACTAACTTCTACGTTGGTACCTGTTGAAGATTCAGCAGCGATGTGCGCCGCGACTTCCAAGTAACCGTAGCCAGCCATAGGCTGCATGTGATAAGCAACAAGAATGTGCTTATCACCTTTAATCAGATCTTCTTCTTTCAAGCTCAGATCTGCATAACGATTCGATTGATCCATTACGTATTCTCCCAATAAATTTACGTTGATTTTGTTTTTTACTGCTACAGCGACTTGCTACGGATGAAACTATAGGGTTCTTGCTCTATAAGCGATAGTCAATTATTTTTATAAAAACCATAAGAAATGCTTATGGTTTAATATATTGCCTACTTTAACCCCGGAAATTACTGCTTAAGCCATGCTGCACTTCACATTGCGTCAACTCCAAGTATTCGAAAAAGTGGCTAGCCACCTAAACTACTCTCGCGCAGCCGAGGAACTATACCTCTCACAACCAGCGGTGTCGATGCAAATTAAACAATTAGAAGGCCACATTGGACTGCCCTTGTTCGAGCAGATGGGGAAAAAAATATTTCTGACGGAGGCGGGCAAAGAGCTATTTCATTACGCACGCAACATCGCGCAGCAGTTGGGTGAAATGGAGGCCATGTTTGACGAGATGAAGGGATTGGGTCAAGGTAAACTGACCCTATCCGTGGTAAATACTGCAAACTATTTCACGCCCAAATTGCTTGCGACCTTTTGCCAACAACATCCCAATATCAACGTCATCCTGCAAGTCGCCAATCGGGACGCTGTTCTAAAACAGCTCGCCGACAACAACACCGATCTTGCAATCATGGGTAAACCGCCCACGGAGCTGGACATCAGCTCGAAACAGTTCATGGATAACCCCCTGGTTGTCATTGCCCCCCCCGACCACCCTTTGGCCGTTCGGCAGCAGATTGATTTGGCTGAGTTAGCTTTGTACCCCTTTGTGTCGCGCGAAAAGGGCTCAGGGACACGAAGTGCCATGGAACGCGTATTTGAACAACACCATATACAACCGCGTATCAGCATGGAAATGGAAACCAACGAGGCCATCAAACAATCGGTACAAGCAGGAATGGGCCTGGGGATATTATCGCTGCACTCAATTGAGTTGGAACTGGAAACAAAACGGCTGATCATGTTGGACGTAGAACATTTCCCGCTCATGCGACACTGGTATGTGGCGCACAGGAAATCAAAACGACTGTCTAGTTCTGCTATTGCATTCAAGCATTTTCTTGTCAGCCAATAAAAAGGCCTCCCAAAATTCGGGAGGCCTTTTGGTCAGCGACCTGAAATCACCAGGTCGGCTTACTTCCACCCGTCCAAAGTCTTTGACCCGTTGAGTTTATAGATAGCGTTCCATTGCTTGCCTGGGTTGAACCCGCCACAGGCGTGGCTGCGATGGTAAAGCTATTCGCAACGCAATTGGCACACGAAAACGTGTACTTACCGTCCTTGGTGTTGGCAGCCCAACCCATACCCCCAGTAGACTGTCCGTTATATGCCCCGGTTATGCTGGTCGTGTATGCATTTGAATTCAAATAAATTCTCTCCTGCATTGCAGCCATTTGCATCAACTCCGTTTGTGCCGCTTCCCGGCTGGCAGTGACTATATGACTTTGGTAACTCGGGACCGCAATGGTTGCCAATATTCCTATGATGGCAACCACTATCATTAACTCGATCAAATTAAATCCGCGCTGTTTCATAACCTATCCTTTCAAGAGTTGGGCTGCATCAAAGCTTAATACAACCCAACTGCCTCATTATTCACCAATCAACTCATGCCAAGACACTCGTCCTGTTTGCCCCGACTTGGTCAGTTCTACAGGTGTTTTGGCAATAGGACAACCCGGTGTACCAGGCGTACAAATTGTATTAGTTGGGGGTACACCTGACGTACCTGTTGTACCCGTTGTACCCGTTGTACCTGTAGTACCGGGCGTACCGGGCACAGTGACCGTCGTGGTCGTCGTTACGGTGGTCGGTGGGACATAAGCCGACAAGAAGCTAAAGTCCTTGGGATCCGCACTACCCGGCGGGGATTGTAGATTTACGCTTGGGTCAGAGGGTGTGGTATCCAAAGGAGGTGACATGGTCCAACCGCTATCACCATCACACAAACCACTGGGATGGTGCCAATAGACCACAAACTCGCCCAATACATAGTCTTTAATCAGGGCTGCTTTGACTCTGCTGCCATTGGAATAATCCGTCGCGGTACTCGAATTGGCTTCCAGTGCGCTCAAAGGCGTGTTTGCTTTAACCAGCTGGAATGTAAACGACCTATCGTTACGCTCACCGGTTGAACCTGTGTACTTCTGCCCGCCCCCCCCATTGGCTTTTTCTTGAGTGGGTTGCGGATTGACAATGCCGTTTTTTCCCGGTGCGATGGTATTGACTACACACCAAGGGGTTAATGGCGCCACCCCTGTTTGGGTCGTTCCGTCTGACCACCAATCCTTGACCTGGAAGGCATCAGAAGGCATATGCATCACCAAGTTCTTAATCTGCTCTTGCCCCGGCCCCGGCGTACCGCTGGTCGGCGAATTGCCCACATACACCGGCAAAGCCGCCCAGGTAGTCGCGTCGAAAGCCACTTGCTGATATCCGTGCAAAGCAGTCCAGCCCAGGTTACCGATGTTCACCTCCATAGATCGATTCCAATTTTGATTCAACACCAGAACTTTGAACGGTGTAGTCGCATTTATCGTACGACTCAAGTTCAATACTGGGTCACTGGCATTCAAGAAGTTCACCCCATTGGTGTCATATATCTTGTCATATTCGTGGAAGTGAATTTGACAGTCATACGCACCCGTTTGGTTCGAAAGAGGCGGACAGTTGGAGCGTTTGTTACTGACCAAAACCGTACTCGCTGTCGCACCCGAACCGCCGCCACCCGAGAAGCTAACCGTTGGTTTACCTGTATAACCGGTGCCGGCATTTGTGATGGTCACGCTGGTCACCGCACCCGCAGGAACAACAGTGGCACTGGCACTGGCACCCGAACCGCCGCCGCCCGTAAGCGTGATGGTGGGTCTACTGGTGTATCCGGTACCGCCATTATCCAAGGTGATCGTCAGGCTGGTATTGACGCGGGCCGTCGCTGTCGCGCCCGAGCCGCCACCGCCCGAGATGCTCACGGTGGGCGCACATGCGTAACCGCTACCACCGTTGGTCAAATTCAGATTCAAACTTGGCGGGGTAAAGTTCACCGTGTAATCAGCACCCGAGCCGCCACCGCCGGAAAACGTCAAGGTGGGCGCGCTGGTATATCCCCCGCCATTACCCGGCAAGGTAATCTTAACTGCTGTCACCTTTTTCTTTTTTACGGTAGCAACGGCGGTTGCACCAGATCCACCCCCACCGTTTACCGTCACAGCCGGTGTGCTTGTATAGTTACTACCGGTACTCACTTTGGATGTTGTCATCGATGCACCTGTAAGCGATGCATTCGCCGCCGCACCCGTACCGCCACACCCGGTGAAACTCACTGTCGGGTTACTTGAGTAACCCGTGCCTGAATTAAGCAATGTCAAGCCGGCAACCGGGCCGGGTGTGACTGATACGGTTGCCGCTGCACCGGTTCCGCCGCCACCGCTGAATGTGGCTATGGGTGCACTCGTATATCCGCTGCCCGAACTACTCATGCTAACGGCAGTCACCGCACCGGTTGAGATATTCGCAACTGCGGCCAAACCCGTTCCGCCGCCGCCGCTAAAGGACACCGTAGGCGCGGAGGAATACCCGCTACCGCCATTCGATACGTTTACATCCATTACAGGACCACCCGTTGGAGGCGTCGGTGCTAACGCCGGATCATAGAAGTTATCAACGTCGAAGTGACCGCCACCAATACCACGCGTTGGCGTCGATACGGTTGTAGTCGTGGTGGTTGGCGGAACCCCCGATGTTGCAGGGACACCTGGCGTGCCGGTTGTGCTCAGTGTGGAAGCCGTACCGCCCGCACTTGTGTTGGAGTTGTAGTTAAATATCACAACACCATTCAAGGTACTTAGGGTCATGAAAGTTGGCTGAGATTGCGCACCAACCACGGTTGCCAATCCCACCACGATGCCTTCTTGCGTGGCGATAGGGTCGCCTACCACGGTCGCCGGATTGGTGACCGGCAAGGTATCGGTGGCCTCATATTTGAAGCGATCGGTTGTTTCATCAACGACGCCATCTCCGTTCATGTCTATGAATGAGGTGATCTGGCTACCGCCGGTTAGGAAATCCAATTCCATCAACCAGTTTTGATTTGCGACTGCAGGCGATGTCGCGATTGGATTGTATGTGCTGAAATAGAATCTTCCGTTCGCGATGAATGGACTTTCGCCTATCACACGCTCGCCGGCTACCGGCAACGCTACCCGCCATCCTTGATGTCCGGTCACTGCTGGATTGGTTGTAGTGGCGCCCCAATTCGGCTGATTTGCAGTGCTGTTCCTGCCTTGCAAGGTCACCGTGCTACCGCCTTGGGAACGGTAAACTTTTTCTGCGATCGTTTGGCTGAGCAGATTGCCCGCATTGGCTGCGGGTGCACCATCCCAAATACCGTAGACATAATATGTACCGTTATCGGTGGTATCGGTCGATGAGAGTACGCGACCTGTAGCAAAGTCAACCATGAAACCCCCGCTGGGGTGTGAAGACACGGCTGGTTTGCTTGTTATTGCCTGGGCTGGACTTGTTGTAAACAGTAGCGAACTCGTCCACATGCTAGGATTTGTATTTCTGATATCAAATTTCCACATGTGGCCATCAATATCGCCGGCATATACGTAGTCAAATTTACCGTCACCGTTGATATCCACCGCTCTCGGACTGGACAGTCCGTTTGGCGATGTTGTAGAACCCGACCCCGTATCGATTTCGCGGATCAAACTACCGTCGCTCAAATTTATTACATATAGAGTTGCGTTACCGTTTCCCGTGTTGTTATAGCCGTTACCCACGATGACCGCATTGCTGCCATTGCTGATTTTTCCCAACACCGGACTGGCAAAGGTGTCGCCAAGATTCACATATCCACCCGCACTTCTGCTTGTATTGGTGAGCGTGGTATTCGTCACTTCCCAGAGGATTTTATCCGCAGCCGCTTGATCGCTGGCAGCTGACATTGTTGAGACATCAAGTGCAAATATTCCTTTGCCGCCCGCACCCAGCGTGCCTACCAATACATTCTTCTTAACACCGCCTATCGTCACCCCCGTAGCAACTTCCAAGCCGCCATCTACATAATAACGATGGGTATATGCCGCATTGGTTAGCGTTCTGAGTTGGCTTACCAACATTGAGGGTACGTATGCCCAACGCTCCTCACCCGTCGCTGCGTTTATCGCGTGCAACATGCCGTCGTTGGCACCGACAAATACGGTGGGCTGGGGTGTGGCAATGGTTGTTCCGTCTGCCGCGACTTTATCCGCCATATATACGGGACGCGCATGAACCACATCGCCGAAAATGCTATTTCTGGTTCTTAAAGTTCCCACCGGAGGTTCGTTGGCCTGACTACCGCGCAGATAATCCACTTCGTTGGTGTTGATCGTGGCTTGTTGAGCTGCCGCCAAACTCGCGAATTGGAACGGTACTCTGCTGGCTGTTGTGTCCAGTGTGCCTACCACTGAATTGTCTGCAATCGTCCCGATCATTCTTCCCGCAGTACCTTGTGCGGCAATATGCGGCTCTGCACCGCCCGCTCCCCAGCATGGATTGGCCAAGTCCATATTTCCTAACGCATCTATTGGGAAACAGGAAATATTTCCCGACCAGTCGGTGTTGTTATATTCCCCGATGAATATCTTTTCAGCACCCGAAGACACGTCATAGTTGGTCAAAATGGGTTGGCCAACATTTGCAACGGGTTGCAAGTTGGGAGAGAAAACACTCGCCGCCCCCACAAAATTCCATATCGCGGCGGATATCCCCACTACGGCCAATATGCTCACAATGCGGACTTTTTTGCTTGGAATATGCTTTAACATTTTCGACTCCTTCAACTTTTTGACTCTTTTAAATTACGGGGACTTCTTTTCAACCAGTACTGATTCATATTAAGCAGGTAGGGATGCGCTAGGCACACCTCCACCGGCAGGTACCGAACCACAAGGGATTCTGGTTTGAAATACGGACTGTATATATCTAGTTGCGCCTCTTGCATCTGTACCCACTGTAGTGATGCGGTACAAATTCAAATCGAAGGCGATCCCGGGTGAGCCGCACACATCGCCCAACCCCGCACCCGGTGGTGCGATTTTTTCTCCGATCAACTCGACCATGTAATCGTTACTGCTATCTATGATATTTCTCGGGTCTGGCACCGTGGAGAACTGCCCTATCGGATAAACCTTGCCACACCCCGACCCATACGTTGTAAAGCAAGCGTTCAGCGCATTACCGGGCTCAGACAGCCAATCCTCTATGCGAGCGATTTCATTTTCAGCCTTGTTTTTTGCCGCATTCTGGAATTGCAGATTGCCTGCCAATTTGAATTGCGTGTTGGATGTCATAACGGCCGCAATGCCGAGCAACATCAGCACTATCATGATGATTAACGCAACGATCAGTGTCGCACCGCGTTGATTGTTCCTAATTTTCAGATTTTTCTGCATGGCGATTCCTAGTTACGCATCTGTATGGTTGAAGTAAACATTTGCCTGCGGAAGTGCGATGTTCCATTCGCTACCGATGCTGCTGCATTTATATCGCCCATATCATTGCCCGAATAAACATAAGCATTTTCTTCAGCTCTGTTGCTTCTTGCCGTCAACCATAATTGAACAGCCCGCACCCGATCCCAGTTGTTGGCGGTTGTTGTCGCCCCGTTTGCGGCAGCATCAACCGCATTGGCATCCAAATATTGCAAAGTACCGTCTGCATTTAATACGCCGTATCTTAACTGTAGCTGATCTATGCCACTGGCGATTACCTCCGGCGAATTTGGATTGGTCATAGTTCCATCTTTATCCAAAATCACCCTGCAGAGCGCAGGAATCAAGGGGCTCTCGGTTGCAGATACTGTAAACGGCCGGATGTAATAGACATGCGTTTCCACGGTGTGATCTTGTTGCGGTTCTTGCGTCATGCTAGTGGGTGCTGCCGTGCCCTGATATATCGTTCCCACCCCGTATGCCGACCTGAAAAAATAGGTGTTTGCAGTCAGTGGTGCCGATATTGTTGGTGCAACGCCCGGTGTCGATGGCGTTGAGTTAAGTGATACATATCTTACGACCAGGATGTCCGTATTCGGTTCGTGAGCGGGGATGCAAGTTGCCGCATATGGATTGGTGGCATTTGCCCCGAATATACTTTGTCTCAGGTTTAACGCAAACCCCGCAACGCATTCATTAGTTACAGTCTGTGTTGACGAAATAATCTCTGCACCCGTTAAACCATGATGGCCTGCATGTTGTATGTCACGCTTCAATACATCCATGGCATAGCGACCGCCATTTTGCATATCTGCGGTTCTATCATTACTTTTGGAGCTGCGTGATCCGCTTATCACCACGCCGGTCAACGCGGCTATCACCAATAATCCTATCGTTAGCGCAATCATCATTTCGATCAAGCTAAACCCGGATACATCCATTCTGGTTTTAGGAGTCATTTTTTTCATATCAAACCTCTTACTGTTTTGGTGGTCGTAACCGACAGCCGCGTGCCGCCGGCGGCAGTTACATCCTCACCCGCAGAGGTACCGGCTACCGCAGAGCCTGCTGCAGCCGCATAATTCACATCGGTGTGCCTGTCCAGCCAACTAACGACCACTGTGTAGGTATAAAGATTGCCACTTACCGCACGCGTTATTGTTCCCTGCCCGCTTGGCAGTAGATTGTTAATCGCAATATTCCAGTTATTGATGTCTCTCGTAGCCAAATCAGCACTTGTACATGCCGCTGCAGAACAGTTCACGGGGGCGGCCACCACTGCCTCATACCCCGCCACGCCGCTCGCCGCCGAAAATGGTTTATTCGCTTCGATACGTTCGGCCATGTCTGCCGCAAGGTATACCGCTTGATTCCTAAATTGCCCACCCTGTCCGAGTTTCAATGCGTATGCTTGCATACCCGCCGTACCAAGCAATGCAATTGCAACGACTATCAGGGTGATCAATATTTCAAGCATTGAAAAACCGTCTTGATTCTGTAGTTTCTTAGTAGACATAACTTGCACCTAGTTTGAGGTTATGCTTCCTGAGCCTGCAACGCTGATCGTTCTGCTTTTCGCGCCCGCCCAAGTACCTGTTACTGTCAATGTCACACCCGTGTTTCCTACAACACCTTGTGACCCTATCGGATTGAATCTAACGGCAACCGCCGGTCCCGTCACCGTGACTGTCGGATCTGTTGCCGATCTAATCTGTATCGGATTGGGATTTGCCGTACTTGTCGCATCACAATTATCTGTGGCATCGTTAGTATTGTCATAACAAACCAACCATCCTGCTGTAGACCAGCTCGCTGTTGCATTACAGTCTGTATTTGTATTGTTTGCCGGGCAAATCAATACTCTGGTATTTCGTTTTACAGCTTCACTTTTGGCAAAATTCATATCACTGTTAAGTTGTGATGTGACAGATGTGATGCGTGTAGTTCTCACGAAATCGGTCATCGAAGGAATCGCAATTACAGCAAAAATCGCCGCTATTGCTATCACTATCATGAGCTCTACAAGTGTCACACCACGCTGTTTTCTACTGTTACTCATTGCCTCACCTCTCATCTACTTAGTTGGCATACTAGCCAACTGTGCATCTACCGCAAGCTAGTGACCGATATTAGGTTATTTTCCTCACACTAACGGCTAAGTTATATTCCCAACGGTTATTTGTTAGGCATTTGCGTTGACGCCATCAAACAAAAAAGCGGCCTCGGGCCGCTTTTTTGTTGCTGCTTATCACTAATGCTTACTTAACAATCGCGTTCAGTTCGCCTTTGATATAACGCATTGCCATCGCATCCAATGCGATGGGCTTGATCTTGCCGGCTTGGCCAGCAGCGCCAAATGCTTCATAGCGTGCTTTGCAGATCGCCTTCATTGCCTTGGTTGTTTCCGCCAAGAATTTACGCGGGTCGAAGTCCTTGGGATTGTTCGCCAAGTAACGACGTGTTGCGCCTGTGGAAGCCATACGCAGGTCGGTATCGATGTTCACTTTACGAACGCCATGTTTGATACCTTCTACGATTTCTTCAACTGGCACGCCGTAAGTCTGTGGCATCGCGCCGCCGTATTGGTTAATGATCTCCAGCCATTCTTGGGGAACTGAGGAAGATCCGTGCATAACCAAGTGGGTGTTGGGGATACGTGCGTGAATTTCTTTGATACGGCTGATCGCCAATGTGTCACCCGTAGGTGGCTTGGTGAACTTGTAAGCGCCGTGTGAGGTACCGATCGCGATAGCCAAAGCATCAACTTGTGTTGCTTTGACGAATTCAGCCGCTTCGTTGGGGTCGGTCAACAGTTGGTCGTGGCTCAATACGCCTTCAGCGCCGTGGCCGTCTTCCTTTTCACCGTGACCCGATTCCAAAGAACCCAAGCAACCCAATTCACCTTCGACAGAAACGCCAACCGCGTGAGACATCTCAACAACTGAGCGAGTCACGTTCACGTTGTATTCAAATGATGAAGGAGTCTTGCCGTCAGTCATCAGGGAACCGTCCATCATCACGCTGGAGAAGCCGGACTTGATCGCGTTGATACATACTGCCGGAGATGCGCCGTGATCTTGGTGCATTACGACTGGGATATGCGGGTACATTTCAACAGCAGCCTCGATCAGATGACGCAGGAATGGTTCGCCTGCGTACTTACGGGCGCCTGCTGAACCTTGCATGATGACCGGACTGTTGCATTCATCAGCCGCTTCCATGATTGCTTTGACTTGTTCCAGGTTGTTCACGTTGAACGCTGGCAAGCCATAGCTATGTTCTGCTGCATGATCGAGCAGTTGACGCAAAGATACTAAAGCCATTTTCTTCTCCTATTGTTGTTAAATCTTAAACTGCGGGTATTTCAGTCATTACTTGTGGTGATCTCCGACTTTGACGATCTTCATGGTGTTGGTGTGGCCAGTTTGGCCGACTGCTTCACCTACTGTCATCACGATCAGATCGCCGTCACGTACTAATTTCAGTTTAACCAACTCGTCTTCCGCTGCACGCAAGGTTTGCGAGTGATCTGTTGAAGTATCGGTGAAAGCGATAGGATGCACACCACCGAACAATGTCACCTTGCTGAGTGTCTCAGCAACAGGTGTCATCGCATAGATAGGTACGCCACCGTTGATACGAGACATCCAAAGTGCTGTGGAACCTGATTGTGTTAGGGCGATAATCGCCTTCACCTTCAAATGAGTCGCAGCATAGAGTGCCGACATCGCGATAGCTTGATCCACGCGTGTGAATTTCTCGTGTTGCACACGGCGCTCACCAGCATGCACATCGAATTCCTTCTCGGCACTAAGACAGATACGTGCCATCGCTTCAATTGTTTCGATAGGATAATCACCCACCGCCGTCTCAGCTGAGAGCATCACCGCATCTGTGCCATCCAACACCGCATTCGCCACGTCCGAAACTTCCGCTCTTGTCGGAATGGGCGCTGTAATCATGGACTCCATCATCTGGGTCGCGGTGATGACCAAACGATTTTTGGCACGCGCCATCTTGATCATGCGCTTCTGCAATCCCGGCACTGCAGCATCGCCAACTTCAACAGACAGATCGCCACGCGCTACCATGATTGCATCGGAGGCATCGATGATGTCGCCCAATACTGGAATCGCTTCAGCACGTTCGATCTTGGCCATCAACATACTTTTACCACCCGCCGCAACCATCAGCTCACGCGCCAAACGCATGTCGTCGCCGGTACGCGGGAAAGAGACCGCGAGATAGTCAGCCTGAATCAGCGCAGCAGTCTTGATGTCCTCTTTGTCCTTCTCGGTCAAAGCCGGAGCGGTCAGACCACCACCCTTGCGATTGATACCCTTGTTGTTGGACAAGACACCGCCACGTACAACCACACAATGGACTTCATTGCCTTTCACACCGGTGACATGAAATTCCAGCATGCCATCGTTGAGTAACAACACTGTCCCGATGTCCACATCCCTTGGCAGTTCTTTGTAATCAAGACCTACACGCTCCTGATTTCCCAAACCGTCCATGCTTGCATCGAGTATGAATGCATCACCCTTATTCAGAATGATTTTGTCGTTCTCGAATTTACGCACACGAATCTTTGGGCCTTGCAAATCTGCAAGGATACCAACCGTGCGTCCAACTGCTCGTGCAGCTGCACGAACTGTCTCTGCACGCTTCATGTGATCTTGCGCCGAACCGTGCGAGAAGTTCATACGCACCAGGTCTACCCCGGCACGTATCATATCTTCCAACACTTTTTGGCTGCTTGATGCAGGTCCTAAGGTTGCTACTATTTTGGTTCTACGCAGCATGTGATTCCTATCTAATTATTTACTGGCACGTTGCTCAAGAATCTCTACAGCGGGCAATGTTTTGCCTTCGAGAAACTCCAAGAACGCGCCCCCAGCGGTAGAGACATAAGACACTTTATCGTAAATGTCGTACTTCTGAATCGCTGCAATGGTATCGCCGCCACCCGCAAGGGTGAAAGCTTTGGTGTTAGCAATCGCTAGCGCAATAGCCTTGGTACCTTCACCGAATTGGTCATACTCAAACACACCTACAGGACCATTCCAAACGACCGTGCCTGCATTCATGATGATGTCCACAATCTCTTGTGCCGACTTGGGACCGATGTCGAAAATCATTTCTTCATCAGCCACATCCTTGGCATCTTTCAAGATTGCCGGTGTGTTTTCATTACCCGGCAAGAAGGGAGCAGCCGTGCCAACCACAACATCGGTTGCGATAGGAATGATCGCGCCACGTGCGGTCATTTTTGCAATCAGTGCTTGTGCGGTAGGCACGAGATCATTTTCGCAAAGTGATTTGCCGACCGGGTGTCCGGTTGCTTTCAAGAAGGTGTTGGCGATACCGCCGCCTACAACCAATTGTTCGCATTTTTCTGATAACGATTCCAACACTGTCAGCTTGGTCGAAACCTTGGAGCCGCCAACGATAGCAACCATGGGACGCGCCGGGCTCAACAGGGCCTTAGTCAACGCCTCCAATTCTTCGGTCAGCAACACGCCTGCTGCCGCAACGGGTGCGAACTTCGCTACGCCATGCGTAGAGGCTTCAGCACGGTGGGCCGTGCCAAAAGCATCCATCACGAACACGTCGCACAAAGCTGCGTATTTCTTCGCCAATTCGTCGGTGCTTTTCTTTTCGCCCTTATTGAAACGGCAGTTCTCCAGCAATACCAATTCGCCATCGGCAACACTGAAGCCACCATCGGTCCAGTCTTTGATAAGACGCACAGGCTTGCCCAATTTGTCAGCGATGACATTGGCTACCGGCTTGAGCGAGTTCTCTTCCGAGTAAACACCTTCTTCCGGACGGCCCAAGTGGGAAGTCACCATCACTTTTGCGCCTGCTTTCATCGCAAAAGTGATGGTTGCCATTGAAGCGGTGATACGTGCATCGGAAGTTACTTTGCCGTCTTTGACAGGCACATTCAAATCGGAACGGATCAGGACACGTTTTCCCTTGAGATCCAAATCAGTCATTTTGATTACAGACATTTTTATTTTCCCTAAATATTATATGAAAGTACAAAGTGGATAGCTAAAAGTGAGCTGTGAAATTCACTGCCTCACTCCCGACTATCCACTTTAAACAGCCTAATTACTTAGCGATGTGACGAACCATGCGCATCAAGTTGCATGTATAGCCATATTCGTTATCGTACCAAGCCACAACCTTGACAAAAGTTGGATCCAACGCGATTCCTGCTTCTGCGTCGAATACGGATGGGCATGTGTAACCACGAAAATCTGTAGACACAACTTTCTCTGTTGTGAAGCCCAACACACCTTTCAGCGGACCACTTTCAGAGGCAGCCTTCATTGCCGCAACGATTTGTTCGTAAGTTGCTTCTTTGTTTAACTCCACAGTCAAATCGACTACAGAAACGTCTGAAGTTGGAACACGGAAAGCCATACCTGTCAGCTTGCCTTTCAACTCTGGCAATACCACGCCCACAGCCTTGGCTGCGCCAGTTGAAGAAGGAATGATGTTTTCCAAAATACCGCGACCACCGCGCCAATCTTTATTAGATGGACCGTCAACAGTTTTTTGTGTTGCCGTCGCTGCGTGCACAGTCGTCATCAGACCGCGCTTGATACCAAATGTATCGTTCAACACTTTGGCAACGGGTGCCAATGCATTGGTTGTGCATGAAGCTGCAGATACAATCGCTTCGCCTTTATACTTGTCATGGTTTACGCCATAAACGAACATTGGTGTGTCGTCTTTGCATGGTGCGGATTGGATGACTTTCTTGGCACCGGCATTGATGTGTGCCTGGCAAGTGTCTTTAGTCAGGAAGAAGCCCGTGCACTCGATAACGATGTCCACGCCCACTTCGTTCCACTTCAGGTTTGCCGGGTCGCGCTCTGCTGTCAGACGGATTTTCTTACCATTCACAACCAAATTGCTGCCGTCAACTGCCACGTCGCCATTGAAGCGACCGTGTACTGAGTCATATTTCAGCATGTATGCCAAGTAATCCGGCTCAAGCAAGTCATTGATAGCGACAACTTCGATCTCAGGGAAATCTTTAGTTGCTGCACGGAAAACCATGCGGCCAATACGACCAAAACCGTTGATACCTACACGAATTGCCATTTTTTTCTCCCAGTTCTAATTAAAAAATCGATTTTTATGTAGGTGCGGCGACATTCTTCGCGTCGCCTACACCCGGTGTTAAAAATTACAGAACGCTCTTAACTGTCTTTACGACATTCTCTACTGTAAAGCCGAAGTGCTTAAACAACTCCGGAGCCGGTGCAGATTCGCCAAAACAATCCATACCTACTACCGCGCCATCCAGACCAACATACTTATACCAACCATGCGTTACACCTGCTTCTACCGAAATACGCTTCACGCCCTTAGGCAATACACTGTCCTTATATGCTTGAGTTTGGTTGTCAAACACATTAGTCGAAGGCATAGACACCACGCGTACGTTGATGCCTTCTGCTGCCAAGACTGCTTGCGCCTTGATTGCCAGATCGACTTCGGATCCTGTAGCAATGATGATCGCTTGCACTTTACCGGCAGCTTCGGACAACACGTAACCACCCTTACGAATGTTAGCAATCTGGGCGGCATCACGTTTTTGGAATTGCAGATTTTGACGGCTGAAAATCAAAGATGACGGGCCATCTTTGCGCTCAACCGCCGCAACCCAGCTCACTGCAGATTCAACGGTGTCGCATGGGCGCCAAACTTCCATGTTGGGGATGTATCGCAATGTCGCAGTTTGCTCAACCGGTTGGTGGGTAGGACCATCCTCGCCCAGACCGATAGAGTCGTGAGTAAAGACATAGATTACGCGCTGCTTCATCAGTGCAGACATACGCAAAGCGTTACGTGCGTATTCCGAGAACATCAGGAAGGTACCGCCGAATGGCAACAAGCCACCATGCAATGCCATACCGTTCATGATGTGAGACATACCGAATTCGCGCACACCGTAGCTGATGTAGTTACCTGTCGATTTGCCCTTAACGTGCTTGCAACCCACCCAGTTAGTCAGGTTGGAGCCGGTCAAGTCAGCCGAACCGCCCAAGAATTCTGGCAGTGCTGGTGCCAGTGCGTTGATCGCATTTTGAGAAGCTTTACGTGTGGCGATAGTCTCGCCCTTGGCATTGATCTCGGCGATTGCCTTAGCAGCATGGTCCGCCCAATTAGCAGACAATTCACCATTCATACGGCGTACGAATTCAGCAGCTTCTGCCGGGAACGCGGCGCGGTATGCAGCGAATGTTTCGTTCCAAGATTTTTCTGCAGCCGCGCCCTTGGCCTTAGCATCCCAAGCCGCATAAACATGTGCCGGGATTTCGAAAGGTGGGTAATTCCAACCGATGTGCGCGCGAGTCGCGGCAACTTCAGCGTCACCCAATGCAGCACCGTGCACATCGTGACTGTCAGCTTTGTTGGGGGAGCCCATACCGATGATGGTCTTGCAGCAGATCAACGACGGCTTGTCTGTCACTGCTTTGGCAGCTTGGATCGCGGCTTCGATTGCAACCGGATCGTGACCTTGCACGTCAGCAATCACATGCCAGCCGTAAGCTTCGAAACGTTTGGCCGTATCATCTGTGAACCACCCGTTAGTATGACCATCGATAGAGATTTCATTGTCATCCCAGAATGCTGTCAACTTGCCCAGACCCCAAGTACCAGCCAGAGCACATGCTTCGTGGGAGATACCTTCCATCATGCAACCGTCACCCATGAACACATATGTGTTGTGATCAACGATTTCGTGGCCTGGCTTATTGAATTCGGCAGCCAATAATTTTTCAGCCATCGCAAAACCAACAGCATTGGTGATACCTTGACCCAATGGACCTGTCGTTGTTTCAACGCCTACTGTGTAACCATACTCCGGGTGACCAGGCGTCTTGGAATGCATTTGACGGAAACGCTTCAATTCGTCCATAGGCAGGTCATAGCCTGTCAAGTGCAGCAAAGCATAGATCAACATAGAACCGTGGCCGTTAGACTGAACAAAACGGTCGCGGTTAGCCCACTTAGGATTCGCAGGATTATGGCGCATGTGGCGATTCCACAATACGTCAGCGATCTCAGCCATACCCATAGGTGCGCCCGGGTGACCGGAGTTCGCTTTTTGTACGGCATCCACCGCCAGCATACGAATTGCGCCAGTGATGTCATTGAATTTTGGTGGGGTGATATTACGTGCGGCTGACATACTTACTTCCTCCTAGTCATCCCATGAGGGACGGTTCATGTTTTAAAGCTTATAAAGTGGGCGATTATGCCGCAGCCACATGTTTAGGGCAACTGCCGCGTCTTTATTGGCTTGCAGGCTGTTTCTTTTAATGCTCTGTATGGCTGCGTTTGGTCAATTTAATGCCCAATTGTTTTAGTTTACGATATAGGTGTGTACGCTCCACCCCTATTTTTTCTGCGACACGAGTGATGTTTTCATCCTCTTTTTGTAAATGATATTGCAAATAGATCGCGTCAAAATAGTCGCGTGCTTGGCGCAGCGGCATATCCAATGGCAGAGCGTATTGCTTTTCAACCCCAGCGATTTCTATCGTCAGATTTTTCGGCGGCTCAATGACCGTCTCTTCTGCATGTATCACCTCGGTATTGATGGCATTCGCCACTGTGGCCAGTAATTTTTGCAAGCCTATCGGTTTCTCTAAAAAATCCACCGCACCTATACGTGTTGCCTCTACCGCAGTCTCTATGGTGCCGTGACCGGACATCATCACCACCGGCATGGTCAACAAATCTTGAGCTGCCCACTCTTTTAGTAATTCCACACCATCCGTTTCGGGCATCCAAATATCCAGTAAAACCAGATCCGGCTCATGCTGGTTGCGATAGGTCCTGGCCTGCTCGGCATTTTCAGCCAGATGAACCTGATAGCCTTCGTCATACAGAATTTCAGCCAGCAATTCGCGGATACCTATTTCGTCATCTACAACGAGAATTTGTTTGGTCATCATCATGCCTCCTCTATGATGGGGAAAGAGATCGTGATGGCTGCCCCGCCTTGCGACTCATTCTCGATCTGTATCACACCATTGTGTTCTTCCACGATCTTCTTCACGATCGCCAGTCCAAGGCCGGTACCTTTGGCCTTGGTCGTCATATAAGGCTCAAAAGCTTTAGCAAGTACATTGGTTGCAAATCCCGTTCCATTGTCCTTAACTTGCAACTTAATTTGACCTGCTTCATTCCAGGTGCAAATTTCTATCTTCGGCACAGTGATGTCTATCAATGCGTCTTGCGCGTTTTGCAACAGGTTATGCAGGACTTGACGCAGCCTGGTTGCATCACCCTGAATCTGTACCTGTTTGGCTTGAAGATCCAGCGTGACGACCACCGAATTTGATTCATACAAGGCCCACATTTCTTCAATTAACTGGTGCAGATTCAACACGACCATCTTTAATATGGGACCACGTGCATAGTTCGCAAAATCACTCACCATATTCTTCATCGCCCCGACTTGATTGACGATGGTCAAAGTTGCACGCTGCAACAACTCTGCATCACTGCCCGATAGTTTTCCACTTAGCTTGTGCTGCAAACGCTCTGCGGAAAGTTGGATGGGTGTGAGTGGATTTTTAATCTCATGTGCCAGTCTGCGGGCGACTTCACCCCACGCCGCTTGCCGCTCAGTCTGCAGCAAATGGCTGATGTCATCGAACACAACGACGAAGCCGCCACCCGATAGCTTGGGAAGCTGCGTTCCTCGCATCAGCAGTATCTGGTTACCCTGCTTGCTCAATCTTTGTATCTGCCGTTGCCATTCGCCATTGGTCGTCTCTATAAAGGCGTCTTTGATCGTGCTACAAAAAGAGTTCAGCAAACTATATTTCTCGGCCAGCTGTACCAAGGAGATGCGCTGCATCTCTTGTAAGGGGACGGCCAAAATCTGTGCGGCACTGGTATTCACTGATCGCAACTTGAACTCTTCATCCAAGCCTATCACCCCCGAGGACAGGTGAGTCAACACACTTTCAAGATAGCCCTTGGCACTTTCAACTTGATGTTGCTGCAACTCACTCGCTTGTTTTGCGTCATACAACTGCCGCGTCATCTGGTTGAACAATCCCGTTAATGCACCCAGCTCATCGCTACTAAGGATGGGATATTGACCCGTAAAATCCCCTTGAGCGACGGCCTTAGTCCCTTCCGCCAAAGACTCCAACGAAGAACCCAATTTTTCACTGATGAAGAAGGCCGCCGATATAGCCGTCAACAACACCACTAGCAATGACAAGGTGAGGGTGATGCCATAAAGACGCTTCAATCCCAGTCGGGATAACACCAATGCCTGATAATCCCGATATACAGACTGAACTGTCTCCGCATCGGCTTCGATCTGTTTTTCTACCGGCTGTGTGAATTGCAGAATAAAGCGCGGTGCTTCGGGCGTATTCAGGGTAACCAAGGAAAGCGCCCGCAGGGTCAGCCCTTTGCTAATGGTCGTGTCTATCACGGCGTAATGACCATTTTTTAGAGTCTCGGCCAAGATATCGTTATCGGGTATGGCGGGTAGCATTGCATTACTGTTGGTGGCAAATGCTAGCGGCCGGCCTGACAAGGAGAATATCGCAGCCTCTTGTGTCGTACCTTCTTCTATCAAGCGGTGCAGATCGACTTGATATTGTCTGGGCGATTTTTCGGCAAGGATGAGCGCAACGAATTGCGTCTTCTTGCTCAACTCTTTGAGACTGTTATCCAAGCCGTTTTTGCCGAGATTCAAACCACCTTCTAGCGCTTTTTCAACTCGCACATCGAACCAAGACTCTATGCTTTTCCCAAGGAAGTCTACTGAAACCGCATAGACTAAAACACCCGGCACTACCGCGATGCCGATGAAGAACAAGGTCAGCCTCAAGGTCAAGCGAGCGCCGAATACTTTGCGTTTTATCTTTACCTTAAGTCGCCAGAATTGAAATGCCACCAGCACTGCAAGCGCGATTGCCAACGAACCCGTCAATATCAGTGCGCCGTAATAGTTGGCGGAAAATAACTGTGTGTTCACGCTGTTGCTGGATAGCAGATACAACAACACACTGCCCACCAAAACGCTGACGGAGATGATGTACTTCACCGCCCACCCTCACGTATCTCTTGTTGGCGTTGCGCCATCTCTGCGGGATGGATTACCCAGCGGTACCAGTCAGAATCCAAGTCCCAGTCTTTACCTGTGAAGGCATTGACCTGCAACAGTTTAGGTAATTGATCGATGTCCAAACGCAATCGTGCACCTGCCAAATAACTACCTTCGTTGGCCAACAACTCAGGCTGGATAAGGGGCGAATATTGCCTTTGAATCACGGCTAGCGCATCTTCCAGTGAGGCAAAGCTCTGAAACAAACTGCCCCGCGATATCCGATATTGTCTGGTCAAGACATTGTAGTAAAGCTTGGTGATTTGCTCGCTTTTGGTGATCTGCTCATCGAACCAATACCAGCGTGAGCGTGTCAGACTGAATTCACCAATAAAGTAGATCGGCACACCATGGGACAAGGCTTGCTGCACCGTAAAATTCAAGTTGATTGAGAAATCCGCTTTGAGTTGATATCCCTCTTCTGTCAACTTTGCGTCAGTCCTATTGACCGATACACCATCCGCATATGCCGGGACTGCCAGCAAGCCCAATAACAATAAAACATAGCTTATAAGCTTAAGCAGTTTTATGTAGCAATGCATAGAAGAATCCGTCGTGCTGTGCATCTGGAAGTAACTGACCCGCACTATGCTCCGGTTGCGTAAGCGCAACACGCTGAACGTCACGATGACCCGCCAAGAACTTAGTAACCACCTGTTCATTCTCTTGCTTGAATACCGAACATGTCGCATACAGCAATTTGCCATCCGGCTTGAGCAAGGGCCACAAGGCTTGCAGTATTTCCAACTGTTGCTGTGCAAAACTGTCTATGTCATCTCGCCTGCGCAACCATTTAATATCCGGATGCCTGCGCACGACACCAGATGCGGAGCACGGCACATCCGCAAGGATGCGGTCGAACAGTTTTCCGTTCCACCAATCTTGCGGCTTCGCCGCATCACCCACTATTAGTTGCGCACGTAATTGCAGACGTGCCAGATTGTCTTCTACGCGTCGCAGTCGTTTTGCATCCTTATCGACTGCCACCATGTCCACATCGACAGCCTCCAACATATGTGCGGTTTTGCCGCCCGGGGCCGAACAAGCGTCAAGTACGCGCATCCCCCATTTCAAGTCGAGCAATTTGGCAGCGTATTGCGCACCCGCATCTTGGACAGATACCCAACCGTCTGCGAATCCCGGCAATCTGTCCACATTGACGGGCTTTTCCAACAACAGCGCATCCGGAGCGATACGTTCTGCCTTCATACCTTGTTCAGCCAGCAGTGCCTGATACTCCAGCGTGGTACCGCAATGTTGGTTGACTCGCAAAGTCATAGGCGGATGTTGGTTGCCAACATCCAAGATTGTTGCGCCGACCTCTTGGCCATATTGGGCATTCAGTTCGGTGATCCACCACAGTGGATGATTGAATCTCGCCTCACGCTTGGCGGCGACCTTGTCCAGCAACTCATTTTGTTGGCGCAGGAAGCTTCTCAGAATGGCGTTTACCAAGCCACCCACATGTGGCTGTATTGTTCGAGCGGCGCTTACTGCTTGATCGACTATCGTGTGCTGTGTCGCCTTGGTGTGTTGTAACTGGTACAACGTCACTAACAGCAGATAACCTATGTGTTGTTCTTCGAGGGGCTTGTGTAATAGCAAATCTAATATCGCTTTTAGCTGGCCATAGAATCGCAGCGTCCCATAACAAATATCTTGTATCGCGCCACGCTCAGACGCAGTCCAGGCAGGCTTTACATTCAATGCATTCTCAAGGACCTGGTTCAGGTTCTTGCCATTCATCATCACTTGGCTGATGACCTGACTGGAAGCGAGTTGTACTTTTTGCATCTTAGTTCACCGACAACTCATCACCGATCTTGATCGGCATGGCTTGTAAAAATTGCACCGCGGCCTGGGCTTTACCACCCGGTCTCTGTAAAACTTCCAATCGTATCGACTGCTGACCACAGGCGACGACTATACCGTGTTTATCCACTGACAAAACTTTACCCGGCGTCCCTTGTGCCGATTGCAGACTGGCTTGCCATACTTTTATCTGCGCATCCTGATAACTGAAGTTGGCCAGCGGAAAAGGATTGTATGCGCGTATGGTCCGCTCGATATTCTCGGCATCCAAATTCCAATCTATCGGCGCTTCACTTTTAAGCAGTTTGGCGGCATAGGTGGCGGCCTCATTATCCTGCGAGACGGGCGTTAATCCATCAGGCAACTGCCTCAAAACCTGCACAATTGCTTGTGCGCCCAACTCTGCCAGCTTGTCGTGCAGGGTATTTGCATTGTCACTTCCCAAAATAGGACACTCTACACACATAAGCATCGCACCAGTATCCAAGCCGACATCCATTTGCATGATGGTGATGCCAGTAGCGCTATCGCCAGCCTGTATTGCTCTTTGTATTGGGGCAGCACCGCGCCATCTAGGTAGCAAGGAGGCATGGATGTTTAAACAACCAAAACGTGGCATCTCTAGCACTGCTTTGGGTAAAATCAATCCATATGCCGCGACCACCATCACATCTGCAGCCAATTCGGCAATCATTTGTTGTGATTCTGGGGTTTTAAGACTTATGGGCTGCAACACCTTTATGCCATGTTGCATCGCGAGTTGTTTTACTGGACTGGCCATCAGCTGCATACCCCGCCCTGCCGGACGGTCAGGCTGAGTCAATACTGCGACTACTGTATGTTCTATTAGCAATCCAGCCAACGCTTCTGCTGCAAATTGTGGTGTACCTGCAAAGATAATTTTCACGCGTGTTTCCTGATTATAAGGTTTCGCGTTGGCGTTTTTTTATTTTCGCCCGAATCCTGCTCTGTTTAAGTGATGATAAGTACTCAACAAATACCTTGCCCTTCAAATGATCCATTTCATGTTGTATGCACACGGCTAGGAAACCATCAGCCTCCAACCTGAACGGTTTACCATTTTTATCTAGCGCCTCTACTATGATGCGTTCACAACGTTTTACAGTCTCATATACGCCGGGAACCGATAAACACCCTTCCTCGCATTCCTCTTCCCCGCTGCTCGATATGAGCTTGGGATTTATAAACACTTGCAGTTGGTTGTGTTCTTCAGAGATATCGGCGATGAAAATCTGTTCGTGAACATTCACTTGAGTGGCTGCCAAACCGACTCCAGGTGCGGCATACATGGTTTCAGCCATGTCTTTGATCAAGCTGCGTGTCTTTTCAGTTACTTCAATGACAGGCTTGGCAATTTTATGCAATCGCTCATCAGGATAATGCAGGATATTTAATAGCGCCATACGAATTCCATAAATGCTTGCTAATTTAGATAACTAGATGCAGAATTTAAAGCAACACAGTAACTTCGTGTTCTTTTTTAGACTCTGTTGGAGTTTCTTATGCGCAAGATTATATCGCTGATTTGTTTTTTACTCCCTGTCTTGGCTTATGCTGACGTCGTTCAGATTCGTCCAGATGCACCTGATCGTCATGTTGTTGTTAAGGGAGATACTCTTTGGGATATCTCTGCGATGTTCTTCAAAGACCCATGGAAATGGCCCAGCATTTGGAATCTCAATAAAGACACCATCAAGGATCCTCATTGGATCTATCCAGGCGATGTGGTCGTGCTTGACCGTAGCACGGGCTCCCTTTCTGTCAATGGTAAAGGGCTAGCCACTAGTTCGGATACAACTGATAAATATGAACCCCGCATACGTTATGGCTTGAGTCAGCATGATGCTATTGCTTCAATTCCTTACAAGGATATACAGGCTTTTATCAGTCAGCCCCTTGTTGTTGAAGAGGAAAGTTTGGCTACGGCTCCAAAGCTGATTGCGTTGCAAGAAGGTCGCGTCATACTCGGTGATAATCAAATTGGCTATGTTAGCAATCTCCCTGCAGACAAAGGTACTAAGTTTCAAGCGTTTCGACCCGGCAAATTGTTTGTAGATCCTGAAACTGATGAAGTCTTGGGACGTGAAGCAATTTATCTGGGGGATGTCGAAGCCACTAAATTTGGCGAAGTAAGCACAGTGATGGCTACTAAAACTAAGCTTGAAATCAATCGTGGTGATCGGCTAACTCTAACTTCTGTCGCATCCTCTGACAGCCTCATCCCACATGTTCCTTCGAACAATATCAAAGCTCAAATTCTTTCTGTTTATGGCGGCGTTTCTCAGGCCGGTCAAAATACCGTTGTAACCATCAACAAAGGAACACGTGAAGGTTTAGAGGTGGGTAATGTGCTTGCCCTCTACAGCAAGGGAATCAATACCAAATTTGAAGGTGAGACCTACACACTTCCGAATGAACGTTATGGTCTTATGATTGTATTCCGAGTATTTAACAAGGTTTCGTACGGCTTGGTCATGCAAACCAAGCTGCCTGTTCAGCTATTGGATGTTGCACAAACGCCCTAGTTACCCGAAATGAACAGGCAAAATTCAGATAGCACCGAAAACATCGACCGCAAGGTCGATGTTTTCATTGATGCTTCACTAAAGTCCTGGCTTTCCCTCACTTTGATACGCGGCTTGGGTAACGAATCACTACGCACCCTGCTAAGAGAGTTCGGCTCGCCAGAAGCTGTCCTGTCTGCTTCTGCTTCATCACTTTCGCTTTACGTTAAACCTGAGCTTGCCCGTGCCATCCTATCTGGTGCTGATGAAGCACAGCTCACTGCTACATTTCAGTGGCTGGCAGATACTAACAATGCCATCGTTACTTTGGCAGATTCCGACTATCCTCAAGCCTTGTTGAATATTGCTGATCCCCCAGTGTTGCTTTATATCAAAGGGGATAGGCGTTTGTTAAATCACGCAACGATATCTATCGTTGGTAGCCGTCATGCCACGCATCAAGGTATTAATAATGCAGAGTCCTTTGCTGAATCACTTAGCAACTCGGGCTTTAGTATCATCAGTGGGCTGGCTCACGGCATTGATGCCGCCGCACATCGCGGTGGCTTAAAGGGTAAAGGCAGAAGTATCGCGGTTGTAGGTACAGGTTTGGATAAAGTATATCCAGCGGCCAATCACGACCTTGCCCATGATATGGCAAAACAGGGACTCATTATTTCTGAATTCCCCATCGGTACTCCGCCCTTAGCCGCTAACTTCCCGCGTAGAAATCGTTTGATCAGCGGCATGGGTATGGGTTGCTTAGTAGTCGAAGCTTCTTTGAAGAGCGGATCACTTATTACTGCTAGACTCGCTATGGAGCAGGGTCGGGATGTGTTTGCTATTCCTGGTTCCATACATTCGCCACAGAGCAAAGGCTGTCATGCCTTAATCAAACAGGGCGCAAAACTTGTTGAAGCTGCTCAAGATGTATTGGAAGAACTGGGTTCAGTCATTGTCAGTTCTAGCATCGTTCCAGACGATACATGTATTGACTCCGAATTATTTCAATTCATGGGCGATGAAGCAGTTGATTTAGACACTTTGCAGTCTCGCAGTGGCTTGACGGTCAGCGAGCTATCCGCCATGCTACTCTCGCTTGAACTTGATGGTCTAGTCTGTACTCTACCTGGCGGTTTATTCCAACGAATTTATAAGTAAGACCCTTAACATGTTTGAAATCCTAATGTACCTTTTTGAAAGTTATTTCGATGCTGGTAGCTATCCTGAAGCGGATAAGTTGACCCGTAAACTTACTGCTGCGGGTTTTGAAGATGAGGAAATCTCTGAAGCCCTCACTTGGCTATCCGCTTTACAGCATCAAGATCTGGATGGTTATCCAGGTACGATAGAGCACTCAGGCATACGTCATTTTGCTGCTTTAGAGCTCGATGCCATCAGTATTGAAGCGCGTGATTTTCTTTTTTTGACTCATGCCCAGGGTTTGATTACGACTGTTGAACGGGAAATGATAATTGACCGTGCTGTTGCGCTTCAACAGAAGAATCTGGGATTAGATAAACTCAAACTGATCATGCTCATGGTATTGTGGAACCGTCACAAAGATCTGGATGCGCTCCTCATTGAGGAATTGCTCACCCCCTTGCATACCAAGCAACTACATTAATCGGCACTCATGGCAACTAATTTACTGATCGTCGAATCACCGGCAAAGGCTAAGACTCTCAAAAAGTATCTGGGTAAGGACTTTGATGTTCTTGCTTCTTATGGCCACGTCCGTGACCTAGTACCTAAATCCGGCGCTGTTGACACCGACAACGGTTATGTCATGAATTACGAGACCATCGCTCGTAATAGTAAACATGTTGATGCCATTGCAAAGGCTGCCGCATTAGCGGACAACATCCTGCTCGCACCCGATCCGGATCGCGAAGGTGAAGCTATCGCTTGGCATATTTCCGAGCTACTCAAAGCTAAGCGTGGTATGAAGGGCAAGAATATGAAGCGTGTGGTCTTCTATGAGATCACGCAGTCTGCGGTACAAGAAGCGGTTGCTCACCCACGCGAAATCTCTATGCCGCTAGTGAATGCTCAGCAAGCCAGACGTGCCCTGGATTACTTGGTTGGTTTCAATCTTTCGCCCTTGTTATGGCGCAAGATACGTCCGGGATTGTCTGCCGGTCGTGTACAAAGTCCTGCTCTGCGTATGATCGTTGAACGTGAATTGGAAATTGAGGCATTCAAAACTCAAGAATATTGGTCCGTACACTTAGACAGTCAAAAGAACCATATCCCTTTCAAGGCCAAATTATTCCAGTATCAAGGGAAGAAACTCGATCAACTTAGCATTGGTAGCCAATCAGAGTATGAAACTATTCATGCCAAGTTAAACGATGCCAAGCTGCCTCCCAAGGTCGTTCGTATTGAGAAGAAGGCTAAGCAACGTTACGCGGCGGCCCCCTTCACTACGTCTACGCTACAACAGGAAGCTGTACGTAAGCTAGGCATGACTTCTGATCGCACCATGCGTACAGCTCAATCGCTTTATGAAGGTGTGGACATCGGAGGTCAATCCATAGGTCTGATCTCCTACATGCGTACTGACTCTGTTTCTCTTGCTAAAGAAGCCATTGAAGAGATTCGTGCCTATATCTCCGATAATTTTTCTAGTGAATATTTGCCCAGCAAGCAACCTGTATACAAGAGTAAAACTAAAAATGCGCAGGAATCGCATGAAGCTATAAGACCTACCTCTATACTCAGGACACCTGATTCGATCAGAGATTTTTTAACTGCCGATCAGGCTCGCCTTTATGAAATGATTTGGAAGCGAACACTTGCTTGTCAGATGTCGCCCGCCAGGTTTGATACAGTCAGTGCAGATATACGTTTGGGCGGAGATGACACCTTGTTCCGGGCCAACGGTCAAACCTTGGTTTTCCCGGGCTTCATCGGTGTATACATGGAAGATATCGATGATGCTGAAGAAGAGGATAACGCCAAGCTGCCTCCACTTGTCGAAGGCGATGTTTTACAGATCGACAAACTCTACGGTGAACAGCATTTTACTCTGCCGCCACCACGATTTTCTGAAGCGAGTTTGGTTAAGTCATTGGAAGAGTATGGTATAGGTCGCCCTTCAACTTACGCCACTATTATCTCTACGCTGCAAGCTCGAGAGTACGCGATACTCGATAAAAAGCGCTTCGTTCCTACCGATGTGGGTCGTGTAGTGACGCGCTTCCTCACGGATCACTTTACACGTTATGTTGACTATGATTTCACGGCTAATCTTGAAGATGAGCTAGATGAAGTCTCTGAAGGTAAGCGTGACTGGATACCCGTGCTTGATTCATTCTGGAAAGGGTTTGACGCCCTTATTAAGGAGAAGACCAACATAGATAGGCCTGTCGAACTGTTGGATGAAGCTTGTCCCGAGTGCGGTAAACCTTTGGCCAAAAAGCTTAGTCGTTATGGTAGCTTTATCAGTTGTACCGACTATCCAACTTGCAAATACAAACGCAGCCTGAGCGGTGAAACTGCTGATGATCTATCTGCCCGTGTCGAGTTAGGTTTACATCCTGAAACTCAGCAAGCAATATTGTTACTTAAAGGCCCCTACGGTCACTATGTACAATTGGGTGAAGTAATAGAAGGCGAGAAGGCAAAGCCCAAGCGTGTCTCCTGGCCAAAAGAAATGGCCATGGATCAAGCAGACTTGGCCAGTGCACTTAAACTTTTATCTTTGCCTAAGGACTTGGGTTTACATCCTGAAACCAATAAAAAGGTGATCGTTAATATCGGTCGATTCGGCCCTTATATCGGCCACGATGGTAAATTCAAATCTATACCGCGCACTGATAGTATCTTTGATGTAACTTTAGCCCGTGCTGTAGAGCTCCTTGCCCAAGCTAAAGATAACAACACCGTCCTACGTGTACTGGGTGATCATCCTGAGGATAAAGCTAGCGTGGAGGTATGTAGTGGTCGGTATGGGCCTTATGCACGTCATGGGAAGATCAACGCCACATTGCCTAAGGACATCTCACCTGATGACATCACTTTGGAACAGGCGCTTGAACTAATCGCAGCTAAGGCAGCTAAGTTGCCTGCTAGCAAAACCAAGGCTATTAAGAAGACGGCTGCGCCGAAGAAAGTTGCAAAGGTTGCTAAACCAACAACCAAGAAACCCGCACTTAAAAAAGTTGCAGCCAAGGCTAAAGTCGTCGCTAAAAAGATCAGCAAAAAATAGTTGATGTAATTATTTTCAGCAAGAAAAAAGGCAGCCTAGGCTGCCTTTTTTCTTGGGTCACTATTAATTAGTGGCCTGTATGCTTACGCAGTTGCTTGATGGCTGCCAACTGTGCAATCGCTTCAGCCAATTCAGCCTGTGCTTGTGCGTAGTCGATATCCGAAGTGCGATTACGCATCGCTTCTTCTGCATCTTGCTTAGCCTTCAATGAACGTGCTTCATCAAGATCGGCACCACGGGTAGCAGTGTCAGCCAAGATTGTTACCACGTTCGGTTGTACCTCAAGCATTCCACCTGAAACATAGATCAGTTCTTCTTGCACCTGATCTGGCAGTTTCAAACGAACTGAACCAGGTTTAATGCGGGTCAGCAATGCGGCGTGGCGTGGATAGATACCCAACTCACCAGCTTCACCAGGAACAATGACCAGTTCCGCGAGGCCAGAGAATATCGAAGCTTCAGCGCTTACGATGTCTACATGAACAGTCATTGCCATGATTTCCCTCTACTTAGTTCAGTGTCTTGGCTTTTTCGACCGCTTCTTCGATACCGCCAACCATGTAGAACGCTTGCTCTGGCAGGTGATCGTATTCGCCGTCAACAATGCCCTTAAAGCCCTTGATTGTTTCCTTCAGTGTGACGTACTTACCCGGGCTACCGGTAAACACTTCAGCAACGTGGAAAGGCTGGGACAAGAAACGCTGTATTTTACGAGCGCGAGACACAGCCAACTTATCTTCGGGAGCCAATTCGTCCATACCCAGAATCGCGATGATGTCGCGCAACTCTTTGTAACGCTGCAGAGTCATCTGAACTTTACGCGCCACGGAGTAGTGCTCTTCACCAACGACCAATGGATCCAATTGACGAGATGTAGAATCCAGTGGGTCAACCGCTGGGTAGATACCCAAAGAAGCGATGTCACGAGACAGAACAACGGTCGAGTCCAAGTGCAAGAAGGTCGTCGCTGGTGCTGGATCGGTCAAGTCATCCGCTGGAACATAAACAGCTTGAACCGAAGTAATGGAGCCTACTTTGGTTGAAGTGATACGCTCTTGCAGACGGCCCATTTCTTCAGCCAGTGTGGGTTGGTAACCCACAGCAGATGGCATACGACCCAACAGCGCGGATACTTCAGTACCGGCCAATGTGTAACGATAGATGTTGTCGACGAAGAACAGGATGTCACGGCCTTCGTCACGGAATTTTTCAGCCATGGTCAAACCAGACAACGCAACGCGCAAACGGTTACCAGGTGGTTCGTTCATCTGACCGAACACCATCGCAACTTTGTCCAGAACGTTGGAGTCCTTCATTTCGTGATAGAAGTCGTTACCTTCACGAGTACGCTCACCCACACCTGCAAAAACTGACAAACCGCTGTGTTGCTTAGCGATGTTGTTAATCAGTTCCATCATGTTAACTGTCTTGCCAACACCAGCGCCGCCGAACAAACCAACCTTACCACCCTTTGCAAACGGGCAGACCAAGTCAATAACCTTGATACCTGTTTCCAACAAGTCTACTGAAGGTGACAATTCGTCAAACTTAGGAGCCTTTTGATGGATAGAGCGACGTTCTTCGCAAGGAACTTCACCAGCGTCATCGATAGGACGACCCAGCACATCCATGATACGTCCCAATGTGCCCGCACCCACTGGAACTGTGATTGGGCTGTTGGTATTGGTTACAGACATGCCGCGTTGCAGACCGTCGGATGAACCCATCGCAATAGTACGTACAACACCGTCGCCCAACTGTTGCTGGACTTCGAATGTCAAACCACGTTCAACGACATCACTACCAGTTGCATCCAATGTCAATGCATCGTAAACCTTAGGCATTTGATCGCGTGGAAATTCGATGTCGACCACCGCGCCAATACTTTGAACAATCTTTCCTTGACTCATTTTGAGCTTCCCCGTCTAAATTAATTCTGTTAATTAATCGTATGTACGTCGTTAACCGACCGCTGCTGCACCGCTACAGATTTCCGAAATTTCACGGGTAATCGCGGCTTGACGTGCTTTGTTGTAAACCAATTTCAGGTCTGCAATGACGCTCTTCGCATTATCCGAAGCAGCCTTCATCGCCACCATACGAGAACTTTGCTCTGAAGCCATGTTCTCGACCACACCTTGGTATACCAACGATTCGATGTAACGCAACAATAATTCGTCAATTACCAGCTTGGCATCAGGTTCGTAGATGTAATCCCAGCTGCCTTGAGCTTCGCCCAGCTTCTCATCTGTGAGAGGCAACAACTGTTCCATACATGGTTCTTGCTTCATGGTGTTGACAAAGTGGTTATAGCTGATGTGTATCGCATCGATCTCGCCCGAGACATATGCATCCAACATCACCTTGACCGCACCTATCAAACTTTCAACGTGGGGCACGTCTCCCAAACCAACGATGTGTGACTTCACTTCAGCACCCACACGGTTCATGAAACCAAAACCTTTGTTACCAATGGCACTAACCGCTACTGCTTTGCCTTCAGCTTCCCATTGTTTCATCTGGTTAATCGCCAGACGCAGAACATTGGTGTTCAAGCCACCACACAGACCTTTGTCTGAAGTGATGATAATCACGCCTACCTTCTTAATGCCTTCACGCTTAATCAGGAATGGATGCTTGTATTCCGGATTAGCACGGGACAAATGGGCTGCAACGGCACGAATCTTTTCCGCATAGGGACGAGCTGCACGCATACGTTCCTGCGCTTTACGCATCTTGGCTGCGGCGACCATTTCCATGGCGCGCGTGATCTTACGTGTATTTTCTACACTCTTGATCTTTGCGCGTATCTCTTTACTGCCAGCCATGTGTCACCTCGACTTAGTAAACTGCAGATGCTTTGAACTTCTCAATCGCAGCGGACAACAGCTTTTCATTGTCAGCGTTCAGATCTTTAGTCGTTTCAACCGCATCCATCAATTCCTTGTTGTTGGACTTCAGGTAAGCATGGATCGCCGATTCGAATGCCAAGGCTTTGTTAACCGGCACATCATCAAAGTAACCCTTGTTAACGCAGAACAATGTCACAGCCATTTCAGCAACAGACAGCGGGCAGTATTGCAACTGTTTCATCAATTCTGTTACCAACTTACCGCGTTCCAACTGCTTACGTGTCGCTTCATCCAGATCGGAAGCGAACTGCGCGAACGCAGCCAATTCACGATACTGAGCAAGCGCCAGACGCACACCGCCACCCAATTTCTTGATGACTTTAGTCTGAGCAGCACCACCAACGCGGGATACCGAAATACCGGCGTGACACGCAGGACGGATACCAGCATTGAACAAGTCTGTTTCCAAGAAGATCTGACCGTCGGTGATAGAAATCACGTTAGTCGGAACGAATGCGGAAACGTCACCCGCTTGGGTTTCAATAATAGGCAAAGCTGTCAATGAACCTGTCTTACCTTTAACTGCACCCTTGGTGAAAGCTTCAACGTAGTCAGCATTCACACGAGCTGCACGCTCCAACAAACGGGAGTGCAGGTAGAAAACGTCACCTGGGTAAGCTTCACGACCAGGAGGACGGCGCAACAGCAAAGAGATCTGACGGTATGCCCAAGCTTGCTTGGTCAAATCATCATATACGATCAAGGCGTCTTCACCGCGATCGCGGAAGTATTCGCCCATCGTGCAACCTGCGTATGGTGCCAAGAACTGCATCGCTGCAGAATCAGAAGCAGTCGCCGCGACTACTATGGTGTAACCTAAAGCGCCGTGCTCTTCCAATTTGCGAACCACGTTAGCGATAGTCGAAGCCTTTTGGCCGATCGCCACATAGATACAAGTGATACCTTGACCTTTTTGGTTGATGATCGCATCAATCGCAACCGCTGTCTTACCAGTCTGACGGTCACCGATGATCAGTTCGCGCTGACCGCGACCAACTGGAACCATGGAGTCGATAGACTTCAAACCAGTCTGTACTGGTTGATCAACTGACTTACGAGCGATAACGCCAGGCGCCACTTTTTCGATTTTGTCTGTCAATTTTGCATTGATAGGACCTTTACCATCGATAGGCTGACCCAAAGCATTCACAACACGACCGCACAATTCTGGACCGACCGGAACTTCCAGGATACGACCTGTGCACTTAACTGTGTCGCCTTCCTTGATGTGTTCGTATTCACCCAGAATAACCGCGCCAACTGAATCGCGCTCCAAGTTCAACGCCAAACCAAATGTATTGCCTGGGAATTCCAACATTTCACCTTGCATCACATCCGACAACCCATGAACGCGAACGATACCGTCTGTCACGCTGACAACGGTACCCTCGGTGCGGGCTTGAGTTGCCGTATCGAAGTTTTCGATACGGCTACGAATCAAATTGCTAATTTCAGAAGGGTTGAGCTTCATCTGAGTTTTCCTTATTTCGATTATTCGATCATTAAGCTAGTGCGTATGCCAATTCAGCCAGACGGGTGTTGGCAGAGCCATCAATCACCTTATCGCCCATGCGAATCACAATCCCACCTAGCAAGGCCTTGTCTACTGTACAGCTGAGCTTAATGTCGCGACCCAAGCGTGCTTTCAAAGCAACACCAATCTTTTGCTGCTGATCCGCATTCAATTCGAATGCAGAAATTACAGTGATTTGTGCGGACTTTTCAGCTTCGGCACGAAGCGCTTCAAACATCGCCGCGATTTCTGCAACTACAACCAAACGGCCACTCTGTGCCAACACACGCACAAAATTGCTTTGCTCTTTATTAAGCGTTCCAGCCAATTGCAGGATCAAAGACTCTATTTGGCTAATCTGTACGCGCGGGCTAGAAACAACGGCGCGAACTTCTGCATTATCCAAAAGCTTCTTTAATGCTTGCATTACGGCAGACCAACCTTTGAGGTCAGTTTGTTTTTGTGCTACCTCAAACGCCGCATTGGCGTAGGGGCGAGCAATAGTATTGGCTTCAGACATGGCTTAGATTTCCGCAACGAGTTTATCGAGCAGATCATTGTGTGCTTTAGCATCAATTTCACGACCCAATATCTTACCTGCGCCAGCCAATGCAATAGCCGATACTTGGCCACGCAATTGCTCTTTAGCACGGAAGACTTCCTGATCGATTTCTGCTTTAGCACCAGCAACCAAACGATCACCCTCTGCTTTAGCTTGAAGCTTTGCTGCTTCGATAATTTCGCTAGCACGCTTTTCGCTGTTGGCGATGATCTCACCTGCTTGCTCTTTCGCCTCACGGATAACCTCCGCTGAGCGTTTTGCAGCCAACTCGAGGTCGTGCTTTGCACGTTCACCAGCTGCCAGGCCATCAGCGATGGTCTTAGCACGTTCTTCCATGGCCGACATCAGTGGCGGCCATACGAACTTCATGGTGAACCAGATGAGAATGGCGAATGTTATTGCCTGTCCCAGTAAGGTTGCATTGATATTCACAGTGATCCCTTTCGGTCAATTACAGGGGTTAATTAAAAATTAACCTTTAACGATTGCGATGAATGGGTTAGCGAACAACAGGTACAGAGCGATACCAACACCGATCATGGTTACCGCGTCCAACAGACCAGCAACAATAAACATCTTAACTTGCAATGTAGGGATCATTTCTGGTTGACGTGCAGCGCCTTCCAAGAAGCGGCCACCCAACAAACCAAAACCAATCGCAGTACCCAGTGCGCCGAAACCGATCAACAACGCCACAGCGATCGAAACATTACCCAACAACAGTGCTAATTCCATCTTTATCTCCTTGGAGGTTTAGTTAAAACAAGTTAAAAAACAATACACAAAACAACTTACAAAACTTTTAGTGACTCTCGTGAGCCATGCTCAGATAAACCACCGTCAACATCATAAACACAAACGCTTGCAACGTAATGATCAACAAGTGGAAGATCGCCCATGGTGCACCCAACATCCACTGCAAATACCAAGGCAACAACGCGATCAAAATGAACACCATTTCACCGGCATACATATTACCGAACAGACGCAGAGCCAATGAAATCGGCTTAGCGATGTCTTCAACGATACGGAACAATACGTTCACTGGAATCAGCAGAGGATTCTTACCAAACGGCGAGAACAGTATTTCTTTACTGAAGCCACCAAAACCTTTGATTTTGAAACTGTAGAAATAAATCAGCAAAAACACACTGATAGACATTGCAAATGTCGCATTCAAGTCTGTCGAAGCAACAATTTTTAGATGCTCAACGCCCATTAGGCTTGCAATGTATGGAAGCAAGTCAACTGGAATCACGTCCATTGCGTTCATCGCAAAGATCCACACAAAGATAGTCAGCGCCAATGGCGCAATTAACTCGCTCTTACCATGGAAGGTATCTTTAACCTGAGAGTCGACCATTTCTATAACCATCTCTACAAAGTTCTGCAATTTACCCGGCACACCAGCAGTCGCTTTGCGCGCCACTAGCCACATCGTACCAAATACGATTAAGCCTAAAACCAAAGATACCACCAAAGTATCTACGTGAAACGACCAGAATCCTTCGCCAGAGTGCAGATTGGTTAGGTGATGCTGGATATATTCGGATGTTGTTTGACCTTCAGCGCTCATAATCTTCACACAAAAATTAATGCTGCCCAATAAACCACTAGGGTCCCCACGTAGCCGACAAATAGCGGCAACGCCTGTACTTCTTTAAATTCTTTGAAAACCAAGGAAAACAACAGGATCGTGAATGCCAGCTTGTACGCTTCAGCGCTGTAATGCGCCCTGACTATTTTTTTCGTCTCGCTTGTATCACGAGCAGTCATTTTTTTAGCATACACAAATGCAGTGACAAAACCGATTGCACCCCCCATTGTCGCCGATACAGCTGCCATTGTTCCAAGCACAATCCATATCAACAGGGCAATTGTGGCAGTTACCGCCATTTGTACTAATATTATTTGGCGAACTGCTTTATTCAACTTTGCCTCTTCTCAAACCCGCCGCATTCTAACGAAACCCATGTCATCGCGTCAACGATTTATTTGATTCGCGAAATAAGCTCCTCCAAGTGATCATTGCTGGTGTACGAAATAACCAATTTGCCAGAACCTTTGATACTGTGTTTTATTTCTACCGATGTCCCTATAGAATCAGATAGTTGCTCCTGCAAACGCAGCACATCACGATTTACGGGCTTGTTGTTACTTGCAACAGGTTTTTCGGCTGCCACCTTACTCCAATTGTGTGCGAGTTTTTCAGCATCTCTAACTGACATTTGTTCCAGCACAATCTGATTTGCGGCTGCAATCTGTTGGGCGCCATCCAAAACCAGCAAGGCACGTGCGTGCCCCATATCCAATTTACCTTCCATCAGCATGGTTTGGACGGGCTGGGATAGCTTCAACAATCTCAATAGATTACTTGCCGCACTGCGTGAACGACCCACTGCATCGGCTGCAGTTTGATGTGTCATTTCAAATTCGTCGATCAAGCGCTGTATACCTATTGCTTCTTCCAAAGGATTAAGATTCTCGCGTTGTATGTTTTCTATCAAGGCCATCGCCAGCGCTACGTTATCTTTGACCGACCGTACTAAAACTGGCACGTGAGTCAAACCCGCAATCTGAGAAGCTCTCCAGCGTCTTTCACCGGCGATGATTTCGTAACTTTCGTCTTCCAGTTGCCGCACCAAGATGGGTTGCATCACACCTTGCGACTTAATAGAAGCTGCCAATTCTTCTAGTGATGCCGGATCCATATAGGAACGCGGTTGATATTTTCCCGGCTTCAGCAAGGTCACACTCAAATCACGCAACACATCGTCTTTTTCGCTTTTGCTGCCGGACAACAAAGCGTCCAAGCCTCGTCCCAGCCCTTTATTAGGTTTTGCCATTATCTTTCCTTTATTCCGCTACAGTTTTTTGGGGGATGCCCTGCATCTCTGCAGCTAATGCTAAATATGCCTGTGTGCCTTTGGAGCCTTTATCGTGAAACAGTACTGGCACGCCATAACTGGGCGCCTCAGCCAGTCTGATGTTCCTGGGAATAACCGTACGGTAGACCTTGTCGCCAAAGTGATCTTCTAGTTGTGCCGATACTTGTTGCGCCAATGCGTTTCTTGGATCGAACATAGTGCGCAACAAACCCTCAATCTCCAAGATTGGATTTAGGTTCGCCCTGACTTTACGTATGGTATTGACCAGATCACTCAAGCCTTCCAAAGCATAGTATTCACACTGCATTGGTATCATGACCGTCTTGGCCGCACACAGTCCGTTCAGCGTCAACAAATTCAATGCGGGCGGACAATCAATCAGCACATAGTCATACTCTTCCGCTACCGCCGCCAAACTTTCCTGTAGTCGCATTTCGCGCCTGGGCATATCGACCAGTTCGATCTCTGCGCCGGCCAATTCTCGGTTTGACGGCAACACGTCGTAGCCACCCATTGCGGCCGGCTTGCGCGCTTGGGCGATAGTCTTATTTCCCAACAAAACGTCATAAACGCTGCACTGAAGGTCTCGCTTTTCCACACCACTGCCCATGGTTGCGTTGCCTTGCGGATCCAGATCGATCAACAATACTCTTTGCTTGATTGCGGCCAAACTCGCAGCAAGATTGACGGTAGTCGTGGTCTTCCCCACCCCGCCTTTTTGATTGGTTACTGCCAAGATCTTAATCATCTAGTTATGCTCCCTTACGCGACACAACAACCAAACTCCGTGCCGCTTCCAATCCAGGCACTTGCAATGGAACAACCTGCTCGATTTCATAATCCGCAGGAACATTATCCAACTCTTTTTCTGCCCAACCCTTCATCGCAGCCCACTTCCCCTTAGGCGCGATGAGATGATCGGTAACCTTGATAAAATCCCCCAGCTCGGTAAAGGCGCGTGAAGTGATGCCATCGAACAATGCGTCGCAAGTATAGCTCTCTACCCTTGCGCAGATTACCGTTGCATTCTTTAAACCCAAGGCAATAATGGCCTGCTGCACAAAACCGGTTTTCTTGCTGTTGCTGTCCATCAAAACAAATTGCCAATCTGGTCTCATAATCGCCAAAACCAAGCCCGGCAGACCAGCACCGCAACCCACATCTAACCACAGGCCAGGCCATAAGTGTGGCAAAATCACTAGGCTATCCAGTAAGTGATGACTTACCATTTCCTGCGGATTGCGAATCGCTGTGAGGTTGTAAACCTTATTCCATTTATGCAGCAGAGCAACATATTCCAGCAGTTTTTCCTGCTGCATCACATTCACATCCAAGCCTAGTTTTTCTATGCCTGCCGACAGAATCTGCGCATTACTCATGGGACTATTTGCTGAGCCACGTTATCGCGAAAGCCACGTTTTAAGTGCACCAACAACAAGGAGATTGCTGCCGGCGTCACGCCAGAAATACGCGCTGCCTGGGCAACAGTCTGCGGCTTGAACTGGTTAAGCTTTTGTTGTACCTCTTTAGATAAGCCGGGCACTTCTGAGTAATTCATAACGTCAGGTAGATTCAACGTCTCGTATTGCTGCGCACGGTCTATTTCATCTCTCTGACGATCTATATAACCCTGATACTTCGCGGTGATTTCAACTTGTTCGGCGACCTTTTCGTCCTCTACCGCGACGCCCGCGCCCGGCAAACTCATCAAAGAAGTGTAATTAACATCTGGACGTCGCAGCAATTCGTAGAAGGAATATTCGCGTTCTATGGGTTTACCTAACACGCGAGTCGCGTCTTCATTCGACAAAATGCGTGGATTGACCCAAGTCTGGCGCAAGCGCTGCTCTTCAAGCGCGATTGCTTCTCGCTTCTTGTCAAATGCTGCCCACCGTATATCGTCGACCACGCCCAATTTTCTGCCGATCTCTGTCAGTCGTAAGTCGGCGTTATCTTCACGCAATTGCAAACGATACTCAGCACGACTGGTGAACATGCGATATGGCTCAGTTACCCCACTGGTAATCAAGTCATCCACCAACACACCAAGATAAGCTTCATCGCGACGTGGACACCATGCATCTTGCTCGCGTACTTGCAATGCCGCGTTCAGACCAGCCAACAAACCTTGCGCAGCAGCCTCCTCGTAACCCGTCGTACCGTTGATCTGACCAGCAAAGAATAGCGACTTTATTGCCTTGGTTTCCAAGGAGTTTTTCAACCCTATTGGATTGAAGTAATCGTATTCAATGGCATAGCCTGGGCGCAATATATGTGCGTTTTCCAAGCCTTTGATTGAGCGTACCAACTCCCACTGCACATCAAAAGGCAGACTGGTCGAGATACCGTTTGGGTAGACTTCATGCGTCGTAAGACCTTCTGGCTCCAAAAATATCTGGTGAGAGTCTTTGTCTGCGAATCGCGTGATCTTGTCTTCTATGGATGGGCAGTAGCGCGGGCCTACACCTTCGATGACACCCGTGAACAAGGGCGATCTATCCAGACCGCCGCGTATGATGTCGTGCGTACGCCGACTCGTCTCAGTGATCCAGCAAGGAAGCTGCTTCGGATGTTGGGCGACATTCCCTATAAAGGAAAACACTGGCACCGGATCATCACCCGGCTGCTCTTGCATCACAGAATAATTAATGGTGCGGCCGTCGATGCGCGGTGGCGTTCCTGTCTTCAATCTACCGACTGGCAGATTCATCTCGCGCAATCTATGCGCCAAACTCACGGATGGCGGATCACCCGCTCTACCCGCAGCATAATTGGCTTGTCCTACATGTATCAGTCCCGACAAGAATGTACCAGTGGTGAGCACGACGGATTTTGCGTTGAAACGCAGGCCCAATTGAGTGATGACCCCAACGACCTTATCTTGTTCGAGCAAGAGGTCATCAACAGCCTGCTGAAATAACCAAAGATTGGGCTGATTTTCCAAACGACTGCGTATCGCCTGCTTATATAACATGCGATCTGCCTGAGCGCGGGTTGCGCGCACCGCGTGACCTTTGCTGGAATTCAAAATACGAAATTGAATACCACCCTCATCGGTGGCCGCAGCCATCGCACCACCAAGCGCATCCAATTCTTTGACCAGATGACCTTTACCAATGCCGCCTATGGATGGGTTGCACGACATTTGCCCCAAGGTTTCAATATTATGACTTAATAACAATGTGTTACAGCCCGCACGAGCACTCGCGAGCGCGGCTTCGGTGCCGGCGTGACCGCCACCCACCACTATCACATCGAATGTCTTTGGAAAATTCATAAGCTAACCTCTGAGGGACGCGCATCATACAACAGCCTCTGCGCAATCCCAAACGCAGTGTTTCACGTGAAACGTTGCTTATTTACCGATACAGAAGCGGCTAAATATTTCACCCAACAAATCATCGGCCGAAAACTGCCCTGTAATGCTTTTAAGTGCAACTTGTGCAAGGCGCAGCTCTTCAGCAAATAATTCGGGGAAATTAAGGTGTTCCGCTGCATTGTTTAGACTTATATCTGCCTGTTGTAGCGCCAACAGATGGCGCTCTCTGGCCATGAAGATGCCACTTTCGATATTGGTCCAACCTATGGATTGCAACAATTTGTCGCGTAGTGCCTGTATGCCCACGCCCGTCTTTGCTGAAACATAAATTTCTTTCGCAGATGGTAGTGGTTGTGTCTCCATTAGGTCGACTTTATTGCACACGTGCAGTCTTGGAATTTCGGCTGGAAGAGCGGCAAGTATGGCTATATCTTCTGGACTTTCCACTTGCTTGGCTGATCGTAGCACAATGATTAAATCTGCTTTGAGCACCGTCTGATGCGTGAGCGCAATGCCCATTTTTTCTATCACATCTTCAGATGCACGCAATCCCGCCGTATCCATGATGTGCAAGGGAATTCCGTTGATTTGTATTTCTTTGCGGATGACATCTCTGGTCGTGCCAGGGACATCGCTGACCAAAGCGACCTGTTCACCGGCCAGACAGTTTAACAAACTTGACTTACCAACATTGGGCTGACCGACCAAAGCAACATAAGCGCCTTCGCGCAATAAACTGCCTTGTTTGGCTGTTGCCAAAGTTTGCTTCAATTTGCTTTGTATCTGCATTAACTGACGATTACGCTTTTCCACATCTATGCTGTCGATGTCTTCTTCGGGGAAATCCAACATTGCTTCAACCAGCATGCGCAGATTAATTAAACCGGCGACCAACTCATTGATGACCGTGGAAAAGTCGCCGTGCAAAGAGCGCATCGCACTGCGTGCCGCTTGTGTGGTGGTTGCCTCTATCAGATCTGCAACACCTTCCGCTTGCGCCAAATCCATCTTGTCATTCAGATAAGCGCGACGCGTGAATTCACCGGGCTCGGCCAGTCTGGCGCCCAAAGATAAGCATCGTTGTAACAGCAGTTGAAGTACCGCAGAGCCGCCATGACCTTGCAGCTCGACGACATCCTCACCCGTGTAGGAGTGGGGTGCCACGAAATAAATGACTAAACCCTGATCTATTGCCTGACCTTGTTCATCAACGAACTCGGTGTAATAAGCATGTCTAGGCTTGGGTGTCTTGCCTAGGATAGTTTCAGCGATTGCAAGAGACTTACTACCGGAAACACGTATCACCCCTACCCCGCCGCGCCCTTGTGCAGTAGCAACAGCGGCGATGGTATCAATGTTTGGCAGCAAGGCTTTCTGCCTCTAAGCCGCGAGTGATATACCACTGTTGAGCGATAGACAATGCGTTATTGACGACCGAGTACAGCACCAAACCCGCCGGGAAGAAGAAGAATACAACGCTGAACACGATAGGCATGATTTGCATCAGCTTGGCTTGCATAGGGTCCGGTGGCGTTGGATTCAACTTGCTTTGCAACAGCATGCTCGCACCCATAATGAGGGGCAATATGTAGTATGGATCAGCAACCGAAAGGTTCTGTATCCAGCCAAAGAAAGGTGCGTAACGCATTTCCACACTTTCCAAGATAGACCAATACAAAGCGATAAATACCGGAATCTGGATCAGCATCGGCAAACAGCCGCCCAAAGGATTAATCTTCTCTGTTTTATACAGATCCATCATGGCGCGATTCAGTTTTTCCCTGTCATCACCAAATTGCTTCTTGATCTTTTCCAGCTTAGGCGCGACGACACGCATCTTAGCCATAGAGCGATAACTTGCTGCAGATAGTGGGAAAAACAACAGCTTGATCAACACGGTCAGCAAGATGATTGCAACACCCCAGTTCTGTACGATGGAATGCAGGAATGTCATCATCCAGAACATGGGTTTAGCGATGACCGTGAGCCAGCCGTAATCCACCGTCAAACCAAGTCCTGGTGCTATCGCGTCAAGATTTGATTGTGCAGGACCCGCATAGAGTGACACTTTCACTTCTGCTTTTGCGCTTGGCTCTACGGTCTTTACGGGAAGAATCGTGCCTACTGCGAACAAACCGTTATCCAGTTTGCGCGTAAAGTATTCACGCTTAGTATGCTCGTCAGGTACCCAAGCCGAAACGAAGTAGTGTTGCAAGATGGCAATCCAGCCGTTGTCGTCTTCTTTAGGAAAATCGGTTTTGCCCTTCTCTATAGCCGAGAAATCGACCTTCTTCAATTTTTCCTTATCGGTATAAATGGCTGCGCCGGTATAAGTAGGCACAAACTTCGTTGCACCAGCAGGTGCCTCTTCATCTCTAACTAATTGAAAATAGGCAGAAGTATTTAGCGCAGTCTTGCTGCCGTTTTCGATTTCATAAGCCACATCGATCAAATAACCGGTCTTATGAAAAGTCAGCACCTTAACAACTTTTACACCCTCACTTGTTGTTGTCGACAAACGTACATCGACCTTTTCAGCAGTGCCAGTTATAGCGTAACTGTCGTTTTCCGCTGTAAACAGAGTGTTGTGGTTAGGCATATCAGCGCCCAACAAGCCTGATTGTGCTGTGTAGTTATGTGTGCCCGCACCCTTATCGAACAACACAAATGATTTATTCTTATCTTCAGCAGATGGGTGCTTCAAAAGCGACAACTTCTGTATACCACCGCCAACTGTGTTGATCTCTACATCCAACGTGTCTGTTTTAATGGTGATAATCTTTCCCTGAACTGCCGGGTTAGCCTGCTCTACGTTTGCAACTTGATTTGCGCTGTTAATCGAAGCGACAGCGGTCGGCGTGGTCGCCGCGATAGTCGCTACTTGTTGAACCGCTGCTTCAGGGTGTTGATAACGTTGCCAGCCATCCCAAACCAAGACGCACGAGAACGAAAAAATTAGAAACAGGAATAATCTCTGAGTATCCATAGTGATATTTGTCTTGTTTTAAGGGATAGGATCGTAACCGCCAGCGTTCCAGGGGTTACAACGAGCAATACGTTTGATAGTTAACCAGAAGCCCATTACAACACCGTGACGTTCAAATGCTTCACAGGCGTAATGAGAACAAGTAGGGGTGAAGCGACAACTGGGCGGACTAAGCGGACTTATAACGTACTGATAACCGTGAATAAGTTTGATAAAGATTATGCGCATCTTGTTTCAAACTTACTGAATAGATTGGCCAATTCAACACGCTGCGTACTGAAAGTTGCCGGATTCGTTTGACGCACCAAAACCACCAAATCAAATTGCTTCGACTTGATGGAATGTGAACGGAAGACTTCCCGCACCAACCTTTTGTTTGCATTTCGCTCTACAGCTTTATGCATACATTTTTTAGTAGCGATTATTCCCAACCTAGCTGCATCCTTTTGGTTCGGAACAAAGAAGAGCTTGTAATAATGATTGGCTATACTTTTTGCTTTGAGGGTATTTGAAAAACCTTCGCTAGTGGGTATACGCCTATCAGGGCCTAAGCAATTAGGTTTGTTATACAGCGAGTCTTGCACGGCCTTTGGCACGACGTGCGCGGATAACTGCGCGGCCGCCGCGTGTTTTCATGCGAACCAAGAAACCGTGTGTGCGTTTTCTCTTGGTAACGGAAGGTTGATAAGTACGTTTCATGTTAAAAATCCCAGGTAAGTCGTAAAACGCGGCATTACAATGCCTAACGCCCTATGTGTCAAGTAAAATTTACTATTTTGCTTGTGGATAAGTTTCCCTATGAACGGTAGAATGCGTTCCGTTATTCGCAAGCCAAATTAGATCAATATTGTTATGCAGGAAAACACACTTTGGGATACATGCTTGCTTGCTTTCGAAAAGAGTCTATCCCCACAACAATTCAAGGCTTGGATCAAACCCCTGCGACTTATCAAAGAAAACGGTTCATTGGTATTGACTGCGCCGAATAGTTTCACGCTAAAACTAGTACAAGATCGATTTTTCCGCGAAATCAGCAAACAAGCTAGTTTGATTTATTCGGCTGTGCCTAATTTTGAGTTCCGTGTGCAAGAAGCGACTACTCCTGAAAAAAATGGTCATGAAGTTAAGCCTGTCGAAGTAAAGATTGAAGCCAAACCCACCGGCAAACCCAAGATCGAAACCTCGTTTCGTGGTTATGGCAAATTAAATTCCAGCCTTACTTTCGATAATTTTGTCATCGGAAAGGCAAACCAACTGGCCTTCGCTGCCGCGACCCAGGTCGCCGATCTACCCGGCGCTTCCTACAACCCGCTCTTCATTTATGGCGGCGTAGGTTTAGGTAAAACCCATTTGGCGCAGGCTATCGGTAACCAGATTAAACTTAACAAACCAGAAGCTAAGATCTGCTATATGCACGCTGAACGCTACGTTGCAGACGTGGTGCGCGCTTACCAAAGCAATAAATTCGAAGAATTCAAGCAGTACTACCATTCCCTGGATATCCTGCTAATCGATGATATCCAGTTTTTCGCGGGTAAAAACAAGACTCAGGAAGAATTTTTTTACGCTTTCAACACCTTGATCGACTCACACAAGCAAGTGATTCTAACCAGCGACACCTTTCCCAAGGAAATCACAGGGTTAGAGACCCGCTTAGTGTCGCGTTTTGGTTGGGGTTTGACCATTTGCATAGAACCGCCAGAATTGGAAATGCGCGTAGCTATCTTGCTAAAGAAAGCCGATTTGGGTGGTTATAAATTGGACGACACCGTAGCTTTCTTCATTGCCAAGCATGTGAATTCCAATGTACGTGAACTGGAAGGTGCGCTAAAACGTGTGGAAGCCTATGCAAAGTTCCACAAGCGCCCTATCTCGGTCGAAACAGCCAAGGAATCATTAAAAGATATCTTGGTAGCACAAAGTCGGCAAATATCAATTGAGAATATCCAAAAGACCGTATGTGATTTTTACCGATTAAAACTTTCTGAACTGCTTTCCAAAAAACGTACTCGGAATATTGCTAGGCCTAGACAGATTGCAATGACTTTAACCCGTGAACTCACTAGCATGAGCCTACCCGAGATAGGCGCATCATTCGGTGGTAGAGATCACTCGACGGTGATTCATGCATGTAAAACCATGGAAGAATTGAAAAGAACAGATACAACCATCAATTCTGATTACAAAATTCTATTGCAAACGTTAAAAGGATAACTTGGTTGAAAAGCTGTTGATAGTTTGTTGGTAAAGTGGGTGTTAAAGTTGAAGCTTAAAATTATTAACAAGTGCCAACATTTAATACAGAATTACATAACAGTAAAATTAGTAGTTAATTTGATGTTTAATAAATGAATTTTTAAGAGATAACAAAATCGGCCTCCTTTATTAGTCTTATTAGGTATATATATTATGTTTATTAAAAAAACAGACAAACAAACTGTATTGAAACCTCTGCAGGTCGTAATCGGTATTGTTGAACGTAAACAGACCTTACCTATCCTGTCCAACGTATTGATGGAAAAGGAAGCTGGCAAGATACGTTTCACTGCAACTGACCTTGAAATACAAATCACCACAACCGTTGAAACTAATGACGAAGATCACACTCCTGCTTCTATTACTGTAGGAGGTAAGAAGCTGCAAGAAATTCTGCGTATCCTGCCCGAGCAAAGCGAGATATCTATAGAAATTTCTGAAAACAAAGCTCAGATTAAAGCTAACAAAAGCAAATTCAGTTTGCAGACATTGCCTTCGCAAGACTTTCCTAAACTGAGCAACCAGTTGATGGACCCGAAGAAAATTATCCTGTCACAATCCAGACTCAAAGCGTTGTTGCAATCAGTGCAATACGCGATGGCACAACAAGACGTGCGTTACTACTTGAATGGCGTATTGCTGATCATAGAAAGAAATAAACTGAAGGCGGTTGCCACTGACGGACACCGTTTGGCATACAACGTTGTAGAGATTGAAGGTAGCTTTGAAAAGCACGACATTATCTTGCCGCGTAAAGCCATCATCGAACTATGTAAGCTACTCAATGACAACGATGACTCAATCGAAATTGAGTTTTCAACACAGCAAGTAAAAGCTGAATTTTCTGGTATCACATTGATTACAAAAGTAATAGACGGGAAATTTCCGGATTATGAGCGCGTAATACCTAAATACAGCAATCATTTATTAATGAACCGCATTCAGGTTCAACAAGCTTTGCAACGTGCGGCCATCCTTTCAAATGAGAAATTCCGTGGTGTACGTTTTGTACTAACTGAAAAGAAATTAACCATCATCAGTAGTAATAGCGAACAAGAAGAAGCACAAGAAGAGATAGAGACCGATTATCACGGTGAAGCAATCGATATAGGTTTTAACGTTAATTATCTATTGGATGGACTAAACAACATCTCAGGTGAGGTTGCGACCTTCTCGTTTGGTGATCCTAATAGTTCTATCCTAATCACTACGGGTGACACTTCAGACTTCCGTTATGTTGTGATGCCAATGCGTATTTAGGTAAACAAGTTATACTCAAGCAGTATCTGTTCCACGTGAAACAAAAAGTCAGGAAAGTAAAAAATGAGTGATTACGATTCAACGAGCATCAAAGTTCTAAAGGGCTTAGAAGCTGTTAGAAAACGTCCCGGTATGTACATTGGTGATACCAATGACGGTACCGGTTTACATCACATGGTTTTTGAAGCTGTAGATAATGCAGTTGATGAAGCTTTGGCGGGCCATTGCGACGAGATCAATGTGATCATTCATGCGGATAATTCCATTAGCGTTAGTGATAACGGCCGTGGTATCCCAACTGATATTCATAAGGAAGAGAATCGTTCAGCGGCAGAAGTCATTATGACTATCTTGCATGCTGGCGGTAAATTTGACAGCAACTCATATAAAGTTTCTGGTGGTTTGCATGGTGTGGGTGTCTCGGTTGTGAATGCTCTTTCCGATTGGTTGAAACTCACAATCTACCGTGAAGGCAAAGAACACTTTGTAGAATTTCGTCACGGCGATACCGTAGCACCGCTAAAAGTAGTTGGCCCTTCTACAAAGAAAGGGTCAGTAGTTCACTTCTTGGCGTCAGTTGAAACCTTTGGTTTGATTGAATTTCACTTCGATATTTTAGCGAAACGTCTGCGTGAATTGTCCTTCCTGAACAACGGCGTAAAGATTGCTTTGATCGATCATCGCACGGGTAAGGAAGAAAACTTTGCCTTTAGTGGTGGCATTAAAGGTTTCGTTGAGTATATGAATCGTAATAAAACCGCCCTGCATCCAACGGTGTTTTATGCCTTGGGTGAAAAGGATGGCATCACGGCTGAGATTGCGATGCAGTGGAATGACTCCTACCAAGAGGTTGTTCAATGTTTCACCAATAATATTCCGCAGCGCGATGGCGGTACGCATTTAACGGCTTTGCGTGCAGCAATGACGCGTACTTTGAATAGCTATATTGAAGCGGAACAGATTGCGAAGAAAGCTAAAGTCGATACCACCGGTGATGATATGCGTGAAGGTTTGACGGCAGTTTTGTCGGTCAAATTGCCTGATCCTAAGTTTTCATCTCAGACCAAAGACAAGCTGGTTTCTTCAGAAGTTCGTCCAGTGATCGAAGAATTGATTGCGGAAAAAATGGGCGCATTCCTGTTGGAGAAGCCTAATGATGCAAAAATCATTGTGGGTAAAATCATCGAAGCAGCCCGTGCCCGTGAAGCGGCACGTAAAGCGCGAGACCTCACACGTCGTAAAGGCGTGTTGGACGGTATGGGTTTGCCGGGTAAATTGGCCGACTGCCAAGAGAAAGACCCTGCTCTTTCAGAACTCTATCTGGTCGAGGGTGATTCTGCGGGTGGCTCGGCCAAGCAAGGTCGTGACCGTAAATTCCAAGCCATTCTGCCGCTCAAAGGTAAGATTCTTAACGTAGAAAAAGCTCGATTTGAGAAACTGATTGCGTCTCAAGAAGTCGCAACGCTGATCACGGTATTGGGTACGGGCATAGGAAAAGAAGAATATAACGCCGATAAGCTGCGTTACCACCGCATCATTATCATGACCGATGCCGACGTGGACGGTGCGCACATCCGTACATTGCTACTGACATTCTTCTATCGTCAGATGCCGGAATTGATCGAGCGCGGCCACATCTATATCGCGCAACCACCGCTATATAAGATCAAGCAAGGCAAGGAAGAACGCTATCTCAAAGACGACCAAGAGATGAAAATCTACATGCTCAAGTCGGCTTTGAGCAACGCCTCACTCTACCCTTCCGCCGAATCTGCACCGATACAGGCACAGGCTTTGGAAGAGATCGCCAAGCAATATTTCTTGGCTGAAGCAGTCATCGACAGACTGACCCGCTTCACCGCACCGGAAGCCAGTCATGCGCTTTTGATCTTGCCTACACTGTCTTTGGATGATGCTGAGAAATCTCAAAACAGCGCGAATCTGTTGGAAGCAGCCTGTGGTGGCAACATCAAAGTCATCGTCGAAACCGACGAAGTAGGCGAACATCGCTTGCGTTTGGAAAAGCTCTATCACGGCAACTATTCGATCAGCTACATGGATAATGAATTCCTGCACGGCAGAGACTATGTGCAGATCCGCCAGGCAGCAGAGATTTTGAATGGTCTGATCAAGCCGGGTGCATACATCGCCCGTGGCGAACAAAAGCGTGCTATCAATAGTTTCAAACAAGCTATCGAATGGTTGCTGGATGAAGCTAAACGCGGTGTCAGCTTCCAGCGTTACAAAGGTCTGGGTGAAATGAATCCTGAGCAACTTTGGGAAACCACCATGGACGTCACCAATCGCATCTTGTTAAAAGTTCGTATCGAAGACGCAATCTCGGCGGATGAAATTTTCACCACCCTGATGGGCGACATCGTAGAACCGCGTCGCGCCTTTATCGAGAAAAATGCCTTGGGTGTAAAAAACCTAGACGTGTAATTTTTTAAGACGTAAATCTATGGCCACGACATCGTGGCCATTTTTTTGTTCGAAATTTAAGAAAAATTCCAACAAATACTCGATTGCACAAAAAATATGCAAATTTGAAAGAGTAAAACCTCACAAGCCCTGTAAATATAAGGCTTTCAGAGGAGGTGTGTGTATTTGTATGAATAATCGACTGTTGTAGCTGGTGTTAAGCCGAGGCATTAGAAACACCCTAAATGCGTAAAACCCCGCTTAAAACGCGTCTAATTGGAAATGACTAAAAATGATCAAAATTTGAGTACAAATTATCGGGGTGCTTGTTTCACGTGAAACAAGATTGATGAATTTAGGAAAAGCACTGCAAAAAAGTTACTAGCGAAAAATCGACAGGTGATACCATCGACCGATACTTGAAAAATAAAAAACCAAAAATGTTTGAACAGAAATTCCGCAACATCGACGACATCCTGCGTAAAGAATCTGGTTGCACTACCGAGTTGGATTACACCGAACAATCCTCCTGGCTGCTGTTTCTAAAATATCTCGATACGCTAGAACAAGAAAAGCAAGCCATCGCCGCACTGGAAGGAAAACAGTACAGCTATATATTGGATACGCCCTACCGTTGGGAAATATGGGCTGCACCCAAAGACAAAGATGGCAAGCTAGACCATAACGTCGCCTTGTCAGGGGATGATCTTAGGGACTTTGTGAACCTGAAATTGATCCCTTATTTACATGCTTTCAAGAGCAAAGCAACAGGCCCGAATACCATCGAATACAAGATTGGTGAAATCTTCGGCGAGATTAAAAACAAGATTTACAGCGGCTATAACCTACGCGAGATCATCGATCTGATGGATGAACTGCGCTTCAACTCACAGGCTGAGAAGCATGAGCTCTCGCACCTCTACGAAGCCAAGATCAAAAACATGGGCAACGCAGGGCGTAATGGCGGCGAGTACTACACCCCGCGCCCCCTGATTCGCGCCATGATCAAAGTCATTAATCCTCAAATTGGCGAAACAATCTATGACGGAGCATGCGGGAGTGCGGGCTTTTTATGCGAAGCGTTCGAACATTTGCGTCCGCTGGCAAAGAAATCTACAGACCTAAAGACACTGCAGGAAGCCACCTTCTACGGCATCGAAAAGAAAAGCCTCGCCTACGTCATCGCCATCATGAACATGATCCTGCATGGCATCGAAGCGCCCAACATCGCCCACGCCAACACCCTCGCGCTCAACCTCGCCGATGTGCAGGACAAAGACCGCTTCGACATCGTGCTCGCCAACCCGCCCTTCGGCGGCAAGGAACGCAAGGAAGTGCAGCAAAACTTCCCGATCAAGACCGGCGAAACTGCCTTCCTGTTCTTGCAGCACTTCATCAAGTTTTTGAAAGCAGGCGGACGCGGCGCGGTGGTCATCAAGAACACCTTCCTCAGCAACACCGACAACGCCTCGGTGAGTTTGCGCAAACACCTGTTGGAAAGCTGCAACCTGCACACCATCCTCGACATGCCCGGCGGCACCTTTCAGGGCGCGGGCGTGAAGACCGTGGTGCTGTTCTTCGAGAAGGGTTCGGCCACCCGCAAAGTCTGGTACTACCAGCTAGTCCCCGGTCGCAACATGGGCAAGACCAACCCGCTCAACGACGCCGACCTCGCCGAATTCGTCGAACTGTCTGAGACCCAAGCCAATTCACCCAAAAGCTGGAGCGTGGATGCGGCGAGCATCGACCTGGCGACGTTCGATTTGTCGGTGAAGAACCCGAACGGCGGTGAAGCCATTGCGCACCGCAGCCCGCAGGACATCATGGAGGAGATTGCTGCGCTGGATGCGGAGAGCGTGGAAGTGCTGGCGAATATCAGGGCGCTGCTGTGAAATCTGGTTGGCAAATATGGAAGTTGGGCGAAGTATGTGACTTTGAGGGCGGTTCACAGCCGCCCAAATCTGAATTTATTTTTGAAGCGAAACCTGACTATGTAAGATTTCTTCAAATTCGAGATTTTGGCAGTGATAAAAATATTACCTATATTCCGGTGGCGAAAAAGAATCGCATCTGCAAAGAAAGCGACATACTGATCGGACGATATGGAGCTTCCGTTGGGAAAATTCTCACCGAAAAAGCTGGGGCTTACAACGTAGCCTTGATGAAGACTATTCCAAACCTCGATGTGCTCGATCGAAGCTGGTTCTATAACTATCTCATCTCGGATGAATTTCAGGTTCGCTTGCTGAATATTGCTGATCGTTCAGCGCAGGCGGGATTCAGCAAAGAAGATATTTTCAACTTTCCGGTTCCAGTTCCGCCGCCTTCCGAACAGCAGCGCATCGTCGGCATTCTCGACGCAGCGTTTGACGGCATCGCCACCGCCAAAGCCAACGCCGAACAAAACCTACAAAACGCCCGCGCCCTGTTCGAAAGCCACCTGCAATCCGTCTTCACCCAGCGCGGCGAGGGGTGGGTTGAGAAGAAGTTGAGCGATGTCTGTGCGATAACCTCAACTCTTGTTGATCCGCGCAAAGATGGTTTTCTTGATCTGACCCATGTGGGAGCTGGAAACATCGTTTCACAGACTGGTGCCTTCGTTGAATTAAAAACGGCGCGTGAAGAAAAATTGATTTCAGGCAAGTTCCTCTTTGACGAATCAATGGTTCTCTACAGCAAGATTCGACCTTATCTTATGAAAGTGGCCCGCCCCAACTTTGGCGGTTTGTGCAGCGCAGACATGTACCCACTTGCGCCAACGCCGAACGAGATTACACGCGACTACCTTTTTCATTTATTACTCAGCAAACCTTTCACTGATTATGCGATTCAAGGATCGGCTCGTGCAGGAATGCCAAAGGTCAATCGAGAGCATTTTTTTGAATTTCGAGTGTGGCTGCCAGATGTGAAGAGACAAACAGAATTAGCCGCACAGCTTGATGAGCTTCACGCCGAAACCCAACGCCTAGCCTCCCTCTACCAGCGCAAGCTCGCCGCACTCGACGAACTAAAAAAATCGCTGCTGCATCAGGCGTTCAGCGGGATGCTTTAATGATCTGTTCCCCGTACAATTCCGCACTGTTTGCCTAGCCGGGGAGTTGCCATGAACGCAAAGCGCATTGCCAATCAATACCACGCCACCTTTGAGGGGGCGCGTCAGATTGACGAGGACGGCAACGAGTTTTGGTTTGCCCGCGACCTCGCTCCTTTGCTGGATTACCAGCAGTGGCGCAACTTCATGCAGGTGATTGACAAGGCTCTGCAGGCTTGTGAAAAGTCGGGGCGCGTCGTTGCAGACCATTTTGCTGATGTCAGCAAAATGGTCGATATCGGTTCCGGCGCCCAACGCGAAGTTGCCGATGTCAGGCTGTCACGTTATGCCTGTTATCTGATTGTGCAGAACGGCGACCCTTCCAAGCCGGTGATCGCCAACGGGCAAACCTATTTTGCGATGCAGACGCGGCGGCAGGAGCTGAATGATGACGAGAAATTTGCGCGCCTGTCGGAAGACGAGAAGCGTCTGGCGATTCGTAATGAGTTGGCAGAACACAATAAAGACCTTGCCGCAGCGGCTAAAGATGCGGGTGTGGAGTCGCCACTCGACTATGCCATCTTTCAGGATCACGGCTACAAGGGGTTGTATGGCGGCATGGGGGCGAAGGACATTCACGCCCGCAAGGGGCTGAAGAAGAGTCAAAAGATACTCGACCACATGGGGAGTACGGAGCTGGCAGCCAACCTGTTCCGCGCCACGCAGGCCGAAGAGAAACTGAAGCGGGATGACATACACGGTAAGCAACGCGCCAATCAGGCGCATTACGAGGTGGGACAGAAAGTGCGCCAGACCATCCAAGAGTTGGGCGGCACGATGCCCGAAGCGCTGCCGACACCCGAGCAAAGCGTGAAGCATATCGAGAGCGCAAAAAAGAAGCTGGATAAAAAGAAGTGAAGAGATTGTCGTCTATGAGTCGGTGAGGGTCTATCACCAGTTGGATCGTTGGGGTGCGACATGTCTAAGAAACAGCCTTTTTTGAACACATGCCCTATGACGTGATAAGAAAACAGCAAAATTTATACATGTCATGGGTGACGTGATAAGATATTTGCGATTTCTTATCACGTTCCCTTAGGGGAAAATATGAACAAACTGGATATTCCCAACCCTGCCAGTCTTGAGCTTAAGGCGGTCTGGCAAAGCCTGGCTGAGGCGCATCGCTATTTGGCAGAGCTGAAGGGCTTATGCGAATCGCTGCCCAATCGCGCCATTTTGCTGGATACGCTGGCCATACAGGAAGCGAAAGACAGCTCGGAAATCGAGAATATCGTTACCACGCATGATGAGCTATACGCTTACGATCAGGGTGGCTCGGCCTCGCCTGCGGCCAAGGAAGTGCAAAACTATATTGCCGCCCTGAAGGTGGGCTTCACCGATGTGGTGAATTCCGGCCTGATCCGCATGGGTACAGTCTTGCGGGTGCAGGAAGAAGTCGAGCAGAACAATGCCGGGTTCAGGCAGGTGCCGGGGACGGTGCTGCGCAATCAGACGACGGGAGCCACGGTCTATGAGCCTCCGCAAGATGCGGTGCTGATAGAAAAACTGATGACGGACTTGGTAGATTTCATCCATGCGGATGACGACCTCGATCCCCTGTTGCGCATGGCGATTGCGCATCACCAGTTCGAGAGCATCCATCCGTTTTACGATGGCAATGGCCGCACCGGGCGCATTTTGAATCTGTTGATGTTGCAGCGCGATGGCTTGATGGATTTGCCCGTGCTGTATTTAAGCCGCTATATCACGGCGACCAGGGATCAGTATTACCGCTTGCTGCAAGCAACCCGCGAAAGCGGGGATTGGGTAGACTGGTGCGTATATATCGTGAAGGGTGTGGCGATTACCGCCAGGAGCGAAATCAGGCTGATCAAGAATCTGCGCGAGCTGATGCAGACCACCAAGCACCGGCTGCGCGGCGAGCTACCCAGAATTTACAGCCAGGAGTTGCTGAACAATTTGTTCCGTTACCCCTATACCAAGATCGAGTTTGTCGAGAAGGATTTGGGTGTGTCGCGGATTACGGCGGCAAAGCATCTGAATACGCTGGCAAAGAACGGTTTTGTGGAAAAGAAAAAAATCGGGCGCACGAATTTCTATATCAACCGCCCTTTGTTCAACCTCCTAACGCAGATCAGCCTGAACGATGAATGAAGCCGAAACCCGCGCCGAACATATAGACCCCGCCCTGCGCACCGCTGGTTGGGGCGTGGTGGCGGGTAGCCGAGTGCGGCGCGAGTTCATCACGCCGGGTCGCTTGCTAGGTGGCGGGCAGCATAGCAAGCCGGAGATTGCCGACTACGTACTGTTTTACAAGAATCGCAAGCTGGCTGTGATCGAAGCCAAGCGATGGGGTTTGCCGTACACCGAGGGTCTGACACAAGCCAAGCAGTATGCAGGGAAGCTGGCGGTGCGCTACACCTACGCCACCAATGGTCAGCGCATCTATGGCGTGGATATGCAGACGGGTAAGGAAGGCGATGTGGCGGCCTACCCTACGCCCGATCAGTTATGGGCAATGACCTTCGCGTCGACCGCATCGACTGGCTCAGCGATCGATGCAGCGGGGGCAGAGCCAGTCGAAGTCTGGAGAGAACGCTTTGCCGAGGTGCCATTTGAAGATAGAGGCGGTACATGGGGCGCGCGCTATTATCAGGATATCGCCGTGAACAATGTGCTGGAGGCGATTGTAGATCAGCAGCAACGCATTCTACTGACGCTCGCGACCGGAACGGGAAAGACATTTATCGCGTTTCAATTGGCGTGGAAGTTATTTCATGCGCGCTGGAATTTGAATTGGGACGGCGCGCGCAGACCACGAATCTTGTTCCTCGCTGATCGAAACATATTGGCTGATCAGGCTTATAACGCATTTTCTTCCTTTGAGGATTCCACACCCGGCTCGCTGGTGCGTATCGCGCCAGACGATATACGCAAGAAGGGGCGCGTGCCGAAGAACGGCAGTATCTTTTTCACAATTTTCCAGACTTTTATGAGCGGGCCACCGAAAGATGGCAAGGCCTCCCCATACTTCGGCGATTATCCAAAAGACTTTTTCGACTTCATCATCATCGACGAATGCCACCGTGGCGGGGCGAACGACGAAAGCACCTGGCGCGGCATCCTTGAATATTTTTCTCCTGCGGTGCAGCTTGGCCTGACCGCCACGCCCAAGCGCCGCGACAATGTGGACACTTATGCTTACTTTGGCGATCCGGTGTACGAGTATTCACTAAAGGAAGGCATCAACGACGGCTTTTTAACGCCTTTTCGTGTGAAGCAGTTTGCTACCACGCTGGATGAATATACCTATACCGCGGACGATAAGCTGGTCGAGGGCGAGATTGAGGCGGGGACGCGCTTCGAGGAGGGAGATTTCAATCGCAGCATTGTGATCGAGGAGCGGGAACTGTATCGCGTGCAGCAATTCATGAAGCAGATAGATCAGCGTGAGAAGACCTTGGTGTTTTGTGCCAATCAGGCGCATGCCGCACTGGTACGGGATTTGATCAATCAGACTAAAACGAGCAGCAATACTGATTATTGTGTGCGGGTGACAGCCGATGACGGTGAACGCGGCGAGCAATATCTGCGCGAGTTCCAAGACAACGAGAAGAACATCCCGACCATACTTACAACGTCGCAAAAACTTTCCACCGGGGTCGATGCGCGCAATGTGCGCAACATCGTGCTGATGCGACCCGTGAATTCCATGATCGAATTCAAGCAGATCATAGGACGCGGCACACGTCTGTACGACGGCAAAGATTACTTTACCATTTACGATTTTGTCAGGGCGCATGAGCGCTTCAATGATGCGGATTGGGATGGTCCAGTCGATACCCCTGCGATCTGCGATAAATGCGGCCATTACCCCTGCACCTGTTTGCGTGAGCCAGTACCCACTTGCTATGTATGCGGTCAGCAGCCTTGTGTCTGCGGGCGAGCGCCCTGCCCTGTTTGCGGCCAACAACCCTGTGAGTGTGAGCGTGTGAAAGCGCGTGTGAAGCTGGCAGACGGCAAGCTGCGCAATATTAAACACATCTCGGTGACAACCTTCTGGGGGCAGGATGGTAAGCCACTTTCAGCAGCCGCATTTCTGACGATGTTGTTTGGAAAATTGCCCGAGTTCTTCAGTGACGAAGATGAGTTGTGCACAATCTGGAGCATGCCGGACACGCGCAAGAAGTTGCTGGCAGGCTTGAGTGAGAGCGGCTTCGGCAAAGATCAACTGTCCGAGATGCAGAAAATCATTGATGCTGAAAATAGCGATTTGTATGACGTACTGGCTTTTGTGGCATTCGCCCAAGAACCCATCAGTCGCGAGGTGCGCGCTACGCATGCGGCGGCTTGCATCAACACGGCCTTCAACGGTAAACAGCAGGCGTTCCTGGAATTCGTGTTGGGCCATTATGTGCAAGATGGTGTGGAAGAGTTGGATCAGGAGAAACTGCGACCGCTGTTGTTGCTCAAATATCACGACTCCATTGCGGAGGCCGTGGCTGATCTGGGCAGACCCGAGGAGATAGGCCGCGTATTCGCCGGATTTCAAAAATATCTCTATCAGCAGCTTTAATTCAACAGCCGCAAACAAAACGGGGTGACCGCATCGCTGCGATCACCCCGTTACACGAGATGGACTTCGTGAGTGTTGCTTACTTCTTCTTGTTCGCAATCATGTCGTGCATGATTGGTGCCAAGATCACTTCCATCGCGTGGCTCATCTTGCCGCCAGGAACGACCAGTGTGTTTGCACGAGACATGAAGGAATTGGGGATCATGCTCAGCATGTAAGGGAAGTCAACGCCCTTGGGGCTGCGGAAGCGGATCACGACAAAGCTTTCGTCAGGCGTGGGGATGTCGCGCGCGATGAAAGGATTGGATGTGTCTACAGTCGCCACACGCTGGAAGTTGATGTGCGTGTTGGTGAACTGCGGGGTGATGTAGTTAATGTAGTCGGGCATACGACGCATGATGGTGTCTACAGTCGCTTCTGCCGAGTAGCCGCGTTCTGCTTTGTCGCGGTGTATCTTCTGGATCCATTCCAGGTTAACAACTGGCACAACACCGATTGCCAAGTCAACGAAACGACCCGCGTCGATTCCTTGCTTCTCATCCTTGGCCAAACCGTGCAGACCTTCGTAGAACAACAGGTCGGAACCGGCTTCGATATCTTCCCAAGGGGTGAATACGCCTGGAGTCAGATTAGTCAGACCGAAGTGCTTGTTGTGCTCAACGGCTTCCGGCTCGCTGTGTACGTAGTAACGACGTTTGCACATACCGGTATCGCCGTATTGCTTGAACATCTGTTCGATTTTGTCGAAGTGGTTCGCTTCCGGGCCAAAGTGGCTGAATGTGTTGTGGCCGTTCTTTGCGGCTTCTGCAGCGGCAGCGCGGAAAGCCATACGATCCAAACTATGCAGACTGTCACCTTCGATAACCGCAGCCTTGATGGTTTCACGACGGAAGATGTTTTCGAAGGCGCGCTTAACGGTTGTTGTACCCGCACCGGAAGAGCCGGTTACGGCGATGACTGGATGCTTGCTGGACATAGTTTGAATCTCCTCAGAGTTGAATTAAAAATTGTTATAAACCGCGATTCTAGCAGAGGTTTTCCTTTGCTGTAATTAGCGTGTGACCTTGGGGTTCGCCGCACCAAATTTGCCAGTCAAAGATTTGGCGAGTGCGTCGGCTTCGATTTGGCTTGCAATTTGGGTGATACGCAACTGATATTCTCGGCCATTTGCGCCGTTCACGGGCAGGATGCGCACGGCATAGCCGGCATTACGCCATTGGTCGTAAGCGCCCAAAATGGCAGCCTCGGTTGGGGCTGCCAGCAAGACAATCTTCCACTTGCCGCCCGCATTGGTTGCGCCGCTGCCCGGGGCGATCTCAGTTTCTTGCGCCCATTTGCTTAGTTGAACGGGATCTACAGGGACCACCGGCTTGGCCGCTACACCCTTGGGCATCTCGTAAACCGACAGCGCTTGGTCCATGGTGAATTCGGTCCGGTCTGCGCCGACGACAGAAATCTTGCCCTCGATCAACACCACGACTCTGCGGTCGTCACCGTCTTTACCCCAAACGTCTGTGCCGCGCACACCGATGGTTGCGTCGGCAATTTTAATCGTGACATCACGTGGTTTGTGTTTGTTAGCGAGCGCGGTCGTGAAACGGAAAGCGCCTTTGGCAATATTCAGCAAGGCAGTGAAAAAACCATTTTTCTCCTGCGGCGGGGTGAGATTGGAAACTGCAAATGCGGCGTTTTCGCCTAGTTTGATGGTGCTGCCATCGGCAGTTTGTAGCAAAACGCGAGAGTTGCCGCCGGTGAAAATCTGGTCATCGTTTTGTAGCTGCATGCCTACTGTTAATGGATAAGGTCTACCGTCGCGTTGCAACCAAGCCGGCATCTTGACGCCTTGCACCGAAACATCGGGTGTGACGGCGTATAGCGTAGTAGAGAATAAAGCGAGGCAAATAGCTATCGCGAGTTTGGGGAATGTCTTCATTCTGTACTCCTGGTTATGGATGTATGAAGCTGAGCGAGGGCGGGGCTGTCCCGTTATAATGCCATACACTTAGCCTAACAGAATAATCACGCATGCAAGCCAATTACCACCCAGATTCCATCGAGAAACAAGCCCAACAAGATTGGGAAACAAGCCTAGTCTTTCGCGCGGCAGAAGTGAGCGACAAGCCCAAGTATTATTGCCTGTCGATGTTCCCCTACCCTTCAGGCAAGTTGCACATGGGCCATGTGCGCAACTACACCATAGGCGATGTGCTCAGTCGCTATCACCGCATGAAGGGTTTTAACGTCATGCAACCGATGGGCTGGGATGCCTTCGGTCTGCCTGCGGAGAATGCCGCGATGGCGAACAATGTGCCGCCCGCCGAGTGGACCTATTCCAACATCGAGTACATGAAGCAGCAGCTCAAGTCGCTGGGTCTGGGCATCGATTGGTCACGCGAAGTGAAGACCTGCACACCGGAGTATTACCGCTGGGAGCAATGGTTGTTCACGCGCTTGTTCGAGAAGGGTGTGATCTACAAAAAGACTTCCACCGTGAACTGGGACCCGGTGGACAACACGGTGTTGGCGAATGAGCAAGTCATAGACGGACGCGGTTGGCGCTCCGGCGCGCTGGTGGAAAAGCGCGAGATCCCGATGTACTTCTTCCGCATCACGCAATACGCGGACGAGTTGCTGGATGATCTGGATACGCTGGATGGCTGGCCCGAGCAGGTGAAGACCATGCAAGCCAACTGGATAGGCAAGAGCTACGGCGTGCGTTTTGCCTTCCCGCATGGCAACGATGAAAAGTTGTGGGTCTATACCACCCGTGCCGACACTATCATGGGGGTGACTTTTGTCGCCGTCGCCGCCGAACATCCGCTGGCCACACATGCTGCACAGAACAACCCTGCCCTCGCCGCTTTCATCGAAGCATGCAAACAAGGTGGTGTGGCAGAAGCCGATATTGCCACGATGGAAAAGAGCGGTATGGACACCGGC
>DAIDMQ010000036.1 GCA_027448945.1 Gallionellaceae bacterium
GTATTCCAAGCCAAGCTCAAGGAGTATGGCATGCTCTGTTCGATGAGTCGCAAGGGCAATCGCTGGGACAACGCGCCAACGGAAAGTTGGTTTGACAGCTTCAAGAACGAGCGGGTATATAGTGAACGCTTCGGGACGCTAGAAAAGATCAAGGTGATGGCATTCGAATACATCGAGGTGTTTTACAACCGCAGGCGGCTGCACTCGACAGTTGGATACAAATCACCGCAACGCTTCCTGGAGGACTGGCTTATCCGCCAGCCACCGGAAAAACTGGCAACATGAAACCGGTCCCTTGGAAGACGAAAAACCGGGGGAAGGTCAAGCGGGTTGTATACACAAAGATGCGCGGCCTGTCAAAGAGACGAGCGTGTAAGTTGTTTAATTTGGCAATCCAAACGCACCATAAATTTAACGAACTGACTTACTCAAATGGATGGCGCAGTACGATGGTCTCGTCACGATCAGGTCCTGTTGAGACCATATCCACTGGAACCCCACATACTTGAGCGATGCGCTCCAAATAGTTACGCGCAGCTTGGGGCAACTCCTCGTAACGCTGCACACCCAAGGTGCTTTGACTCCAGCCCGGCATGTCTTCATAAATCGCCGCACAATCATTCAAAGCATCAGCCCCGACTGGCAGGATATCACTCTCCACACCATTAATACGGTAGCCTACGCCCAAGCGCACCACTTCCATACCATCCATCACGTCCAACTTGGTCACACACAGACCAGACACACCATTGATCTGTATGGAGCGCTTCAATGCAGCCGCATCGAACCAACCGCAGCGACGTGCACGGCCAGTAGTAGAACCGAATTCGTGACCACGCTTGGCCAAACCTTCACCAATAGGATCGCGCTTATCGACTGCGTCATACAACTCAGTCGGGAACGGACCCGAACCCACCCGCGTGGTATATGCCTTGGTAATACCCAACACATAGTTGAGCATCTGCGGTCCCACACCCGCGCCAGCTGATGCCGCACCGGCGATACAGTTACTGGAAGTAACGTATGGATAGGTACCGTGATCGATGTCTAGCAGTGCACCTTGCGCACCTTCAAACAACAAACCATGACCGGCCTGATGTTCTTCATAGAGCGCACGCGGCACATCCATCACCAGCGGCTTGATGCGTTCAGCGAAGGCCAGCGTCTCATCCAAAGTCTGCTGGAAATCTACTGTAGGTGCATGGAAGTAGTTCTTTAGCACAAAGTTGTGATAATCCAACACCTCACCCAATTTGGCAGCGAAGCGCTCGCGGAAAAAGATGTCCTGCAAACGGATGGCACGACGTGCGACCTTATCCTCGTAAGCCGGGCCGATACCACGGCCGGTAGTACCGATTTTGGCATCGCCTTTTGCCAGTTCGCGCGCCTTGTCGATTGCTTCATGGTAAGGCAGGATCAAAGGGCAAGCTTCAGAGACTTTTAAACGGCTGTAGACATCGATACCAGCAGCCTGCAACTCGTCCATTTCCTTGAGCAGTGCCTTAGGAGACAGCACCACACCGTTGCCGATGTAGCACATCACGTGGTCACGCAAGATACCTGAAGGAATGAGATGCAGCACGGTCTTCTTGCCGCCGATTACCAAGGTATGTCCGGCGTTATGGCCGCCCTGAAAACGCACCACGCCATGTGCGTGATCGGTTAACCAATCAACGATTTTGCCCTTGCCTTCGTCGCCCCACTGGGTGCCTATCACTACTACGTTCTTAGCCATTACAAAGATTCCAATTAGAAATTAATCCCCGCGATCTAGATCGCCACTACCAACCAAACACCGTCACGCATGACCAGTTCCCGGTCGCATTGCAATTCAGCACGGTGCGATTTATCACCCGCCAAGTCGACCACCACAATGTCACCCGCGGCCCTAAGCTGCTTGATCTTATCTTGCAAAGCCACATCTTTCAGGTGTGGTGCGTAGATGCCTTGCTTGAGCGGTTGCGCCGGCAGCAAACTATGCAACTGACGAAGATCCATACTGAATCCCGTGGCAGCGCGTGCGCGGCCGAAACTTGAGCCCAAATCGTCATAACGCCCACCCAGCGCGATGGCATCATGACTCCCTGCATGATAAGCAGCGAACACCATACCAGTGTGATAGTGATAACCACGCAAATCTGCCAAATCTATCCCCACACAGGAGACCAAGGGCTGCAACTGTTTGCTTACAGTAGACAAATCGTCCAAAGCAGCACGTATCGCGTCATGGTCAGGCAATATTTTGCGTGCACGTGATATCACTTCATCGCAGTCGCCATACAAGGTTGGCAATGCCAAAATGGCCTTCGCAACTTTGCCATCCAAATCCGTAACCAGAGACTCCAGCTTCGCTACATCTTTGCTTTGTAGTGCCGCAAACAACGCAGACTCCAGGCCATCAGAGATATTCGCATGTTGTGCCAATGCGCGGAACACCGCCACATGCCCCAGATCCAAATGCACCTGTTTGATACCCAGCATAGACAGGGACTCCAACATCAAACGTTGAATCTCCAAGTCACTATCCAAACCACTGTGCCCGTATAACTCCGCGCCGATTTGCATCAATTCACGTGTGCGTGTCAACCCTATGGGTTGTGTGTGCAACACACTCCCCGCGTAACACAAACGTGTAATACCTTGACGATTGAGCAGGTGCGCATCGATACGTGCGACTTGTGGCGTGATGTCTGCACGCACGGCCAATGTACGACCGCCGAGTTGGTCTACCAATTTGAAAGTGCGCAGATCCATATCATTGCTGCCCGCAATCAATAATGACTCTGCGTACTCCAACAGTGGTGGTGCTACCAGCTGATAACCAGCCTTGCGCATACTATCCAGCACTTGTGCGCGTATCTGTTCTACACGCCAAGCTTCGTCGGGCAGCATGTCTTGTATATATTCAGGAAGCAGCCAGTTTTGCATTACACGTTCTCTAATTATTTTCCGTTCAACACAGACACGCTATTGTGTCGGTAACTACTTATTTACCCGCCTTGCTAGCGCCCTTCAAGTACTTGAAGAAAGCCGAGCTAGGATCCAACACCATCACATCACTCTTGTCTTTGAAGCTGCGTTTGTAGGCTTCTAAACTGCGGTAAAAAGAGTAGAACTCGGCATTGCGACCAAAAGCGGCTGCGTAGATGGCAGCAGCTTTTGCATCACCTTCACCCTTGGTCTTCTGCGCATCACGATATGCCTGCGCCAAAATCACTTCACGCTGCTTGTCCGCATCAGCGCGGATTTTTTCACCTTCGGCCGCACCAGAAGCACGCAACTCATTCGCTACACGCTTACGTTCTGCGTCCATACGACGATAGACGGAGTCACTGATCTCAGGTGGGAAGTCAACGCGCTTCAAGCGTACATCCAGCACCTGCACACCAATCTTGCGCGCATCTGCATCAGTCTTTTCGCGCAACACGTCCATGATTTGATCGCGCTCACCTGATACCACGTCATGTATGCTGCGCTTACCGAATTCTTCACGCATGCTGGAATTAACTGTTTGCAACAAACGCGTGCTGGCACGCATCTCATCCCCGCCCACACTGATGTAATACTGTTTCACATCAACGATGCGCCATTTGACGAAAGAGTCGACTAACACGTTCTTTTTCTCGGCAGTAATGAAGCGCTCGGGTTCCCCTGCATCCAAAGTCAGAATGCGAGAATCAAAGAAGCGCACGTTCTGCATCAAAGGGATTTTCCACTTCAGCCCTGGCGTAGACTCCACACGCACCATCTCGCCCAATTGCAACACAATGGCAGTTTGGCGCTGATCCACGATGAACATACTTAGACTCATAAGGATCAGTACGAGCACCGCACCGATCAAGATATTTGCTACATTGGTTTTCATCTTGCCTCCCGATCACGGCTGAGCAATGAATCGCGAGCACGTTGTGCAGCATCGTTGTCATTGCTTTGCGAAGTGCCCACATCCGGCTTGGCCATCGCATTAGTCGCTGCGACAGCATCCCCGGCACGACTTGCGTCGATGAGCTTATCCAATGGCAGATATAACATGCTGTTGCCGTTCTTCTGATCGACCAACACCTTGCTTACGTTGCCCATCACCTGCTGCATCATGTCGATATACATACGTTCACGTGTCACTGCGGGAGCTTTTTCATACTCCACCAAAACCTGCTTAAAGCGACTTGCATCACCTTCCGCATTTGCTATCACACTCTGCTTGTAACCCTCGGACTCTTGGATCAGACGAGCTGCCGCACCCTGGGCGCGTGGCACCACATCGTTGGCATAGGACTGGCCTTCGTTCTTTTGGCGCTCCTTATCCTGACCGGCTTTAACCGCATCATCAAAAGCGGCTTGCACCTGCTCGGGGGGCTGTGCGTTCTGCATGGTTAACTTGCTGACCACGATGCCTGACTTGTATCTATCAAGAATATCTTGGATCAACTTGGTCGCTGACGCCGCCACTTGCTCACGGCCTTCGTACAACACAAAGTCCATCTTGCTCTTGCCGACCACTTCACGTATCGCGGTCTCTGCCGCCTGACGCACGTTCTCGTCCGGATTACGGTTATTGAACAAGTACTCACCAGGATCACGCAAGAAGTACTGAACAGCAAACTGGATATCAATAATGTTTTCGTCATCCGTCAACATCAGCGATTCTTTCAACATCTTGTTCTTTACGCTATCACGGTAGCCCACCTCCACGGTACGCACCTGACTGAGGTTGACAATTTCGACCGATTCAATTGGGAAAGGAAAATGCCAACGCGGACCAGGCTCGGTAGTCTCGACCTGCTTACCAAAACGTAGCACCACGCCGCGCTGACTCGCATCGACGATATAGAAGCCGCTAGCCATCCAAATTAGTACCGCGATGATAGCGACCAAACCTAAACCGCCGCCAATTTTTGGCGTAGCCTCGCCACTATTACCACCCTTACCGCCATTATTTTTGCCACCGATCATGGCGGCGACCTTGGCGTTCAATTTACGCAACAATTCTTCCAAGTCTGGCGGGCCACCGTTATTCTTATTGCCCCACTGCGGATCATTCAATCCCATGTCTCTCTCGCTTGTTTAAGTTGTTTTTCAATGACAGCCGATGCTTGTCGCGCGGCCCGAATTTCCAGCAAAGTCTGGCGCAGGTCTTCTATCCCGGCACCACTTACGGCACTCAAAAAAACGCGCGAGATTCTATCACACTCGTCACGTTCCACACCCGCAGTCTCGCCCGAAACGTCGATTTTGTTGTACACCAATATCTGCGGAATATCCCCCGCATCGATCTCGCCCAACACCTTATTCACTTCGGCAATCTGATCGTCATGATTAGGATTGCTGATGTCCACAACATGCAGCAGCACATCGGCTTGGATAGTTTCTTCCAAGGTACTGCGGAAGGCAGCCACCAAACCGTGCGGCAAATGGCGTATGAAACCCACCGTATCCGACACCACAATCTCGCCTTCACCTTCCGCATACATCCGGCGCGAAGTAGTATCCAGCGTGGCGAACAACTGATTTGCCACATACACATTGGCCTTGGTCAGACGATTAAACAATGTGGACTTGCCCGCGTTGGTATAACCCACAATGGACACCGACAACACATCAGAACGATTACGCGAGCGCCGCATCAAATCACGCTGGCTTTTCAGCTTGACCAGCCGCTCTTTGAGTAGATGCACACGCTTATCGAGCTTGCGCCTATCCAACTCCAACTGGGTCTCACCCGGTCCTCGCGCACCTACCGCAAACTTCTGTTGCCCCATGTCGCCATTTTGGCCGACCAGACGGGTGGACAAATATTTGAGTTGAGCCAACTCGACCTGCACCTTACCCTCATGACTCTTCGCTCTTTGCGCAAAGATATCAAGTATCAGCATGGTGCGATCTATGACTCGCGTGTTCAAATGCAACGTCAGATTGCGCATCTGTGCCGGACTAAGCTCATGATTGAAGATCACCAGCGGCACTTCTAACTGCTCTACCATCTCCGCAATCTGCTTAACCTTGCCACTACCGGCAAACAAGGCGGCATCCGGACGCTGGCGTTTGGCTTCTATCGTCGCCAAGGTACGCACGCCCGCCGTTTCGGCGAGCAAACGTAATTCTTGTAAACTTTCGTGATAATCAGCATCGCCCAAGTCTATGCTGACCAAGATGGCCGACTCGGAACCGGGTGAAGTTTCTTGCATCAGTCGTTAGTGTCGTCGACCGGGATCGTAACGGCGCGTGCAGGGACTATGGTGGAAATCGCGTGCTTGTAAACCATTTGGGTGACGGTGTTTTTAAGCAAAACGACATATTGGTCGAAAGATTCGATTTGGCCTTGTAATTTAATACCATTGACCAGATAGATACCGACTTGCACGTGCTCTTTACGCAAGGCGTTCAAAAATGGATCTTGTAACTGCTGTCCTTTAACGCTCATTTTTAGCTCTTATAATAGGAAACGGGTGTTTACTTTACTGGATTCAGGCGTCACTGGGAACCTGTATTTAACATTAGCACTGCGCCGGAGTGATACTACGTTATGTAGCGGGGCCTCAACGACCTAAAACCTTACGATAAACCTCTATATAAGCTTTGGCACTCAGCTCCCAACTAAAATCCTTGGACATGCAGTTCTTGCGCAACATCTGCCATTCTTTGGGAACGCCATAAAGCCTGACTGCACGTTGTATGGTTTTGTAAAGATTATTCGCCGTCATTCCAGAAAACACGAAACCACTGGCCGAGCCATCCGCCAAAGATTGCGGCGTGCAATCCCGAACCGAATCACTCAAGCCGCCAGTGGCATGCACGACCGGCGGTGTGCCGTAACGCTGGCTGTACATCTGATTCAAACCGCACGGCTCAAAACGAGATGGCATGATAAACATATCCGCCCCAGCTTCTATCTGATGTGAAAGCGGTTCGCTATAGCCGATTTTTACTGCAATCTGGCCGGGATAGCGATACGCCAACTCTTTCGCTGCGTTCTGCATCGTCACATCACCACTACCCAAAATCACCAGCTGTGCGGGTAACTCCATCAGACGCGGTGCAATCTCCAACAACAAATCCAGACCCTTCTGGTGAGTGAGTCGACTGACGACCCCCAACAAAGGTACATCTGCCTCTTGCTTCAATCCCATCTCTTTTTGCAATTCAGCTTTATTGACTGCCTTACCCGTCATATCCCTAACTTGATATCGCTTGGCCAGATGCGGATCGGTCGCAGGATTCCATTCATCGATATCGAGACCATTCAATATCCCTGTCAGCTCATCCTTGCGGAATTGCAGCAGCCCCTGCATGCCAAAGCCCAGCTCCTCGCCCTGTATCTCTTGGGCATAGTTGGGGCTAACGGTCGTGATATGGTCAGCATATTGAAGACCCGCTTTAAGGAAGGACAGATGGCCATGAAATTCAAGCCCCTGTAGCTGGTAACTATAGTCTGGCAAACCCAATGCATGCACGTAAGTAGACGGGAAATTACCTTGAAACGCCAGATTATGTATGGTGATGACACTGCGCGCACCGCCAGGTGTGAACTTCAAATAAGCCGGGGTAAGTCCAGTCTGCCAGTCGTTGCAATTTACGATATTCGGATGCCAAGCCAAAGGCGTTGCACGTCCCGCCAACAGCGCTGCGACCTTAGAAAGCAAACCAAATCGGAGTGCATTATCACTGTAGTCATTGCCGGAAGCATCCTGATAGGGTCCGCCCTCGCGTTGGTAGAGCGCCGGACAATCCAGTACAAACAAAGGCACATCGTTTTCCATCTTTCCAGACAACAGTCTGGACACGGGAAAGCCAACCAAATTCGCAAAGGTCGCGACCACATCGAAGGACCCGCATTGCTGCATCACCACCGGATAACCCGGTAACAACACGCGCACATCTATACCCAATTCGCGTAACGCAGCGGGTAAAGCTCCGCTCACATCAGCCAAACCACCTGTCTTGATCAAGGGTGCGACTTCTGAAGTTGCAAACAGTACTTTCATCTTAGCCATCACCATTCCCCCTAGTTACGGCGGGTCATCATTCGTGCAGCATATAAAGCTGGGCCGAACAATGCCGCTCTATCATTCAGTATTACTTTGATTGGCATGGCTTCCAGCAAAGGTCGCATACGCCCTTTGCTCAGCATGGCCTCCAAAAATTCGCCAGCCTGCAACATTGGCAATATCTTAGGGGCTATACCGCCACCCAGATACAACCCACCTCGACTCATCACCTTGAGCGCCAAATTCCCTGCTTCCGCCCCATAGAGACGAACAAAACGTTGCATGGTCTCCACACAAATATCATCTGACGCATCTGCGGCCGCCTGCGCGATTACGGCAGCAGGATCTCCCTCGCGCATACGCGCTGCCAGTGCAATGGGCACAGGTGTGTTGCGATAGTCACACAGGAATTCGTGCAGCGTGACAATGCCCATACCGGACACCACTCGCTCCCAACTGACATGTTCATGGCGTTGCTGAAGATATCGCAACAAAGCAAATTCCAGCTCATCGCTGGCGGCAAAGCTGGTGTGCCCACCTTCGGTCGCAAAAGGCTGGTACTGCATACCATCCCAATACAAACCTGCCTCACCCAAGCCTGTGCCTGCAGCAATCACTGCGGCATTGCCGACGGCCTGCGCATTTCCCACTTGCAGGATCAGCAGGTCATGCTCCCCCAGCGCAGGCAGGCCATAAGCTGTCGCTTCCAGATCATTTAGCAAACTGCAGGAAAGAAAACCAAACCGTTGTTGCAATACGTCGGCGTCGATATGCCAAGGTAGATTAGTGGTGCGCACCGCCCTGCCCTGTATCGGCCCAGCAATACCGAAAGCCGCATGTACTGCGCTGTCCACGCCCGCCAAAAAAGAAGCCAACAGGATATCGAATTGCGCGAAATCCTTGCTGGCATAGGTGCACTCGCTATGTATCTCGATCTGCGTACCCGCAACCGCCACCAAAGCGAGGCGGGTCTTGGTTCCACCGATATCACCGGCTAGTATGAGACTCATAGCTTCAGACCGATATTATTTTTTGGGGAGTGTGTGCTTGACCTTCCAAACCCTGTCGGCGTATTCACGTATGGTGCGATCACTTGAGAATTTGCCCATGCGCGCCACGTTCAGAATGGCACGACGTGTCCATTCTTCCTGATCGCGGTAAACCGCACTAACCTCTTCCTGCTTCGCAACATAGCTAGCATAGTCTGCCTGCAACATATAGTGATCACCGTTACAGGTCAGGATGTCATACAGGCCACGATAACGATCAGGCTCTTCCACACAGAAGAAGCCATTGCCTATCATCTCCAGCACCTGACGCAACTCTGCGTTGCCGTTGTAGTAATCACGCGGGTTGTAACCACGTGCGCGAAGTTCAGCCACTTGCGGCGTCGTCAAACCAAAAATAAAGATATTGTCGGAACCCACTTCTTCGCCGATTTCGATGTTCGCACCGTCCAGCGTACCTATAGTAAGCGCGCCATTCAATGCCATCTTCATATTGCCGGTACCGGAAGCTTCGGTACCGGCAGTAGATATCTGTTCAGACAGATCACTTGCCGGGAACAGTTTCTCCGCTGATGACACATCGTAGTTGGGGTAGAAGACAACCTTGAGCAAATCGCCCACAGCCGGGTCGTTATTAATAATGTTCGCCACATCATTAATCAGACGAATGATCTGCTTTGCAACTTTGTATCCGGGTGCGGCCTTACCTGCAAAGATCACGGTACGCGGCGTAAAGTCCTGCGTTTGCCCCGCACGGATACGGTTATACATGGTGATGACGTGCAATACATTCAGCAATTGTCGCTTGTACTCATGGATACGCTTAATCTGAACGTCGAATAAGGAGTTCACATTTACTGTGATACCAACCTTGTCTTTGATGATCTTAGCCAGACGCACCTTATTGGCTTGCTTCACATCCCGGAATTGCTTGCGGAACGCAGCATCCTTAGCCGCAGGAACGAGTTTCTGCAACTGATCCAAATCATGCACAAAATCATTGCCTATGCGGGAAGCAATCAGTTCCGCCAAACGCGGATTAGCCTGATTCAACCAACGACGCGGTGTGATGCCATTGGTCACGTTGATGAACTTGTTGGGATAGATGCGATTGAAGTCGCTAAACAAAGTCGTCTTTAACAACTCGCTGTGGATCGCCGCCACACCGTTCACAGTATGACTACCGACGATGGCCAGATAAGCCATACGTACACGCCTATTATTACTCTCATCGATGATAGAAACACGACGCAACAAATCAGTATCGCCGGGAAACTGATGATTCACTTGCTCCAAGAACTGCTGATTGATCTGATAGATGATTTGCAAATGACGTGGCAAGACGCGTTCAAACTTGGCGACTGCCCAAGTTTCCAATGCTTCCGGCATCAGAGTGTGATTGGTATATGCGAACACTTTGGTAGTGATACTCCAAGCCGAATCCCACTCCAGATGATGAACATCCATCAATTGATACATCAACTCAGCCACTGCAATCGCAGGATGGGTGTCGTTAAGTTGTATCGCAACCTTTTCATGCAACTTAGTCAGATCGCTATGCTTACTTAGATAACGATGCAGGATGTCTTGTATAGAAGCAGAAACAAAAAAGTATTCCTGCTTGAGGCGCAATTCTTTACCATTGGCTGAACTATCATTTGGATACAAGACTTTGGACAGACTCTCAATGACTTCTTTTTCCTGTACCGCGCCGATGTAGTCACCCGCATTGAAGGACTCCAGATCGAACTCGCGAGGCGCTTTGGCCGCCCACAAACGCAGATTGTTGACCGTCTCAGTATCATAGCCCGGGATAGGCACGTCATATGCCATGCCCATCACCGTCTCTGTATCCACCCAACGATGCTCATCTTCCTTACCGCGACCAGCCGGAATATTGACCACATGGCCCTTGAACCTTACAGGATAGAGACGTTCGGGACGCTGATATTCCCAGGGATTGCCATAACGTAACCAATTGTCTGGATATTCCACCTGCTGACCGCTCTCGATACGCTGATTGAACATACCGTATTCGTAACGTATTCCATAACCCATACCAGGCACATCGAGTGTCGCCATTGAGTCTAAGAAGCATGCTGCCAAACGGCCCAAACCACCGTTACCCAATGCTGCATCAACCTCCATCTCTTCGATGTTCTCGATATCCTGACCCAAAGCTTGCAGACCTTCGCTCAACTCGGCTTGCACGCCCAGATTCAGGGTCGCATTGGACAAAGTACGCCCGATCAAAAACTCCAGTGACAGATAGTAGACACGCTTGGAATCATCCGCGTAATTCTTGTCCGTGGTGGCAGACAGTTTTTCGCTCAGGTGGTCACGTATCGCATGCGCGGAGGCATCGTACCAATCACGGCCGGTCGCATTCTTGGCCAGCTTGCACTCGGTGTACAACAAGTGATTACTGATGAGTTGTTCGAAATTTAGTTGTGCGGAACGAACGAAAGTGGCTGATACGGGCTTCTTGGGATTACTCATGAGGAAATACGCCTTATACGAACTTTGAAATTATAGTCGCTCCATTCTACCCGCAAACCGCCCGACTGTCCCCCGCCACGGCTGCAATGACCCCCGATTCAATCGAATCGCCAGCTATCCATGGCGAGGAAACCATAGGTCATAACTTGATTCAGATGCTGACTCTGATATTCAACACCAGCGGCACCGAGCGCGACAAAAAATGGCAACAAATGTTCGTCTGTGGGGTGATTGAGCGCTGCATGCGGTGCTCGTTCACGGTAAGCCAGCAAGGACTCGATATCGCACGCAGCGATTTTATCCGCCATCCAATCGCAAAATTCGCTCACCCAACTGGGCACCGGCGCACTTTGGGGATGTGAGAACAAGGCACGCAGATTATGTGTGATGGATCCGCTGGCCATTATCAAAACACCTTGTTCACGCAAAGGTGCGAGTGCACGTCCCAGCGCGTAGTGCCATGCCGGATCGCGCCCGGGCTGCAACGACAATTGTGTCACCGGCACATCGGCGTGCGGATAAAGAAAGGTCAACGGCACCCAACTGCCATGATCCAAACCCCGGATATTGTCGAACTCAGCATCGATACCTGATTGTGTGAACAGATTTGCAGCAGCCCTTGCCAACTCAGGCGCGCCCGGCGCCGGATATAGCAAGCGATACAGCTCTTCCGGAAATCCGCTGAAATCATGTATGGTCGCCGGATTTCCAGCCAGACTAAGAGTGGGGACTACTGTCTCCCAATGCGCCGATATGGATAAAATCGATGCTGGTTTGGGAATGCGGCGACCTAATTCCGACCATGACTGGCCAGTATCGCCGGGCTGCAAAGGCAGGGTGGGCGCACCATGAGAGATGAATAATACGGGAGTCTTCATGACGCAAATCGTAACATAGCACTCACCGCCCGATATGCTATCAGTGTTTGCGCAAGGTCGCTTCAAACGCTAGTTTGAAAGAAATATGCTTGATAAATAGATATCCTGCAGTCGTGCAGATTGGAATTTTTAAATATTTCAACAACTCGAGAAAAACTTTAGCTATAAAATATAAAGCTCGATCCATGAGGTAAGTCGCATGAAAAAAAATCAATTAGGCTCCAGCGATTTAAAAATCTCCGAGCTAGGTCTGGGAACAATGACCTTCGGGGAACAAAATAGTGAAGCAGAAGCCCATGCGCAACTGGATTTGGCTGTCGCACATGGTGTGAACTTCATTGATACAGCCGAGATGTATCCCGTCGCGCCACGTGCCGAAACTCAAGGGCGCACCGAGAGTTATGTGGGCTCGTGGTTAAAAAGGCAACAACGAGATCGCCTCGTCGTTGCAAGCAAAATCACCGGTCCGTCGCGCGGCTTTGCATGGATACGCAATGGCCCCCGCATCAATCGTGAAAATCTACAGCAGGCGATAGATGGTAGTTTGCGCCGTTTGCAAACCGACTATTTGGACCTCTATCAAATTCATTGGCCAGACCGTTATGTGCCCATGTTTGGCGGCACCAGTTACGACCTCAGCCTGGAACATCAGAGCGAGCCTATCGGAACACAACTCGAAGCACTTGCCGATCTAGTCAAGTCTGGCAAAGTCAGATACATAGGCCTGAGTAACGAGACGCCTTGGGGAGTGAGTGAATTCACTCGCTGTGCCAAAGAAATGGGATTGCCCACGGTCACATCGATACAAAATGCCTATCACCTGATGAATCGCACTTTCGAAACCGGCCTGGCGGAAGTCTGCCACCATGAAAATGTCGGACTATTGGCCTACAGTCCTTTAGCCTTCGGACATCTGAGTGGCAAGTATGTGGCTGATACGCAAGCACACGGGCGCATCAATCTGTTCAGTAATTTTGGTCAGCGCTACAACAAAATCAATGTGCCTGCCGCGACCAAAGAATATGTGCGCATCGCGCAGAAAGCTGGTATCAGCCCGGCACACATGGCCTTGGCCTTTGTACGCTCGCGCTGGTTCACTAGTAGCGTGATCTTGGGTGCAACCAGCTTGGCGCAATTGAAAGAGAATCTGGACAGCGCTGAAATCCAACTCTCAACTGAAATCTTGGAACAGATAGAGTCGGTACACAAACGCTATCCGAATCCCGCGCCCTAATCTTGTCCTATAAATTCAAGTGCGTTGTCATCCGGATCACGGCAAAACAAAGCCCTGCGTCCGGACTGACTGAGCGTGTAACTGATCCCCGATTTTTCCAGTCTGCGTATTAGCTTGTCGAGATCAGTTGCAGTGAAAGCCACATGCCGATCACGTCCGCCGTGTTCGGGACGAGTCAGACCTACTTCAGGATTGGCGAGCAGCATGAGATGGATCTGTTGCCCGGGTGCAACGTCGTACCACATACCCTCGAAGTTCATATGTGGTCGCTTAGGGTCTGGCTGCAAGCCCAGCAGACCTTCGTAAAAAACGCGCGAGCGCGCCAAGTCTGTGCTGATAAAAGTCGTATGGAGTATGGCTCTGATCATCTTCATGTTCGCACTCCTTATGGATAGTGACTTATAAGGCTCGCACCCTGACAGTCTTGCCCTTCACCTTACCCGCATTCAATTTACGCACGGCCTCATGGGCGATATCCCGTGCTACCGCAACATAAGTTGAGAACTCGGTCACATTGATCTTACCAATCTGCTCACGGGTATATCCCGCATCGGCAGTCAATGCGCCCAGCACGTCACCTGCACGCATCTTCTCCTTGCGACCACCAAGTATCTGCAGGGTCACCATGGGCGCAACCAACGGTGACTCTGCTTCGGTTTGCAATTCTTCCAACTCATGCCATTCGGGCTCTATCTGCATGATTTTGGCGATGGTGAGGATACGATGCCTGTCGGTAGGACCGCACAGCGTCAACGCCCAGCCATTCTGGTCGGCACGGCCTGTACGACCGATACGATGCACATGAACTTCCGAATCCGGCGTGACATCCACGTTGATGACGGCCTCAAGCTGTGCGATGTCCAAACCGCGTGCTGCCACATCAGTCGCTACCAGCACCGAGCAACTGCGATTCGCGAACTGAATCAAAACTTGATCGCGCTCGCGCTGCTCCAGGTCACCATTGAGCGTCAAGGCTTTGATTCCTTGCGCATGCAACAACTCCAGCAAGGAGCGGCATTGTTGCTTAGTGTTGCAGAACGCCAAGGTGCTGGCTGGACGGTAATGCTTCAACAACTTTGCAACCGCCTCCAGACGCTGGTCGTTCTCGATCTTGTAGAAACGCTGGCGTATCTTGCTTTCTTCATGTAGCTCCTGCAGCTTCACTTCTTGCGGCTGATGCATGAATTGGTGCGCCAGTCGCTCTATACCCACAGGATAAGTCGCGGAGAACAACATAGTCTGACGGCGAGGCGGGCAATGCTTGATGACATAAGCCATGGCGTCTACGAAGCCCATATCCAGCATGCGGTCCGCTTCGTCCAGCACAAGTGTATTCAAGGCTTCCAAGTCCAAAGTGCCGCGCTCGATATGATCCATGATGCGGCCGGGTGTACCGACCACGATATGTGCACCGTGCTCCAGACTGGCAATTTGTGGACGCATGGTGGAACCCCCACACAAAGTCAGCACCTTAATGTTGTCTTCCGCGCGAGCCAAACGGCGTATCTCTTGAGTGACCTGATCCGCCAACTCCCGAGTGGGACATAACACCATGGCCTGCACGGCAAATCGGCGCGGATTAAGGTTGGTCAGCAAAGGTAAAGCAAACGCAGCAGTCTTGCCGCTACCGGTCTTGGCCTGCGCAATAAGGTCATGACCTGCCAGCGTGATGGGCAAACTCTCGGCCTGTATCGGCGTCATGGTCGTATAACCCAATTGCTGCAAGGTCGCTTGCAGCGCAGGTGCCAGATTCAACCCGGCAAAAGATCGCCCGGCACGGGTCTCGTTCTTAGTGTCGTTATTTATCATCGCAATCAATCCTTGCGTCGTTTATATGGTGGCAGGGTCGCACCTCTGACTAGATCTTTTTTGGAAATCCACACCGGCTTGGGCTTAGGCTTGGTAATCTGCATATTCTTAACTTCTACTTTTTTACTGGCACGGTAAGATTTAACGGCGGCAGCGATCTGCTCTGCACTGACATAAATCTCTTTGTGCTCGCCCTGCAGGTGATAATCAGCCAAGTGCTCCTTGAGGCGATATATCTTCTTGGGGGTGTCGTCGTTCTTGCGCTGGCTGGCCATCATCGCCTGTGCATCGGCAGACAAGGCATAACCACCATCAACCTCAAGTATCAATCCATAGGCGGAAAGTCTGGCGCAGGCATCGGAGAGCTTGATGTCGGAAGGAAGCGGAACCTCGGCTAACTCAATCGCCGCAATCACTTCCGTCAATTCGGCAGGACGCCGTTTGGAGGCGACGGACAAGGATAATAATAATATGGCGTCTACATCGTGGACTGGGTACATCGTCAACCTTTGCTTATATTTTAAGTGGCGCCCGAGACGGGCGCGAGGACGAGAGTGTAATGGTTTAGCGCCGGGGATGCCCGAGATGATTGCGATAAGTCCGAGTTAAACCAGCTGTTCTATCCTGACGGCGACTTCGGCGATGTTGTTGCGCTTGAGCATATTGAGCATCTCCTCTTCACCTTGCGCCACCACCTTGGACAGATATCTGATGTTGCGCTCTATGGATTCTTGATACAGGTTGCGCGGTTCATCCAAGGTCGCATCAAAGTGATATTCCAAACACTTGTACGTACCTTCCAGCACACCATCCAACTTCTCTCGCGTGACCTGATAGAAGCTTTCGGTCTTGCGTAATAGATCGAACATGTTCTGGTAATTACCAAAACCAGCCTCCTTAAACTCGTGATACAGGAACAACAGTTTCTCAAGATATTTACGATCAGCCATCTGACCGACGATGTCTGCTGTCGCCACGATGCGCGCCAACATTCGCGTACGCTCGCTCTTGAAATCAATCTGGTCAAAAGGCCGGAAGTGTTCCGTACCCAGTATCATGCCGGTGATATTCACCAGCAGATCCGAGGGCAGCAAGCGCTCATTGAAATACGCCTTCATGAATTTCACGCTGCGTTGAACATGAGTACGGGTGAACTGCGCACCGGTCCCACTCTCCTCCCCCAGACGCTGGGCATAACCGATGTCATGCATCAGAATCGCCAGCATGACCAGCGTCAATTCTTCATCCGTGAGTTGCTCGCCAGACAAATGAACACCATGCATCAACCTCACCCCGCACATGAATACTTCCAGCGTATGTGAGAGATCGTGGTACAGCGTCTTGATAGGCGCATAGCCTGGAAATTGCCCGTAAAACAGGCGCAACACATCCTTATAAACTTTTTCTACCAGGGTGAAATCGTAATCGGGACTGATGCGACGAATATTGGATACGACCTTGGCCCACACCGCATCCGTATCGGTGTTGTCGAACAGCTTGGAAACTGCGACGGCCTTTTGTATGTTTTTCATATCCCGAAACCTATGCAACCAAGGGCATAGCGTGGCGCAAGCCTGTATGGACTGGCTAGTCTATACTTCACCGCCCTCATCGTGCAATTTTCCCGACAACAGGCTGGCAGAGACAATCAGTGCCGCACCTCCCCAATCGCGCAACTGCATCTCTTCACCTGCTAACAGATATGAAGAGACCGCGGCGATGACCAGTTCAAACAGGAACAACAGCATGGCCCGGTTTGAATGCAGATGCGTCACACCATATTGCACGGCATAACTGACCGAACACATCACCATCCCCAATATCAGCAACACCACGCCGTGTTCAAAATCTATGCTCAGCAACTCCGACCAAGCGCCCCCTTGGAACCACAATAAAGGCAGTGTAAGTAAAGCAGTGCCCAGCCATACGCTATGCGACTTAGCCTCCACACTCATGTGCGCGGCGCGACGTGAGACCACGTTGGATAAGGCGAAACACATCCCTGCAGCCATACCCATCCATTCCGAAAAATTCTGAGGCAAGGGCCAGCCCTGCTGAGGGTCCCACAACATCACAAAGGCGCCACCCAAAGACAGCGCGATGACCAGATAACCATAGCGATTCAGGCGCTCACCCAGCAACCAGTAAGACAACAACACCGTCCACAATGGCGCCAAATAGAACAACAATAACACCCGCATCACATCGCCGTGCAACATCGCCAATACATAGCCAAAGTTGGCCGCCCCCGCGCTGCCAACCAGCAGCAAGCCCCAGCTACCCATACCAGGAAGCTCTTTACGTAAGCGCGGCAACCAAGCCGAGCCGAACAGCATCGCCAGCAGAAAGGTGAGTAAAGTCGCCACCCCCCCGGAGATGCCAGCCTCTTGCAACATACGATAGGGATACCAGATCAGCCCCCACACCAATGCCCCGCTCAGTACACCGGCAACAGCGCCGACCTCGGGTTTATTCGACACACTGTGATTTTGTTTGGTTGACACTGGCCCGCCCCTTATAATGCGCGCTATTTTTTGCGCGACTAAGACTCAGTAGATGAATCCCGATCTAGAAAAACTCCAGCCCTATCCTTTCCAGAAATTAGCCGCTTTATTCGCTGCCGTGAGCGCGAATCCCGCGCTACGCCCTATCAGTCTCTCCATAGGTGAACCTAAACATGCCACACCGCAATTCATCAAGGATGCGTTGATCAATGGGCTGGACGGGCTGGCGAATTATCCCACAACGGCGGGCTCGGACGCGTTGCGCAACACCATGGCGCAATGGATCGGTAAGCGATATAACATCCCCGCGCCGGATGCCAAGGCCCAAGTTTTGCCGGTGAATGGTAGCCGCGAGGCGCTGTTCGCCTTTGCTCAAGCGGTGATAGACCGCAGCCAACCCGAACCTGCTGTAGTTTGCCCCAATCCTTTCTATCAGATATATGAAGGTGCGGCATTCTTGTCGGGTGCAACGCCCTATTTCCTCAACACCCTGCCAGAAGATGGCTTTGCGCTGAATTTTTCTCAACTTCCGGAAAGCGTCTGGCAGCGTACCCAGTTGATATATGTCTGCACGCCCGGCAACCCCAGTGGCAGCGTGATGAACCTGCAAGAATGGAAAGCTTTGTTTGAGATGTCGGATCGTTATGGTTTTGTGATCGCCTCAGACGAATGCTATTCGGAGATCTATTTCGGTAACGACCAACCGCTCGGTGCCTTGCAAGCCTCACAACAATTGGGCCGCAACGACTACAAAAATCTGGTGATGTTCTCCAGTCTGTCCAAACGCTCCAATGTACCCGGCATGCGTTCCGGTTTTGTCGCGGGTGACGCCAAGGTGATTGCCAAGTTTGCGCTCTACCGCACTTACCACGGCTCAGCCATGAACCCGGCGGTGCAAGCTGCCACTATCGCGGCATGGAACGACGAAGCACATGTCATCGAGAATCGTCGCTTGTACGCGGAAAAGTTTGCGCAAGTGGTGGCTATACTCGAACCTGTGTTGCCGGTGGTGATGCCCGACGCGGGTTTCTATCTGTGGATACGTACACCTATAGACGATGCCGTTTTCGCGCAAGGGCTGTATCGTGATTATAATGTCACCGCTTTGCCTGGCAGCTATCTGGCGCGAGAAGCGCACGGCGTAAATCCGGGCAAAAATTTTGTGCGCTTGGCACTAGTGGCGAACACCGCAGAAACCGTCGAAGCGGCACATAGAATCGCAGAATTCAGCCGTAAATTATGAGTCGTAAGCCATTACGTGACACGTGAGTTAAATTATGCCGCTGCGCGGATTTTGCTTTAACTTAGGTATTACGGCTTACGTCTACCAACTTTTTTAAACAGGAACCCATCATGGATCAATTACAAAAAATCATCGAAACCGCTTTTGAACGTCGCGCCGAGATCACGCCTCGCAATGCGGATGCGCAACTTAAAGAAGCGGTAGATGCCGTCATTACCCAGCTCGATCAAGGCAAGCTGCGTGTGGCGGAAAAAATTAATGGTGAGTGGGTCACCCATCAATGGCTGAAAAAGGCCGTATTGTTGTCTTTCCGCCTTGAAGACAACGCCTTTATCAAAGGCGGTTTCACCAACTACTACGACAAAGTGCCTTCAAAATTTGCCGACTACAACAGCCGCGATTTTCGTGAAGGCGGTTTCCGCGTCGTGCCTCCCGCAGCTGCGCGCAAAGGCGCATTCATCGGTAAAAACGTAGTACTGATGCCGTCTTATGTGAACATCGGCGCGTATGTCGATGAGGGCACGATGGTCGACACATGGGCGACCGTAGGCTCTTGCGCACAGATAGGCAAGAACGTGCACCTGAGCGGCGGCGTAGGTATCGGCGGCGTGCTTGAACCCGTACAAGCCAACCCGACCATCATCGGCGACAACTGCTTCGTGGGCGCACGTTCCGAGATCGTTGAAGGCGTGATTTTGGAAGACAACGTGGTCATCTCGATGGGCGTGTTCATCGGCCAGAGCACCAAAATCTATGACCGTGAGACCGGCGAAGTGATGTATGGTCGCGTACCGGCTGGCTCGGTTGTGGTCAGCGGCAGCTTGCCTTCAGCGGATGGAAAGTACAGTTTGTACTGCGCTGTCATCGTCAAAAAAGTCGATGCCAAGACCCTGAGCAAAGTCGGCATCAATGAATTGTTGCGCGGAATCTAAAGACGGAAGGTAAGACTTAGGCTATTAGTCGCAAGTCGGAATTGTCCGCTGCGCGGGTTTGTTTGTACTGATAACTTACCACTTAGCTCTTACGACTAACTCACGAGGAGAACCACCATGATCGTCACACCATTGCTGCAACTTGCCGCTGACAAGCAAGCATCCGATCTGTTCTTTTCGGTAGGCGCTCCGGTCAATATCAAGATCGAAGGTGTGGCGATGCCAGTCAACTCGCAGATTCTTGATGGTCAGATGACCAAACAAATCGCCTACGAGTTGATGACACCGACGCAGATAGATGAGTTCGAGTTGCAGATGGAGATGAACTTCTCCTTCCGCGAACCGACCATAGGCAACTTCCGTGTAAACGTCTTCCGCCAACGCGGCGATGTCTCCATGGTGATACGTCACGTCAAAGCCAATATCAACAAGGTGGAGAGTCTAAACCTGCCCTCCGTGCTCAAAGAATTGATCATGGAAAAACGCGGCCTGGTACTAGTGGTGGGTGCGACCGGCTCGGGCAAATCGACCACGCTGGCAGCGATGATAGAACACCGCAACAGCATCGCCAGTGGTCATATCCTAACCATCGAAGACCCAGTCGAATATATCTTCAAACACGAAAAATCCATCGTCAACCAGCGTGAAATCGGCACCGACACTTTGTCCTACGACCATGCGCTGTCCAGTGGTATGCGCGAGGCACCGGACGTATTGATGATAGGTGAGGTACGTGACCGTGAAACCTTGAAGCATGCTTTGATTTTTGCTCAGACGGGTCACTTGTGCCTGACCACACTGCACGCCAACAATAGTTACCACGCGCTGAATCGTATCGTGAACTTCTTCCCCTACGAATCTCGTATGAGTGTGTTATCCGATCTGTCCATGTGTCTGCGTGCGGTTGTCTCGCAACGACTGGTGCGGGGTGTGGACGGCAAGTTGATTCCCGCTGTGGAAATCTTGCTTAAAACCACACTGATTGCCGATCTGATCAAGAACGACGAAATCGAAAAGATTCGTGATGCCATCGAAAAGAGTGTGTCTGCGGGTTCCCAGACCTTCGAGCAGGCGCTGCATAAGCTCATCAAAGCCGGGAAAATAACCAAGGAAGAAGGCATGCGTCACGCCGACTCTTCCAGCAACTTGTCCAGCCTGATCGAATTCTCCAGCACCCGCACCCAAGCGCATCCCGAATTTAACCCCGATGCCGTCGGTTCTGGTGAAACAGTCGATCTGGGTGATATCAAACTGGACATGGATGCCAAGAAATAAATGAAGCTCTACGGCATCCCCAATTGCAATACCGTCAAGAAAGCGCGCGACTGGTTAAGTGCTCATGATATTAGCGTCGAGTTCCATGATTTCAAGAAACATGGGCTGAGCGTCGCAATCGCCCAGCCTTGGCTGCAACAGGCGGAATGGAACAAGCTGGTGAACCGTAGCGGCCTGACTTGGCGTGGCTTGCCAGAAGAACGCAAACAACAGATTGTGGATGACGCTAGTGCACTCGCCTTAATGTTGGAAAAGACCAGCGTCATCAAACGTCCCATCCTAGAACAGGATGGTCGCATCCTGCACATCGGTTTCGATGAAACCGCATATACAAAAATCTTCAATCTATAAAACACCATGTCAGAAACCTTAGAACTCGCCAAAGCACTGATTGCACGCCGCTCCCTCACACCCGAGGACGCGGGCTGTCAGGACATCCTCATCGAACGCCTCAGCAAACTGGGCTTTGGCATAGAGCGCATGCGTTTTGGCAACGTTGATAATTTGTGGGCACGTCGCGGCACGACCAGCCCGGTAGTCGTGTTCGCAGGGCATACTGATGTCGTGCCTAGTGGCCCGCCAGAATCCTGGTTCAGCCCGCCATTCGAACCGACCATACGCGACGGCATGTTGTACGGTCGCGGCGCAGCCGACATGAAGACATCCATCGCAGCCTTCATCACCGCAATCGAAGCCTTCCTAATTGCGCATCCAGACCACCATGGCTCTATTGCACTGCTGATCACCTCGGATGAAGAAGGTGTGGCCGTGGATGGTACGGTACGTGTGGTAGAAGCATTGCAAGCGCGTGGCGAGAGCATTGATTTTTGCATCGTGGGTGAACCGACCTCTAATCACAAAGTCGGCGACATGATCAAGAACGGCAGACGCGGCTCGCTCAACGGCACCCTCACTGTCCAGGGTGTGCAAGGTCACATCGCCTACCCTCATCTGGTGAACAATCCCATTCACATGATCGCACCGGCCATCGCGGAACTGGCGACCACCACATGGGATAATGGCAACGAATATTTCCCGCCGACCTCCTGGCAGATCTCGAATATGAACAGCGGCACAGGTGCGACCAACGTCGTGCCCGGCACAGCCGATATCTTATTCAACTTCCGCTTCTCCACTGCCAGCACGGCACAGCAATTACAGGACAAGGTGCATGCCATCTTGGACAAGCACAAAGTGAAATACGACTTGGTATGGGAGTTGTCAGGCAAGCCCTACCTGACCGCGAAAGGCGGCTTGGTCGCCGCCATCAGCGATGCTATCGAACAGGCTTACGGCATCACGCCCGAACTCTCAACCAGCGGCGGCACATCGGATGGTCGCTTCATCGCCGACATCTGCCCGCAAGTCATCGAGTTCGGTCCACTCAATGCAACCATACACAAACTGAACGAATGCGTGGGCGTGGCCGATATCGAACCGCTCAAGCTCACTTATCAACTCACATTGAAGAATCTGTTGGTGAAATAAATGATGACTATTATCCTGATCGTTTCATGCCTATTAGTCGCTTTCGTCTTGTTTTTGCGCTACGACGTGCATAAATACAAATACCGCGACCTGAATCAAGAGCAACAAGCTGCGGCTGAGGCAGATGAAAAATCCCCGGAGAAGTCCGAGTCCAACGCCCAGCCAAAATGAGCGTCCATTTCTCCTCGGCAACCAGCGAGTTGCACACCGTTAGAGACTTCCTGCGTTTCGCGGTCAGCCGTTTCCATCAAGCGGAACTATACTTCGGTCACGGTAGCAGCGTAGCCTATGACGAAGCGGCATATCTCATCCTGCATACCCTGCACCTACCACTGGACAGACTGGAACCTTTCTTGGATGCGCGTCTCACTTCTAGCGAACGCACCGAGGTATTAAACATCATCCAGCGTCGTGTCGAAGAGCGCGTCCCCGCTGCCTATCTGACCAACCAAGCCCTCCTGGGTGAATATAGCTTCTATGTAGACGAACGCGTGATCGTGCCGCGCTCCTTCATCGCCGAACTGTTACGCCAGGGAATGAGTCCGTGGATACCCGACCCGGAGATCGTCAGTGCGGTATTGGATATGTGTACAGGCAGCGGTTGCCTGGCCATCGTCGCAGCACACGAGTTTCCTTATGCGCATGTGGACGCAGTCGATCTGTCACCAGATGCGCTGGAAGTAGCCGCCATCAATGTCGCAGACTATGAGCTTCAAGACCGCGTTGAATTGATACAGTCCGACCTATTCAGCCAACTCGCTGGTCGAAAATACGACCTCATCATCAGCAACCCACCCTATGTCGATGCACCCTCGGTCGCAGAACTACCGGCGGAATATCTGCATGAACCTAAGATGTCATTGGGCAGTGGTGAAGACGGCTTAGATGCGACTCGCATCATTCTTGAGCACGCAGCTGAACACCTCAGCGATAACGGCATACTCGTCGTGGAGATCGGCCACAACCGCGACATCCTCGAAGCCGCCTACCCGAACTTGCCCTTCACTTGGCTGGATGTCACGGCTGGCGACCAGTTTGTCTTCATGCTGCACCGCAATGACCTTATCTAAATCTTCGAAATTTGGAGTGCAAGGTGAATCGTGTCATACCCAGCTGGTAGCTAAAAAATGAGTGAGCAAGCAACTCAGCAACTCAGCCGCGAGTCTGAACTGGCTATAAAGCACTACGAGAACTTTCCGGTCGCCTCCATTTTGATGCCCCGCCGTCTGCGCAAGCCGGTGGCAGCCATCTATCATTTCGCACGTGCTGCAGACGATATCGCTGACGAAGGGGATGCCAGCGATGCGCAACGCCTGCAAGGCTTGGAGGAATTCCGCGCAGAGCTGGCGCGCATCGCAGCGCATGAGATGCCGCTCACGCCCTTGTTCCAAAATCTTGCGCCGCAAATTGCGCAGTTCCAACTGCCGATGCAGCCGTTCCATGATTTGCTGGATGCGTTCTCGCAAGATGTGGTGCAGAAACGTTATGAGAACTATGAAGCCCTACTAGATTATTGTCGGCGTTCTGCCAACCCTGTCGGCACGCTGATGCTGCATCTTTACGAAGAAGCCACGCCGGTCAACCTCGCTTACTCAGATGCCATCTGTACTTCATTGCAATTGATCAACTTCTGGCAGGACGTCGCCAAGGACGATCTCATCACGCGCATCTATCTGCCTTTAGACGAAATGGCCCAGTTCGGCGTGAGTCCGCAGCACATCAGCGAGCAACGCTGCGATGATGCATGGCGCGCACTGATGAAGTTTCAGGTCGACAGGGCCAGAGCCTTGATGCTGCAAGGCGCACCGCTGGGCAGCATATTGACCGGACGCATCGGACTGGAGATGCGCCTGATCATCGCGGGTGGTCTGCGTATCTTGGACAAACTTGAAGCCGTCAAATACGACATGTTCCGCCACCGCCCAGTATTGCGCCCTTACGACTGGGTTATCATGCTGGCCAAAAGTGCCCCTCACCATTACTGAGAATTATGGATCCTAATCAATACTGCCAAGACAAAGCCGCTGCCAGCGGCTCCAGTTTCTACTACAGTTTTATGTTCCTGCCGCTGGAAAAACGCCGCGCTATCGTCGCGCTGTATGCCTTCTGCCGTGAGGTGGACGACGTAGTGGATGAATGCACTGACGAGCAAGTCGCGCGTACTACCTTGAACTGGTGGCGCAGCCAGGTCGCAGAAATCTATGGCGGCAAGCCGCAACACCCGGTGGCCATCGCGCTGGTGCCGGTAGTCAAACAATTCAATATGGCACAGGAACATCTGCTGGAAATCATCGACGGCATGGAGATGGACCTGGACCAGCCGCGCTATCAGGATTTCAAATCGCTGCAACTGTATTGCTACCGCGTCGCCTCGGTGGTCGGACTGTTGAGCGTGGAGATCTTCGGCTACAGCAATCGCCAGACTCTGAAATATGCGCACGATCTGGGCATCGCTTTCCAGCTCACCAACATCATCCGTGACGTGGGCGAGGATGCGCGGCGCAATCGTATCTATCTGCCCATGGATGAGATGCAACAGTTCGGCGTGACCGCAGCCGACATCCTCAACGCACGCGAGACCGAGAACTTCCAGAAATTGATGGTCTTCCAAATCGAACGCGCCCAACGCTACTACGATCAGGCGCTGGCCCTGTTGCCATCGGAAGACCGCAAAACCCAGCGCACTGGTCTCATCATGTCCGCCATCTATAGAGCCACCCTGGAAGAAGTCGTCGCCAGCGGCTGCCATGTGCTGAAAGAACGCATCTCACTCACCCCGCTGCGCAAGCTGTGGTTAGCCTTCAAGACGTGGCTAAAGAACTGAATGTCGCGGTAGTCGGTGGCGGCTATGCGGGCATGACTGCCGCAGTTGAACTGGCCGCGCGCGGCATCTCTGTCACGGTCTACGAAAGTGCCCAGCAGTTGGGGGGTCGCGCACGCGCCGTGCGCTACAACGACACCCAATTGGACAACGGCCAGCATCTGTTACTGGGTTGCTATCGCGAGACCTTGCGCATCATCGGGATGGTTGGCGGAGATATCAAACAGGATTTCTTATGCCTGCCCTTGCAACTCGAACTGCATAATCAGTTCTCACTCAAAGCACCCCGTTTGCCTGCGCCCATGCATCTGCTGGTCGCCTTTCTAAAAGCACACGGACTCGGTTGGAATGAACGCTTCAAAGCTGCGCGTTTCATGCTGGCACTGCAGAAGATGCAGTTCCATTTACCGCAAGACATGACGGTAAATGCACTGCTAGACCTATACCAACAAGATCACAATCTCAAACTCAAACTTTGGGAACCGCTCTGCATCGCCGCCCTGAATACACCCATACATAAGGCTTCCGCGCAAGTGATGTTGAACGTGTTGCGTGACGCTTTGAACCGCAAGCGTGCGGATAGTGACATGCTGTTGCCGCGTTTGGACTTCAGCGCCTTGTTCCCCGATCGCGCGGCGGCTTTTGTCGTACAGCGGGATGGACAAGTATTCATGTCCGAGGGCGCGGAGCTGATCACTGTGAACGAGCTTGGTGTGGCCATAACCACCGCAACCGGCGTGCATCGGCACAGCCATGTCATCTGCGCTGCCCCGCCTGTCGTGACTGCCAAACTGTTGCGTCCCATCGCGGCTTTACAAGCCAGCGTGGCGCAGATTGACGCTCTGGAACATCAACCCATCTACACCCTGTATCTGCAATACCCGCCGCAGGTACAACTCCCCGGCCCCATGTTGGGCCTGCATCAGCGCTATAGCCAGTGGCTGTTCGATAAAGGGCGGATCGCCGGACAACGCGGCCTAATCGCTTCCGTCATCAGCGCCGAAGGCATACATCAAGACTTGTCTCAGGGTGGGTTGGCGAATAAGGTCATTGCCGAGTTGCGCGAGGAGTTCGGCATCACAGAAACACCGCAATGGTACAAAGTCATCGCGGAGAAACGCGCGACTTTTTGTTGCTCACCCAATCTGTCTCGTCCAAACCAGGTCACCGCATTACCGCAGATATTGCTGGCGGGAGACTACACCGCAGGTGATTATCCCGCGACCTTGGAAGGTGCCGTGATGAGCGGCGTGCGTTGTGCCGCAGCGATACGCTGAGCCACTGGCACTCAGGACGTTTCAACCCCGCTGTCAGACTGTCTACGCACGGAATCACGCTGCGTGAGATACAGACGCAAATCTAATTCGTACTGATGGTAATTAGGCTCCATATGTAGACAGAGCTGATAGAAAGCCTTGTTGTGCTGCATCTCTTTGAGGTGAGCCAGTTCGTGCACCACGATCATCTTGAGGAATTCCGGCGGTGTCTCTTTGAACAAGGCGGCGATGCGTATCTCGCTATGTGCGCGTAGCTTGCCGCCCTGCACGCGCGAACTGGCGCGATGCAAACCCAGTGCGCTGTGCAACACCTGCAAGCGGCTGTCGTAAGTGACTTTATTGATCGCGGGCGCGGCACGCATAGCTTGATTCTTCAAAGCCATCACATAGTCGTACAAAGCCTTGTCGGTGCGTACGCTATGCTGCTGCGAATATTTGCGCGCCAGCAGATCAGCCAATTTCCCTTGCTCCAGCAACTGTCGCGCCTGGGTCTGTATATGCTCGGGATAGCCGCCCAGATATTTCATGCGCCACGCCGTCCGCTGCGGAAGTACGCGGTGTTGTCGTAAAAATCCGACTGCTCATTTCCCGGCCACCATCCCGGCACGCCCAACAAGGGTACGGGACACAATTCGCGCGTGCTGCGACAGTTCTCGGGGTCGGCCCAATAAGCGGCCAGTTGCACATCCAGTTGAGCCAACTGTTGCGCCTGGGCGAGCGCAAAAAAATCTGCGCTGACCGGCAAGATGATGCCCTGCCCGGTAATGCCCACGTAAGGTTGCACCGCCTTCTCATACAGACCATGACCGAACAAATAAAAGCCCATCTGCTGCATCACTTGCGTGCGACTCTGAACGAACAAGTCATGCCATTGAAACTCGCGCAGCATGCGTGCCAAATCCGCATCCGCGCAAGCCACGATCACGCCCGACTCATCCATCAAGGTATTGGTATCGCGTATCGCACCACGCTGGCTGCCACCCTCCGCGCGCTCAAGGCTCAACAGCGCCTGGTAATGGCGCGCATTGATCGCGGCCTTGGCACGCGGAAAGGTCAGCCACACCAGTGCATTGAGCAGATCATGGTCATTGCGCGCACGGGTCTGCACCTCGCCATTGAGATAACAACGCGGCTCATATTGCGATTCGAAACCCAGCTTGCCCTGCTGTTGCGGTACGAAGCGCAAAGCATGTCCCGCCTGCACGCGGATGTTCTGTCCATGCAGTAAAGCGTTGAGCTCTTCCAACTCGGGATAGTGTGTTTGCGGCAGTCTCGCGATGAGTGCCCGCAGCGGTGCGAACATGGGCGATTGCTGCAAGGCCTGCGGCTGCCAGTCCATCATCGCTTCAAGCACGCCAGAATATCTTCTGTTTATCGAAATGTTTGAGGGCGTGTCGCAAGGCGGCATGCTGTCCGCTCAAAGCATGTATCAACTTGTCTTGCAACTGACACACAGCTTCCGCTTGCGCTGTGATATCCAACTCCGCCAACAATCGTCCTGCCACGGCCGCATCGTTAATCTTGCCCAGTACCTGTTGCACCTCGGCCAAAGCCGAGATAAAAGTCGCAGCGTGTTTGTCGTCGAACCATACCGCGCATGCCTCTGAGGTATATCTGAGCTTCTTCGCCTGTATCCGCAACTCATGCAACTGATCCGCATCTGCGTCATCCAGTTGCGCAATACTCAGCGCCAAACGGTGCGCGAGTTTATTCAAGCGACGTGCAGCAAAATCCTGCGTCTTAGGCGCATGTCTTTCCAAACGCTGCCAATAATCACTGTTCATCCACAAACCTAAACGCAGCATCAGACTCTGCAGTGCACCAGTCTGAGCGCGCAGGGCATCGTGACTGCGAGCACGCTGGCGTTCACCTTCGCGCAGCAAACCCTGCATATGTTCCATACCTGCCAGTGTCTCGGTGACAAACACATCCCAATCGCGGATACGACCGAGTAGCAGAGTAAGGTCTGCCAGCTCCGCATTCAAGCATTCCAAGGTCTCGTCGCTGCGCAGTTGTTGGAGTAGTTGCAGCAACACCCGCAAACGTCTGCCGGCCACCCTGACCTGATGTAGAAATTCCGCGTCCTCGCCCAGTAAAGCACCCCGCCAATTCCTCTGCAGGTGCAACATACAAGACCAGATCAGGGTCTGTATCGAGTCGGTCAACGCCTCGCCATGTGTCACTTTCGGCAAACTGCTTTTGGCCGGCTGCTCGGTGTAGTTCCCCAATAAACGGAATCCGTATTCGGCCTTGTTCACCACTTCCAGCGCTACGGGCACGATGTCCAAAATGGTAATGGCCAGCTCGAACAACTGACGCGGCTCGCCCGATTTTAATTCCAGTTCCAACTCGCAAATCTCATGTCTGCGCTCACCCGCTGTGATCTCGCCCTGATCCATACAGACTTCGATCTGCGCGCCCCGCCATGCAATGACACGGCTGCTGCGCTGAAAATCGGTCACGAACAAAGCATGCAAACGAGTACGCCAAGCCCGGGGCAACAACGCGTCCCACTCGGCGGCATCGGGATGATCGAACTCCAGTGCCTCGGCATGAACGGGGAACTCCCATTCGTTGCGCTGATGTAGCCCGCCTTTGATACCCCCGCCGCCCTTGAGTGTCTGCAACCATTGCTTGCCGCTTCGACGGAGCCGCAAAGCCATCTTGGATTCATGCAGATCGAGTTCCGGTGTGTCGAAATACACATTGTACAAACGCCGTGACACGGGACGCGCCAGCTGATGTTCTTTGAACAAGGGATGGCGCTTGAGCTTGGCAAGATGTTGCGGCGCGATGCGCAACTTGAGTTCGGTTTCGATGGCCATACTTAAGCGTGGGTAACCACGATAGTTGGGGGCCGACATTCTACCGCGAGTACTGCCTGCACAAACAATTCCCGACTGATGCACATGACTATTAACCAGGCTGTAATCCAATATCCATCAGCTCTCCCGCCATCCCAAATATCTGGGGAATTTTTCTTGATACAGGTCAAGCAAAATGAATTCCATGAGCGTAGGATGTCCGCACTTACGCTGTTACTGACACCGTACACGCTGAATAGGAGGAGACTTTGCAAGTAACCAACACAGCCGATCCGACTTACTTTCACAAAGTCGTCGATTGCCAATGGGCCTGTCCTGCCCACACCCCCGTACCCGAATACATCCGTTTGATAGGCCAAGGTCGTTACGACGATGCCTATATGATTAATTGGGTCTCCAACGTTTTTCCAGGTGTACTCGGGCGCACCTGTGACCGTCCTTGTGAACCGGCCTGCCGACGCGGACGCGTGGAAGAGAACAACGGTGCGCAACCCGAACCCGTCGCCATCTGCCGCCTCAAACGTGTTGCCGCAGACCTTAAGGCCGATGTCAGCGCGCGTATGCCCGGCATCGCACCATTCAATGGCAAACGCATCGTCTGCGTGGGTGCCGGCCCCTCCTCTCTGACCGTCGCACGCGATCTCGCACCGCTGGGCTATGAGGTCACCCTATTCGATGGTGAGGCCAAAGCAGGCGGCTTCATCCGCACCCAGATCCCGCGCTTCCGATTGCCAGAGGCAGTCATAGACGAGGAGACCAACTACATCCTGGACATGGGCGTGAAATTTCACAGCGGCCAGCGTATCAACTCTATGCAGGCCTTATTGGCGCAAGGCTACGATGCGGTATTCGTGGGCTCCGGGGCGCCACGCGGGCGTGATTTACACGTCCCCGGCAGAACTGAAGCCGCCGAGCACATCCATATCGGCATCGACTGGTTGGCCTCGGTCTCCTTCGGACATATCTCCCGTATCGGTGAGCGCGTCATCGTGCTCGGTGGCGGCAACACCGCGATGGACTGTTGCCGCTCTGCACGGCGCTTGGGCGGCAGCGATGTCAAAGTGGTGGTGCGTAGCGGCTATGAAGAGATGAAGGCCTCACCTTGGGAGAAAGAAGATGCCGTACATGAAGGCATCCCCATTCTCAACTATCACGTCCCTAAAAGCTTCGAGCACAGCGCTGGCAAACTCACCGGCATGACCTTCGAGTTGGTGCGCGCCGAATACGATGCCAAGGGCAAACGCAGTCTCATCCCCACCGGTGAAGCCGATGTCTTCATCGCTTGCGACACCGTATTGGTCGCGGTCGGCCAGGAGAACGCCTTCCCTTGGATAGAGTCGGATTGCGGCATCGATTTTGACAAATGGGGCTTGCCGGTATTGGGCAAAGGCACCTTTCAATCCAGCAATCCCAAGGTCTTCTTCGGTGGCGATGCAGCCTACGGCCCGAAGAACATCATCACTGCCGTCGCGCACGGCCACGAAGCAGCCGTCTCCATAGACCGTTTACTACATGGCGAGGCACTCACGCAGCGTCCACCACCGATGACCAATCTGCTGTCGCAGAAGATGGGCATACACGAATGGAGTTATCACAACGATGTCTCCAATGATTTGCGCTTCAAAGTGCCATGGGCCGCAGCAGAAAAGGCGCTGGCCAGCATCAAAGTCGAGGTGGAACTGGGCTTCGATGCCGCCACCGCGTTTAAGGAGGCTAGCCGCTGTCTGAATTGCGATGTGCAGACGGTGTTCAATCGCACCACTTGCATAGAGTGCGACAGCTGCATGGACATCTGCCCCATGGATTGCATCAGCTTCACCCATAACGGCGAAGAAACTGATCTGCGTGCGCGTTTGAAAGCACCCGCAAAAAATCTCACTCAGGATCTCTATGTATCCGGCGAACTCAAGACCGGGCGCATCATGGTCAAGGATGAGGACGTCTGTCTGCATTGCGGCTTGTGCGCTGAGCGCTGTCCGACCGGCGCATGGGACATGCAAAAGTTCCTCCTTAACACCACACCAGCCGGGCCGCGCTGCAGAGATAGCCATTTCGCCCATATCGTCACTGCGGAGGCCGCATGAAACGCATCACAGCGATCAATGATTTCGTCATCAAATTCGCCAATATCAACGGCTCAGGTTCTGCATCGGCCAACGAACTATTCTCCAAAGCCGTGATGCGCATGGGCGTGCCGGTCAGCCCGCGCAACATCTTTCCCAGCAACATCCAGGGCATGCCGACTTGGTACGAGGCGCGCGTCTGCGAAAAGGGTTACCACGGTAGACGCGGCGGCGTGGACATGATGGTCGCGATGAATCCGCAGACTTGGGATGCGGATGTGGCCGAAATCACCCCCGGCGGCTACCTGTTCTATGACAGCACGCGTCCCATGCCCGCTTCCAAGTTTCGCGAGGACATCGAAGTCATCGGCATCCCGCTCACCGAGATCGCCAATGCGACTTACAGTGACGCGCGGCAACGCCAGTTGTTCAAGAACATCATCTATGTGGGTGCACTCTCGGTGTTGCTGGATGTGGAAGCCGAGGTATTTGAAAAATTATTCGCCGAACAATTCAAAGGCAAAGAGCGGCTGCTCGACTCCAACAAGCAGGCACTACATCTGGGCCGCGATTATGTGAAGCAACATCTCAAAGCCCCGCTGGGTATACGTGTGCAGCGTTCCGACAAAGTGGGTGACCAAATTTTCACCGATGGCAATTCCGCCGCCGCACTAGGCTTTGTCTATGGTGGTGCAACCGTTGCGGCTTGGTATCCCATCACGCCGTCTTCTTCCGTCGCAGAAAGCTTCCAGAAATATTGCGCCAAGTTCCGCACCGAATCCGACACCGGTCGGCAGCGCTATGCCATCGTGCAATGCGAAGATGAACTGGCTTCCATCGGCATGGTCGTTGGTGCCGGCTGGAACGGCGCACGTGCCTTTACTGCCACCTCCGGCCCCGGTGTTTCACTGATGACCGAGTTCATCGGTCTGGCCTACTTCGCGGAGATCCCGGTGACCATCTTCAACGTGCAACGCGGCGGCCCTTCAACGGGTATGCCCACACGCACCCAGCAGTCCGATCTGCTGTCCTGTGCCTATGCCTCGCATGGCGATACCAAGCATGTGATGCTGTTCCCGCAAGACCCGCACGAATGCTACACCCATGCGGCCACCGCGTTGGACTTGGCCGACCGTTTGCAGACGGTGATTTTCGTGATGAGTGACCTGGACATCGGCATGAACCAACGCTTATGCAAACCCTTCGTCTGGGATGACGCGCGTGAATACGACCGAGGCAAAGTAATGAGCGCGGCAGAGCTAGAGGCAGGCAAAGATTTTGGTCGCTACAAAGATGTGGATGGCGACGGCATACCGTGGCGCACCTTGCCCGGCACGCATCCCAGCAAGGGAAGCTACTTCACGCGCGGCACCACCAAAGACGCATATGCGCGGTATTCCGAGCGTGGTCCGGACTATATCTACAACATGGAAAGGCTGAACAAAAAGTTCAAGACCGCAGCCGACCTGGTGCCGCAGCCCAAACTGCGCGCCGCACAACAAAAGACCGACCTGGGCGTGATCTACTACGGCTCCACCAGCCCGGCGATGCGCGAGGCGCTGGATGTGCTGGAAACAGAAGGCATCCATATCGATGCATTGCGTTTGCAAGCCTATCCGTTCCCGCAAAGCGTGGTCGATTTCATCGCACAGCACGAGCGTGTGTTCGTGGTCGAGCAGAACCGCGATGCACAGATGCGCAGCCTGCTCATCAATGAACTGGAGACCAACCCGGCCAAGTTGAATCGCGTACTGCACTACGACGGCACGCCCATCACCGCGCGATTCATTTCGCGCAGCATACGCGACATAGTGCGCCCCAAAGCGGGCACAGACAGCACCCGCATCAAGGAGACAGCATGACTTACATCGCCAAACCGCGCATGCATCACCCCACCCTGACCACCAATAAAGTCGGTTATACCCGCCGCGATTACGAAGGGCCGATTTCCACACTGTGTGCGGGTTGCGGTCACGACTCCATCTCGGCTGCCATCATCCAGGCTTGCTGGGAACTGGACATCGAACCGCATCGCGTCGCCAAACTTTCCGGTATCGGATGCAGCTCCAAAACACCCACTTATTTTCTCGGTGCATCGCACGGGTTCAACACCGTGCACGGACGTATGCCCTCGGTACTGACCGGTGCGTATCTCGCCAATCGCGACCTGCTCTATCTGGGTGTATCGGGTGACGGTGACTCCGCCTCGATAGGCTTGGGTCAGTTCGCCAACGCCATGCGCCGTGGAGTGAACATGGCATACATCGTCGAAAACAACGGCGTGTACGGTCTCACCAAAGGACAGTTTTCCGCCACCGCAGATCGCGGCTCCAAGAGCAAAAAAGGGGCCATCAACACCGACAGTCCGATTGATTTGGTAGGCCTCGCCTTGCAACTAGGCGCGACCTATGTGGCACGCAGTTTTTCAGGCGACAAAGAACAACTGATACCGCTGATTAAGGGCGCGCTGGCACACGGGGGCGCTGCCTTCATTGATGTCATCAGTCCTTGTGTAACCTTCAACAACCATAGCGGCAGCACCAAAAGTTACGAGTTCATCCGCCAACACAACGAAGCGGTGAGTCGCATCGACTTCTTCCCTCCCGGCGAAGAAATCACCGCCAGTTACGCACCCGGGGAAGTCGTGGACGTGCCGCAAAACGACGGCTCCACGCTGCGTCTGCGCAAGCTGCACGAGGACTACGACTCGACCGACCGCTATGCCGCAATGAGCTATATGAACGAACATGCGGCACGCGGGGAAGTCGTAACGGGTCTGCTCTACCTTGACCCCTTGCCCACCGATCTGCACACCTCGCTCAACACCTGTGACCGGCCGCTCAATGCGCTGGGCGTGACTGATCTATGTCCGGGTTCACAAGCGCTGGACAAGATCAACTCGGGCCTGCGTTAAAATGTATACAACTTATCTTCAGAACATTTTTGTCTAAGGAGACCGTCATGAACGAACGCACCGTATTCCAATCGATGGCGCAACGTCATGTCGTCAGCGTGCCACCCAACGCCACCGTACACCACGCAGCGTGTGTGATGACACGGGAGAATTGCGGCAGTGTGCTGGTCATCGACACATCCAATATCCTGCTTGGCATCGTTACCGAACGTGACCTGATGACCCGCGTGTTGGCCAAGGCCGTAGACCCGGCAATCGCCACCGTCGCCGACATCATGACCCGCAACCCGGACTGCATAGGCCCGGAGACCAAGGTCGCCGATGCTGTTTTGATGATGATAGAACGCGGTTACCGCCACCTCCCCGTTGTGAACACCGGCTCCAACAAGATACTGGGCGTATTTTCCGTGCGCGACGCCATGCCCCGCGAAGTCCAAGCCGCCGTAAGCCTGGCGGAGTTCAACGAGCAAGTGAATGACGCGAAGGGATAAGTCGCCTCGTCTAAAAAATCGAAGGATGTTGAAACCATGATCAGGCTGACAGTCAATGGAATATCTGTAGAGTTGAATGATGGCTCGACTTTGCTAGATGCGGCCAGATCTGCTGGCGTCCATATCCCCACGCTCTGTCATTATCCCCGCCTGCCCTCGCATGCCGTATGCCGCATGTGTCTCGTGGACGTCCGGGGTCAAACTCACCCGCAACCTGCCTGTGTCACGAAGGCCCGTGACGGCGATGTCGTGGAAACGGATTCCACCGAGCTAAAAGAATTTCGCAGGTCTGATGCGCAATGGTTGTTGGCGCGGCATCCGAACGATTGCATGCGATGTGAAGTGAACGGAACGTGCAAGCTACAAAACTTCGTCAGCGAGTATCAGTTAGAGGACGGCTGGGAAAAAATCCCCAGGGGTTCGCCGGAGCATCCCGAACACAGGCTGACTGATCATACTTCCCCGAGTATCTGGCGCGATCTGTCCAAATGTATCGAATGTGGTTTGTGTGTAGAGGCATGTGGCGATGCAGGACAACAACAATATGTGATTGGCTTCGCCGAGCGCGGATATGGCCGTTTACCCGTCACAGTCTTCGATAAACCATTGGCTGACACACCATGCATCTCCTGTGGCCAATGCACGCTGGTATGTCCGGTCGGCGCTTTGATCGAAACACCGCACTGGCATGATGTTCTGCATACGCTTGATACGCGGCGACGTATTTCAGCGGTGCAGGTTGCGCCCGCAACGCGCATTGCCATCAGTGAAGAGTTTGGCATGGAACCCGGCACCGTGAGCACGGGCCGTATGATCAATGCACTGAGAAGGCTGGGTTTTGATTACGTGTTCGATACCAATTTTGCGGCTGATCTGACGATTATGGAAGAAGGTACGGAGTTTCTGACACGTCTAAAAAATCAGCAGCAATTGCCACTTTTTACTTCCTGCTGCCCTGGATGGGTGAACTGGGTGGAAATCAACCGGCCTGATCTGCTTCCGCAGCTGAGTACGACAAAATCACCACAGCAGATGCACGGCGCACTCACAAAAAGAAGCGCCTTCTCACGTACGCTCGGGGTCGACTTTGTGGAGGGCAAGGCAGAGCCCTATGTTGTTAGTGTGATGCCCTGCACAGCCAAGAAAGATGAATCTGTACGGCCCGGCGTCTCGGGTGATGTAGACCATGTCGTCACCACGCGTGAACTGGCCAAGATGATCAAGGCCCGGGGCATTCCATTCGGCACGCTATCGGAATTCGGTGAGTTCGATAATCCGCTCGGTGCGAGCACGGGCGCTGCCCAAATATTTGGGGCATCCGGCGGCGTCATGGAGGCGGTTATGCGTACGGCAGCCCACTTGATCGGCGAGGAGAACACACTGCCTTTGGAGTGGCATCAGCTACGCGGTGTAACCACCGGAGTGAAAACAGCCGAAATCCCCGGTGTAGGCAAGGTCGCGGTATGCAATGGCATTGCCGCCGCCCAGCGTATGTTGGAGACAGAAGCATGGCGAGAGGATTACGTCGCCATCGAGGTCATGGCATGCGTTGGCGGATGTCTGGGTGGGGGTGGTGAACCCAAATCGATGGATCCGCTAGTGCTAGAGAAACGGATGCATGCCATATATGAGATGGACAAAGATGCGCCACGACGCCGCTCATATGAAAACCCGGATATACAAAAGCTCTACGCCACGGAATTGCAAGAACCCAATTCCCAGTACGCGCATACATTGCTCCACACCAGCTATGCAGCGCGCAATTCCAAACGATTACTTTTGATGCGGTTTCTCGATTGCGTGGACAGACGAGATGCCGGCGATGCGGCCAGTCTGTTTCATCCCGATGGGCTATGGTCTACAGCATCACCTTTCGGTGACATCCAAGGTCGTTCAAATATAACAGCCTTAATCGAGCGATTGCCACCACGCAAATATGGCCCCGGTTATGTCCGTCACCGCATGGAATCTGCTGCAGATATAGATGATCTTACTGTCCTAACACCCGCAGGCGAGCGGTGCAGGTTTAACCTTGAGGCAGACACCACACCGGAGGGCGGTCAGATGTTAATTAAACGGCTTGTGCGAGTAGTACTGTGACCATCATCGAAACTGATACGCGCTTTCAGCGAGTACGATTGTCGGACAACAAGTCGTCTGGATTTCGGTAAAGGGCTAACCGGCCCCGCAACGCGCAGCAAAAAACTCATTAAGCATCGCAAATTCTTCGCCGCTCAAACGCTCATATTCGGCACGGACTTCCGATTTGCGAATGCCCTTGCCTCCAAATTGAATGTGAGTTCGAATTTTTAATCTCCGTCGTTTGCTAATTTCCCCCTAATTCTAAATTGCTATCTTAACGACTACGCGAACATCCGCGTTTCTTTAAGGAGCATTTTCCATGAAGCAGAAAATCTATCTAACCGCATTTTCCGCGTTTGCGGCATTAGCAATAGCCAGCAGTGCTTACGCGGTGAAATCCGCCGAAAACGATGCGCTTGCCATCGCCAACGCAAAAATCGGTATGACTCAAGCCGTAAACACTGCCGAGCAGAACGTCGGAGGTAAAGCGGCACGGGCGGATTTTGAACGACACCAAGGTCATTGGGTATTCGATATAGAAGTCGTCAAAGCTAATCGGGTTATGGATGTGACAGTTGATGCGACCAATGGCCAAGTCATTTCTGTTGCTGAAGATAAATTCGATCACGATGATGGGAACGGTAAAGCCGATTAATTTTTTGCAACTTCAAATGCCGGTGTGGCTTTGCTGTTCTCGCGACTTCCCCCCATCAACTCCATTGAACGACGACGGAAATATTTAGAATGAAAACGCTGCCACATTTCGCCCCCCGCCAACTCTTAAACAAAGTGCCAGAAATCACGATCTATTTTTGGCTTATCAAAATCATGGCGACCACTGTCGGGGAAACAGCAGCGGATTTTTTGATACTCAATCTGAATCTTGGACTGACGATTGCGTCTAGTGTGGTGGGTGCATTGTTGCTGATCGCGCTCATTGTACAAATCCGTGCCAAACGCTATGTACCCTCGATATATTGGCTGGCGGTGGTGCTGATCAGCATCGTCGGCACACTCATTACGGACAACCTCGTAGATAACTTTGGGGTTAACCTGGAGACCACGACTATCCTATTCGGATTAGTTTTGGCAGCGACATTTATGGCTTGGTATGCGAGCGAAAAAACCTTATCCATCCACACCATCTACACACGCAAACGTGAGCTTTTTTATTGGACAGCAATCCTATTCACCTTTGCATTAGGTACGGCCGCCGGCGACCTGGCGGCGGAAGGTTTACAGCTAGGGTATGCAACATCTGCATTGATATTCGCGGGCATGATTGCACTCGTCACACTGGGTTATTTTATGTTCAAAGCAAATGCCATTCTGTCCTTCTGGATTGCTTATATTCTGACCCGTCCGTTTGGGGCTTCATGTGGCGACTGGCTTGCACAGCCCACAAGCAATGGCGGACTGGGACTGGGCACAGTGACAACCAGCGCCCTGTTCCTAACTGTAATTATCAGCCTGGTGGCTTACCTGTCCAATACCAACATAAAGGAGCGTTTATGAATACCACATTGAAAAAAAGTCTGGGCAAAGTCCCGGAAGTCACCCTTATTTTTTGGATAATCAAAATTGCCGCAACAACATTGGGTGAAACAGCGGGCGATGCGGTTTCGATGTCAATGAATCTGGGGTATCTGTTGGGGTCGGCGATTTTTGCGACAATTTTTATTGCAGCCGTGATCGCGCAAATTGTGGCGAAAAAATTCCATCCGCTGGTTTACTGGACAACCATTATCGCCACCACTACCGTCGGTACAACGTTGGCAGATTACGCCGATCGATCGCTCGGAATCGGCTATGCGGGCGGCACTGCACTGCTGTTCACCTTGCTGATGGCTTCATTCTTCATTTGGTATCGCGCACTCGGTTCGCTCTCGGTGGATAGCGTGAGCACCCCCAAGGCCGAGATGTTTTATTGGCTGACCATCATGTTCTCTCAAACCTTGGGCACGGCACTGGGAGATTGGACTGCGGACTCGGCGGGATTGGGATATGAAGGCGGCGCACTCATATTTTCCGCATTGCTGGCGGTGGTTGTCGCGGCATATTTTTGGACGAGAATTTCACACACTCTGCTGTTTTGGGCGGCATTTATCCTGACGCGCCCGCTGGGTGCAGTAGTCGGAGATTTCCTTGACAAGCCTGTTGCTGCCGGTGGATTGGCGTTAAGCCGTTACTCGGCCTCGGCACTACTTCTCGCTTTTATCATTTCCTGTGTGCTGATTTTCAGGCAAACCGCTGCAAGCAAAAATCATTGATGAGAATGACCTCATGAAAACACTTATTAAAAAATGCAGCCCGGGAGTAAGGCATGAAAATTGGCAGTAAATTTATACGTTTGATATGTGGCTTGTGTCTGACCGTAGTTGCGTTGAATACGCACGCGGAACAGCAGGGTGTGGTCGATCTGGCCTATCCAGCCCACGCCTACCTTAGCGACACGCAAACACGCTTGTTGGTAGAAGAGACCGTCTCGCAAGAAAAATATACGCAAAAATCGGCGGCGGCAATGGAAACCCGAAACGACTTCAAAGAACCGTTATTCACAGGTGCGAAAGCTCACCAATATTTAGGCTTGGCTACGTTGGTTGCTGCCGCCGCTACGGCGCTCAATCCTGCTGGCGGTGGATGTGAAGGGGCGGGTTGTAATGTGCAAACAAAACCGCCGCGAGATACCAATGGCACGCATGCGCAACTGGCCAAAGTAACAGGTGTTCTGGCGGTTGCCACCGTTATCACCGGTCTGATTACCCATTGGGATGATTTCGCGCTGGAAGATGGCTGGGCTGACCCCGATAATTTGCACGTATTGCTGGGCGTAACGGGTGCCGCTGCGATGGTATATGCCATTAATAAATCAGCTAATTCTACAACTCCGGTTAGTCATGCCGGCATCGCAGAACTAGGTGCGGCAGCAATGGCCATCGGTGTTCGATTAACCTGGTAATAAAGAAAGATGATTGTGAAAATGAAATCGAAAATTGGTGCGCTGATGGCTGGCACATTGATGTTGGTTTACAACGCGGCATCGGCGGAAAGTTTTTTTGAATGGGCAACAACCTTTACCCGCACCAAAGGCGTGCAGCCGGTCATGAACACACAATATCTAACGGAGTGCGGCGCATGTCACTTCGCTTACCAACCCGCGCTGTTACCTGCCCGCTCTTGGGAAACGCTGCTCGATGGAAAAGCCCTAAATAAACATTTTGGTGTGGATGCCGGGCTGGAAAAAGACACACTGCAAATCATACGAGATTACGCCACAGCGAATGCGGCGGAAAATTCATTCTATAAACTCGCCCGTAAAGTGGTATCAGAGACAACAGCAGGAGAGGCGCCATTGCGTATCAGCGAGTTGCGTTTCATCAAACGCAAGCATCACAGCCTCACAGACGACATGGCTAAGAATAACGAAGCTGTAAAATCATTGAGTAACTGCAATGCCTGTCATACCCAAGCCAACACGGGGGTGTTTGATGAAGATACGATATTGATTCCAAACTTACCGAGTGAATAGATTGCGCTGTACAACCGACCCGGTTGCAATAAGCAACACGTAATTCGCATAAAATTCCACATTATGGAATCCAAGCCAACAGAACATGTGATGCACAACCCCACCGCGACAACAGCCGTGTGCATGACCGTCTCGGAATCGTTGCCGATCCGCGAGCGGGTATGATGTGCCCCACTTTGCTACTTATCCGACATCATCATGCGCATTTTACTGATTGAAGATGACTCCATGATAGGCGCAGCCGTTAGCGTCGCGCTCAAGGATGCCGCTTATGCGGTGGACTGGGTGCAAGATGGCGCGACGGCTAACCGTGTTATCGAACAAGGCGAACATCAAGCTGTACTGCTCGATCTGGGATTGCCCAAGCGTGATGGATTGGAAGTATTGCGGCGTATTCGGCTAAGTGGCAACGCAATCCCAGTCATCATCATCACCGCCCGCGATAGCCTGGAAGATCGTATCGCGGGACTGGATTTTGGCGCGGACGATTATTTGGTCAAGCCGTTTGATGTGCAGGAGTTGCTTGCGCGATTGCGCGCAATCGTTCGCCGCCAAGGCGGCACGTCGGGACCGATACTGGGCAATGGCAAAGTAAGTCTTAATCCGGCAACCCACGAGGCACGCTGCGGCGATGCTGTTGAGATATTGAGCGCGCGCGAGTTTGCCCTGCTACACGCGCTACTGTTGCGCCCCGGCACGATACTCGCGCGTGCCGAACTCGAAGAACGTCTGTATGGATGGAATGAGGAAGTGGAAAGTAACGCAATCGATTTTTTGATTCATGGCGTGCGCAAAAAACTCGGTGCGGGTGTCATCAAAAATGTGCGTGGCGCGGGTTGGATGGTGGATAGATCCGAATGAAAAAATCACTGCAACGCCATTTATCCCTGACGCTGGGTATCGTCATCCTCTTTGCCGGACTGGCTGCTGCGGCAATCTCATTTAGCCTTGCTTACTTTGAAGCCAAAGAATTACAAGACGACATGCTGCGACAAATTGCCATACTTTCAGTCGACAAATCGCCGGATTCAACGTCTCCCGACGTGCGTGGCGATGACGGAATGCTTAGCGACCCGGAGTCTCGTGTCACGATTCTTCATATACCCCGGGATGATCGCCCGGAATGGCTTGCAGCCGACTTGCCCGGCGGTTTTCACACACTGACTACAGGAACAAATCAATTGCGTATTTTTGTGCGTGATGACGGGCGCAATGCACGTACCGTCGTTGCGCAACCAACCGATGCGATAGATGAGATTGCACTCAACGGCGCATTACGCACCTTGATTCCCTTACTACTGCTTTTACCGCTGATGGGGGTAATGATTGCATTCATTGTGCGCCGCGAACTTGCGCCGATAATCCGATTGTCGCGCAGCTTGGATGAGCAGCCGGCGGAACGACCCCAAACACTGAACGACGATGATCTGCCGAAAGAAATTGTGCCATTCATTGGTGCGATTAACCGTTTGCTTGTACGAGTCAATCAACTCATGGAACAACAACGCCGTTTTATAGCCGATGCGGCACATGAACTGCGCAGCCCTTTAACCGCATTGTCTGTACAGGCACAAAATCTGCTGCACGCCGACACGCTGGCCGTGATGCGTGAGCGGGCCGTGCCGCTGCAAGCGGGTATCGAACGCGCACGACAGCTGACTGAACAGTTACTCAGCCTTGCCAAGACTCAAGCAAGTAACTGCGATGCAACACAGGTTAATGTTTCTGAAATGGCGCGCGAACTAATCGCACAACACATACCTTATGCGGCAGCTAAACGCATTGATCTTGGGCTGGAAGAAATCGCACCGCTCACCTTGCTTGCCGTACACGAAACGTTATGGATGTTGCTCAAAAACGCGCTAGAGAATGCATTGAAATACACCCCGGATGGCGGTGAGGTAACACTTAGACTGCTGTCCGATAATTTTATTGCCGTTATAGAAGTGATCGATAGCGGGCCGGGAATCCCCGTCTGCGAACATGCGCGCGTGTTCGACTCTTTTTATCGTGTGCCGGGTACTGCAGGAGAAGGTAGTGGTCTGGGACTTGCCATCGCGCGCGAAGCGGCTTCACGCTTGGGTGGTACTATCAGTTTGCATAATCGAGATCAAGGAACAGGGCTGGTATTTCGTTATCAACAACGCACGAAAGTCTGACATATTCTCGCAATAACGCTAACCGGCCATCAATCTCCCGCAGTGAAACATCCCAACCCAATCCCGCTCACTTCGCCATTTCGCGTTTACGCAGCACATTGACCGCCCATAAAATCAAGCCGACCAGCATCAACCCGCCCAACCATAACGGCCATAACACGGGATAATTCCATTCACGTCTGGACTGCTCGCGCAGCACATCGTCCACACGCCAGTATTTAAGTTTGTTGTTCGCCATCACATTGGGTTTGACGTTGTGCAGCCACGCGTGTTGCAGCACATATTTTTTGGGGTGATAGCCCCACAACCAGGGCGAGTCGCGATGCAGGATGACCAGCATTTGATCGATGATGCGTTGCCGCTCCGGCGTGTTGTCCATATTCTTCATCTGTTCAAACAGGCGGTCATACTCTGGATTGCTATAGTTGGCGGCGTTTTCCCCGCCCTTGCCCACTTTGGCTTGCGCGCCATTGAGCAAAAATAAAAAGTTCTCGGGGTCGGGATAATCGGCGTTCCAACCGTAATAGAACATTTGCATATCGCCCTTGCGTATCTTGTCCTGAAAGCGGTTGTAGTCGGTGCTGCGCACCACCAGCTGCACCTTGATTTTCTCAAACTGTTTGCGCATCCAATCCAATCTGGACTTATCGCCCACGCCTGTCGCGGTGGTATCCAGGTTGATCACCAGCGGCTGATGCGTTTGCGCATCCACGCCATCGGGATAGCCCGCTTCGCGCAATAATTGTTGCGCTTGTGCCAGCGATTTTCTTTGCGGCTTACCCCGCACCCAGTCATACACCACGGGATTGATACCCGCCTCGCCGTCGCGATAACCAAAGATGCCGGGCGGGATGGGCGACTGCGCCGCGATGCCGCGCCCGTTGGCGAAGATAGACACGAACTCCTCGAAATCCACCGCTATGGAGATTGCCTGACGCAGCTTGCGCGACCGCTCCGAGTCACCGCCGACGACAGGATCTAGCCAGTTAAACCCGGTGTACATCGTGGAAGTTTCCACGGCAGTGGAAAGCGTAATACCTTGCGCTTGCATACTGTCGGTAACCTGCGTCTCGCCCGCCACACTCACTTGCACCGCCTGATCGAAGCTATCCGAGCTGATGCCCGACGCATCGTAATAGCCTTGCAAGAATTTATTCCAATACGGGATGGTTTCTTTTTCCAGCGTATAGACCACGCGGCCTATCAACGGCAATGTCTGGCCCGCATCGGCGAGCAATCCGGCTGGCGCATCGCCCGCCTCGCCCTCGCCGGGATAGGTTTCGTGTGCGTAGTTGGGATTGCGCATTAACACCATGCGCTGATTCGGATTATTTTCAGACAGATAATACGGCCCGCTGCCCACAGGCCACCAATCCAGACTCAGGTTGCGTTCGCGCATCCCGGGCTGCGCATAAAAGCGCTCGGCCTCGAACGGCATGGGCGCAAAGAACGGCATCGCCAGCCAATAGGCGAACTGCGGATATTTGCCCTTGATCGTGATGCGATAAGTATGTTCATCGACCACTTGCACGCCACTCAAATCATATTGATTCAGATCGAGATAGGCATCAGGATGTGCTTGCGCTGCTTTGCTCAATGCCGCCGCATACTCCTTGAAACCCGCGATATATTCGCTCATCACGCCCGCAATCGGCACATGCAACTGCGGGTTGGCCAGGCGTTTTATCTGGTACACATAATCGGCCGCCGTAACCTTGCGCGTGCCCGTTTTTTTGAAATCTTCAACCCCGTGCACCTCGCGCAAGTCTGGTGTTTGCGCGACAAAAGCGGGATGTGGCTGATAACGCAAATCATCCCTGAGGTGAATTTCATAAACGCTATAAGCCACTTTTTCGGCGGACACTTGCGCAGGCAAAGCGTGATCTTGCCGGTCAAAAAACGTCACTGTTGGCATAGCGCTTGCCGCCAGCGGAATCAACTCATAAGGACGTTTCAGATAATGGTATTGCAGCGGTGGCGCATAAATCTGCGCCAGAAATTCGTACTCGTTTTCGCTGTACGCCTGTGCGGGGTCGAGATGCTTGGGGCGCCCCGTGAATGCGGTGTACAAAACCGACAATCCGCTCTCGCGATTTTGATAAGGATTGTTGCTGCCCTCGCATGCGGCAAGCAGCATCAACAGTAAGCAGGCTAAGAGTTTTTTCATGACGCACGAGTGTAGCCGAATGAAGCCATGCCGTCACGGCAACTGAAGTGACAAATTTATTCGTTACTCATCGATAATGACAGTTCGGCCACGATGCATATATGGCTTGCCAATCAGCCACTCTGCCCTTGCAACTTGAAAATACTTAATTACCCAATAGCTTTTCAAATTCGATTGCGGGGACAGGCCGAGAATAAAAATATCCCTGAACATAATCACAACCAAAAGCATTCAACATATCGCGTTGGGCTTCAGTTTCCACGCCTTCCGCGATAGTCTTCATTCCGAGTTTATGCGCCATTACGATAATCGCTTCGGTCAGGGCCTTATCGCTTTCATCTTCTGTCAGGTTACTCACAAAAGAGCGATCAATCTTCAGGTAATCGATATCAAACATTTTCAAATAAGAGAGAGCGGAAAATCCTGTCCCAAAATCGTCGATCGAAACTTCTATCCCGTAGTTTTGTAATTCCAATAGCCTTTTCTTTACTTTCGATGAATCCTTGATTAACAAACCTTCGGTAATTTCGACCGTAATTCTATGACCCAGAACCTCAGTTGTTGCCAGATACTCTATCCAGGTACTGGATGTGGATTGCTCAAACTGAACGGGCGACATATTTACGCTGACTTAAATAATCCGTCCAAATTTTTGCTCCCATTGTGCAATTCGCGCCAATGCTTCATGGAACACCCAGTCGCCAATTTTCAGTATCAAGCCGGATTCTTCCGCAAGCGGGATAAATACGGCAGGACTGATCATGCCGCGAACCGGATGCTTCCAACGCAACAAGGCTTCTGCTTTGTTGATTGCGCCATTTGTCATATCTACTATCGGCTGAAAATAAACCTCCAACTCCTGATTATCCAAGGCTGATCGCAATTCATTGGTTAAATCTCGTTTTTCAATCGCCTCTTGCTGCATGCTTGACGTGAAATAACTAAAACGATTCCGGCCCTCATTTTTGGAAGCGTACATCGCCTGATCCGCTTGTTTCAGCAGACTCTCCAGATTCAATGCATCAACCGGATAAATGGTAATCCCCAAACTTGCCGAAATATAAGCATGATCGCCGTCACCCAGATCGAAGGGCTGCATAAGCGCATGGATAATATTCTGCGCAATGCGTTCCAGATGTATCCGCTCGCCGAATTCCGGCAATATTAGCGTGAACTCATCACCCCCTAACCGCGCCACGGTATCGGTCTCGCGAACGCACTCCCCGATACGCTGTGCAGCCTGCTTGAGCAACGTATCACCCTTGGCATGCCCAAGTGTGTCGTTAACCTCTTTAAAGCGGTCCAAATCAAGAAATATCAGTGCCATAACATGGCCGGCACGATGAGCTTTTTTAATTTCCTGATCAAGGCGATCCAAGAAGAGTCGTCGATTGGGCAAGCCTGTCAGACTGTCATAGTTTGCTTGGGTACGTATCACCTCTTCCTGTCGTTTCTGTTCCGAAATATCGAAAAACTGCGCCACATAACGATAAATATTTCCGTCCGAATCGCGAATGGCATTCAGACTGGCAAATTTGACATAGATACTGCCATCCTTGCGTTTATCCCACACTTCACCTTGCCAGCGGTTGGTCATCAACAAGCTGTGCCACATTTCCTGATAAAAATTCTTGTCATGGCGACCAGATTTCAGAATATTGGGATTTTTACCAACCACATCCTCCAGAGTGTAGCCGGTCAAACTGACAAACGCCGGATTGACATCGAGAATCAGATTGTTCTCGTCAGTGATCATCACCGCCTCTGCACTGAACTGGTAAATCAGGGTCGCAAGCCGCATTGATTCATCCGCCAATTTCGATTTTGTCACATCCTGAACAGTTCCAATCGAAATCACCGCCTTGCCATGCATATCAAAAGTGCTATTGCACTTTTCCTCTACATATTTGATACGGCCATCCGCCATGAGTAATCGGTGATGAATTTCATAAGGGACGCGATTCGTCAAATGATCGCTATATGCCCGATGCACGCGCTCCCGATCATCCGGATGTGTCGCTTGCAAAAATATCTCATAGGAAGCATCAAATTTATTTCGGTCCACTTCAAAAATATTAAAAACCTCATCCGACCAAACAAGTATTTTCTCTGCATGGTCCAGTTCCCATGATCCCAATTTGGCCGTGTGCTGTGACTCGTTGAGTCTGTGCTCATTTTCCAGCAATACCGCTTTTGTTCTTTTGATGGATTGCACGTAAAAAGTGACATAGGCAACACCGACTATAAATCCGCAACCCAACAAGGAAATCAATATTACGAACAACTTCCTCTCGCGTTCGACGTCTGTCCATGTGGCAACTTCACTGGATACATTGACAATCAAGCCGAACTCCGGAAGTGCTTTGGAGGATTGGACATATGGCACCGAGCGCTCGTCTAAGCGCCTCAACAATGGGAAGTCCGGATCACGCCACGATGAATTTCCAATCACAGGGAATCTGCCGCGCTGATAGATCGCTTTGACCTTTCCGACAGGTAGTTTCGCAACAGGTGCATCCGGTAGCGAATGCATTTCCATACGCTTGTCGTGTGCAAGTATGATGACCCCATTGCTATCGGCCAAATATGCATTCGTATGCTGGACTAAGGAATACAGAGAGGCAACATTAACCTTGGCCACCACAGCACCGATGAAGCGGTTATTTTTAAAAATCGGGGAAGAAAAATAAAGACCCGCGACATGAGTCGTTTTGCCAACAGCGTATTGCTGCCCAGATTCGCCCGCTTTGTTTTTCTTGAAAAAATCACGCTCGGCAAAGTTGGTTCCTATCGGCGACCCTGCCGTATCCGAATTACTGGCGGCGATACAGTCGCCCGCCGCATTAACCACATAAATCAAATCGGCGTTCAGCCCCTCATTACCCTTGGCAAGAAGTCTACTTAACTCCCGCAAAACAGGAAGTTGGGTCCAGTTTTTCCGTTTGGTTTCAATTGGCAATCCGGATGGCGTGGTTTCACGTTCAAACGCAGCCAGAGCTTGTTTGACTGGGCTCGTGTTGGAGAAAAAATCGGGGATTCCTCGCATGTAACTCAGATTTTGCCGGATGCTGTCGGCCAAATCCTCAGACCTTAACTTTGACAGATTTAATTCTTGCCCAACCAACACTTCGGTACGAACCCTATAGTGCTGGTTGGTGAAATACCAAGCAGTCACACACCAAGACAGTGCCAACAGTACGACAATCAAATTTCTCTTTTTGGCCTTACTTATCATGACAAATCTTCCAGCCAATCACATTAATAAAACAGTAACTCATTATTGAGATAATCACTTGGTCACACGCTTAACAATGACCGGAGCAATAATCAAATCCTTGGGTAAATCTGCATATCGCCGCGCTTATTGCGGTTAGACCGTTACTGTCACTTTAAACAGATGTCCCAATAATATATTGCTATGCGATTTTGAATCGTCGGGCCAATACATCTGTATTTTGCTTAACGCTGCCATTATTCTTGCCTCACTGGCAGTTTGTGCAGACCCGTTGATGATTGTGTGAGAACCGAGTGTTTTTCCATTTTGAAAAGGATACGCCCAAGTTTCATGGTTTAAGCAGCGGCCACAAGTCTAGCAAAAAACGGAATGATTCAATTTCATAAACAAGGCAGGTTTTCACATCCATTTCCCCCAATTGGGGAATTCCCAACATATGGGAACGTTGCAACCATGCGATCAACCTTGCCGGGACAGTTTCCGAACTTCGTCAAAAAATTATCCCGCTCAAGCTCTACCAACCCAAACCGTTAATACCGCTGCCGACAAAGCAAAGCAAGCCCCCTCTACTGTGTCGGGCTATTAGTCTTTGAGTTTGACCGGCACAGCTAAAGCCGTGCCGAATACCAGACTTGGGAGCCGATATTCAATCGACCCCGCAGAGATGTCAAAAGCTTGCCGGAAACACTCGGGTTGCATGTAAAATCATTTGCACTCCGATATTTGGAGTGATGATCGCAATTCGTTATGAAAGCAAATCTCACCATGAACCCAGATTGGCAAAATTTCCTCTCTCAACAACATGCGTATATCGCAGAGGGCGTGGTACAGCACTTTGGCGACTTTGATGCGGAACTCAAGATCACAAGCTATGACACCGTGAAATGCGATTTGAGCCAATTCGGCACGCTGAGCGTGAGCGGAGAAGAGGCGCAGAGCTTTTTACAAAACCTGTTGAGCAACGATATCCGCCTGGTGGATGACAGCCACGCGCAACTAAGCAGCTTCAACACGGCAAAAGGCCGCATGTTGGCGGTTTTTTTGATCTGGCGTGACGGCGAGAACTATCTGTTGCAACTGCCCGCCACCTTGGCCGAGGCCTTGCGCAAAAAGCTCTCCATGTATGTGCTGCGTGCCAAGGTCAAGATCACCGATGTCGGCAATGAGCGCGTCACCCTGGGTATCTCGGGTCCCGGCGCAACCGAGCGTCTGGGCAGTTTTTATCAAGACCTGCCCGCCGAAGACATGGCCTGTGTCAGCCACAAGGGTGTGAATCTGATTCGCATCAATGAGACGCGTTATCTGCTCTCCACTCCCGCCGAACAAGCAGTCAGGTTGTGGTTGGATATTGGCGTATACCCGGTCGGCAGCATGTGCTGGGATTGGCTCAATATCCGTTCGGGCATCCCCGTCATCGTGCCAAAAACTCAGGAAGAATTTGTACCGCAGATGGCGAATCTGGATGCATTGGGCGGCATCAACTTCAAGAAAGGCTGCTACCCGGGCCAAGAGATCGTGGCCCGCATGCACTACCTGGGTAAGCTCAAACGCCGCATGTATCTGGCGCATCTGGAGTGTGCGGAAACACCGCAGGTAGGTGAGGAGTTATTCAGTGCCGACATGCAAGGTCAGCCCAGCGGCATGATTGCCAATGTCGCCCCCGCACCCAATGGGGGATACGATCTCCTCGCGGTTTTACAAACCGCGAGTGTGGACACTCATCCCATCCATACCCAAGCTGGCGTGGCACTGGAGATACTGCCGCTGCCATACGCCCTCGGCTAATCGGAGAGACGAATGAAGACCCAATCGCCGCTTACACGTGTCCACCTGATAGCCGCGATTTTGGTTTCCCTCATCGCCGCCGACAGTCTGTGGCTGAATGCCTTCAGCACGCCTGATGCACGTTTGTCTGACGTATTTGTACGCGCCGTTGCCGGCGGTTTACAGACCGATCCCGACATCGTCATCGTCGATATCGACGAAGCGAGCTTGGCGGCGATGCAAGACGTGGCGGGTAGCTGGCCTTGGCCGCGTGCGGTGCATGGCGAGTTGCTGGAAGGCATCGCCAAACAACAGCCTGCCGCGATTGTGTTCGATATCCTGTTCAGCGAGCCAGACCGCTATCGTCCAGAGAGTGACCAGATGTTCAACGATACCTTGCATGGTATGAACAACGTCTATTTCCCGATGCTGCAACTCAATGGTGATCAAGCAACCGGTGTGCCGCTTGCCGAACTCGCCAAGGTCAGTGATATCCCCCACCGTGCCGATGCCGATCTGAATGCACGTGCCATCCTGCTGCCGCCACAGGCCATCAATACCGAGTCTTGGCGCATCGGCCTGATTAACTTCAATGAAGACAAGGACGGTATCGCACGCCGCTACGGCGTACACCGCGACATCGGTGGCTGGGAGCTGGAATCCTTGCCGGCCCGAGTGATGCGCGGACTGAAGATCGCAACACCGGAACAGGGCAGTATCACCTTGCACTGGCGCGGCGGGCAGCCTGCCTACCGCCACATCTCCTACAGCGATTTATACAACGACCAGACACGCGAGCATCCATTGCGCGACCCGCATGAACTGAGCGGCAAAATCGTCGTCATCGGCAGTTCGGCGACGGGCTTGCATGACATCCGCGCCACGCCCATCTCCAGCCTGTATTCGGGCACCGAGATACTCGCCACCGCGATAGACAATCTCAAGAACCAGCGTTATTTGACTGCGGCCCCTGTATATTTTGCACCGCTGCTCGCGCTGTTGCTGATCGCACTGCAATTGCCCATGTTCGCCCGCCATATAGACGCCTCACGCATAGGTATGACCATGCTGGCGATCACCGCCCTACTCCTCGCGGGCCAGAATCTGGCGATGTCGCATCTCTACAGCATGGCCATGTTCACGCCATTGCTGTTCGGCTGGCTGTTCTACTTCGCTGCCGCACTGAGCGAATATCTGCGTGAAAAGGCCACACGTGAACAGACCGTGCGCATCTTCAACCGCTTCCTCGATCCGCGTGTCGTGGACGCACTGGTCGCACAGGGAGAAACGCCACAATCGTTAAGCAGTCAGGCGCGCGACATCACCGTGCTGTTCTCCGATATACGCGGCTTCACCACCATGTCCGAGAGTCATACGCCGGAACAGATTGTGGCGTTGCTCAATCGTTATTTCAGCCTGCAAGTGGAAATCATCTTCCGCCACGGCGGCACGCTGGACAAGTTCATCGGCGATGCAATCATGGCGTTTTGGGGAGCACCTCAAGATGATTCCCAACATGCGGAACATGCGGTCGCGGCCGCCATCGAGATGGAACAATGCCTGATCAAATTCAAACAGGAACTGGGAACCGAGGGTAACGATTTCGATGTGGGCATAGGCATACATAGCGGCAAAGCCGTGGTCGGCTTCATCGGCTCTGAAGAGAGGCTGGACTACACAGCCATCGGCGACACCGTGAATTTATCCAGTCGTATCGAAGGCCTGACCAAGGGCGTGGCACGCATCCTGGTCTCGAGCGACACCGTAGCCCGCTGCGGCGATGCGTTTGACTTTAGCCCGACGGGCTCTTATAAAGTCAAAGGTCGCGTGCAAGAAGTCGAACTGTTTTTCCCCAAGGTGAAATCATGAAAAAGTGCTTCCTTATCCTGATGATGTTGGGCCTGCCTTTGTCGGCATCCGCCGTTGAGCAAACGGCGTTTACGATACGCAGTACCGAGATCAAGAAACAACCCTATAGCGATGCCCAAACGCTGGCAACACTGCCGGACAAGGCTAGCGTGAAAATCGTGCTGCGCAAGGGCGGATGGGTAAGCATCAGCAGTGCCCAAGGCAGCGGCTGGGTGAAGATGCTCAATCTGCGCAGCAACAGCACCGGCGAAGAGCGCGGTGACAACGGCCTACGGAGTCTTTTCAACATGGGGCGCAGCGGTAGCAGCGGCATCACCGTCGCCACCGGCGTGCGCGGTCTATCCGAAGAAGACCTTAAGACCGCCTCACCCAACCCGGATGAGCTCGCCAAGATGAAAAACTTTGCGGTTAGCCAGGCGCAAGCAGAAAAGTTCGCGCGCGTCGGCAAACTCAATTCACAAACGTTGGATTACATCCCGGCACAGTAAGCACTGTTGATAGCACATCGCATCTATTAGGAGTCGCATCATGTACAAACGAACTATCCTTGTCACCGGCTTGGTCTTGGCATTCACCGGCACTGCAGCAGCCTTCGATTTCGATTGGCAAAAGGCACTCAAGGTCGGCGGCGAGACCTTGCAAAAGGTTCAGGCCGCGAATAAAACCGTAGACGAAGCACAAGAGATCGAACTAGGTCAGGGCATCGCAGCCAATCTACTCGGCACCTCGCCACTGCTGGACAACAATCGCGTGCAGCTCTACGTGAACGATGTAGGCCGCTGGTTGAGTCTTCATACCGAACGTCCGAATCTACCCTGGCAATTCGGGGTGCTGGAGAGTACCGACCTGAACGCTTTCGCCACACCGGGAGGGACCATCTTCGTCACCAAAGGCCTGCTGATGAATCTGAGCAACGAGTCCGAACTGGCAGGTGTGTTGGCGCATGAGATGGTGCATGTATTGAGCAAACATCATTTGGCCGCATTGCAAAAGTCTGCACGCATGGACTTGGCCGGCGATCTGGCGAATGAAGCGCTTAAAGACAGGGCTGGACCAATCCTGGATAAGGCCGTCAAGGCAGGTACCGAAGTGTATGCGCGCGGCCTGGATAAGAGTGACGAGTTCGAGGCCGACCGCAAGGGCATCATCATTGCCACTCGTGCGGGTTACGACCCCTATGGTTTGCCTGCGGTGTTGCAGATGCTAGATGCTGCCAATGCTCAAGACTCATCTCTGGCGCTGATGTTCAAGACTCACCCCGCACCGCGTGCCCGCCTGAATCTGCTCGATAAGATCATGGCCGACAATTTCGACAACTACAGGGCACCTGTGCAGACGGACAAGCGTTTCTTGGCGGCACTTGCGCAAGTCAAATAAGCATTCGCCGGGAACACACCCTGGACTATCCACAAGTCGCTTTGGAATTCATGAACCGCGATCACGCCGAGTTCGATCATCTGCGATGATGAGCTGCTGTCAGCCTTGCGCGAGCAGGCTGGCCATGAACGAATCAGTGAGCTGTACGCCACACTACTGGAACATACCCGCCAGCACTTCGCTGAGGAAGAGCGCCACATGCAGCGCTACAACTTTCCGGCTTATCCCATGCACAAGGGTGAACACGACAGGGTGCTACTCAGCATGGACCAACATGCAACCGCATGGCGCAACGGCGCAAAAGTGGACGAGTTGCTACCTTGGTTGGAAGGTCAGGTCGCGGACTGGTTCATCCATCATGTCAGTACTATGGATATGATGACGGCGCGCCATGTGCAAACGCAGATGGTCTGAATGACTTACTGGATAAGTGAGTACGTAAAAACAACCGCATCACAATGTTGACGGTTCATCCAGTTTGCGCAACATCTTGATATGCGGTATCCCTGCATCCATAAACACTTTACCTTGCTCGACAAAATCAAAGCGTTGGTAAAAAGGCACGGCTTGCGTCTGCGCATCCACGTCGACTTGCGTGTAATCATGCGCCTCGGCGTAGGCTAATAAAGCTTCCATGATAGCCGTACCGACCTTCTTTTCACGCCATGCAGGTAACACGGAAATACGGCCTATATGTCCATTGTTGAACATACGTCCACAGCCTATCGCCTCGCCGTTTGTGGTCAAAGCCAATGCATGCCTGCAGGTCTCATCATGCTCGTCCCATTCCATCTCCTCGGGTACACCCTGCTCCTGAATGAAGACTGCGGTGCGTATCGCTTTAAGTAGCGGTTCCCCATCGTGCCAACACACCAGACTGACGGTAAACGGTTGAGTCATGATTCCCTCCCTTCAAGCCAATATCTCGACTGAGATTCCTACGGGTATCCAATCGAACAGTTCGATCAAATCATTATTATTCATACGTATGCAGCCATGTGAACCGGGTTGCCCCAGCGTCACCGTGTCTGGCGTGCCGTGGATATAAATGTAGCGGCGCATAGTATCACTCGGACCCAGTCGGTTGTAACCTTCTTCGCACCCCGATAACCACAAGATGCGCGTCAATATCCAGTCCCGCCCCGGGAACTGCGCACCCAACTCTTTAGTGTAAATTTCACCCGTGGCACGCCTACCTACAAACACCGTATTGGCTTCACTCCCGCCGCCTATCTTGGCGCGGATAATATGTCTGCCACGCGGTGTGCAATAACTACCGCTACGCTCACCGACACCTTGTCCGGCAGAGGAAATTGGATAGCTTTTCAACACGCTGCCCGAGTCATCAAGCAACTCAAGTTGTTGTGTGGGGATATGTATCAGGATTTTCATGCGTTTTTCTTCTGGGCGCGGCGCATTGCAAAAAAATCGCTGAGCTTGCCGCCACATATCTCGGCCATCACACCACCTGAGACTGCTGTATGGTGGTTCCATTTTTCCTGCGCAAATGTGTCCAGCACACTACCGCATGCACCGGTCTTGGCATCAGTTGCACCATAGACCAATCTGGCGATGCGAGCATGCATGATGGCACCCGCACACATCAAACAGGGCTCCAGCGTGACAAACAGTTCACAACCGACCAGGCGGTAATTACCCAAGGTCTTCGCCGCCTCGCGCAGTGCTTGCATCTCCGCATGTGCGGAGGGATCGTGTTGCGAGATCGGCGCATTCCAACCGCGCCCTATAATCTCGCCGTCCTTTACCACGATAGCGCCCACCGGCACCTCGCCAAGGTCAAGGGCACAATCGGCAAGCGACAAGGCCTGTTGCATGTATTCTGCATCTGTCATGAAAACCAACTTTGCGTGACTGAAAAAAAACGACCACAACCGTAGCACAACCAAGAAGTTTTGAGGAGAAATAAGTTGCTTGCCATCGCCGCGTTTTTTGCACAGAATCACACCACCTATAGCGAGCCGATAAATGCAAAACAATAACGTAGACGATTTCACTTCTCCCGCAACCAGCGGACTCACTTTCACTCTATCAGCCCAGCGCGGCAAGCATCTGGTGGTCTACTTTTACCCCAAAGACAACACCCCGGGATGCACCACCGAAGCGCAACAGTTTCGAGACCTGTACTCCAAGTTCCAAGCTGCCGGATGCGAGATCGTCGGCGTATCGCGCGACACGCTCAAGTCTCACGAGAACTTCAAAGCAAAATTCACACTCCCCTTCGAGCTGTTATCCGACACCGATGAAGCGTTATGCACGCTGTTCGGTGTGATGAAGATGAAGAACATGTATGGCAAACAGGTGCGCGGCATAGAACGCAGCACTTTCGTATTCGATAAAGCAGGTGTTATGCGTCAGGAATGGCGCGGTGTAAAAGTCCCCGAGCATGCAAACCAGGTGCTTGAATTCGTTCAGTCGCTCAACTAAAAAGGTGAATCTAATGCCCCCACGTAAAAAGCCAGCCGCTAACGACAACCATACCAAACTCTTTGTGTTGGACACCAACGTCCTGTTGCACGACCCGACCAGCTTGTATCGTTTCGAGGAACATGACATCTGCCTGCCGATGTTCGTGCTGGAAGAATTGGACAACAAGAAAAAAGGCATGACCGAAGTCGCACGCAATGCGCGCCAGGCCAGCCGTTTTTTGGATGAGATCGTCAACGATGCACCGCGTAATATCGAGGAAGGTATCGCACTGGAGTCAGCCGCACATAAGAACTGCACAGGCCGACTCTATTTACAAACCAGTTTCGTTAAATACGAATTGCCGCAAAATCTGGAACTGGGCAAAGCCGACAACGCCATCTTGGGCGTGATCATGGGCTTGCAGCATGAGCAGCCCGAACGCTCGGTGATCCTCGTCAGTAAAGACATCAACATGCGCATCAAAGCGCGCGCCTTGGGTCTGGAAGCTCAGGACTACTTCAACGATAAGGTGCTGGAAGACAGCGACCTGCTCTACACTGGTGTCCTGCCATTGCCGGATGATTTTTGGGAGCGTCACGGCAAGGATATGAAGTCTTGGCAGAAAGACAGCCACACTTACTATCAGATACGCGGCCCTTTATGCGCTGCTTTCTTCAAGAACCAATTCGTCTACAAAGAAGATGACACCCCCTTCTACGCCATCGTGCTTGAGCAAGACGATGAGACTGCCGTATTGCGCACCCTGACGGATTACACCCACAGCAAAAACAATGTGTGGGGTATCACCGCACGCAATCGCGAACAGAACTTCGTGCTCAATCTGTTGCTAGATCCAGAGATAGATTTCGTCACCCTGCTCGGTCAAGCCGGTACCGGCAAGACACTGCTTACATTGGCGGCGGGGCTGTGGCAGACCTTGGAAACCAAAATCTATTCCGAGATCATTATCACGCGCGTTACCGTGCCTGTCGGTGAAGACATCGGCTTCCTTCCCGGCACCGAGGAAGAGAAGATGAATCCTTGGATGGGCGCATTGGAAGACAACCTCGATGTGCTCAACAAGAATGACGAAGAAGGCGGCGATTGGGGACGTGCGGCGACACGCGACCTGATCCGTTCTCGCGTGAAAGTGAAGTCACTCAACTTCATGCGCGGTCGCACCTTCCTGAACAAATATCTGATCATCGACGAAGCGCAAAATTTGACGCCCAAGCAGATGAAGACCCTGGTCACCCGTGCCGGCCCCGGTACTAAAGTGGTGTGCATGGGTAACATTGCACAGATTGATACGCCTTATCTGACCGAGGGTAGTTCGGGTCTCACCTATGTGGTGGATAGATTCAAAGGGTGGGAGCACGGCGGCCATGTAACCTTGATGCGCGGCGAGCGTTCGCGTCTTGCGGATCATGCCGGCGAAGTCCTGTAAGTGTTATGAGTGACAATAAAACCAAGACCGATAGCGAGTGGCGTGAGCAACTCACACCTGAGCAGTATAAGGTGGCACGCCAGTGCGGCACCGAGCCGCCTTTTTCGGGCACTTATTGGGACTGTCACGACGATGGTCTTTATCGTTGTGTATGTTGCAACAGTCCTTTATTCAGCTCTGCTACCAAGTTCGAATCAGGCTCGGGTTGGCCCAGTTTTTGGGCCGCCGAGAATGAAGAGAATCTGGTGATTCATCGCGACACCAGCTGCGGCATGGTGCGGGAAGAAGTATGCTGCAAACAATGCGGTGCACATCTGGGACATATCTTTCCAGATGGCCCGCAACCTACCGGACTGCGATATTGCATCAACTCAGCCTCACTCAATCTAGAAAAGAAGTAATCCACATGAAACTGCTGTTCGACTTATTTCCTATCCTATTATTTTTCATCGCCTTCAAATTTCAAGGCATCTATGTCGCCACGGCAGTCGCCATTGCCGCGACTGTCGCGCAAATCGTCTGGAGCAAATTCAAACATGGAAAAGTCGATACCATGCTGTGGATTAGCTTCGTCATCATCGGTGTATTCGGCGGCGCGACACTGGCATTGCATGACGAGACCTTCATCAAGTTTAAGCCCAGCGTGTTGTACTGGCTGTTCGCCGTCATCTTGTTGGTCTCGAACACTTTCTTCCACAAGAATCTGATGCGCACTTTGCTGCACGAAAAAATCGCTCTGCCGGTGCACGCATGGAATCGTTTGAATTTGATGTGGGGAATTTTTTTCGGCGTACTCGGCTTCATCAACCTTTATGTTGCGTTCAACTACTCCACCGACACATGGGTGAATTTCAAACTGTTCGGCTTCACCGGATTGATGCTGGTCTTCATACTCGCGCAAGGAGTGTGGTTGAGTAAATACATAGACGAGAAAAAAGAAGGCAACTGAACTTTATCCATCGTCGCGGCGCACAACAAAAAGGACATCCGAGGATGTCCTTTTTTATTTGCCGCGTGTCGCCAGGTTTTATTCGATCTTCGCGCCGGCCTGCAAATCGGCGATCGCCTTCTGTATCGTTTGCTGTTGCAGACGCTGTTGCAACTGTGGCTTCACTTCTTCAAAGCTAGGAATTTTCAGCGCGCGCTCGTCATCCAAGCGGATAACGTGCCACCCGAATTGGCTCTGTACTGGAACTTTGGTATATTGACCCTTCTTCAAGGACTTCAAAGCCTCTGCGAAAGGCGGGACAAAGTTGCTAGGAACTGCCCAGCCCAAAGCGCCGCCGTTGGCTGCCGAACCAGTATCTTTGGACTGTGATGCGAGCTTCTCGAACTTCGCCTTCTTACCCAACTTGGCGATGATGTCCTTGGCTTCAGCTTCGGTCTCTACCAGGATGTGACGTGCGCTATATTCCTTGTCGCCCAGCTTGGCTTTACGTGCTTCGTATTCTTGCTTGAGCAGATCTTCACTCACCGGATTCTTTTTGATGTAGTCAGCCAGATACGCATTGATCAGAACAGATTGTCTAGCCATCGCGATCTCGCGTTGTACATCTGCTGTCTTGTCCAAACCCTGCTTTTCAGCGGCTTGCACAATCAGTTCACGTTTGATTAGACTCTCGCGGATGTTCTTACGCAATTCCGGGGAATCAACCTGGCCTTGCTTAACTTCGGCTTGTACCGCCAAATCGACTTGAGATTGCGGGATGGATACGCCATTCACCAATGCGGCGGACTTTTCTTCTGCGGAAGCAGAACCACAGGCCAATACGGACAACATCGCCAAAACTACCAGTTTTTTCTTGATCAACATGAGCTATCCTCGTTTAAAAATTATTCGATTTCCTTGGGGGTACGCGCATCTATGGTCAGTGCGTGTATATCCCGTTCCATCATTTCAGCCAGCGCGGAATATATCATACGGTGGCGCGCCATCTTGCTTTTACCCGAAAATTCCGCCGAGGTGATTTGTAACAAATAATGACCCCCTCCCGAGCGTGCACCGGCATGTCCAGCATGCTTATGGCTATCGTCCACGATGTCCAGACTGAGTGGCTGCAAAGCCGCCAATCGTTGCCGCATCAAGGCAATGCGGTCACTCATTGGGGAAATGTCTTCTTGAAGGGTTTGACCTGCACTTCTTCGTACACGCCTGCCGCCACATAGGGATCGGCATTCGCCCAATCCTGTGCAGCCTGCAGGCTGGCGAATTCTGCAACGATCAAGCTGCCAGTGAAACCGGCGGCCCCCGGATCACTGGAGTCGACTGCGGGAAAGGGGCCGGCCAAAATCAAACGTCCCGCAGCTTGCAGGGCAAGCAAACGCTCCACATGCGCGGGGCGTGCCGCCAAACGGCGCTCCAGGCTCGCGGGGACATCACGACCTACGATCGAATACAGCATGGTTATCTCCTCTTGAAAATTCAGCGGGTATCAGGAGAGACTGACACCCAGTTCAGCACACAATTTGGCGAGCGTGGCACGCAACTCAGCCACCTCTCCCTCTAAATTCGCGACATTGGCCTTGAGCGCGGCGAGCTCGCCCAGGGTCACATCGGTATTCGCAGACATAAGCGTACTCGTTGCTATCACCGGTACACCGGACATCAAATGCGACCAGCGATTCTCGCGTGAACCCGGCTGGCGCGGCAATTCGACTACCAAAGCACCCGCCTCACGCTGCGTCATCTCTTCCAGAAAACTCTCTACCGACGAAATATCAGCGAACTTATGTAAACGGTCGCAATTGATACGCAACTCGCCTGCAGTCTGCGGCCCGCGCAACATCAGCAACACTAAGAGCGCAACCGATTGACTAGGGATATGCAGCACACGCTCGATGTTATGCCCATAGCGCATAGTACGACCACCACTGGTCTCGATGATGAGCGACAAACTGCGCAGACTATCCAGTGCAGCTTGCACTTCGGATTCGCTCGCCTCTATCACGGGGTCGCGGCTGCTCTTTTGGTTACATCCCGACAACAGCCCGTTCAAAGTCATGGGATAACTATCCGGGACGGTGCGTTGCTTCTCCGCGAGCACGCCCAGCACACGAGTCTCAAGCAAGGATAGTGCGGGTAAAGGATGGCTCATATTGGTTCCCTTTGATGCTTGGATGGGTGATTAGATATTGCGATGCTGCTCAATCAGGTCGTGCGCGAGCTGTATCTCCTTCGCCTGCTCGGTCGCCATCGCGATCATATCTGCCGGCATACCCTGACCGATCAGCTTGTCCGGATGGTACTGGCTCATCAGCTTGCGATAAGCGCGCTTGATCTCGGCATCGCTATTCTCTTTAGTCACACCCAAAGCCTTGTAGGCATCTTCCAACCGGTCGGCTGTAGAAACCTGCCCGGCACCGAAATGTGACTGGTTGGCGACCATTTCCACCATCTGGCGGAACACCTCGGGGCTGTATCCGAGACGCGCCGAAATATCCAACAGCAAAGCTTCTTCGGCGGAATGAAAATGACCATCGGCCATCGCCATCACGATCAGATAAGCCAGCAATACGTCCTTGAGATTTTTGGTATGCCCACAAATCGACATAAAACGCCGGTAAGTAGGCGCGATATCGAATCCCGGTTCGGCACCCTGCTTGAACAAGGCGATGGCACGCTGACGGTGATCCGCCGTCATGCCCAGTTTCTGCATCACAGCCTCGACGTGATCGATCTCGTCTTGCGACACATGGCCGTCGGCCTTCGCCAATTTGCCCATGGAGATAAACACTGTCTCCAAGAACACCGTCTGGCGCAAGGCCTGATGCAGGGGATTGGCACCACCCGTGCCATAGATGCGTACACGGTCGAAGATAGAGCCTACGAACAGCCCCAATATCGCCAACCAAAATCCGGAAAAATAAAATCCAACAACGAAACCGATGAGCTTGAACAAAGCGACTCCAGAAAATTATTGACGCGGCACTTGTCCGCCAAGATAGGCGCGCATTATAGATGCACGCCTTTTACATCATTGCAATGTTGCGTCTTCGATCATCACTTTATAGCTATAGCCCGAGCCAAAATCCTTGTCGGTATGCACGACACCTTTGACGGTAATGACATCCCCGGCCTGAGCGGGGCTGCTGGTGGTGACCAAAATGTCGTCGCTACCATCCTTGGCACTACCCGAACCGTCACGCAAATGTATCCAGTTCTTGTCCATGATGCCGCCGTTGTACTTGACCACCTTGCCGCGTACCACCACGGTCTTATCCTTTAACGCTGCGGTTTTGGTGTTGATCTCTGCCACGGTATAGGCATTCGCGCCGCCGGCTTTGGCAATGCGCTCGCCCTTACCCAGCTCCGCAGTCTTGGATGAAGCATGACTGCCACCCGCATGCGGATTCGCCGCCGCTTCCGGCTTGCTCATCCCATTAGACATGATCTTGCGCTCCCCCGACAGCGATCCGAACACGATCATGGGGAAAGTTTTATTCATCGCCTTGCTGGTGAAATCCTTCATCACTACGGGATTCTGCAGCTGCACCGTCGCGCCGACCTTGACGCTTGCACTCATCACCGCCGCCCACACCTCGCCATCGTCAGTTTTTAGACGCAAGTAAGTAAAGTCAGGCACATCTCTGACTTCCAACACCACTCCACTCAAGACGTTCTCGCTCGCTGCGGTATTCGCGACCGCAACGCCTGCAAAAAGAAAGGAAGAGATAACAATTAAACAAACCGACAACAAGGATTTCATGGACAGCACTCCAAAAAGAATCAAGACCTGAAGTTTAACAGCATGTAGCCTCTACGCCTCATCGGGTCCATGCAATTTTGTGCATTGACACCCCCTCCCCGCTCGCCTACATTCCATAGGACTTTCAAGCACTGACCGCACACGATGGAAATGAAAAAGATCAACTCTGGCAAACTGCGCGCCCTGGGCTATGACGCCAGCGCGCGCACCCTGCAAGTCCAACTCGATAATGGCGACACGCTGCAATACGGCGGTGTGGGTGAGGACTTATGGCGCAGACTCAGCAACTCGGGTGCGGCATGGAGTTTTTATCGCGACAACATCGAAGAGGAATTCAGCGCGAAGCGGGTCTCAGCGAAAGCCTCTGCGGAGAAAAATCCGTTGGATGATCTGTTCGCAAAATGAAACACCAACCGGCGTTGTCTGTTACCTACGGTGCATTAGCCTGACTATGAAGAAGTGGCCATGCAGTGCTACAGCCAGTTTTTGAGCATCGCCAACGTGATGGCGGGCAAGATCTGAAGGCATCGCAGCAGACCGGCCGGGCCGGACTGGTGGCCAGTCTGCTGTTGCTGGTCGCCAACAACGAAAATGAAAAAGGAGAACACCATGCATCCGTTTCATGAATTGCAGAAGCTCGGGCAGTCGATCTGGCTGGACCACATAGACCGAAAAATTCTGCGCAGCGGCGATCTGCAAAAACTGATCGTCGCAGGCGAGGTGCGCGGCGTGACTTCCAATCCGGCCATCTTCGAGAAAGCAATCAGCACGGATCCGGCTTATGCGGAGGATTTGCGACTGCATGGCAACACCACTACCGCACCGGGGGCACTGTTCGAGTATCTGGCCATCCCCGACATACGCGCAGCCGCCGATCTGCTGTTGCCGGTGCATCGGGAAAGCGCGCGCCGCGACGGTTATGTGTCGCTCGAAGTGTCACCCACCCTGGCCTATGACACGGCCGGTACGGTGGCCGAGGCACGGCGTTTGTGGGATGCGGTGGGACGCGACAATCTGATGATCAAAGTGCCCGCCACCGAGCCGGGCTTGTCCGCGATCACCCAACTCATTGCAAACGGCATCAATGTCAACGCCACCCTGCTGTTTTCGGGAAACATGTATCAGCGCACCGTCGATGCCTGGCTGGATGGCATGGAAAAATGGGTGGCAAGCGGCGGTGATGCCGGACGCGTCGCCAGTGTGGCGAGCTTTTTCATCAGCCGCATCGACGCCACCCTCGACCCGTTGCTGCAAAATATCGGCACGCCGCAGGCGCTCGCCCTGCAGGGAAAAATCGCCATTGCCAACGCCAAGATAGCCTATCACCACTACCGGCAGATGCTCGCCGGCCCGCGCTGGCAAAAACTCGCCGCACAGGGTGGACAGTCGCAGCGTTTGCTGTGGGCGAGCACCGGTGTGAAGAATCCGATCTACCCCGATGTGATGTATATCGAAGAACTGATCGGTGCAGACACGGTCAACACCGTGCCGCCCGCCACCCTGGCCGCGTTCCGCGAGCACGGACAAGTGCGGGCCAGTCTGGATACGGATATTGCGGCAGCTGAACAGCAACTCGCCCAACTCGCTGCACAGAATATTTTGTTGGATGACATCACCGCGCAACTGCTGCAGCAAGGTGTTGATGTGTTTGCCGCCGCGTATGAGAAACTGTTGCAAGCCATCGTTCGGCAATCCAAGCAAGCCGGCGAATCACACACCTCATGAATGCAAACATATCGGTAACTTTTCCCTCTGCCGGCGAAAATACACATCCGCTGGCCGCCCCCTGCACGGTGGTGATCTTTGGCGCGACCGGCGATTTGACACGGCCTTGCGTGTAGCCCAA
>DAIDMQ010000037.1 GCA_027448945.1 Gallionellaceae bacterium
CGGGCACCAGACTCGCTGCTCAACTTCTTGCGAACCCTGTGATTATGACAAGTACGGAATGCGCGCCATCGCCTGCCAGCAAACATTGGCGCGCATCCAAGCTTGCTACTTTCCATAATCAACGACTATGCATAATCGGCCAAAGCCGTCAATCGAGACCGGCAGCTTTGTGGAGATCAATTTACAACGCTCACGGTCAACAGCGTGCCCTAATCGGCTATTGGCGTTTCAAGAAAAAGCGGACACTTTGGGGGGGGCGATAAGCGTGTTCATTGCGCTGATTGCTTTCTAAACCGTCCGGCGCGATGCCCTTAGTTATTGCGCCTTACTCCTGTTCAAGGTGTGAATTTACGGCCATAAGCACCGCTGACGCAGCTACCTCTGCACACTGGATATCTTTCTCTAGTTCGTCAGGCAGTATTCTGAGCCGCTCTCCAGCTTTCTGATTCCCACCAACTGACTTGAAGTAAAGATCGTCAATTAACCCACGGCGGTGAACAATCAAATTTCGTCTCTGCGACAATACACGAAGCCCCTCATTTGAGAGTGAATCTCTCAGGTGTTCGTCCTTTGGGAATATGGCGCCATAGACTGCCTTGATGGATTGAAGGTCGCTCAGGTCTTGTTGCTGACTAAGGATATCCCCCATTTTTCCAGAAAGATTAAAGTTATGCTGCGAGAGAGTTTCAATGGGTATTTTTCCCAGATCGAATCGTCGCTTGGCGACAGGATCATTTATAAGATTCTCGACCAAATGTGGGTCGAAGTTCAGCAATGTTATGAAGGTGTCGCGCATAAGAACTTCCAGCGCACCCCAACAGAGTACGACGCCTTGGAGTATTAGTTCATTGGCGGAATCGGAAAGCGCCTTGTCGTTCTTACTTCGCTCTAGGAATGAGAGTGAAACGTGAATGATGGAATTAGTGCCTTCAGGTGATCTAACAAACTCGTCCATCTTATCGTTGGCAACCTGTTGTGCAACCGCTTCGCGCCGCTCATCTAAGTCAGCTTTGCCTTCGCCCGGCATCTGTTCGAGTTTTAGTGACCGAATGCGCTCAGCGGAAACAATTCTCTGGTAGTGCCTATCGACGGCAGCTGAATGTGCAAGCTTATATGGGAACGACGCCGTGGTTAATAGGCCTATTATGTTGGCCCTAAAAGCTTCCGCAATTTCTTGGACAGGTGACCGTAAGACCTTGGTGTTTTTGTCGAAACTTGTAAACAGATCGCTTCCATCTGATGGCACGAGAAAGCTTGCGGTGACTCGTTTAACGAGCGCCTTTAGCGCCTGCCGCGCCTCGACCTCTTGGGCTTCGGTCAATCTCACATTTCCTCCCACAATTAGCTACGCATGCGCTGATGCTAATCAGCGCGTTTGTCTAGCAGGCTGCTGAATTCTTCCGTCGAAATCCACAGGGCTTGCTTGAGTTTTGCGAATGTCCACTATCTGCCATTCTTCATAATGTCGGCAATTGGGACTCTTCTGTCCTTCGCGACCGGCAGCTTTAGCGAACTCTACCTTATGGTGGTGACAGACAGCAATGGCCGAGCAGTGAGAATTACCCTTCTGGCAGGTTCTGAAAGTGCAGCGGTCGTTCAGATGGCTACTTTTCAGAATGATCGAACGGCTGGCACCAGGTCGATTTGAAGCATTCACAGCCTACCAAATTTTGCTCACAACGAAGCCTTTTCCCGAATCGCAAACCAACCCTGTTTTGCACAAAACAGATGATTTCCCGGTAGGGCTGGAAATCCGGCTTCCAACCTCACAATGCAAATAGCCTATTTTTCAATCACCTCGCGCACGCCAGCGTTTACAATCCCGGTAGTGAAGCAACGCTCAACCTCTCTAAAGTCCAAGTATGTACACACAAATCGCACACACCTTGCTCCGCTACAGCAGATCATTGCTATTGTTGGCCGCCTTACCTTGCATCGCTTATGCGGGTCTACCCGAATCGAACAATGTGCCGGGCGGACTCGCGGTGATCCCGCTGGCAAGCACAAGCAGCACCAAGCCCCAAGCATGGCTGGGCGAACAAGCGGTACTCGTTACGGCCGACAAGGATCAGTGGTATGCAGTGGTCGGATTGGCTTTGAGCCTCACACCCGGCGGGCATGAGTTACGCGTTAGTCAGAACGGCAAGTCCGAGCTCAAGCATTTCGAGGTCGGCAACAAAGCCTATCCCGAGCAACACATCACGATTAAGGACAACGGCAAGGTCGAGCTCTCACCGAAAAATCTTGCGCGCGCCAATCAAGATATCGCCAACATCATGCGACTCAAAAAACACTGGCAGGCTGCCGCCAATACCGATTTGGATTTCATCATCCCCGCACAAGGCGAGCTTTCGAGTCGCTTCGGGCTGCGTCGCTTCTTCAACGAAAAACCCCGTGCACCGCACGTCGGCCTTGATGTGGCGGTAGCAAGCGATACCCCCGTCTTAGCAAGTTCGGCAGGGACAGTGCTGGCGACGGATGATTATTTCTTCAACGGCAAGACGGTCTTCCTCGACCACGGTAACGGACTCATCACCATGTATTGCCATATGAATCGCTTCGATGTCCAGCCCGGCGAGACTGTCAGCAAAGGCCAGCAGATCGGACTCTCTGGAATGACAGGCCGCGCTACCGGCCCGCATCTTCATTGGAGTGTGGTACTGAACGGTGCGATGGTTGACCCGGAGTTGTTTATCCGGCACAACTAATCACCACCCAAGGCGCGCCGCCAACTGCGCAACGGCACATGTGTCTGCAAACGCGACAGGGCGCGTTCGACTAACACAGGATGCAACTCATGCCCCACCGCCGACGCGATGTCCAGGGTCGCATCGCCCTGCAAGGCAGACAGCATCTCGTAGGCAAGCCGAGCATGACTCACCGAGATCACATAGTCATCCTCACCGTGCAGCAGATGGATCGTCGTAAGTTCAGGCGCGACTTCGGGCATCTTGGAATACCGCCCCGAGAACGCCAACACTCTGCCGACGATACCGTCCTGGCTGGCACTCAGTTCCAGCGACATATTCGCCCCCTGCGAGAACCCCACCAGCGCGGTATCCGGAGGAAGGATGTTCAATCTATCCTGCGCAGCCTTCACCAAAGACTTTAATGCAGGCAATGCTGCGGTGACGCGCTCATGACGGTTCTCCTCATTCAAACCGCTGAGCGAATACCACTGCCGCCCCATTCCCCCGCCATCGAAAGGCATCCCCCCATCGGGCATCAGGAACGCGGCCTCCGGATACACCGCGCGCAACTGATGCGCCAAAGGTAACAAGTTTGTAGCCTCACCACCCAGGCCATGCAACAAGATGAATAACTGTTTAGGCATACCCGAGTCTGGCAACAACTCGACCCCAGAAAAATCATGCACCGACATTTTGAACTCCGCTGATTGCAGCGTTGCGCTGCTGGTGGCTGCATTGTGGCACTAGGCGCAAAAGGATGTCATCTAGAATGGTGGCTATCAACACACATTTATATGGCTACTGAAATTTGCGGTTCATTAGGTCCAGCCAAGATGTAACAGCATCGTGTGCTAATCGTAATTTACAGAAAATAATATCTAACGCCCCTGCACCCAACATAGCCAAAAACCCGACGACGAAGGTCGTCGCTTTGAAACATACTCGCCTCCTTCATGCTTTGCCATTTAGCTATGCAACCACATAAAGGTAATATACCGTCTACATTAGAAGTTCTTTCTGAAGTCATTTCTGGGTACGTTATTTGTTAGGCAATTTATCGCGCAAGCTTAAGACTAGCGTGTTTGGCAAGAAGAGATTCAGTGCTGGGATACTTGAAGGAATCATTCGAAGCGGCGCCCTTTGATACAGTCAATGGAAAGGAAAAAGAATGACTCAGCCAACCACAAGCAAAATATTATCCTTTCTGGATCCCGCCAGCCCGCAGCCTTGGGCCAGCTTCATTGAGCAGATCGACCGCGTCGCACCCCATCTCGGCAAACTCGGCTACTGGCTGGAAACCTTGAAGCATCCAAAACGCGTGCTAAATGTCGCCATACCGATCCAGCTCGATGACGGTACGCTGGCACATTTCGAGGGATTTCGAGTCCATCACAATCTTTCACGCGGCCCCGGCAAGGGCGGCGTGCGTTTTCACCCCAACGTGACCATGAATGAAGTGATGGCGCTTTCAGGCTGGATGACCATCAAGAATGCCGCATTGAACCTGCCATTCGGTGGCGCGAAAGGTGGCGTTCGAGTCGATCCAAAATCGTTATCATTAGCCGAGTTGGAGCGGCTGACGCGCCGCTATACCTCGGAAATCGGTTTTCTGATTGGGCCGAACAAAGACATTCCCGCGCCCGATGTCGGCACAGACGAGCAGACCATGGCGTGGATTATGGACACCTATTCCGTCAATCACGGCGCAACGATGACAGGTGTCGTGACAGGAAAACCAATCAGTTTAGGGGGTAGTCTAGGTCGTCGTGAAGCGACTGGGCGCGGCGTATTCGTCGCAGCACGCGAAGCAGGGCTGCTTCAGGGAGTAGCAGTGAAAGATGCCCGTGTGGTGGTGCAGGGCTTCGGCAATGTGGGATCGATCACAGCACTGTGTTTCGCTAATGCTGGTGCGCGCATCATCGCACTACAGGATGCCAGTGGTAGCGTGGCTAATCCAAATGGCATCGACGTTGCGGCGGCTATTGCGTATGTGAAAGCTGGTGGCAAACTTATCGATATGCAGGGCGTGGAAGTAATCAGTACGAATGACTTCTGGATGCTGTCTAGCGACTTTCTTGTACCTGCCGCACTCGAAGGTCAGATCGACGCGGAACTCGCGGAACGGCTCGATACCAAGATTATCGTCGAGGGTGCCAACGGCCCAACCCTGCCTGAGGCAGATGACGTTCTCACTAGGCGCGGCATCACCGTGGTACCCGATGTGATTGCCAATGCCGGTGGTGTGACAGTCAGCTATTTCGAATGGGTACAGGACTTCTCTAGCTTTTTCTGGTCTGAGCAAGAAATCAATGGCCGACTGGAAAAGATAATGGCTGCAGCATTTCATGATGTTGCGCAACTGGCCGTTGAACGTAAAGTGTCCCTGCGCACCGCCGCATTTATTATCGCTTGTACCCGCATATTGGCCGCGCGAGACCGACGCGGTTTGTATCCTTAATGCTCAATCAGTGTATTTATTTCCCAACTACAGATGCGCGTATGAAGGCAATATTGTCAGATAGGACTGTTCGAATAGAGCCATATTCCTTAAGCAATGCGGAACGTAAGTGCCGAGTCTGCAGTTAAGGGTATCGTCACAGTGCACCTCTCCCCCGAGCCGTTACATTCGCGCAGTTTCATTCGTCATATCAGACGTACACGCTCGACTGAGCAGCGCATTTTGCCCGAGCTACTAGGGTACAAAGTAGAACATCAATCCCACTCCCTGATCGGGACTTCCGTCGGAAAAACCTTTGAGGATATAAGCTTGCAGGGTGGCGTCAATTCCAAGACTCTGTGATGCATAGACTCTCAATTCGCGCTGTTCAGTGCCTGGCAAAGAGATGACCTGGCTGGCTTTGAAATCAGCACCCAATCCGGTCTGTTCGCTTGCCTGAAAATATCCACCCAATGTCCCAAAGTAACCATTTTTAAACTGCTGACCAGCAGGACTTCCCAACACCTGGTATCCAATCGAGATTAATGATTGAAATCTTCCGTTGATCTGGTCGGCAATCAGTTGGGCTGCATAATCATTTTTACCCGTACCGATTCGTGTGCTTGCCGTCGCAAACTTTACTTCCCCCCCCAACTCAGGTGTTGCTGCTCGTCCATGCTGCTATAAAACCCCTGTGAAACAGCCAGCGTTACATCCCCCAATCCTGACTCTGTCACAGACTTTGGTGATGTTAATGTCTTGGTGGATGTTGGTGACTTAAAACGCATACCGTTGGCCGTTACGTCTCCGAAGCCTGTCATTGAAATCCATGGCATCGTTAAAGACACCAATCCTTCATTCATCCTGTACTGCACGCCAACGGGCAGCGTCAAAATCTGAGTCGTATTGGAAGATCCATACTTTCCCGAGCTGTATTCCGCGCCCACTGAAAATCCAAAATCCGATTCCTCACTTGCCGCCGCACAATTGCACGCAAAAGCGGTAAGCAATCCCACCACCAATCCAGCTGCTTGATTCGTATGCATGTTGCTCTCCGCATCTATACGGGCTGGCGATACAGACAAATTGAAAAATTAAAATCCAACCCCAGAATGAATTGCGGCGAGATTTACTCGCCGCCCTTGTTCAGATTAACGTCCCTGTCTGCCGGAACCCATACCACCGCCAGATCCCATACTTCCACCAGGTGACATGCCTCCTGCCCCCATGCCTCGACTCTGTGCTGGCGGAGCATCAGGCAATTTCACGCCTTGTGCTTTGGCACGCTCCATCATGCGCTCATGATGCTCGGCACGCACCTGCTGCCTTTCTTTCGAAGTTTTTGCCGCACGCATCTTGTCACGATACTGATCCCGCTCTTCATTGGTCATCAACTGGCTGCCATATATCCTGTCGCGATCTTGAACCTTATCCTGCTTTTGTATCTGATCCTGACTCTGCACGCGATCCCTATCCTGATCGGCAGCAAGTGCAATGCCTCCCGATGACAGCAAGGCAACAGCCAAGGCTGAAATAAAAACTGATTTGATATGCATGATTTCTTCTCCTTATATACATCGCAGCGAAAAATTCGCAACGATTGCCAGTAGTCGGCACAAAGAGGGATGGTAAATTGGCCTTGATCCCAATCCCCGTCAAGAACGCATCAAGCCAGAGTGGTTATGCCGTGAAACTGATAGTTATTCCGCAAGACCAGCAAGAATAATATAAGCAAATACTAATTCACATTACCTCTCAAGGTCAAGTGAATTCTGATCAACAATCGAGTTAACAACTTGAATATTATTTGATTACACATTAAATGTGCTGTAGCGAATTGATTCGTACCAGCTATAGTTACTTGAACTGCGATAAAGGGAAATTCTGAATTCGAGTCCGTTCCGTCTTGCCCAGGGCTACGGCGACATTAAAAACCAGGTTTTGATTCACGCTGCCTTCGCATTGAGACCATAATTAACATACGTGCTCGTACTATATGATGGGCGAAAGCTCAATCACCTTGAAGCGGCTTAGCAGATTCTGCAGTTAATACAGGAATAGGCATGTAGCACGGATTGCCTAAAACAAACTCAGCGCTGTCCACTATAATTTACCAAGGAATAATAGTTTCGAGCCTGCCCCCCTTAGATCCCACATAGCCATCATCTTATTCGGCGCTGCTGTGCTTAAAAGGTTGGTTGTCTATCATTACTCATCACTAACTCGTATTCATAGCTTATGCCTATCTCATCTGAAGACCGCGCTCAGGCGCAAGATTTGCTAAACTTCATCGACGCCAGCCCCAGCCCTTGGCATGCCGTGCAGTCCATCACGCAACGTTTGCAGGCACAAGGTTTTGTGCAGCTGCAAGAGAAGCTACGCTGGAAACTGGCATCCGGAAAAGGCTATTACGTGGTGCGGGGTGCATCACTAATCGCTTTCAGAATCGGGCAGCAGGCATTGTCCGAAACTGGCTTTCGTATGGTCGGCGCGCATACCGATTCTCCCGGCTTGCGCCTCAAAACCTATGCGGCTCAAGCCAGTGATGGCATGGTGCGCTTGGGTGTGGAGATATACGGCGGACCGATACTGGCAACCTTTACCGACCGCGATTTGAGTCTGGCCGGACGTGTGAACGTGCGCACGGCGCAGGGTTTTGAAACACGGCTGATCAGCTTCGACCAGCCGCTGCTGCGTCTGCCCAACCTCGCCATCCACATGAACAAGGATGTGAACGAGCAAGGTCTCAAGCTCAACAAGCAAACTGAGTTGCCGCTGTTGTTTGGCCTGGTCGATGACAAGGCTGAAGACAAACTTTCCGCACGCGAGCAATTCCACAAGCTGCTTGCGGATACATTGAAAGTGAAGGCCGCAGACATCCTCAACTACGAGCTGAACGTGTGCGACACGCAAGCGGGCACCTTCTGGGGTGCCGGGCAGGAATTCATCGCCAGCAGTCAGCTCGACAATCTCGCTTCCTGCCACGCCGCGCTCACCGCCCTGCTCACCACCGCCACTCCGACCGCCACCTGCATCGCCGCCTTTTTCGACCATGAGGAAGTGGGCAGCGAGAGCGCGGCGGGTGCGGGCGGCAGTTTTGCCGGCGACGTGATCGCGCGCGTTTCGCTGTGCATGGAACTGGATGAGGAACAACGGCATTGCGCGGCGGCACAAAGCTTTTTCATCAGCGCTGACATGGCGCACGCCTACCAGCCCAATTTCCCCAACGCCTACGAACCCAACCACCGTGTGATGGTGAATGCCGGCCCGGTGATCAAAACCAATGCCAACCAACGCTACAGTACCAATGCGGATACCGCCGCGCGCTTCATCACGCTGTGCGAAAGTGCCGGTGTGCCTTACCAGAACTATACCCACCGCACTGACCTGGGTTGCGGCAGCACCGTCGGCCCTATTGTTGCTGCCAGCCTGGGCATTGCCAGTATGGATATCGGCTCACCCATGTGGGCCATGCACAGCCTTCGTGAAAGCGCCGGTGTGCAGGATGTGGCCTATATGATCAGGGTGATGAAGGCCGCATTCGGTAGCTAAAGTTAAGGGGAACGCGAATGGGCCGCCCCCGCAGTTCAGCTTATCGACACAGTACAACTCGATAACGCGCCTCGCCGCTCCTCACTCTATCGAGTGCCTTGTTGATATCAGCGAATTTGAATTTTTCGATCTCCGGTTTAATTTGGTGCAGCTTGGCAAAATCCAGCATCTGTGCAATCGTGGCCGGACTACCCACCGGTGAACCGGACACCGAGCGCTGTGCGCCTATCAGCCCAAACACCCCTAGATCCAAGGGTTCCAGAGTCGCGCCTACGAAATGCAATCTTCCCTTCGGACTCAGCGTACTCAAATATAGATTCCAATCCAGCTTCACGTTGACGGTAGAGATAATGAAATCGAATCGACCTGCGGCACTCTTGATCTCGATCACGTCACGGGAGTTCAAGGTATGGTGAGCGCCCAAGCCGAGTGCTTCTTTCTTTTTACTTTCGTGTGAAGTGAAGGCTGTGACATCACAGCCCCACGCATTGAGGAATTTCACCGCCATATGCCCCAAGCCACCGATGCCGATCACGGCCACTTTGTCGGTGGGTTTGATGCCGAATTGCACCAGCGGGTTGAATACGGTGACACCGCCACAAAACAGCGGCCCGGCCGACTCCAGATCGATGCCATCCGGAATGGGAACGACGCTGTTTGACGCGGCGCGCACCTTGTCCGCAAAACCGCCGAAGTGCCCGACAATGGTGGCTTGTGCGTTGGCGCACAAGTTGTTGTCTCCCGCATCACAAAGCGAACATTCGTTGCAATAACCGGCGTGCCAACCCAGGCCGACAACCTGACCAGCCTTCAGCTTTTTGACTGAGCTGCCGATTTGACTAATCTTGCCCACTACTTCATGACCGGCCACAACCGGGTAATGGCTGGCGCCCCATTCGCTGTCGATCACGCTCAGATCGCTGTGACAAATTCCGCAATAGTGAACATCGATCTCCACCTCGTGTGGCTTGAGTTCACCGGGATCGTACTCGAATGGTTTAAGCGCGCCTTTGGGTTCAAATGCTGCATATGCTTTGATCATTTTTCTTCTCCTGTAAGTACGAATGGTAATGCCTGAAATCCATGAAGACTCGATGAGTATTCAAAGGCCAAGCGGGTATTTTCCCAACTGCATCAAACATCAAACTGCAAACTTGCCAGCCGTGCATACAACCCGCTCTGTTTGCGCAGATCTTCAGGGCTGCCGGTTTCGACGACCCGGCCTTGTTCCATCACCACGATGCGATCGACTTTTTGCACGGTTGCCAGCCGGTGCGCGATGACCAGCGTGGTGCGTCCCTGCATCGCGGTGTTCAAGCCTTGCTGCACGAGAATCTCAGATTCCGCATCCAGCGCGCTGGTCGCCTCGTCCAGCAACAGCAGCGGGGCATCTTTCAAGATCGCCCGCGCAATGGCGATGCGCTGACGTTGCCCGCCGGACAGCCGCGTACCACGTTCGCCGAGAAAGGTCTTGTAGCCTTCCGGCAAACGCGTGATGAATTCATCCACCAGCGCAGCTTTGGCAGCGACCAGCACTTCTTCATCGCTTGCAGAAGGTCGGCCATAGCGGATGTTGTCCAGTGCATTGGCCGAGAAGATCACCGCATCCTGCGGCACGATGGCGATCTTGTCGCGCAGGTCATGCAGGCTCAGTTCGCGGATGTCCCGACCATTGAGCCGGATACATCCGTCGCTGACATCGTAGAAGCGCAGCAACAACTGAAACAGCGTGGTCTTGCCCGCACCGGAAGGACCGACCAGCGCAATACTTTCGCCGGGGGCGATGTCCAATGTTACTTGATCGAGTGCGGCCGTCGCGGGGCGAGAGGGGTAATGAAAGCTCACCCGCTCGAAGCTGATCGCTGCCCGGTGTGGCTGCGGCAAAGTTTGCGGTGTGGCGGTTTCGGCAATCGCCGATTCTGCGTTGAGCAGTTCGAGCAGACGTTCAGTCGCCCCGGCTGCGCGCATCACATCGCCCCACACTTCGGACATGGTGCCCACCCCGCCCGCCACCAGCGCCGCGTACAGGATGAACGATGCAAGTTGGCCGCCGCTCATGCTGCCTTGCTGTACTTGGTTAGCACCTATCCACAGTACGAAGATGATGGTGCCCATCACAGCCGTGATGATCATGGCCGTGAGCGCGGCGCGCACGCGGGTGCGGCGGATTGCGGTAATGAAACTCAGCTCTGCGCTGTCGGCAAACCGCTTGGACTCGCGTTGCTCCTGCGTATAAGCCTGCACCGTTGGCACGGCATTGAGTATCTCGCCTGCCAGCGCCGAGGCATCGGCAATCTTATCCTGCGATTCACGCGAGAGTTTTTTGACCTTGCGTCCGATCAAAATGATGGGCAGGGTCAGCACCATCATAAGACCGAGATTCAGCGAGAACAGATAGAAACTGGTGACGGCCAGCATCACCATGCCGCCGGTGAACTGGAAAAAGCTGCGCAGACCCATCGCGATCGAGCTACCAACCACGGTCTGGATCAGCGTGGTATCACCGGTCAGGCGCGACAACACCTCGCCGGTTTGCAGCGTCTCGAAGAATTGTGGCGACTGGCGCAACACCCGTGCATACACCGCACTACGCAGATCGGCCGTCACCCGCTCACCCACCCAGGTAACGGTGTAATACCGCGCGGCCACCGCCAATCCCCAGATCATCGCCAGCCCGAACAGCAGGAAAAATTGTCCGCCCAAATTTTTGCCGCCCAGTAGCGCACTATGCGTACCGCTAGGCGAACCGAAACCGAAATCGATCAGGTCGCGAAACGCGAGCGGCAATAACAACACCGTGCCAGAGGCGAGACACAACAAGACAAAAGCCAACACCACTCTGCCGCGATAGGGCCGCAAAAAGGGCAATATCTCGCGCAGTGAAGACCAATTTTTTGCGGGGGCAGGTTTTGACGGCGTTGTGATGATTTTTCCTTTACCAGGCTGCGGGACTCAGTCGTTGTAGCATGGGCCAAGTATGGGCATGCCGTTAATTTGTAAAACTGTGTGCATCATCATTGCGCAAGACGGAAAACCCGGCAATGCCGGGCTTACACCTTTCAGTCTATTTATCTTGAAACCGAGCGGGCGACTTGCGTGCAGGGAGCACTGCGCAACGCTGCAATCGCGGTTGCTCGGCAGATTCTATTTCCCGAACTTCATCACGCCGCCTTTGCAGTCCACTTTGATCATATCTTTCGCGGCGTAACGTCCTTCCAGAATCAACTTTGCCAATGGGTTCTCCAGTTGCGCTTGAATAGCGCGCTTGAGCGGACGCGCACCGTACACGGGGTCGAAGCCCGCGTTGGCGATTTCGGACAAAGCTGCTTCGCTAATCTCGAAAGAAATCTCCATCGCAGCAAGGCGTTTTTCCAGATACTGCAACTGGATACGCGCGATGCTCTTGATGTTTTTCTCATCGAGCGCATGGAACACTACTACCTCGTCGATGCGATTGATGAACTCGGGACGGAAGTAGTTCTTCACCTCGCCCATCACCGCCAGCTTCACCACCTGATAGTCGTCCCCCTCCATCTGTTGGATCATCTGCGAACCGAGGTTGGAGGTCATCACGATGACGGTGTTCTTGAAGTCCACGGTGCGACCCTGACCATCCGTCATGCGACCATCGTCCAGTGCTTGCAACAAGACGTTGAACACATCGGGATGCGCCTTCTCCACCTCGTCCAACAAAATCACGGAATAGGGTTTGCGACGCACTGCTTCGGTCAAGCCGCCGCCCTCCTCGTAGCCCACATAGCCGGGCGGCGCGCCAATCAAACGCGCCACGGAATGCTTCTCCATGTACTCGCTCATATCGATACGGATAAGGTGATCCTCGGAGTCGAACATAAAGCCCGCCAAGGCTTTGCACAGCTCAGTTTTACCCACCCCGGTAGGGCCCAGAAACAGGAAGGAACCATAAGGGCGATTGGGGTCGGACAGACCCGAACGGGAACGGCGAATGGCATCGGACACCAAGCGCACGGCTTCGTCCTGGCCGACCACGCGCTCATGCAATTTTTCTTCCATCTTGAGCAGCTTGTCGCGTTCGCCTGTCAACATTTTGCTGACCGGAATCCCGGTCGCACGACTCACCACCTCGGCGATCTCTTCAGCCCCCACATGGGTGCGCAACAAACTGTTCTTCTGTCCGGAACCTTCTGCTTCCAGCTTAGTAGCTTCCAACAAACGCGCTTCGAGTCCTGGCAACTTGCCGTATTGCAACTCTGCCACCTCGCCTAATTTACCTTCACGTTGCAGCATGGCAATGTCATTCTTGACTGTTTCGATCTCTTTCTTCACATCGGCCGCGCCCTGTGCCGCGCTCTTCTCGGCCTTGAGGATCTCTTTCAAGTCATTGGCTTCGCGCTGCAGTTTCAGCAGCTCGTCATCTATGAGTTGCAAACGCTTACGCGAGCCCTCGTCCTTCTCCTTCTTCATCGCTTCGCGCTCGATCTTGAGCTGAATGATGCGCCTGTCCAGCTTGTCGATGACTTCGGGAGTGGACTCGTTCTCCATCTTCATGCGCGCCGCCGCCTCATCTATCAGATCGATGGCTTTGTCGGGCAGGAAACGGTCGGTGATGTAGCGGTGCGACAACTCTGCCGCAGCAACAATGGCAGGATCGGTGATGACCACGCCCGTGTGGTGCGCTTCGTATTTGTCTTTCAGGCCACGCAAAATGGCGATGGTTGATTCCACGCTGGGCTCATCCACCAGCACCTTCTGGAAGCGGCGCTCCAAGGCGGCATCTTTCTCCACATATTTGCGATATTCATCCAGAGTGGTCGCGCCTATGCAATGCAACTCGCCGCGCGCCAGCGCGGGTTTGAGCATATTGCCAGCGTCCATTGCGCCCTCGGCTTTGCCCGCACCGACCATGGTGTGCAGCTCGTCGATAAACACGATGTTGTTGCCCTCATCCTGAGACAGCTCCTTCAACACAGATTTCAGGCGCTCTTCGAATTCGCCGCGATACTTGGCACCCGCGATCAGCATCGCCATATCCAACGACAGCACACGTTTGCCTTTCAACGAGTCCGGCACTTCGCCGTTAACGATGCGTTGCGCCAAACCTTCGACAATGGCGGTCTTACCCACGCCCGGCTCACCAATCAGCACCGGGTTATTCTTGGTACGGCGTTGCAACACTTGAATAGCACGGCGTATTTCGTCGTCGCGTCCAATAACGGGGTCGAGCTTGCCTTTACGGGCACGCTCGGTCAGGTCCACGGTGTACTTCTTCAAGGCTTCACGCTGGCCCTCGGCTTCCTGCGTACCGACCGACTCGCCACCGCGCACGGCATCAATGGCCTGCTCCAGCGGCGCACGCGATACGCCGTGTTGCTTGAGTAATCGCCCGGTCTCACCCTTGTCATTGGTCAGTGCCAGCAGGAACAACTCGCTGGCGATGAACTGGTCGCCGCGCTTCTGCGCTTCCTTGTCGGTGAGATTAAGCAGATTGCCGAGGTCGCGTCCGGCCATCACTTCGCCACCGTGGCCTTCTACTTTGGGCAGGCGCGCAACAGCATCACTCAGGGCGTTCTTCAGCGCATTGGTATTGCCGCCGGCGCGCGCCAGCAAGGAACCCGTGCCACTGTCGGCATCGTTGAGCAAGGCCAGCAACAAATGCTGCGGCTCGATGAACTGGTTATCCGCACCGACTGCCAGACTCTGGGCGTCGGACAGTGCTTGTTGCAACTTGGTCGTAAACTTATCAAAACGCATGGCGTACTCCTAAGAAATTTCTTGTATGGACCCCAGATGGGGGGCTGCGTAAGAATTTCAAGACCGCATCGCTTCACTTATACTCCGACCCTCATTATGGAGATAGCTATGAATCACTCGGACATCTTGGACTACGTCACTCGTTCACTTGCAGAAGACGGCGCAGACAGCGACCTGACCGCACAACTTTTGCCTGAAGGACAGACTGCCCGTGCCCGCATCATGACACGCCAGAGCGGCGTGCTGTGCGGTACAGACTGGTTCGATGCCTGCTTTAAACAGGCAGACTCCAACTGCAACATTGTATGGTCAGCCAAGGATGGCGACACACTCAAGCCGGGACAGACCCTATGTGAAGTGACCGGCCCCTCGCGCGCACTCCTCACCGCCGAGCGCAGTTCGCTGAACTTTTTGCAAACACTATCCGCGACAGCCACACTCACCCGACGCTATGTTGACGCGGTAGCGGGGCTGCCAGTGAAGATCATGGATACCCGCAAGACTCTGCCGGGGCTGCGTCAGGCACAGAAATATGCGGTACGTGTGGGCGGCGGACACAACCAGCGCGTGGGCTTGTTCGACGGCATCCTCATCAAAGAGAACCACATCGCGGCGGCAGGCGGCATTGCACCTGTGTTGCAGCAAGCCTTCAAACTGGCCAAACCCGGCGTGACGGTACAGATAGAAGTAGAGAATCTGTCGGAGATGGAAGAAGCCTTGGCAGCAGGTGCAAAACTCATCCTGCTCGACAACTTCGATGTGGACAACTTGGTTGCGGCGGTCGCCCAGAACGCAAAGCGCGCCGAACTGGAGGCATCGGGTGGCATCACCTTAAGCTCACTGCGCGAAGTCGCCGAGACCGGTGTGGATCGTATCTCCATAGGCGCGCTGACCAAGGATGTCATCGCCTTGGACTTATCGATGCGGCTGATTGATTAGGCACTCAAGGTCGTTTTTCAACGACCCTCTTGAAATATCCAGACTTCGCCGCATATTAGCATTTCCTAATCACCAGAGGTCATCATGAGCGACTCATCACATATTGTCTGCCCGCATTGCGATGCGGTGAACCGCGTCCCCACCGACAAACTGAGCCAGCATCCAACTTGCGGCAAGTGCAAGCAGACCTTGTTCGACGCACATCCGGTGGAATTGAATCCGGGCAATTTCGTGCAACACATCTCGCGCAACGACATCCCGGTACTGGTGGATTTTTGGGCGCCCTGGTGCGGACCTTGTCGCATGATGGCGCCGGCTTTCGTGCAGGCTGCGCAACAACTGGAACCCCGGATGAGATTAGCCAAACTGGACACCGAACAAGCGCAGCAACTGGCTACGCAATACAACATCCGCAGCATTCCGACACTGGCCTTGTTCAAAGGGGGCAAAGAGATCGCCCGCCAAGCGGGCGCGATGGATGTAAACGGGATCGTGCATTGGGCACGCAGTCACAGCTAGGAATTTTATGCGGGACAGAGCCTACTGCCCAATCACGCAACCCGCAGTGGGAATTGCATCGTTTCTACCGGAAAAATCCAACATTTTGTTGGCGGGTGTATCTTCATCCATAAAGCCCGGTGTGCGGGACAACAACAGCAACTCTGATTCATTGGCATAGCCGGTTTCATCGCGATAAATATCCAGCACCTTTGCGTCTTTAAACAACACGACATGACCGTCATGTACGGTCACATACAAGCCTGCTTCCTCTAGATTTGAATCAGTTCCAAACACTTGTTCCATGTTGAATTGGACTGTATTAGGAAGCGGCATAGGGTTGTCGGTGATACCGGGGGGAACAACTTTGAGCAACACGGGCTGCCCGCTACCCTGCTCGATGATGGCCGCCTGCTGCAGGTCTACCAGTTGCATCATGGCGCATATACCATCAACACAGCCGCTCCCTAATTCAACCGAACCTTGCCAGACATAGACGCCCAGTCCATTCAGGGGATTTTCCTCGGTGGCATCGGAACCCCGAGTTGCGGCACAGGATGCATTGCACCATGCATCAAATCCTGTTCCGCGTATGCCTATCGTGGAGTTGGCGACCTTAAGTTGGAAGTTGTCATGCTTGATGCGACCTATCAACCCTGTGAACATACGGATACCGCCTTTAAGCAATCGCAAAGTCGTACTCTCTTCATTGGCGACTTTATCGAACCTGAACTTCTCAATCTCGAAACGCGTGTTCTCTTGAAGTGTGATACGACCTTCGTCACGGAAGGCAACGACAGCATATGACTTCATACCGGTAAACAAGATGTCGCCCTCGTAAACAGGCACACCCGCTGCAAGTTTGCGATCCTTGCCTTTTTTGTCTGTGGCATAGAAATCGCCTTGCACTTGCATGACGCTTCCGGCCACCTGGGTAGCTTTGCTGGGGGATGCGGGCTTGTCGCTGGCGCCATCATCCTGACAGCCCTGGCTTGCACACAAGCGCGCCGAGTAGTCTGTTCCACGTATCCCTATGGTTGCGTGCAGTGTCCGCACCTGGTATGCATCTGCATTACCACGCTTGCCTATCAGCCCGGTCACGGTACGGAAACCACCCTTCAATAGACGCATGAAGAAATTGTCTGACTGGGGGGCGTTCTCATCGAAGTGGAAGCGCTCGACTTTCAAGTTCGAGTTGGGACGCATGGAAAGCTTGGAGCCGTCTTTCATCACCACTTGTGCATAGCTATCTTTAGCGGTGACCAGCATATCCCCCTCGTACACAGGTGATTCCGCGCCCAATATCCGCAACGTACCATCGGGGCGTTGCGTCGCCAGCACACCCGTCAGATCACCCACTTTGCCGACAGCCTCAACTGCTTGCGCATCGGCAACTCCGAGCAAGAGAGCAATCATTAGCAATTGGAATAGTCTTTTCATATCACCCTATTAAAAACTCGCAATCAGACTCCAGTGGATACTGTTCGCCCCTTTGCGCTGGGTTGGGTCATTACCTGCTTTAAGGATTTTAGCGGCATCCAGCCTCATCGCTAACTGTTCACCCATATTCGATCTCAGTCCCACTCCCAGCGAGGATATGGAAACCCTGCTGCCGTTCGAACTTTGTGCCGAGCCAAAGTCATAAAAAGCCAAAGGGCGCGCACGCAGCGTCCATATTGCGGTACTGGGGGCGTAAGTTTCCACACTGCCATGCAAGCCGCTTTCACCACCCTCGCTGCCTTCCGAGAAGCCGCGAACCGCGTCGGCACCACCCAACCTGATCTGTTCACCCAGTATTAAAACATCATTGCTTTTTTGCCCATTCAATAGGAATTTGAATCGCCAGTCGGCGGGCAGTGCGCGTGCGTAGTTAGCACCATATCGCAACACTTTGTAGTTGGTCTTGGGTTTGGTCAAATTGAGTTGATCGTAAGCGGCAAAATCTGCGGCCTTACCCTTGCCTGACATCGGTACGTTTGCAGCCAGAGACAAATCAAAGCCGAGATCACTCTGTGCGAACTTTCCCTGCGCTGCATAGCCCACACTCAACGGGGTGACAACGATTTCTTTATAGAGCACGGTTGCCACCGGCGCAATCATTTCGATACGACGGAAATCACGCCAGTCCAAACCCAAAATCAACTTGTGATTAAAGTGATCGAAGCGATCCAGGGCGTAGTTGTAACGCCCGCTGAATAACAAGCCGCCGCCCTGAAAATTGGAGAGCCCGCCCACCACTGAGTTGACGTTGGAATAGCCTCCAAAGAACTCCATGGAGTCGCCCTTTGCATAGAGGGGAATCTTATAACTTCCGCCTAAGACCTTGAGCCTATCGATATACCCCAAGGATGTTAGGTATTGCACACTGGCAACATGATCCGCATCAAAAGCATTGGTATTGCGATACGAGAATCCGGCACGTGTCCTGCCAGTTTCCACGGTGCCACTATTGTTCAGCAAGGCACACCATGCTTCCGGCTTGTTATCTTGGACTTCCACATTGGCATCTACCATATCCTCAGCTGCGCCCATCTTCAAGACCACGTTCAATTGCCGCGCGGGATTTTCATTTGCGAGTTGGAGCTCTCTTGATATCTGATTGGAACGGGGCACGGCACCAGTTCGTACCGATGGCAATGCATTCAGCACATTTTCTTTGCTGACAAATTTATTGCCCTGCACTTCGATCTTACCGAATCGACTCTCTTGCACGCGCAGATGAACCTCACCATTTTCCAATGCTTGGTCGGGCAACCATACTCGTACGGCGGAGTAGCCTTGCTTGGCATATAAGTTCTCAACCGCCGTCAACGCTCGTTGCACATCCGTAAAACTTTTATCAGGCCCGGTGTAAACATTTACCACGCTGTCTATATCCGATTGATTCAACAGCGTCGCACCATCCACTACAAATTTTTGGATCGAAAAACGCAGAACTTGCGGCTCCGCCGTCACTGTAGTGCCCCCCACCGCAGAGGCTGGTGCCGAAATCTCTTCCGCGCTCAAAATCGAACTGCTGCCTATCAGCATTAGTGCGCTTAACGCCAGTTGGAATGTAGCTCTCATGCGGTCATTTTCACTATCAATTGCATACCGGCATCGCCATGCCGGCAGGTGTCGTTGAATGCTGTGATTGAGTTCCGTTGCTTGCGGCGATCAGCAGGCCCTGTTGAGTGTTAATCGTTGTGCTTGTACCGCCAAGCAGCACCGCATCGACGATGGCGGAAATGATGTTTACATTGCCTATAGGTGCAGCAACGGGAATCGGTGCGGTAATCTGGCCTAGTGTGTGCAAATAACGATTCCCCGTTTCAATCACATTCGCGGGTGCATAGATGGCATAGGTCTTACCCAAAATATCAGGGTTCATACTGACCAACCCACCGTTGTTGTCTAATACAGCGTCATTGGTATAAATGAGCCAACGTCCGCCACCATTCACCGTCAACGCGGTCGCTCCGGCATTATTGGCGAAATTCCCCGCACCTGTGCTAAGCACGATGCCATTGCCTACCGAGGTTGAAGTCAGCACACCCGCAGCGCCCAATGTGACACCCGTTCCACTCAAGCCTGTGATGTTTGCACCAGTGACCGGCGCATTGATGGCCAACACACCTGTCGTATTGAGATCCAAATTGTATGCATTGACACTAAAGGTGGCATTTGTCGCAGCATCGATGGCGATCCCGCCGCTACCACTGACAAAAGCAGTATTGGTCCCCAATTGCAATGCACCACCCACAGTGATCGCACCTGCACTTGCAGTGCCTACGGTGACATTAGTAAAGCCGAAGATGTTCGTGGAGAAATTCGCTGCCGTCAGTGCCAAGGTCCCCGCACCACCGGCGATACCTATCGTCGTGCCCGCTGTGCGTGGTGCGATCAGCAGGTTGCCACTACTCTGCAGATAATCTGTAGGGGTCATCGTCAAAGTATCGGCATTGAGCGTAATATTGCTTGTAGATACAGGAATGGAAGTGGCGAAGCTGGCACCGATAGTGCTCCCGCCCAAAAATGAAATATCCGTACTGGCAGATCCGGCGCCGGCTATCCCTGTCAGATTGATAGCGCCACTATTGGACAGAACATTCCCAACCAAATACAAACCTGGAGCGGCACCGGCTACAGTAGTCGTCCCTCCGGTACCCATCAGGGTGATGCCACCACCCGCAGTAGTTTGAACGGTTGCAGCGCTATCGATACCGATCGATTGGGCTGTAGTAGAACCGATATGCGACCCGGTCAATGAAATCGCATTGGCTGTCGTATTGGCGGAGGTGATTGTGCCTTGAAGCATCAGTCCTTGGGAGTTAGCAGCACCGCCGCCTTGACTAATACCGTCGATCAAAATCGTACCCGCGCCGCCATCTATAGTCCCCTCTGCCCATACTCCGCCGTAAACAGCGACAGCACCACCGGCAAAGCTCGTGCCTCGCAAAACGATATTGCCGCCACCGGAATTCAAAGTGGAGGCCGCTCCTATTAAGGCAATCCCGCATACGCTGGGTGTACAGGCTGTAACACTGGTGGCATCCACACTTCCAACTGCATATCCAGAGCCATTCCCAGCCACGCCACCACCCAAGGTGATGTTGCCTCCATTACTGAAGATGGAGGAACCATTCAGAGTAATCGCCCCCCCCGCGATTCCATCACTATCCGAATTCAGCAGCACATTGCCGCCTGCAGTAGTCAGTGTAGTCGTCCCGCTTGGCGCGATATTTCCGGTATCCATCCAAGTGATACCGCCTCCTATAGCGGAATTGGAGATGCTAATAGTGGATGCATTTAGGATTGAGTTGGTAATGGAGATGTCGCCACCCGTTGCTTGCGTGCCGGTACGTCCTGCACCGTCTAACATCTGCATACTGAGCAAACCAGTTCCGGCATTCAATGTCACACCATTGGCGATTACCAGTTGCGCCGCCCCTGGCAATCGTTCGGTTGTCGCGACACCATTTGCTAAAGTGTCATTGGCAATCAGAGTGAGATTTGCGTTTCCTGTTGTTATATTGGCGTTCACCAAAATGCTGCGTCCCGCTTGCATGGTGATGGCGCCTCCCACATTCACAGGTGCGGAGACTATTGCAGAATTCACCGTGATGTCATTGCTCGCCTGCAGCTTTACGGCGGTTCCATTGTTGGTGATGGCGGTGATGCTGGCAGGACTTACTGTGATGTTCTGTCCCGTATAGTTGGCGTAAAGCCAAGGGGAGTTAACACCCGCAGCCGCAGCAGGATTGATCAAATCGACACGTCCGAAGGGTGTTGTGAAACCACCGTTAAAGTAGCTACTCGAAATGACATAAGCACCATTGGCAAGACTGCGTACCCCGTTGCCGCTGCCCCCAGCCGAACCTGCCCCTGCGTAGTCATAACCGAAATAGTCGCTTGCCACGGCACCTACCGAACCATTCGCTGCCGAGGCTACACCACTTAATCCCACATTCGCTTTACCCATACCCACGTAGCCGGTATTCGTATGCCAACCGGGATCATTCACCACATAATCACCATTGTTCAAAATGATAATGTCTTTGCCTGAGCCGAACCAGCCGCCTAGACTATCGTTGGCTTGATCGCCGATCAAACTTGCTGCGATACCTGCACTACCTATTGCACCGATAGTGCCTACTGTTCCCCCCAGTCCGTTGCCCCAAGTGACCGCACCCACATTGGCTATCGCGGCACTATCCCAGCCGGAACTCAGCACCAAATAATTCCCGCCAGGCAAAGCCACCACGTTCCCGCTTACGCCGTCATTCAAGGTACTACCGACCAAACTATTCACTGCCGAGATGGTGCCTACAGTGCCCCCCAATCCATTACCCCAAGTTGCTGCTCCCGCACCGGCAACCGCACCGTTGGCCCAATTGGAGGAAACGACATAGTTACCATTCAATGCCAACGGCGTAATCTTAGACCCGACATAATCCAAGGTTGTTGAACCGACCAAACTATTCGCTGCTGTGATAGCACCCACCAAACGCACACCCGCTGTAGCGCCATCACCCCAGGTCGCCGCACCTGCGTCGACCACCGCGCCGTTATCCCAACTTTTACTGCCAACCACGTAATTGCCATTACTCAATGCCACGATGCTGCTACCCACAAAACCCAAACCGATGGTGTCATTGGCGGTACTTCCCACCAGACTGTTGGCGGCAGAGACGGCACCCACAGTCCCACCTGCCCCGTTGCCCCAAGTCACTGCACCTGTATTGGCAATCACACCGTTATCCCAGTTGGGGCTGTTTACAACATAGTTGCCATTGGTCAACGCAGTAACTCCTCCGGAGCCGACGTTGTCATTCAGGATGCTGCCCACCAAACTGTTGACTGCTGAAACTGTCCCTACCGTACCCGTGGTTCCGTTACCCCAAGTCACAGCCCCTGCCCCCGTTACAGCGCCTGGATTCCAACCCTGATTCGCGACCACATAATTCCCATTGGTCAGTGCAGTCACTTTGATGGTACTTGTCCCCCCTGTGCCTTGTAAGCTATTGGCCACCGAAAGATTCCCTACTGTCCCGCCCAATCCATTCCCCCAGGTAGTGAATCCGGAGCTCGCGGTCATCACGACATAGTTACCGTTAGTCAAAGCTGTGACGCCATCCGTTGCATTTGCATTGCTACCCCAACCTAGATTCTGCGCTATCGTGCCGACCAAGCTATTGGTGATAGAAACGGCACCCACAGTGCCACCCGCACCATTCCCCCATGTCACTGCGCCCGCTTTATTAGTCCCACCAGTACTCCAACCGTAGCTATTGACTACATAGTTGCCATTATTAAGCGCAGTAATGCTTGCACCAACGGTGTCATAAGAGGCTGAACCCAGCAAACTGTTCGCAGCCGAGACCGCACCTATTGTGCCGCCCAAACCATTACCCCATGTCACCGCACCCACATAAACGAGTCCACCACCGGCCTTATAGTCCGGACTACCAACCACGTAGTTGCCGTTGCTCAAAGCCACCACATTCGAGCCTATGAAATCGCCTGTCGCAGTACCAATAAGACTGTTAGTCGAATTGGCCACACCGACCGTGCCACCCAAACCGTTACCCCACGTGACCAGTCCGAAGTTAGAAGCTGCATACGGGCTGCTGACCACATAATTTCCGTTGGTCAGCGCGATCACACCGCCTTTGCCGCCGTTTATGCTGTTAACAACATTATTTCTGGCATCCCAAACACTCACCGCAGAGCGCGTGCCTATACCATCTGCAGCAGTACCGCCAACCAAACTATTTGCCGAACTGACTGCGCCGCTGATGCCCACCGTGCCACTACCCCAAGTCACCGCTCCCGTGCCGCCGCTCCAAACCGAACTATCCACCACGAAATTGCCATTGGTGAGTGCCGTCACGCCATCGATACCTACCCGGTCACTCACCGCACTACCCGTGAGTGTGGAAACCAATGCGCCTGTCGTGCCATCAAATAGATAAACAGCACCTGCGGATGCCGCAACGAGGCTATCAACCGGGACGGCAACGACTACGTTGCCATTCGTCAACACATAGGTATATGCACCAAAACTGTTTCCCGCCAGCGGATGCGGATCGAGCAACTGGAAAGCAGGTGACGCCGTCACACTGCTGATTGTTATATTTGCCGGATCTAGTAATAAATTCCCACTAACACCTTTAGCTGAGCTCAAATCTGCTAGGCCGCCAAAGGTCAAAGTATTCTTGCCTGAAACTTCCGCGAAACCACCATCACCACCTTGTGCCCCACCCTTGGCGGTAAGACTTCCGAAGTACTGAGTATCTTGATCGGACCACACGATCACCTTGCCGCCATTTCCAGATGTGAGCGCATCCGCTTTGATCGAACTGGTGGAATTCACAAAAGTGGTCAGCGCATTCGGTACGGCCGGATTACCACCATGTGCATCACCTCCAATCAGGATCGTGCCTCCACCCTGCTGACCGGAAGCATCGAGTTGACTATCAAGCAGGTAGATATCCTGACCAAGCAGTTGCATCATGCCGCCGTTTGCACCCTTCGCATTCATCACTGATGAACTGAACAATCGCCCAACTCCCGCATTGACCGTGATGGTTCCGCCTGTGCCATTAGTGTTGCTCACATCGAGCAAAGCTGATTGAGTTTGGATGATGCCATTCTGAGCATCGAGATTGATGTTGCCGCCTTGAGTTGCAGTGATCACGCCGGTTTGCAGGATGCGATCCGCTTGCACTTTTACGCTGCCAGCCGCATCGGCATGTATGTCACCGAAACTCAGTACCGCCGCTCCCGCATCGATACTGACACTGCCGCCAAGAGCACTGGTAACACTCCCTGTATCCAAGGTTACATTTTGACTGGCCTTGAACATAATCTTACCGCCCTGCTGCGTGACACTATCAGCACTCACTTGGCCGGCATTTTTCACCATGCTGCCAAATAAACCCAAGCTTCCGGAACTGGCAATCAATTTACCCAGATTGGTGGCATCTCCCGCAGGTGCCGTGATACTGACTCGCAAATTAGGATCCGTAGTGCTGACCAGTTGCACGCTGTTGCCTGCCGCCAACAATATCTCGCCATTGGGCGCGGTGATGATGCCGGTGTTCTCGACGTTAGGTGCGATAAGAAAAATATGTCCACCATTCTGCGCATTGATGCTCCCGGCGTTGCTAAGATTTTGCGCACCCGGAATGGCGGCGTAGTTATAGTTACCCGCTAGAAAGTCTGCATCACTCAAATTGAGCGTGGAGGCTACCAACCCACTTACATCAATAGTTGCACCGGCGCCGAAAACGATCCCGGTTGGATTGATGAGAAAGACCTGTCCGTTAGATTGCAATACACCGAAGATATTGGAGGGTAGACCACCCGTGACCCTGTTGAGCACTGCTGAAGAAGCCGACTGTTGTACAAAACGAGTCGCTTCGTTCGCACCAATGGAGAAATCCTGCCAGTTGATGATGGTGCCCGGGGTATTCTTTATTGTGAGTGTATTACCTTGGGTATTAAAACTAGCTTGCCCGTTGGTGACATTGGGATTAAGCGGATTTGCGTGTACAAGTTGCGTGGGAATGAAAGCGAACGTGCTTAAAGTAAGAGCAAGCAGAGTACTGACCTTAAATACAGGTCGAGTCTGAATCAAATTAACCGCAAGGTCGGCGTCCATGATGCACCTAAATATCCCATCACTCATCACGTCAGAGGGCTATCACCCTATCACTGCGTAGGAATAATTCCTACACCAATAATTGCCTATGCAAATAGGCCCAACAACAAGCTATCATCATGAATTTATGATATTTTTATATATTTCAAATACCAAATCGGATAATTAAACAAATGCTGATACGTGGAATATACGATTGATGGATAAGTCAGTGCTCTGGTGTGAGTAAAGGAAAAGTTGGACTTTGATATGCTCGCGCACTCCTTGCCTGTACATTCATTGTGGGGAAAATAATTACTCAACAATCTTGCAGCACTGACCACCGCTCTTTTTAGCCTGCGCAAGTGCAGAGCTGGCGCGGGCAAACATATCTTCCAGGTGATCACCCTTGCGCACCTGACTCATACCCAGAGAAATGGTCAAAGCGGGTAGGGCATCACCGCTGGGCAATACTACCTCGGAACGGCTCACAATCTGACTCAAGCGTTGAGCCGCGATACATGCTTCCTCGATATTGGTGTTGGGCATGAATACGCTTAGTCGCCTGCGACTGCTACGTCCGGCTTGATCGGCAGGACGCAATCCTAACAATACATGCTGCGCCAGATCACGCATCGCCTGATCGCCTGCCAGTTCTCCGTAGGTCGACAGGTAGCCATCGAAATCATCGAACTCCAATTGCATCAAACAACACGACCGCTTGTCTACCAGTGAACGACACAAATGACGTTCGAAACGCTTCATCATCCAGTCGCGGTTAAATAAACCGGTGAGATCATCGATGATGGGTGTGGTCACATAACCATAACTGCGCTCCAGATTCTCCGCGATGATCTTATCGGCATAGCGGACACGATCCGAGAGAATGTTGAGCATGTTGCGCGCTGCCTGATGCGAGGTATCGATCAGATGCCACAAAATGGATTGATCTATAGGCAATAGCACGCACTCAGTAGCCGCGATGACATAAGCTGAAACACCCGTATCGCCCAAGATCGATAACTCGCCCACGCATTCGCCTTCACCCAACAAGGCAATAGGATTCCGATCACCAGGACCCGTCTGTACCTTCAAACGTCCAGACATGATGATGTAGATGGTCGTATTGCGGTGCCCAGCAATCAGCAAAGTCTCGCCCTCGCTGATGGAAATCAGCTCCAGAGGCGATAACTTCTCACTGACCAGCTTCTCTGGCATATGCTGGAACAAGGGTGAAATCGCCAAAAGCTTGCGGATATCTTCTTCACTCATAATTTATATCCTCCCAATTGGAGCACTGCGTATACAACCATATGACTGTCAAAAAGTAAGCCATGCACCCGCCCGATGCGGGACTAAACTCTCTACAATATATTACTGAAGATTGTCATCTTAGTATAAGGGACATGAGGTCGCACCACACTCGTAAAGTTCAGCGCTTACGCACTACCATATCCATCAATGCGGACATGCCATTATGCCCTTTACCTTCTTCAATAACGTTATCGTGTTCACACAAATGGACGATCTCCATGTCCGCAAATGCCTCGCGTAAATAAGCCTCGGTATAAAGGTTCTCAGCTTGCGAGGGCCCGCCTGTCTTGTATTCCAACTGACGTGGTGTATATCCCTGCAGCAACAGCAGACCACCCGATTTCAAACAGCGTTTGATGTTGGCGAAGACCTGCTCGCGTTCAATCGGCGGCGAAAATTGAATGAAAATACCGACCACCACGTCGTATTGCTGACTCCAGTCCATTTTCATCAGGTCAACCAATTCAAAGCGCATCTGTACGCCACGTTGCCGAGCCAATTTTTTGGCTTTGGCGAGCGCCACGGCAGAAGAATCAACCGACAATACGTCCAACCCCAGCTCCGCCAACCACACGCCATTGCGACCTTCACCATCCGCCAGTGCCAAACAACGCATACCGGGTGTTAGCAGCTCACGCTGCGTGGTCAGAAATGCATTCGGTGCGGTACCGAACAAATACTCTTCACCGATATACCGATCATTCCATACGGACATAGTTGTCCTCCAAATTCTGCGCCCAACAAGATGAAATGTCGGGCATCTATCAAACCGAAATAAACAGAAAAATTCTTATGTAATTTTTCTTTTTCAACGTGGCATGTATAACTCCGAATGGTTCAGCAAAAAAGGTAGGGAATTATACCCGAGTAATTTAATATTCTTTATCGCATGCCCCTCCTTGTAATCTTCCTTGAAGCATCGCAGCCAAAATTAAACCGCACTACTCAGTGCATTGCGGGATATTTTGCCTTCGAAATCCGTACTGGATGACGAAGAGGACGTACGCCCATTCGAGTGCGATGAACTGTCGGTCTATCTGCAACTACCCATGATGGTGGTCCTACCCGAGACCATCGCGCAGGTGCAGACCATACTGCGTCTTTGCAAAGAAAACGAGTTGCGCACCTTCGGCTCACCGAATCTAAACTCATCCGCCTATGATCTGCTGGCTTTGATCACGGGCTCAGAAGGCTTGCTGCGGCTTGATGGTCAAGGAATATGGCGCAGCGCTACGTGACGATTCGGATTCTGCAGACAAAGCGGCGCGCGTCAGCGCGTTGACAATCGACTTGAGCAGGGTCGCGCGGTCGATCCGCAAAAATTGGAAGATGCGCTCAAGGCCAACCCTGATGCCAAGTTGGTCGCCTTCATTCATGCCGAGACATCTACCGGCGCTTTGTTCGATGCCCGGACGCTGGTCGCCATCGCACACAAATACAACTGTCTAACCGTCGTCGATGCCGTGACCTCGGTGGCTGGCGTGCCTGTGCGTGTAGATGAGTGGAACATCGATGCGATCTATTCCGGCACGCAAAAATGCCTGTCTTGCACACCCGGCTTATCACCCATCAGCTTCAGCGAACGCGCCTTGGAAAAAGTCAGAAACCGCAAAACCAAGGTGCAAAGTTGATTCCTGGACTTGAATCTGGTGATGGCTTACTGGGGCGGCGCGACCAAGCGTGTCTATCACCACACCGCACCGGTCAATGGGCTGTACGGTTTGCATGAATCACTGGTGATCCTTCAGAACGCTGAAACCCGCTCAACAAAACCCCCGCCTAGTGCGTAATGCCAGTTACTTGACACTGACTGGCATTTTCTTGTGCGGGAACTTTACTGCTCGGTGCTTTGCCACCCCAGGACATTTAACCTTCCATCGTTATGGATTCAACTTTCCCATTCAGTAGCGTCAAGCTACCACTTAAACGGGTGTTACCCGTTTCGGTAAACTCAAATTTGTACGTTCGTTGAAAAACACGGCGCCCATACTCATCGCGTACCAGTCGGAGTTTAGTACCCGCGACCGTATCGTCAAGAAACTGTAACTCTGCTTTTGCACAAGCTTGTTTTCCCGCTTTTGTGGCGGTCTCCAACGACAGCAAGCTGGCTATCCAAAACCACGCAATGGCGGCAACCAGCAGCAATAAAAACATCTCTGTCATGTTAGTTCCCAGCTTATGTACGAGCTACTCGCTGACTATATTGATGGATGGAAATTGGCCTTTTCGCGAATTACGACAGACTTTACACAACTGCATTATCCCGCTACTGGCGCCTATCGTTGTCTCAAATCAGATGTTCCATTTTGAACCGGGATATACCAGCCTGAATACCGGATCAAACTCCGCGCATCAACCACCACCATGCGGTGAGTGTCACGAAGGAGATGATAAGACCAACCGCCACCATCAGCGTGGCGAAGGGCGGGTCGAGTTCATGCTCGGTCGCTATGATGGCGGCGGTAATCATGGGTGGCATGGCAGCTTCGAACAGCGTGACTTGTATCGCTTGACCATGCGCACCCAGCAACGGCACATAGAGCAGGAAGATCACCAGCGGTGCAAGGATCAGTTTGAAGCCCAAACCCACCGCCAGTTTTTTGCCATTGCCAACAAGATGGCCAAGACGCAATTGGAAGCCAACCGACAGCAAGGCCAGGGGCGCGAGTGTGTCACCCATACGTTTGAGGATGATGGTAAACCAGTCAGGATAGGTCGTCGGAATCAGACACAGCGCGATGACCAGCGCAAAGAACGGCGGGAAGCGCAACACCCGCATCAGCATTACCTTGGCAGTCGGCCGCCCGCTGGAATAGATGCCCGCCACAGTGATGCCCAAGGTCGAGAGCACTAGAAAGGAACCCAACTGATCAACGATGATGCCGGTAGTCAAGCCCTCGTGTCCGTAATATGCCTCTATCATCGGCAAGCCCACAAAAGAGGTATTCCCCAGACCGCCAGTCAACATCAATGCTCCCACAGACGCACGGGGCAGAGCCATCCAACGTCCCACCCACCAGAAGAATGCCACCGACATGGCGAAGTAGATCCAGGCCATCGCAGCCATCAGTACAACATCGCCTGTCATGTGCAAATCATGCACGTACAGTAGCGTCAAGGCAGGCAAGGAGATATGCAGAATAAAACTATTCAACACTGCAGGCGTGTTGGCCGGCATGCGCTTATAGCGATGCAACAGTACACCGGCGATGAAGCAAAGAATGATAAGGATGAGGTTATTCATACCCTGACATCATGCCCGTGCAAGGGCCGTGACGATCACACATGCGCAGTGATGAAAGCCTTGAGTTTGACCACGTCCGCATCCATTTCCACACAACGCTGTGGCAACTTCTCTATGCCTTCCATCGCTGCGGGACGCTCGGGCAAACGACCCAGTGCTTCGACGATGGTCTCCTCGAATTTCGCAGGCAGGGCGGTCTCCAGACAGATCAGCGGCAGATTCGGACGGCGTTGCTCCATACCGACCTTGATACCATCCGCCGTGTGCGTATCCACCATCACGCCGTACTCTTCCCACATACCCTGTATCGTTTTGATGCGGTCGTAGTGTGTGCTCTTGCCGGATGAAAAATGGAACTTGGGCAATGCTTCCCAATACGCCGTGTCCTTGATATCGAAGGAGCCGCCCTTGTCGACCTTGCCCCAAAATTCGCGCACCTTAGCGCCATCACGACCGACCAGATCGAACACGAAACGCTCGAAATTACTCGCCTTGGAAATATCCATGGACGGGCTGCTGGTCTCGTAAGTATGGGATGTGTTGCGTGGTTTGTACGCGCCGGTGGTGAAGAACTCATCCAGGACATCGTTCTCATTGGTCGCCAAAATCAACTGTCCGATAGGCAGGCCCATCATGCGTGCGATATGGCCTGCGCAGATGTTGCCAAAGTTACCGGAAGGCACAGAGAACGCGACTTGCTCGTCGTTAGACTGCGTCGCGGCGAAATAGCCTTTGAAGTAGTAAACGATCTGCGCCGACACGCGTCCCCAGTTGATGGAATTGACCGTGCCGATCTTGTGCGTCGCTTTGTAAGCGTGATCGTTGGACACGGCTTTAACCAAGTCCTGCGCATCATCGAAAAATCCGTTGATGGCAATATTGAAAATGTTGGGGTCTTGCAGCGAATACATCTGGGCACGCTGAAAGCCGGACATCTTGCCTATGGGTGACAGCATGAACACACGGATGCCGCGCTTGCCGCGCATCGCATATTCCGCCGCCGAGCCCGTGTCGCCAGAAGTCGCGCCGAGGATGTTCAATTCCGCGTGTTGCTTGTCCAGCGCATACTCGAACAAATTACCCAGCAACTGCATCGCCATATCCTTAAACGCCAGCGTCGGGCCGTTGGAAAGTTCGAGGATATGCACACCCGGTTCGAGTGTGCGCAAGGGCGTAATGTCCTCCGCAGGACTGTCCGCACGACCGTTGCAATACACCCCGGCGGTGTAAGTCTTGGTCACGATGGCTTTGAGGTCAGCCGCCGGAATGTCGGTCGCAAATTTCGACAACACGGCAAAGGCCAGATCGGCATACGACAACTTGCGCCACGCATCCAACTCGGCACGCGTCACCTGCGGATATTGCTCCGGCAGATACAGACCGCCATCGGGTGCGAGGCCGCCCAACAGGATTTCGGTGAAAGTTTTAGCGGGCGCATTGCCGCGCGTGGAAATGTATTTCATGGTTTATTTACTTGAATCGTAGAGTGTGCAAAAACAGCTTTGCCTGTACGGCTAAGTGTGTTGGGTTGTTTTTCGAGTGGTGCGTTTAGGCAATACAGCCGAATTGGCAATTTCCAAAAGTCCCAACAAGGCTGCATTCACTGCCGCTTCATTCGGAAACGCCTTGGCAACTTTAGGGTCAAGCAAAACAACGTTCGACGCGGCTTTAATCTTCTTGGCATACTTGCCGCGCGTCATTTTCCCAAAATCTTCGCGGCGATATTCGGGGCGCAATTCATCTTTGGTTTTATCAAGCGTCTTCATACATTTTCCTTTCAGCTCGTGTTGCCAGTCTGGCGCTAATAATGCGGATACCTTCAGCATGTTCCACTGTGATACCACCAGCAAACGTCTGACGGATGATATGCCAAAAGTGACCAACCTATGCTCTCCGCGCGAATGATCCGGATCATCGCCAGTGAGTGCCAAATCATCCGCCAACGCGGTTGCCGCCTCGGCAAAAGAAACGTCATGTTTGCGTAAATTGACCGCTGCCTTATCAGCATCCCAATCAAATTTCATAATCTGCCTTCACACCATGCGCGGCTGACCTACATATCATTTTCCGAGTTCTTCCAACCGAATCCGGTTCACTTTCCCCGCCACCACTGACAATCCTTCGATCTTGGCAATCGCGGCGTTGATGCGTTTCTCGCGGGTCAGGTGCGTCAGCATGATGAGGTCGGTCTGCTCTTCGCCTTCTTCCGGTTCTTTCTGGATGACTGCGTCGATGGAGATTTGTTCATCTGCCAAGATGCGGGTGATGTCGGCCAGTACGCCGGGCTTGTCCAACACGCGCAAACGCAGGTAGTAGCTGGTTTGCACTTCGTCCATCGGCAATATCTTCAGGTCAGCCATCGCGTTAGGTTGGAAAGCCAGATGTGGCACGCGGTTCTGCGGATCGGAGGTTGCCATGCGGGTGACATCCACCAGGTCGGCGATGACGGCACTCGCGGTGGGCTCTGCGCCCGCGCCTTTGCCGTAATACAGCGTCGCGCCGACGGCATCGCCCTGCACCAGCACGGCGTTCATCGCGCCTTCGACGTTGGCGATCAAACGCTTGGTCGGGATCAGGGTCGGATGCACACGCAGCTCGACACCTTCATCGGTGCGCTTGGTGATGCCCAATAATTTGATGCGATAGCCGAGTTGTTCGGCGTATTTGATGTCAGCTGCATCCAGTTTGGAGATACCCTCGATGTAGGCTTTTTCGAACTGCATGGGGATGCCGAACGCGAGTGCGGAGAGGATGGTGATCTTGTGCGCGGCATCCACGCCTTCGATGTCGAAGGTGGGATCGGCCTCGGCGTAACCCAGACGCTGCGCTTCTTTCAGTACGGTGTCGAAGCTCAAGCCCTTGTCGCGCATCTCGCTCAAAATAAAATTGGTAGTGCCGTTGATGATGCCCGCGATCCATTCGATGCGGTTGGCGGTCAAGCCTTCACGCACCGCCTTGATGATGGGGATACCACCCGCCACTGCCGCCTCGAACGCGACCATCACGCCCTTGTCCTGCGCGGCTTTGAAAATCTCGTTGCCGTGTGTGGCCAACAATGCCTTGTTGGCAGTGACAACGTGCTTGCCGTTCGCAATCGCCTTCAGCACCAGCTCTTTCGCCACACCGTAACCGCCGATGAGTTCGATGACGATGTCCACTTCGGGGTCGGCAACCACCGAGAAGGCGTCATCCGTGACGCGGCATGTACCACCGGTGACTTGCTTGGCCAACTCCACGTTCTTGTCGGCGACCATCACGATGCGGATGGGGCGGCCAGCGCGGCGCGCAATCTCTTCCGCGTTGCGTTGCAAGACAGTGAATGTACCGCCACCGACAGTGCCGATACCGAGCAGACCTACGTTGATTGCTTTCATTGATTCCATTCCTATTTTGTTTTAATTCGTGCCGTGTTTCTTGCGATAGTTTTCCAGGAAGCGCGCGATACGCGCAATCGCGTCGTTCAGGTCGTCGGTGTTGGGCAAAAACACCACACGGAAATGATCGGGCGATTTCCAGTTGAAGCCACTGCCCTGTACCACCAGCACCTTTTCAGCTTCCAGCAACTCCAAGATGAACTGCTGATCGTTTTCTATCGGATAGATCTTGGGGTCCAGACGCGGGAACAGATACAGCGCGGCCTTGGGCTTGACGCAGCTGACACCGGGGATAGCCGTGAGCAAATCGTAGGCAAGATCGCGCTGACGGCACAAGCGTCCACCGGGGGCGACCAGATCATTAATGCTCTGGTAACCGCCCAGCGCAGTTTGGATGGCGAACTGCCCAGGCACGTTGGAACACAAGCGCATCGAGGCGAGGATGGTCAGACCGTTGATGTAATCCTGCGCATGTCGCTTCTGACCCGACACCACCATCCAGCCCGCGCGATAACCGCAAGCGCGATAGTTTTTCGACAAGCCGTTGAAGGTGACGAACAATATGTCATCCGCCAGCGATGCCATCGAGGTGTGCGTCACGCCGTCGTATAAAACTTTGTCGTAAATTTCGTCGGCAAAAATAATCAGTTGATGTTCGCGCGCCAGCTGGATGATGTCGCGCAAAATTTCGTCGGAGTACAGGGCGCCCGTCGGATTATTAGGATTAATGACCACAATGGCGCGGGTGTTGGCCGTGATCTTGCTGCGCATGTCTGCAATACTGGGATTCCAAGCGTCAGCTTCATCGCATACATAATGGCGCGGCGTACCCCCTGCCAGTGTCACGGCCGCCGTCCACAGCGGATAATCGGGCGCGGGCACCAGCACTTCGTCGCCCGTGTTCAACAAGCCTTGCATGGACATAACTATCAGTTCGGACGCGCCGTTGCCGATGTAAATATCGTCCAAACCCACGCCCGTGATCTTCTTCGATTGGCAGTAATGCATGATGGCTTTACGCGCCGCAAACATGCCCTTTGAATCAGAGTAACCGGCCGAATTCGGGATATTCAGAATCACGTCCTGCTGCACTTCTTCGGGTGCCTCAAAACCGAACGGTGCGAGATTGCCAATATTCAGCTTGATAATGCGCTGACCTTCCTCTTCCATCTGCTTGGCGCGTTCCATCACGGGGCCGCGTATGTCATAACAGACGTTGGAGAGCTTGGTAGATTTCAGTATGGGTTTCACAATGGTTCACTCATGGTTCACTACAGTTTCCGCATCGGCGAGATGGCCGCACGATGATAGAATCCGCAGCAAAGTTGCAAAGGGCGCGATTTTACCCGCGCGGACACGACACAGCAAATATAAGGGGTTATCTTGAAGTTACATCTAGCCAATCTGGGCGACACCAAAATGTTCACCGCGCACGGCGCGGACCATGTGATGGTCAACCGTGTGCGCTATGACCACTCCATCGTGGTGAATGCCAGCGACGTGCACGAAGACTGGAATGCCAGTGATTTCGACGCGCTCAGCGAGTCTGACTTCAACTACTTCCTGACCTACAAACCCGAAGTCGTGTTGATGGGCACAGGCGCTCTGCAACGTTTCGCCCACCCCAAGCTTTACCGTGCGCTGACTGATATGGGCATAGGCGTGGAGTTCATGGACACCCCCGCCGCCTGCCGCACATACAACATTTTGGTCGCGGAAGACCGCAAGGTCGTCGCTGCCATCATGCTATAAATAAACCATGAACCACACCCTACACAACGTCATTCGGCAGGTTGAACAGGTCATCGTCGGTAAACCTTTGCAGATTCGCTACGCTTTGGCGTGCCTGTTGGCGCGAGGGCATTTGTTGATAGAGGACTTGCCGGGCGTGGGTAAGACCACCTTGGCGCATGTGTTGGCACGCACCCTGGGGATGCAGTTCCAGCGCATCCAATTCACCAGCGATCTGTTGCCTGCCGACATCCTCGGGGTATCGGTATACCAGCGCGACAGCGCGGATTTCAAATTCCATCCCGGCCCCATCTTCGCGCAGATGGTGCTGGCCGACGAAGTAAACCGCGCCACACCCAAGGCACAGAGCGCGCTATTGGAAGCAATGGAAGAACAGCAGGTGACCATAGAGGGCGTGACGCGCGCCCTGCCCAATCCCTTCTTTGTCATCGCCACACAAAACCCCATCCACCAGATCGGCACCTTCCCGCTACCCGAATCCCAGCTGGATCGTTTCTTGATGCGCATCGAGCTGGGTTATCCCGATGCACAGGCGGAACGTGGATTGTTATCGGGACTGGACAGACGAGATTTAATCGCGCGATTGGCGCCGCAAATGGGTAGCGCCGAACTGCTGGCGCTGCAACTGCAGGTCAGACAGATACACGTTTCCGATGCGCTGCTCGACTATGTGCAAGCCATCCTCAAACACACCCGCACCACTGCCCGCTATGTGCACGGCCTATCACCCCGCGCCGGTCTCGCCCTGTTGTCTGCGGCTCGCGCTTGGGCACTCCTGGACGGACGCAACGCGGTCATCCCCGAAGACATACAAGCCGTGTTAACCGGTGTCGCCATCCATCGTTTGCAAACCACCCAAGACTCGCAGAATTCAAGTGCCGAAGCACTAACGCATGAATTGATCACTGCCGTTCCTATCCCTTGATCAATTCGAAAATGTCTCGCGTAGCATCGATCGAATATGACGGGCAAACTCAAACAACTCTTTCGTAACTGGGCGTTCCGCCGTACCGTCGAGACCGGTACGGTGGAGCTCAATCAGCGCCGCGTCTACATCCTGCCTTCCAAGCAAGGACTGGGTTTCGCCGTGGTGTTGCTGGTGATGTTGTTGGGCGACATCAATTACAACCTGAGTCTAGGCTATGTACTGACCTTCATGCTGGCAATGATGGCGGTGATGTCCATGTTGTATGCCTTTCGCAACCTGGCCCATTTGCGCATCCATGCGGGTCACGTCACACCCGTATTTTCGGGTGAGGACGCGCAGTTCGTCTTTCACTTCGACAACCCCGGCACACTGACGCGCTACCAACTCCATTTGCATGACGATGCCGGTCATCGCACCACCTTCGATCTACCGGCACTGACCTCTACCCCTGTCCACTTATCCATCCCGGCCACTCAACGCGGCTGGCTGGATAGTGAACGGCTGAGTCTGTACACCGAGTTCCCGCTGGGGCTGTTCCATGCCTGGACGTATATCCATTTCGATGTGCGCTGTCTGGTCTACCCGCCGCCTGCGCCGCAGCAAGTCCTGCCCGCACCATCAGCGCAGAGCGGCACGGGCGCGATACACGCGACTGGCGACGAAGACTACGCCGGACTGCGTAACTACATCCCCGGTGATGCGTTGCCGCGTATCGCATGGAAGGCGCTGGCACGCGAGCAGGGTCTGCAGGTCAAACAATTCTCCACGCCACAAGGTCGTGAACTCTGGTTGGACTGGAATCAGTTGGGCACACACGCAGTAGAGACACGCTTGCAGATATTGACACGCTGGGTACTGGACGCCGATGCTCAGGGTCTGTTGTATGGCTTGCGCTTACCCGATGGCGAGTTGCCACCCAACAACTTGCCCGCACACAAAGCCGAATGCCTGCGCAGACTGGCTTTGTACGGTTTGTCGGGAGCTGCCACATGAAGCTCAGCTCCGCCCTGGTCCACAGCCTGACCTTGTGCATCTTCATGGTTACGCTGCCGCACGCCGAGCATCTGCCACTGTGGATCACCGGCCTGTGCGCCATGCTGCTGTTATGGCGCGTCTATCTCACACAGACCAACAGCGCATTGCCCAAACGTTGGTTGCTTTTCTTGATCACCTTGACCGGCGTGGCCGCCATCGCCGCGCACTACCACACCCTGTTCGGACGCGAAGTTGGGGTGACGCTATTGATGTTGCTCGCGGTGTTGAAGTTGCTGGAACTGCGCGCCCAGCGCGATGCGATGGGACTGATCTACCTGGCTTGTTTTGTCATCATCACAAATTTCTTTTACTCACAGAGCATCCCCACCGCGCTATTCATGTGCGCGACCCTGCTGGTCATCGTACCAACCTGGCTGCGCATACAAGCGCCCAGCCTCAATCTCAAGCCGCAAGCACGTATCGCCGGCACACTGTTGCTGCAAGCCTTGCCGCTGATGTTGCTGCTCTTCATCCTGTTCCCGCGCGTGCAAGGGCCTCTATGGGGCTTGCCTCAAGACGCATACAACAGCACCGGCCTAAGTGACTCCATGTCGCCGGGCAGCCTGAGCAAACTCAGTTTGTCGGAAGCAGTAGCTTTCCGCGTCAGCTATGCAGACAAAGCTCCCCGCCGCGACCAGATGTATTGGCGCGGCCCGGTACTTTGGAACTACGATGGTCGTACCTGGACACGCGGCACCACCGGTTATAGCAATCCACCGCGCTTCACCGACACCGGCCAAAACATCAGTTACAGCGTGATCCTGGAGCCTCACAACAAACGCTGGCTGTATGGCCTGGACACGGCAGCGACATTGCCAAACGGCGCGCGTATGAGCACAGACTTCCAGCTCTTCAGCGCTGAGCCGGTAAATGCCCGCATCCGCTACGAGATGAGTTCCAATCTCAGCTATCACGCCAACGTAGACGAATCACCCTCGCAACTACACCGTGCCACCGGCATACCGGCACGCCTCAATCCGCGCACCATAGAACTGGCCCAGAGCTGGCGTAGTGCGCACAGCTCCGATCAGGAAGTCGTCGATACCGCATTGCGTTACTTCAATCAGCAGAACTTCAGCTACACCCTAGAGCCGCCGCTACTGGGCGAAAACAGCGTGGACGAGTTTTTGTTCGGTGAACGTAAAGGCTTCTGCGAACACTATGCCTCCGCCTTCGTATACTTGATGCGCGCCGCAGGCATACCCTCGCGCGTGGTGACCGGCTACCTGGGCGGCGAATTCAATGCGCTGGGAAACTATTACATCGTGCGTCAATCCGACGCCCATGCTTGGGCCGAAGTGTGGCTGGCAGGGCAAGGCTGGGTACGTGTGGATCCGACTGCCGCCATCGCGCCGGAACGCGTGGCGCGCAATCTTGCGGCATCGCTAAAAGATAATGCCGCACTGCCCTTCATGGCACGCAATCCACCGCAATGGATGAGCAAGTTGCGCCTCAATCTGGATGCCTGGTCCAACCAATGGAATCTGTGGGTACTGGGTTACAACCCGGAGCGCCAGTTCGCGCTCCTCACCCGTCTGGGCATGGAAGACGTGAGTTGGCAGAAGATGGCGCGCAATTTGATGCTGGGATTGGCATTGTGCATCGCGGCCTATGCGCTGTTCATGTTCAAGCATCAATTACAGCGACACCGCGATCCGGTGCAAACAACATGGCTCAAATTCTGCGCCAGACTAGCCAAGGCCGGACTACCACGCGCCGGGCATGAGGGTGCGCGCGACTATGCGGAGCGCATCGCACAGGCAAGGCCTGCCGCAGCCGCGAGCGTGCGCGACATCGCTGCGCGTTATGTGTCGCTACGCTATGGCCGCATGCCCGGGACTGCCGAGTTGATTGCTTTCAAAGATGCAGTACGGATGTTCAAGTTATAATCCGCGCCACTTAAACCGTCAGACAAATCATGCTTATTACTCGCCGCCTGGAATTCGATGCAGGTCATCGCATCCCCAACCACACCAGCCAATGCAAGCATTTGCATGGACATCGCTATGCCATCGAAATCAGCCTGTCCGGCGAGATCATCACCACCGAAGGACAATCCGAACAGGGCATGGTGATGGACTTCAGTGATGTAAAGCGCATCGCCAAGCAACATGTAGTGGACGTATGGGACCACGCTTTCCTGGTATATCGCGGCGACAAACAAGTTTGCGACTTCCTCGCCGACATGCCCGGCCACAAAACGGTCGTCACCGACGTCGTGCCTACTGCGGAGAATCTGGCCCGGATCGCCTTCGATCTATTGGACCCGGCTTATCAAGATATCTACGCAAACCACCTGCGTTTAGAGCGTGTACGCATCTATGAAACCCCCAATAATTGGGCGGACTGTTCGCGGATTTAAAAAACTTTTTCATTTTTCTATAGACATAAAGTTACGCATCATGCAGAATGCGCGCCTTCGAAAATCCCATGTGGATTTAAGTGCGAATGGAAGTTTGGGTGAGTGGTTTAAACCAGCAGTCTTGAAAACTGCCGACGAGAAATCGTCCGTGAGTTCGAATCTCACAGCTTCCGCCAGCAGCAATAACCAAACTGGAGTGGTAGTTCAGTTGGTTAGAATACCGGCCTGTCACGCCGGGGGTCGCGGGTTCGAGTCCCGTCCACTCCGCCAACACCAAAGCCTTTTAGCTGAAAAGTTAAAAGGCTTTTTACCTTTAACGGCCTGATTTATTTCTGTACACTCTGGCGGCAAAAAATTAACACTCTTGAAGTTGAAACTTTAGCCCCCATTCTGTAGTCTCACGCCCGTCTTTAGATAAATCCCAATCGGAGGTTGAAATGCAATTCCCTACCCAAGCCAGTATTGGCACACTCGCCACCGAACAAAACAAAGTTCTGCGCAACACATACATGATGCTCGGCCTGACCATGATTCCCACCGTCATCGGCGCGTTCATCGGCATGTCCATCAATTTTTCTTTCATGGCACTGCATCCGTTCATCGGCGCAATCGCCATGTTCGCGGTGATGATGGGCTTATTGTTCGCCGTGACTAAATTGCGCAACAGCGTATGGGGCATCGTCGCCTTACTCGGTTTCACCTTCGTCGCAGGTGTATTCCTGGGTCCTATCCTGCAACACGCTTTGCACTTTAGTAACGGCGGAACACTGGTCGGTTTGGCTGCCGGCGGCACAGGCATCATCTTCCTGAGCTTGGCAAGCTACGCCACCGTGAGCAAAAAAGATTTCAGCTTCATGGGCAAGTTCCTGTTCATCGGCCTCATCATGCTGCTCATTGCTTCGCTGGCAAATGCCTTTTTCCAAGTGCCTGTCATGTCCTTGGTGATCTCTGCTGTCGCAGTGATGATTTTCTCAGCCTACATTCTGTTCGACATCAGCCAGATTATTCACGGCGGTGAGACCAACTATGTGATGGCAACGCTGACTTTGTACCTGGATATATACAACATCTTCATCAACCTGCTGAACTTGCTGATGGCGTTCAGTGGCGAAAAAGACTAATCCCGCGCTGTAATAAGCAATAAAAAAGGCGACCCAACGGTCGCCTTTTTTCATGGCGATTCTCCCCGCCGACGATTAACACAGCACCAGCCTCGCCTAAAATCCTGCCGCTTGCTACAAGACCGATAAAAGACTATATCCAGTCCGAACTTAAGCCACAAAGTCCGTCATGCGTTTAACAGTCTTGCATTACGACATTTCGATCCCCTTTAACCCTATAACTGCACCATTTTTCTTGCCGGATTACACGGATATGAGCAGGCGCATTACGCTATCGAGCCAGCCGAACCCAAGGATGCACTGCGCTTTTTGATGGAGGCGCGCGGGTTGAAGCAGGAAGATTTGTCTGATGTCGTACCGCAGAGCAACCTGTCGGCAATTTTGGCTGGCAAGCTCGGCAACTTCTTCGGCGTGAGCCCGGCGTTGTTCGTTCCGCACTAAACTGCCGCATAACTTGGCATAATCCGCCCTTCACAAATATCACCCATCGGCCTCTCCGCAGAGGCCGATTTAATTCAATCAATCGAGAACCATGCTGCCATCCATAGAACAACGCCTCGCGGTCGAAATCGCCGCACAACCGCAACAAATTTCCGCCGCCGTCGCACTGCTGGACGAGGGCGCGACCGTGCCTTTTATCTCGCGCTATCGCAAAGAAGCAACGGGTGGGCTGGACGATACGCAACTGCGTTTGCTGGAAGAACGTCTGCGCTATTTGCGCGAACTGGAAGAGCGGCGCACCAGCATCATCGCCAGCATCACCGAGCAAAACAAAATGACCCCTATCTTGCTGGACGCGATTGCGCACGCCACCGACAAAACGCATCTGGAAGACTTGTATCTGCCTTACAAAATCAAGCGTAGAACCCGCGCGCAAATCGCACTGGAAGCGGGGCTCGCGCCCTTGGCTGAAGCGCTGATGAACGACCCGACCTTGTCGCCAGAAGCCGAAGCGATGAAGTATTTACGCCCTGCTTTCACAACCGAGCAGGGTGACAACGCGGGCGTGGCGGATAGCAAAGCGGCGCTGGATGGCGCGCGGCAAATTTTGCTGGAACGCTTTGCCGAAGATGCAACACTGTTGCAAAAACTGCGCGAGTATTTATTGGAACACGGCGTGGTCGAATCCAAAGTCGTCGAAGGAAAAAACGAGGCGGCGGAAAAATATGCCGACTATTTCGACTACTCGGAAAAACTTTCCACCATCCCCTCGCATCGCGCGCTGGCGCTGTTTCGCGGTCGCCGCGAAGAGCTGTTGGCGGTGCAACTGCGCCTCGATAGTGAGGCCGAAAAACCCACTTGGAGCGCGCCGCACAATCCTTGCGAGATGCGCATCGCCAACCATTTCGGCATCAAACAACTGGGGCGCGCAGCAGACAGTTGGCTGGCGGACACGGTGCGCTGGACGTGGCGGGTAAAAAGTTTTCTGCATCTGGAATCGGAACTAATGGGCGCATTACGCGCGCGCGCCGAGACTGAAGCCATCAACGTGTTCGCACGCAATCTGAAAGATCTGCTGCTCGCCGCCCCCGCCGGCCCGCGCGCGACGATGGGCCTCGATCCCGGCATCCGCACCGGCGTGAAAGTGGCGGTGGTGGATGAGACCGGTAAGGTGGTGGACACCGCCGTGATCTATCCGCACCAGCCGCGCAACGATTGGGATGGCTCGCTGCACACGCTGGCAAAGCTCGCCGAAAAACATAAGGTCGCCGTCATCTCCATCGGCAACGGAACCGCCTCGCGCGAGACCGACAAACTGGCACACGAGCTGATAAAACTGCGTCCCGAACTCAAGCTCACTAGCGTGGTGGTTTCCGAAGCCGGTGCGTCGGTGTACTCGGCCTCGGAGTTCGCTTCCAAGGAATTGCCCGACATGGATGTGAGCTTGCGCGGTGCGGTGTCCATCGCGCGCCGTTTGCAAGACCCGCTGGCGGAGCTGGTGAAGATAGATCCCAAGTCCATAGGCGTGGGGCAATACCAGCACGACGTGAGCCAGACGCAATTGGCGCGCTCGCTGGATGCGGTGGTGGAAGACTGCGTGAATGCCGTGGGCGTGGACGTGAACACCGCTTCCGCGCCGCTGTTGGCGCGGGTTTCCGGCTTGAGCAGCACGGTGGCGGCGGGCATCGTCAGCTACCGCGACAGCAAGGGGAAATTTGCCTCTCGCTCCCAACTGCGCAACGTACCGCGCCTGGGCGACAAAACCTTTGAACAAGCGGCGGGATTCTTGCGCATCATGGGCGGCGACAATCCGCTCGACGGCTCGACTGTGCATCCCGAATCCTATCCGCTGGTGCAGCGCATTTTGGCGGACATCAAACAGGATATGAAAACCGTCATCGGTAACAGCGCGCTATTGAAGTCGCTCAATCCGGCGAAATACAGCGACGAGAAATTCGGCATCCCCACCATCACCGACATCCTGAAAGAGCTGGAAAAACCCGGCCGCGACCCGCGTCCCGAATTCACCACCGCTAGTTTTCGTGAAGGCGTGGAAGAAATTTCCGACTTGAAGCCCGACATGATTTTGGAAGGAGTGGTGACCAATGTCGCCGCCTTCGGCGCGTTCGTCGACATCGGCGTGCATCAGGATGGTCTGGTGCATATTTCCGCGCTCTCCAACACCTACGTCAAAGACCCGCACAGCGTGGTCAAGGCGGGACAGATCGTCAAAGTGAAAGTGCTGGAAGTGGATGCCAAACGCAAACGCATCGCGCTCACCATGCGCCTCACCGACAGCGCTGCGGCGGCAAAGTCAGATATGCCACGCGAGACCCGCGCCGCGCACAAACCTCGCATGACAACGCCGCCGCAAGCGTCTGTGAATAGCGCGATGGCAAGTGCGTTCGCCAAGTTAAAAGGGTAAATTGAGCAAGCTTTCCTTTCCTCATTCAAGGGGGAAAGGATACGTATCATTTGGAGTGATGACCTAACCTAAGGGAAGCAATATGAAACAATCAGAAATCAAATTCACCGTCACGCTGGACGAAAAAAATCTGCCCGTCAACATCGATTGGAGCGCGACTGACGGCGGCGTGGATAGCAACAGCAAAGCCATCATGTTGTCGGTATGGGATGCCGAGGCGAAGAACACCCTGCGCATCGACCTGTGGACCAAGGAGATGTTGGTCGATGAGATGAAACTGTTCTATCACCAAAACCTACTGTCCATGGCCGACACGCTGGAGCGCGCGACCGGCGAAAAAGAAGCTGCCAAAGCGATGCGCAACTTCGCGCAGGAATTCGGCGAACGTATGGGACTGGTAATGAAGAATCCGCTGTTCTCCGCGCCACCGAAGAAAAATTAACAGGCGCCAAAAGATGCTTATGGGTTGAGCTACACAATAACCGTCATGGTCAGCCCCTGCCAAGTATCGCTACGCCACTCCCCGCCCACTTGTGATGTGTCTACCCTTTGATGCGTTTAATAGTGGGGCGGTGTTTCGTTCGTCGCGGCATTATTTTCATGCACAGCTTGCACCAGCGATGTGAGCGAACCCGAAAGGGCGGCACATCTGTCTTCCAACAGTTGCAACCTCTTTTGCTGTTCGTAGACGGTTTTATTCAGCACTTCCAGCAGGTCTTCCTGATAGGCGATCTTTGTTTCGATATTGTCTAAACGTTCTTCACTCATGATTCACTTTGTGTAAGGCCGACGGATGATGGTTTATCAAATACCGCGATAGATTCCACATGCGAGGTATGCGGAAACATATTCATCACGCCCGCCGACCTGAGGATGTAGCCGCGTTGCACCAACTCGGCGGCATCGCGCGCCAGTGTGGCGGGGTTGCAACTCACATACACGATGCGCTTGGGCGCGTTGTCTGCACCCAGTGATTTCACCAGCTCGAACGCGCCGTCACGGGGTGGATCTATCAGCAGTTTGTCGAAGTGTCCGAGTTTGGCGAATGTCTCCTCGGTCATCTCGAACAAGTTCATCGCCATGAATTCGGTGTTGCCCTGCAAGCCGTTGTGAGCGGCGTTTTGACGGGCGCGCGCAACCAGCGCGTCGCTGCCTTCGATACCCAACACCTGTGCACCGCGACGCGCGATAGGCAGCGTGAAGTTGCCCAGACCGCAGAACAAATCGGCGATACGCTCGTTCGGTTGCGGATCGAGCAGACGGATCGCGCGGTTGATCATCACGCGGTTCATCGCGCTGTTCACCTGCGTGAATTCGCTGGGAGCGAAGGGCATGGTGATATTGAACTCGGGCAGGCTATACGACAGCTCGGGCGCGTCGAGCGGATAGAAAGGCTTGATGGTCTCGGGTCCCTTGGTCTGGTACCAAAACTGAATATCATGTTCATCAGCGAAGGCGCGCAACAAAGCTTCATCGGCGTGATTGGGCGTATCCATGATGCGCAACACCAGCGCATCCACATGCTCGCCCACCGCTACTTCGATCTGCGGCAATTGGTCACGTATAGACAGATTGCTCACCAGTTCGGCCAACAGCGGTATCAACTTGGCAATCTTGGGTGCAAGGATCTCGCAGCTCTGCATGTCCGCAACGAAGCTGCTGCGCTTCTCGTGAAAACCGACCAGGGTCTTGCCCTTCTTGATGACGTGTTTGACCGAGATGCGCGCACGCTCACGATAGCCCCACACCTGGCCATAGATAGCAGGCAGGATGTTCTCGGGCTTGACCTTGCCGATGTGACGCAGGGCATCTTCGAGAATGCGCTGCTTCACGGCGACTTGCGCACGTGCATCCAGATGCTGCATGGAGCAACCGCCGCACACGCCAAAATGCTTGCACTTGGGTGTCACGCGCATCGGCGCCGCGCGATACAAGTTAACGATCTGCGCCTGTTCGAAAGCCGGCTTTTTGCGGTAAGAGGCGTAGCTCACCACCTCGCCCGGTAACGCACCTTCGATGAAGATAACCTTGCCATCGAAGTGCGCGACGCCGCGACCTTCGTGATCCAAGGATTCTATGGTGACTTTATTTTCTGTTGTCATCTGTGCAATCCCCCAACTTCTCTATCCATACAAATATCCGGCCCAAGCGGGTATGTGCCAGCGACACACCCAACAACACGCCGGTACTATTGGCTGCCATATCGGCATACTCAAAATATCGGTATCCACTCCAACCTTGCAGGAACTCTATCGTCACGCCCATCGCGACCAGCGCGGCGGCAACCTTAATGCGCTGTTTACTTTCCGCATAAATCTGGCAGAACCACAAAGACATCGCGGCGTAGGCGGTGCAATGTTCGAATTTATCCGACCAGTGAAAGGTGAATACCGCAGGTGGTGCGGGCATCAGGGAGAGGTAACACACGAGTGCGACCAATGACCATGCGCCGATCAGCCATGCGCCGCGATGCTTCAGCATCAGGCCCGGGTCTCGGGCCAGGCCGCCAGGAATTCCCGCCAATGCGGCTGTTCCAACTTGGCGAGTTCGGCACGCACAAAATCACATTCGCGCTTGAACGCTGCGCGACTCAAGCTACCGCGCATCATCAAGAACCGTGCAAACACCAGATAGGTGTTCACCACATCGGTCTCGCAGTAATTTCGTATCTCGGCCAACTGTCCCTGTTGGAATGCTTCCCACACTTTGCTGCCGTCCATGCCCAGCTTGCCGGGGAAGCCGATCAACTTGGCCAAATCATCCAACGGCGCGTTGGCACGCCCCCCATACATCGCCAACAGATCCATTAGATCAAGGTGACGCATGTGGTAGCGGCTGATGTAGTTATTCCACTTAAATTCTTTGTCGTCCTCACCCATGTCCCAATAGCGCGGACACTGCACACCGTTGATGAGGCCACGGTAGTGCAACACCGGCAGGTCGAAACCGCTGCCATTCCACGACACGATCTGAGGTGTGTATTTTTCTATGCCGTCGAAGAAGCGCTGGATGATGCTGCCCTCGTCTTCGTCCAGCCCGCCCAGCGACCACACTCTGAAGTTGTCACCCTCGCGCAACACACAGGAGATCGCCACCACACGCTGCAAGTGATGCTGGATAAAATCGCTGCCAGTCTTCTGGCGACGCTGTTGAAACGCCATCTCGGCGACCTCGGCATCGCTGACACGTTCATCCAACCCGTGCAGGACACGCAGGCCGTTGATGTCGGGGATAGTTTCTATATCAAAGACAAGCGTGGGTTTCATAACGAGACCACCAAAAATGAGCAGGCGCGGATTTTACCAAACCCGCGCCCTTAAGCCCCCAGTATTTATCTCCCCGCCTTAAGACCGCCCGATATTCCACTTGAGCATGGCTTCGGCATATATCCTGCGCCAGCCATGCTCGGCCCGTTCACCGCCAGCGATATCGCCCTGATGAACCACATGCGAGACCGCCTCTTCGGTGCACAACAGATTGCGCTTAATCAGACGTGGCAGCCCCGACAGCACACGCTCCACATCATCGCGTATCGCTTGCTGGGTTGTTTCGTCTGCGGCATCGGCGATCCATGAGATGGCGATGGTCTTTTCCAACAATCCCCATAAACCTTTTTGCTGGCCGACCAAAGCCTCGACGCTGGATTCCCGCTCACCCAAATCGCGCAAATCGTCGCCCAGTTTCTCCAACATGGACTCTGAAACGACGTTCTTTTTGCCATCGAAGTGAATCAGCATCAACGTGGCATGCATCGCCTTTTCGCTGATGGTGGTGGCTCTCACCATGTTTTGTTCCAACACTTTGCGCGTCGCGGTGGCATACACGCGCGACACCGAGAAGTAAGCGATGCCTATCATCAACGGCCCGGCCAGATTGATGAAGGTGTTACCGAAATTGATGCTGGCAAAGGCGAACACTAACAACAAGCCCTGCGACAGACCGAAGAATTTGTCTATGGTGTCACGGCCGGTGCGACGATAATACGCCCAAGCGGTTATCCAAACGATCAGCAATGTGACCAACAGATACCAACCGCGCGCCTCGGGAAAGCGCAATGAGTTGTTGTTCTTATAGTTGTCTATCGCCGTGGCCAGCACTTCCACACCCGGATGCGCGGCCGAAATCGGCGTCGCATGCAGATTAAACAGATTGGGTGCGGTCGAGCCTATGATGATGATCTTGTCTTTGAACTCATCCTTGGGGCGTTGCGGCTGTTCAGACAACATATCCTGGAACACATCGGCAAAGCTGATATAGCGATAACTGCCCGGCTCACCGCGCCAGTTCAGCAACATCTGCTGGGTTGGCGGTTCTTGCCAGCCCATATCCATCCCGACACGAGTCGGCAAGGAAGGGATTTTCCAACCCTGCTCATCCAGATAGACCGGGTAGGCGCGTTCTATGCCGTCCGAATCCAACTCTACATTCTGCGTACCATAACGCCCGCTGTCGCGCACCGAAGAAAAATAAGGCAGCACCACATTGATCTTGGCATCCGGCACGAATACTTCGTCAGGTAGCGGCGTCGCGCTGGAAATCTGCGCGATATGGATAGCACTATTCTCGTCTCGGCTGGTGTCCACTGCGAGCATAGGGAAGTAAGTGTTATTGGTTTTGCCGATGACCTCATTGAAATAAGCATCGCTATGCGGATTCAAAACATCCGGATCGCTGTACATGATGTCGAAAACAATCGCCTTGGGGCTTTGCTTCTCAACTTGTTCGACGAACCTGCCCATCACCTCGCGCGGCCAAGGCCAGCGACCGAAATCGTTGGCCATCGTGGCCAGGCTCACCTCATCGATGTTGAGGATGACGATATCCGGATCGGCAGGCGTGGGCACCACGCGATGACTCACCATGGCATCGAAAGCTTCGGTGCGAATCTCGCCGGTCAAATGCAAAACTGCGGTATCTAGCAAGGCGAATATCGTAAAAGCGGCCGCCAAATACACATAGAACTTCTGTCCCCAGTTCTGCGCCAACCAATTGGTGAATTTGGCACGCAACAAGCGCAAGCGGTTCAGCAATAACACATGCAGTTTCATTTTGGGCATCGCAACAACTCCGTTAACAAACAAAAGGCCGGGAAGACCCGGCCTTGCTTGATGCTATTTTAACAGCTCATGAACAACGAATTAGGCGTAATTTTTCGCCACGAAATCCCAGTTCACCAAGTTGTTCAAATACGTTTCGACGAACTTGGGGCGCATGTTGCGATAGTCGATGTAGTAAGCGTGTTCCCACACGTCCACACACAACAGCGCCTTGTCTGCTGTAGTCAATGGTGTGCCTGCCGCGCCCATGTTGACGATGTCCACGGAACCGTCAGCCTTCTTCACCAACCATGTCCAAGCTGAACCGAAATTACCCACCGCAGAAGTCTGGAAGGCCTTCTTGAATTCGTCGAAGCTGCCCCACTTCTTGTTGATTGCATCAGCCAATGCGCCAGTTGGAGCACCTCCGCCGTTAGGCTTCATGCAATTCCAGAAGAAAGTGTGATTCCACACTTGTGCGGAGTTGTTGTAGATGCCGCCAGCCGGTGCCTTCTTGATAATGGCTTCGAGATCCAGCGCTTCGTACTCTGTCCCCTTGATCAGGTTGTTCAGGTTGGTCACATAAGCCTGATGATGCTTGGCATAGTGATATTCAAATGTCTCTTTGGACATATGGGGTTGCAGTGCGTCAGTCGCGTAAGGCAGTGCTGGCAATGTATGTTCCATCTTGTACTCTCCTGTTCGTTAAATTAAATCGGCCGTGGATTTTAGTCTATCCACTCCCTGCTCACAATGATTGATTGAATCACTCGGGTTAAGATTCTGTGACAATAGTGGTTCAGGCATCTCCGGCAGTCATCATGCGCTCTACATAACGTGCGATCAGGTCGACTTCCAAGTTGACCTGGCTGCCCGCCTTGAGGAAACGCAGATTCGTCATCTGCAGCGTATGCGGAATCAGATTGAGTGCGAACACCGCGCCTTCCACCCGATTGATGGTCAAACTCACGCCATTGATTGTGACCGAACCTTTCATGGCGATGAACTTGGCTAAGGCTTGCGGTGCACGTATCAGCAACTTCCAGCTCTCGCCCAGATCATCGAAGGCCACTACCTCACCCACACCATCCACATGACCGCTGACCAGATGCCCGCCCAACCTGTCGGACAAGCGCAGAGCCTTCTCCAGATTCACCGCAGCGCCCATCGCACCGAGCCCCACCGTGCAATCCAAAGTCTCGCGCGACACATCCACGCTAAAGGCATAGCCATCCAGCGCGATGACAGTGAGACACACGCCATTCACCGCGATGCTGTCACCCAACTGCACGTCGCCCAATCCCAGCGTGTTAGTGTCTATTGTGAGACGCAATCCTCCTTCGCGGTCTGTACTATTGCTGATGCGGCCTACGTCGGCGATGATGCCACTAAACATTTTGTGTCCCTTTCACTTTAACCAATATGCGCAGATCGTTGCCGACCCGACGCACATCCTGCCATCGCAATTCGACGCGCTGCGTCAGACTGCTCAATTCTCCCAACGCAGCCATACCGCGTGCCATGTCACCCAAGAGTTGCGGCGCGAAATACAACACCAACTCATCGACCAGCCCCGCTTGCAACAGCGCGCCATTGAGCACACTACCCGCCTCGACCAGCACTTCATTGATGCCACGTTGTGCGAGGTCTCGCAGCATCGCGGGCAAATCCACACGACCTTGCACCCCGTCCAGCACGCACACAGTCGCGCCCAACTTTTCCAGTTCCGCAATTTTTTCCGCAGCCTGTGTAACGGTGTAAATCAGCACCCCGCCGTGCAAAATTTTGGCACTCAAAGGCATCCGCAGTCGGCTATCGAGCACCACGCGCAACGGTTGTCGCGGTGTTGCGATGTCGCGCACATTCAAACTTGCATCATCAGCCAATATCGTGTTGATACCCGTGAGTACAGCACAAGATCTGGCGCGCCAATGCTGCACATCGCGCCGCGCTTCTGCACCCGTAATCCACTGACTCTCGCCATTGGACAAGGCGGTGCGGCCATCCAAACTCATGGCGATTTTGCTGCGCAGCCAGGGTCTGCCGCGTGTCATGCGCGACACGAATCCGATGTTCAGTTCACGCGCTGCGGCTTCCATCAAACCGCATTCGACAACGATGCCAGCCGCGCGCAATTTGACGACACCCCTGCCGGACACCAGGGGATTCGGGTCTTGCATGGCGATGACCACACGTGCGACACCCGCCGCAATCAAGGCATCGGCACACGGCGGCGTGCGGCCGTAGTGACTGCACGGCTCTAGCGTCACATAAGCGGTTGCGCCGCGAGCCGCATCGCCCGCCGCACGCAAGGCCAGCGGTTCGGCGTGCGGCTCACCGGCACGCTGATGCCAAGCTGTGGAAAGGACTTGCCCATCGCGCACCACGACGCAGCCCACCCTGGGGTTGGGGCTGGTGGTGTACAAACCTTGCTCGGCCAATCTCAGGGCTGTCGCCATGTATTGGTGGTCGGGCGCGGTATGCATCACTTTTTATGTTTACCGGAGGCGCGAGAACTGATTTCGCTCACCGCATCGACGGCATCGGCAAAATCACCGACATCCTGGAAACTCTTGTAGACCGAGGCGAAACGGATGTAGGCGACCTTGTCGAGCTTCAACAATTCCTTCATTACCAACTCGCCCACCTGACGTGAGCCGACTTCGCGCTCACCCAATGAGAATATCTTCTGCGTGACATGATCGATAGCCGCGTCAACCAACTCCGTAGACACGGGACGCTTGTGCAAAGCGCGCTTGAAGCTGGTGCGCAACTTCTCTTCGTCGAACTCGCTGCGCATACCGTTCTGCTTGACGACTTGGGGCATGCGCAACTCGACCGTTTCGTAAGTGGTGAAGCGTTTCTCACAAGAGATACAGCGACGACGACGGCGTATGCTGTCGCCCTCTTCACTCTCGCGCGTATCCACGACCTGAGTCTCGTGACCTTTGCAGAATGGGCATCTCATATGATTCAGTGTTCAGGATTTGGGATCCGGGAAAACCAGTACATCGTATCCAACTGATTCCCGAATCCCGTATCCCGTATCCTGCTTTACGCTCCGTATACCGGGAACTTGGTGGTCAGCTCTTTGACTTCAGCGATTACGCGTGCGGTAACCGCTTCGTCAGCGGGTGCATCCAACACGTCAGCGATCAGGTGCGCCAATTTTTCAGCTTCCAATTCTGTGAAGCCGCGCGTAGTCATGGCGGGCGTGCCGATACGAATGCCACTGGTGACGAATGGTTTTTGCGGGTCGTTGGGGATAGCGTTCTTGTTGACCGTGATGTGGGCGCGACCCAACGCGGCTTCGGCGTCTTTACCGGTGATGTGCTTGGCTTGTAAATCTACCAGGAACACATGACTGTCAGTGCGCCCCGACACGATGCGCAAACCGCGCTCGGTCAGCACCCGCGACATCACGCGCGCGTTGTCCACCACTTGCTTTTGGTAAACCTTGAATTCTTTGCTACCCGCTTCTTTGAAAGCCACCGCTTTGGCCGCGATGACGTGCATCAAAGGACCGCCTTGCAGTTGCGGGAAAATAGCTGAATTCAGGGCTTTTTCATGTTCTGCTTTAGCCAAAATCAGCCCGCCGCGCGGACCGCGCAAAGTCTTATGCGTGGTGGTGGTCACAAAATCTGCGATACCGACCGGGCTGGGGTAGACACCCGCCGCAATCAGACCCGCGTAATGCGCCATATCGACGAACAGATACGCGCCCACGCTGTCGGCAATCGCACGGAAACGCTTCCAGTCGATGACCAGCGCGTAAGCCGATGCACCCGCGACGATCATTTTGGGCTTGTGTTCGGTAGCCAACTTTTGCACTTGCTCGTAGTCGATTTCTTCTTTTTCGTTCAAGCCATATTGAATTGCGTTGTACAACTTGCCGCTGATATTTACCGATGCGCCGTGCGTCAAGTGACCGCCATGCGCCAGCGACATACCGAGAATGGTGTCGCCGGGCTTCAGCACGGAAACATACACCGCCTGATTGGCTTGCGAACCGGAGTGCGGTTGCACGTTGGCATATTCCGCACCAAACAAAGCCTTGGCGCGATCAATCGCCAGTTGCTCCGCCACGTCCACATATTCACAACCGCCGTAATAACGTTTGCCCGGATAACCTTCGGCATACTTGTTGGTCAGCTTGCTGCCTTGCGCTTCCATCACCGCCGGGCTGGTGTAGTTCTCGGAAGCGATCAGTTCGATGTGATCTTCCTGACGCTGATTTTCATTGACGATGGCTGCCCACAATTCCGGGTCGGTATGCGCGATGGTGTTTTTGCTGGAGAACATGGCGAAGATTCCTAAAGTATTAAAAGCGTGAAAGGCGCGGATTCTATCATGTAGGACCAAAAAAATAACGCCGCGAGCTGCGGCGTTATTCGACAGTTACACTCACTACGGCTGATAAGTTCCCCAACGGCATGTATCACAGCCTATAACTTTGAAACCGGGCGTGATGAAAGATTGGGTGGGTGTCCAGGGCCCGACATAGCCATCAGAGTCGATGGCACGAAGCCGCACATAATATTTTCCCGGCGCGGGTATCGCGGCATTTAATTGGGGCTGATCGAGCTTGAGGTTCAACACCGGATTCAGAAAATCTTTATTCACCGACAATTGATACTCGAACGTCTGTCCGGCTTCCCCGTCCCAATTGCTTAACATACGACCTTCAGGAAACGCCGGCGGCGAGGGGGGCGCTGCCGGTGATAACACGTGCAACACACGTGACGCACCCCATGGACCTTGGTCAGTATGGTCACGCACACTCGCAACACGCCAGTAGTAGTCGCCCAGCGGCAACGGTGTTTCGGGTGTGAAGTCCGTGGCGGCTGATTCTTTTACCTCCTGAACGATCTCTGTGAACCGGACATCCCGCGCTACTTGCAAATGATAACGCTGAGCCTCACCCACTTCATTCCAGGTGAACTTGGGTGCGACTCCCCGGACTTTACCGTTGTTCGCGGGCTCACTCAGCATCGGCGCGACAGGATGTGCTTTCAGTACAAAACGCAGCACCGCTTCCTTGCCTTGCAGCCCCTGCTTGTCTATTCCGCGCACCCGTACCCAGTAAACGCCATCTTCAAGATTGGGGATGCGCAATTGCTGACCATCGGCGTTAGCCTGCGCAATCAGGTTCAAAAAAGCCGCATCTGTCGCCACTTCCCCGCGATACCCGACGGCACCATTCAACTCTGCCAAATCGATACGCACCAGTATTTGCTCGTAACGCTCCGGCACGTTAAGAAACGCTGGCGCAGGAAGCAAATTGATCGGCTCCGGCGCATGTACACCATCGGCGACAGATCCCTGTCCACCTGCCAAAGCCAAGGATTGTCTGGAATTTTCGGCATCGAATCCGACCAGTCCGTGCTCGATTTCGGCCAAGGTGTTTTCACCCTCCTGCCCCATACGGAAATATGTGCCGCGCACGCCTATGGTGCCGTGCATCGCCTGGATGCGTAACGGGGATTGCCCATCTGGATACTTTTTCTTGAGCGCATCAATACGCCCTGTCACCAAACGAAATACCGCACTGAAATACTCACCCAGTGGCTTCCTACCTAATTCCTTTGCTTGCAACTGTGTATTTTCCAACATATTAAGCGTGGAGCCATCCGGCAAGGTCATGCGCACACTGGCACCCGCAGGCGTCTCCAGGTTCGCACCCGTTACAACCTTGTCGCCGACCTTGGCGGGTTGCCCATTCAGCTTCACCGCACCCTGCAAAGCGTCGATGACAGCCTCGGCTGGCGCATTTTTCAGCCAGGGTAATTGCAAGTGCAACACTTGTCCGGGTGTGATGAGCTGCGGATTTTTGAGCTTGTTGTACTTTGCGACTTCTGACCAACGCTGGGGTGAGTCGAGCAACTGAGTGAACAATGAGCTGAGATTGTCGCCAGGCTGCACAGTGTAGATATATTCGCGTTGTGCCTGCTCTGGCGCTGCGTAACTTGATGCGCTGGCCAATAATGCAGCCAGCAATATTGCCGTGTTTGTTATTTTCATGCTCAAACTCCTATGTGGTTATTTTTATTGACTACATGCTACTAAGTACTTAACTGCCTGCGATGGTCATCCCTTCCACCAAGATAGAACCGGATTGGCGTGACCCTTGCACCAGCACATCATTGCCGACTGCCACGATGTTGAGGTACATGTCTTTGAGATTTCCCGCGATGGTAATTTCCTCGACGGGATATTGTATCTCACCATTCTCGACCCAGAAGCCTGCCGCTCCGCGTGAATAATCGCCGGTGACCCCGTTAACGCCGCTCCCCAGCAATTCGGTGACAAGCAAGCCGCGCGACATGGTTTTAAGCAAGCCGGCGAAATCCAATTCGCCAGATTGCAATATCAGGTTATGACTACCGCCCGCATTCCCGGTAGTTTGCAATCCCAACTTGCGTGCCGAATAGCTGCCCAAGAAGTAATCCTGCAACACGCCGTTTTCCACGATGCTGCGCGTCCGTGTGCGCACACCCTCGTCGTCGAAAGGACTGGAAGCCAAGCCTTTGCGGATATCCGGCACATCGCGGATATTGATGTGTGGCGCGAAAATCTGCTCGCCCTTCTTGTCCAGCAGGAAGGAGGACTTGCGATACAAACTGCCGCCGCTGACCGCGCCGACGAAATGTCCCAACAGTCCCGATGCAATAGGCGCCTCGAACAATACCGGCACTTGCATAGTCGCGATCTGGCGCGCATTCAATCTGCGCACACTGCGTTCCGCTGCGATGCGTCCCACCTGCTCCGCATTCAACAGATCACGGGCATCACGGGCCACCGTATACCAGTAATCGCGCTCCATACCGTCTTCCTGCCCGGCGATCACGGCACAACTCAGACTGTGACGCGAAGTTGGGAATCCACCCATAAAACCCAAACTGTTAGCCGTCACGAATAAGGCTTCGTGCAGGTTTACCGTTGCGCCCTCGGAATTACTCACGCGCTTATCGGCGTCTAGTGCAGCGCGCTCGCAACGCTGCGCCAGTGTGATTGCATCTTCCACGGGCAATTCCCAAGGATGGTAAAGATCCAGATCGGTGCTTTCTCGTGCCAGCAAGGCTTCGTCCGGCAATCCGGAACAATCATCCTTGGCGGTATAGCGGGCGATAGACAGCGCGGCGTCCACGGTATCGTGGACAGCCTGCGCCGAAAAATCCGAAGTGCTGGCATTGCCGCGCTTTTGGCCTATATAGACTGTGATGCCCAGACCTTTGTCGCGGTTGTACTCTATGGTCTCGACCTCACCCTGACGCACAGTGACCGCCTGACCGAAGCCCACAGACACATCCACCGCAGATGCAGTCGCACCGCGTTTTTTCGCGTAGTCCAACATTCCCTGTGCTATCTCGCGTAAATGTTGATCTGTATGAGAAAAGCGTGTGACGGTAGTAGCTATATCATTCATCTAGTAAACGGCAAATTTGTGAAAGGCGTTATCATAGCAGCATCATTCAGCCACATACTTCAAAATGAATCCGCAAACCCCCAACAAGAACCAAGCACATGAACACGATCCCGAAGCGGAAGAACTGCCAGCCGAGGACGCATTCGACGACATTGATGATAATTACGAGGACGATGAGGACGAAGACGACTCACCACTGGTAATCACCTATACCGAGGGTGCACCCCGCCCAGCGACGGCTCCCAGAGCCGCACCCAGCACACGCGGGCGTGGTCTGCGCAATCAGCCCGAGCCGGAAGCCGATGAAGAAGATGAAGAGATCGATACCGGCCCGAGCAAGACCAAGATCAAGAAGCAGATGCACGAACTACGCGACCTGGGTAAGGAATTGACCGAACTGAGCAAAGATCAAGTCAATCAACTGGACATCCCCGATACCTTGCGTGATGCGATACGTGAGATGAAGAACATCAACTCATTCGGCGCTCAGCGTCGTCAGATCCAGTACATAGGCAAGCTGATGCGCAATGTAGACCCGGCGCCCATCATCGCAAAATTGGATGCGTGGAAAGGCAAATCACAGAGCCATACAGCATATATGCACCATTTGGAGCGCTGGCGTGACCGCTTGCTGGAAAAAGAAAGTGCTTTGACCGAATTCTTGGCCGCTTATCCGCAAGCCGATGCGCAGCGTCTGCGCAGTCTGATACGCAATGCTATCAAGGAACGTGAGTTGCAGAAGCCACCCAAGAACTATCGCGAGATATTCCAGGCGCTGCGTGACATCCTGCCCGAACAGCTATAGCCATGGTGTTACCGCATATCGTTCTGGACTCGGGCACTGACCCGGACTACAGCGTCATCTGGTTGCACGGGCTGGGCGCTGACGGTCACGACTTCGTGCCCATCGTAGAAGAGCTTTCTCTGCCTGCCGCTGTGCGCTTCATCTTCCCGCACGCCCCGCACATACCCGTGACCGTCAATGGCGGTTATGTGATGCGTGCCTGGTATGACATCGCGGGCACAACGATAGACAGCAAACAGGATGAAGCAGGTATACGCCAATCGCATAACGCCATCGAAGCGTTTATCGAACAAGAGTTGGCACGCGGCATTCCTGCAAAGCGCATCTTCCTCGCGGGTTTCTCACAAGGCGGTGCAATCGCATTGCACACAGCCTTACGCTTGAGTGTTCCCTTGGCAGGCGTGTTGGCACTATCCACTTATCTACCCTTATCTGCGCTTGCACAGAGTGAACTCACTTCCAACACCACGCCCATCTTCATGGCGCACGGTGTAGACGATAGCGTCGTTCCCTACACGCTGGGCGTCACTTCCCGCGATAAATTACAAACTCTGGGATTTACAGTGGCGTGGCACGACTACGCGATGCAACATAGCGTGTGCGCGGATGAACTCGTGGATATACAGGAATGGCTTACCAAGAGGATGAGCCGTTAGGGAAACGCTGAATAAGTGTAACAACGAAGGATTACTCTTCACTCTCATCGCGCTCGATTACTCGAAACTCGACCAGATCGCAGTCCAGATTTCTTTGTTTAAGCGCGACGGGGATCAACAGATATTTTTTATCCTGTAGCTCGGTCTGCAAACTGCAGTTGGGCACATATTTACCGACCAGCAGATATATCTTGCCTTCGACTTCCTCTCCAATCTTGGGATGCAGCCATAGACCGATTTGGCCATCTTCGAAGCCCATGCTGCCACCGCCACTTTGACTCAAAGTAACCGAAGATATCTGGTTGCTGTATATCTCGGCTCCCACATGCAGATGATTATCCGTATCTCTCATCAAGCGCCTGATAATTGCCAAGCCCCAATAAGACAAAGCCTCCGGCTTGATCCCCACCAACTCTCCGATACGCACCTGGTCACTCGCACTCTGCGACAGTACCGTATAGAAACCGGCCGTACTGATGTTATCCAATTGCCACTCGGCAACTTGACCTTCATCGAAACGTGTTCCCAGTCCGGCATAAGTGACCATGCGGGGAAACCCGCGAACCACCTTGGTTTTGATGTTGATCTGTTTGCGCAATGCCTTGCGCTTGGGCAACACCGTCATGAATTTCAACAAATACTCGGCGGCCTCTTTTACCAACTCCGCATCGTATTCGCCCCCCAATAAAAGATCATCGGGCACGATATTTTTGCGCAACACTTTAATCAGACTCTCCAGTTTCCCTTGCATCTCGGGCATGCAGATAAATCGCATGTGAGGATGCACGGTCGAATCCACATTCACCCTGCGCGGCAAACTGGGCCCAGTTAGATCGAAGCCGAACAAGCTGCAATCACCGGGTTGTGTCTGTATCTTCACGACAGAATTATATTGTTCGATGATGCGCTCGGTTAGATGCATTGCAAGCGGACTGAGTGAAGAGACTCCGCAGCCATACCATCCCAACAAATGGCTGGTCTCCAACTGAACGGTGCTGGTTCGAGTCATCGCCGGATAAAGTTGCACCGGCGTATCCTGGTAGCGGTGACCTTCGGCATGCCTGTACAACTGGCCAAGCTGGGACCATATCTGACTGTCGATAGGGCCGTAATGTACACAGGCGAACTTCAAACTGGACATCATGCAACGCACGGTTCGCGAAACCAACAGTGCTACCAAAGAATCAATAGCGCCCCCCCCTTTGTCACCCTCGCAATAGCGCTTAAATATCTTCAAATAAGCTTGGTAAAGGTTGCGATACCAACTCCCCAACACCAACCACAAACGATTCTCCTGGAAGGTGGTCAGCTCATGCGGAGCAAAATACTCATTCGAAAGTTTGCGTGCATGCGCGTATCCCGCTTCGTCCAGCATGCGAATCAGCGCGAACTGATGATCCAGTTTGAATTCATTTACTTCGGTAACGGATTCCACCCAGTCGGACAACTCCATCAGACTTTTGAGGGCATCATGCTTGGGAAGGTCATTCAAGATAGCCTGTGCAGACTTTGCGTCAGCCAATGGGTGATCTGTTTTTTTTCCAAATAGTTTTGCTAACATGGCTTAACTTGTACCCGGTGTTTACAGAGAACCGCTATCAACAGTCGCATATAACCACAAAAAGCCGCATACCGACAACCCAAGTAAAGGCCTATATATTGTTGCCCTATCTGCATATTCGCAGCCCATTTCCAAGTGTGGGCTTTGCTTTGCGTGAACCCAACGGCTTACTCGCGGCAGGTGCAGACCTCTCACCGCAACGCATTTTGCTGGCCTATCGTTCCGGCATCTTTCCTTGGTTCAATGCGGGTGAACCGATACTCTGGTGGAGTCCCGACCCGCGTATGGTGCTCATCCCCGCGGAGTTCAAGCTTTCCAAGTCGCTCACAAAAGCGCTGCGAAACACCAGCCACGAAGTGCGTTTTGACACAGCCTTTGCCGATGTGATGCGTGCTTGTGCTGCACCGCGCAAAACCCAAGCCGGAACGTGGATACACGAGGACATGATAGCAGCGTATAGCGCGCTACACCGTGCCGGTTATGCCCATTCTGTTGAGGTGTGGCAAGCGGGCAGCTTGGTCGGCGGTCTCTACGGCATGGCAATCGGTCGCATGTTCTATGGCGAATCCATGTTCAGCGTAATAGACAATGGCTCCAAAATCGCATTGGCATATCTGTCGCATCAATTGGCGCGCTGGGGTTGTGAAATGATCGATTGCCAGATGTACACAGCGCATTTGGCCTCGTTGGGCGCCCGCGAGATTCCGCGCGATGAGTTCCTAATGAAACTGCAAGAATTGGTAAACTGTGCACCAATAACATCATGGCAGTTCGATAACGACCTATTCAAATGAGCCAGCTCAACGAGATACCGCCACAGACGCTGCACTTCTACCTGACCGCACCCTATGCGTGCAGTTATCTGCCTGACCTGCAGGCGCGCTCCCAGGTCGCCACGCCCAACCAATTGATTACACCTGACGTCTATTCCGAATTGGTGCAACACGGCTTTCGTCGCAGTGGTGTTTATACCTATCGGCCCCGTTGCGATGCGTGCCAAGCTTGTGTGCCACTGCGCGTCATGGCGAACGAATTCACCATGACGCGCTCACAGCGTCGCACTTGGGCCAAAAACGCGGATATGTCAGTTTCACTGCATGAGCTGGAAGATAAAACGGAATATTTTGAGTTGTATCAGCGCTATCAGAGCACGCGCCACAAGGATGGCGGCATGGACAACGACGATCACGAGTCCTATCAAAATTTCCTCTTACAAAGTCAGGTCGACACACTACTGGTAGAATTCCGCGCTCAAGAAAAACTGCTCATGGTCAGTGTTATCGATCTGCTGTCAGACGGCCTTTCGTCGGTTTACACCTTCTTCGATCCGGATCTGCCGCATCTTGGACTGGGCGTGTACAACGTGCTGTGGCAGATAGACCTGTGCCGCCAACTGAAACTGGACTATGTATATTTGGGCTACTGGATACATGAGAGCCGCAAGATGTCCTACAAGACACAATACCAACCTGCGCAAGGACTGATCAACGGGATTTGGCAGCATATAGACAAGGAAATTAAATGAAGACTCGTTTGGGAATATTCCTCATCGCCATCTTGGCACTGCCCTACCTGGGCCTGATGCTAGCCGGCATAGAGTGGCATGATTTGAAGATACGCGTACTCCTGGGCGACCCCAACATCGTCAATCCGCCCGCAACCTTACTCACCACACTGATGATGGCTGGCTATCTGCTATTCATCAACCACATGAACAAGCTCATCACCGGTCAACAACCTTTCAAAAATCAAACCAGCTTCCTTCTTTGGGTGGGCGCCGCAGGTGCTGTGATGGTTTGGCTGCTGAGCTATATGAATCTTTATGCCGCCACTTGGGCTAACCAACCCGGCAATCCGGTCATGCAAGCCCTGCTTTATACCCCGCTGTTCGCCCTGCTGGTACCCGCAGTGATGTTCACCCGTGCCTTCATCGCCGCACTGCCCAATGTGCTCAAGATGATGACCACCAACCGGACTTTCACACCGCCGCAAGCCACCGCCTTGTCATATTTTTTTTTCGCACTGGCTGGACTGGGATTGTTAGGCGGGGCAATTTGGCACACACAACTGATACTGTTGTTTTGGATCGCGCCCTTGCTGCTACTGGCCGGACTCCAGTTGCTGTGGTCAGAGAGCACCATCTTCTCCGGCCTGAAGACAGGCGATAACGCCAGACTGATCTGCGCCGGACTGTCCGGCATCATCGCGGGCAACTTCGCCATGTTCGCCTATCGCAGCAATGGTGGCCTGCTACTGATCGATTCCCAACTAATACAACAATTCGGCCTATTCCTATTTGGCCTGATGAGTATGCAACTGGTAGACGTGATCACGGAGGGCTGGCGCGGTAAAAAGCGCAGCGATCTGTACACAAAGAAAAAATTTCCAATACCGATCGTCGTTAAAAACAAATAATCCCTATCGTTTTGCACCGTCCTGCGACAGTGCGACTTTTGAAAGTTGCTATGTACCCCTTACTGCGTCCCGCATTATTCCAACTCAGCCCTGAGACCGCGCATCACCTCACGCTGAGCGTCCTGAACGCCGCTTATTCATTGGGCTTGAGCGGTTTGCTAAGCAACCGTATTCCTGACCGGCCGCGCACGGTGATGGGGCTGACCTTTCCAAATCCGGTTGGTCTGGCGGCGGGTCTGGACAAGAACGGCGACTGCATCAACGGCTTGGCGGCATTGGGCTTTGGCAGCATTGAGATCGGCACCATTACGCCGCTGGCGCAGCCGGGCAACCCGCAGCCGCGTTTGTTTCGTCTGCCTGCCGCGTCCGCCATCATCAATCGCATGGGCTTTAATAATGACGGCGTGGATGCGCTGATCGAGAACGTACAGCGCGCCAATTTCAAAGGCATCCTGGGCATTAACATCGGCAAGAACGCCATCACACCTATCGAAAGAGCCGCCGAGGATTATCTGATCTGCCTGCGCAAGGTATACGCGCATGCCAGCTACATTACCGTCAATATCTCCTCACCCAACACCAAAAACCTGCGTCAACTACAAAACGACGAGGCGTTGGATGCATTACTTGGACAGCTCAAAGCTGAGCAGACCAAACTGGCTGACCAGCATGGGCGTTATGTACCCCTCGCACTGAAGATCGCACCAGATATGGAATCCGATCAGATCGCGCAAATCGCGCGCTTGTTGATGCAACACCAGATAGACGGTGTGATCGCGACCAACACCACGCTGGCGCGTGATGCGGTCGCACACTTGCCGCATGGCAACGAGACGGGCGGCTTGAGCGGCGCGCCGGTGCGGGACAAATCCACCGCCGTGATCCGCCAACTCGCCGCCGAATTGCAAGGCGCGCTGCCCATCATCGGTGTGGGTGGCATTTTGTGCGGCGCAGACGCGGCAGAGAAAATTCAGGCGGGCGCAAGCCTGGTGCAGATTTACAGCGGTTTGATTTATCGCGGCCCGGCATTGGTGGGCGAATGCCGCGCAGCACTACAGCAATCTTAATGTCGGGTTAAAACCCGACCCGCGTACCTCTCCTGACTTATCATCATGCTGACATCCGAACAATCCAAACGCCTCGTCCGCCTGCGCTGGAGTGCTTTCATCGTGGTTGGCTTGGCGTACATCCTGTCGTTTTTCCATCGCTTCGCACCCGCCGCCATCGCGAGTGATTTACAACAAACCTTTCACGCGAGCAGTGCCGCGCTAGGCAGTTTGGCGGCGACCTATTTTTACGTGTACACCGTGATGCAGATTCCCACTGGCGTACTCGCGGACACTTGGGGGCCGCGTCGTTTGGTGACGGCAGGCGGTGTGCTGGCAGGCATAGGCGCGATTTTATTTGGTACTGCCGACACGCTGGCAGCCGCATCCGCCGGGCGTTTGCTGGTGGGGCTGGGCGTGTCGGTGATGTTCATCTCTATGCTCAAGCTCAACGCCGCTTGGTTCCATGACCGTCAATTCGCCACCATGACAGGGGTGACGGTGTTGATGGGCAATGTGGGTTCGGTGTTGGCGACCGCGCCGCTGAGTGCAGTGTTGACGGTGATGAGTTGGCGTGTAGTGTTCACCTACATCGGCATGCTCTCACTTGGATTGGCCGTACTGTCCTGGCTGATGGTGCGCGACAGTCCGGTGCAAGTCGGCCTGCCCAGCCTGCGCGAACTGGATGGCAAAGCCGCACATCCGCCGCATCATGGTCACTGGTATGACGGACTATTGATTGTGCTCAAAAATCGCGCGACTTGGCCCGGTCTGTGGGTCAACTTCGGCCTCGCCGGTTCGCTATTTTCCTTTGGCGGCTTGTGGGCAGTGCCTTATCTGCACGATGTCTACGGCATGGATAGCGCACAGGCCACCGCGCACACCTCCATCCTGATGGGCGGCTTTGCCATAGGCGCATTCTTTATCGGCACCCTGTCTGACCGCTTGGGCTATCGCAAACCTGTGATGATCGCCGCCGCCACCCTCTATTGTCTGGGTTGGTTACCTTGGCTGTTCGGCCTGCCCATGAGTGACACCATCAGCTATGCCTTGTGCTTCGTAATGGGAATGGGTGCCTCCGGCTTCACACTTACTTGGTCTTGCGCCAAAGAAGTCAATCGTCACGCGCTTTCAGGCATGGCCACCAGCGTGGTCAACACGGGCGGATTTTTGGGTGCAGCTATTTTGCAACCACTCGTTGGCTGGGCGATAGACCAGGGTGGGCATGCTGGCGGCCTACGCGGTTTGGCAGATTATCAAGCGGGCATCTCCTTGCTGTTCGGTTTTGCCTTGGTAGGCTGGATAGCGGTACTGTTCATACGCGAGACGCATTGCCGTTATATACATAGCGACTGAACTGTTTGAGCATTGTTTACACGCATCGACAGCCAAACATCTGTTGCTGAAACACAGAAGGGACATAAGACATGGAAACACCATCAGGTTTCGAAGGAATGATCTCCGCAATGGAGAACAACCAACTGGAACTACCGACCATGCCGGATTGGGCGATCAAACTGCAAGCCATGTTGGACGATATCGATGTATCCGCAAGTAAGATTGTCGATGCCATCTCGGGCGACCCAGTATTTACCGTGCAACTCATCAAGACTGCGAATAGTGCGCTCTATGCCGGCAAACCCAAGGTCAACACGGTACTGGCTGCGGTTTCCAGAGTCGGCTACAGAACACTGCGCGGCATGATCATGAAACTGACGATCTCACGTCTTTCCCTTGCAAATCAAACTGCGGTTCGCAAGCAACTGGATGATTTCATCGCCAGCAGCCGCAGGGTCGCAGCAATCAGCTATGTGTTGGCGGGGGGTGTCAAAGGTCTTTATGCCGATCAGGGTCTGCTCGCCGGACTGGTGCACGATATCGGCATATTGCCTATCTGTATCTACGCGGACAAAAACATCCCCGATGTGGATGAGCGCTCATGTATTGAGATGGCCCACAAGTATCGCGGACTATTCGGCCAAATGCTGCTCGCGTCCTGGTCATTTCCAGAAAGTTTGATCGCGATACCGATGGCGTACAGGGACTTACAGCGCGAAATCAAAGATGAAAAAGCAAGCTATATCGATATCGTAACGGTCGCGCATCTACTCGCCACCCCTTCTACAATACCCGTTGATTGGTCGCAGATCGCTGCAATTTCCCGATTGGGCTTGAGCGAACAAAACTGTGCAGAATTCTTTGCGCATCATGACGATGAAGTACAGACCGCCTTGGTCACCTTCTTTGGCAGCTGACCGGGAGTCCCTACGATCATCACACCATTGCCTCGCCCAAATTTCAGGCGTAGAGTGCCGCACCATTTTTCGCTGAACTTACATGAGCCACGCTGAAACCAAACCCAGACTGCCTACCCTGATATTGGGGGCGATAGGTGTGGTCTTCGGTGATATCGGCACCAGCCCTTTGTACGCGCTCAAAGAAACTTTTGCGGGCGCGCATCATTTAGATGTCTCGACCGGCAACATACTCGGCGTCATGTCGTTGATGTTCTGGACCATCATGTTATTGATTTCGGTGAAGTATGTACTCATCGTGATGCGTGCCGATAACCGGGGGGAGGGAGGCGCGCTGGCATTACTCGCACTGGTAGGCAATCTCACCAAGACGCGCCCCAAGACCCGATGGTTCATCACCTCGCTGGGCATCATCGCTGCGGCATTATTTTACGGTGACAGCATGATCACACCCGCCATCTCTGTGTTGTCTGCCGTGGAGGGACTGGAAGTTATCGCGCCCAACCTGGAAAGTCTTGTCATTCCCACCACGCTATTGGTCATCACCGTGTTGTTCTGGGTGCAAAAACGCGGCACCAATGTGGTCGGCATGGCGTTTGGCCCCATCATGATTGTGTGGTTCTGCTGTCTCGCCGCTTTCGGCCTTGCCGCCATCTTGGAGAACCCTGCGGTTTTGTGGGCTTTAAACCCCGGTTATGCCTACCATTTTGTCACTTCAACTCCCGCTGTGGCGTTCTTGGCTATGGGAGGCATCGTGCTTGCCGTAACCGGTGGCGAGGCCTTGTACGCCGACATGGGGCACTTCGGCAGATCGCCCATACGCTTGGGTTGGTTCGGCTTTGTGATGCCCGCCCTGATACTGAATTATTTTGGCCAGGCCGCTTTACTGATGAACGATGCCAGTGCCATAGAGAGCCCATTTTATTTACTCGCCCCCACTTGGGCGCTCGTCCCGCTGGTGGTACTGGCGACCGCCGCGACGGTGATCGCGTCACAAGCCGTTATCTCGGGCGCATTCACCGTCGCCCATCAATCCATACAAATGGGCATGTTGCCGCGCATGCCCATCATCCAGACTTCCGGCTCGGTACGCGGACAGATTTATGTCCCCGTCACCAATTGGTCTTTGTATATCGCCGTGGTCTATCTGGTATTTACTTTCCAGAGTTCCAGCAATCTGGCTGCCGCTTACGGTATCGCCGTCACCGGCACCATGGCGATCACAACCATACTGATAGGCTATGTGATGATGCTGGGATGGCGCTGGCCCTGGTATAAAGCACTGCCCCTGATCGCCGTGTTCCTGACTGTCGACCTTGCTTATTTCGCTGCCAATGCAATCAAAATCATGCAGGGTGGCTGGTTCCCATTGGGGATTGCTATCTTGTCATTCACGGTTCTCACGACCTGGCGGCGGGGACGAGAACTTTTGATTGCCCAAGTCAAAAAACTCAGCATTCCCATAGACGTCATCATAGACGGGACGATCACCACCCCCAGAGTGAGTGGAACGGCCGTGTTCCTGGTCAGCGAGATAGAAGGCGCCCCCTCTTCTCTGATGCACAATCTGAAGCACAATCAGGTGCTGCATGAACGCAATATCCTGCTCACGATTATCGTCGAGGACAAACCTTATGTGACGCGCGACAACCGTCTGCTGGTGAAAGCGTTAGGACATGGCTTCTATCGGGTTAAATTGTTTTACGGCTTCATGCAAACACCGGATATTCCCTTGGCATTGGAGCTGTGCGGGAAGGACGGCCTGCCCTTCGACATGATGAGCACTTCCTTCTTTATTTCGCGCGCCATGATCGTGATCGGCAACAAAACCGGCATGGCCAGATGGCGTGGCAAGCTCTTCCTGGCCTTGTCCAAGAACGCTATGAATGCGGCCGACTTCTTCAAAATTCCCGCCAACCGGGTCATAGAGATGGGTACACGCATCGAAATTTAAGCGCGCTTGGACTCATACCCACAAAATAAATACGCTTAGCTTGACATTTAGTTCTAGCTAGAACTAAACTTGGTTCTAATTAGAACCAAGCAAACACCATCATGCTGAACAACAAATTTTTGCCCCTATTGCGCGAGCTGGCCGACACCTACCAGACTTTTCAAAGTTATTCAGCGGCACACATCCGCACCCTGGACCTGACACCGGCGCAATTCGACATCGTTGTCACGCTGGGCAATACCATAGGTATGTCGCCCAAAGAGCTGGGCGAGAAAACACTGATCACCAAAGGCACGCTCACCGGCGTCATAGACAGGCTGTGCGACAAAGGCCTGGTGACTCGCACCGCCTCCAGCAGTGACGGTCGCTGCCAGCTGATCAAACTTACCAAGCTGGGCGACACGCTATTCAACCGCATTTTTCCGGAACATCTGCAACACCTGCAGCCCGTGTTCGCCCAACTCAAACGCAGCGAGATCGATACGCTCACTTTGCAACTGGGTCATCTGCGTGTGGCTTTCAGTAGCGCCAAATCTGCTCTGGAGTAAATGTCGTGAACACTGCCTATACCAAGATCGCTATCACTTTGCACTGGCTGGTCGCCTTGCTGATATTCAGCGCCTTTCCGCTCGGCCTGTATATGTCCGACCTCAAGTTTTCACCGCTTAAATTGCAGCTATACAGCTATCACAAATGGATAGGCGTAACGATATTCCTGCTGTTCATCGCAAGACTGTTATGGCGCATCACGAACAAACCGCCCGAGCTGCCCGAAAGCATAGTTGCGTGGCAACGCCGTGCAGCCCATGCGGTGCATCACTTGCTCTATACCCTGCTGTTCCTCATCCCCGTCACCGGCTGGCTGATGAGTTCAGCCAAGGGCGTGCCCGTGATGTATCTGGGTCTGGTACAGTTACCCGACCTGCTAGGCAAGGACAAAGCACTGGGCAATCTACTGGAAACCACCCACAGCGTGCTCAACTATCTGCTGCTGGCCTTGGTAATAATGCATATCGCCGCCGCGCTGAAACACCACTTAATTGAAAAAGATGAGACGCTGACACGCATGATGCCCTGGCTGAAAAAGAAAACCCTATGAAACTAATCACACCATCCCTGCTATTACTCACTTTGGTTATCTGCTCCGCCAACGCGGCGGAATTTTCCAAAGTACAGACTGCACAAAGCAGGGTCTCTTTTGATTACAAGCAAATGAGCGTCCCCCTGAGCGGATCATTCGCCAAGTTCGCAATACAAGCACGCTTTGATCCTGCAAAATTGTCCGCATCACAAGCCAAAATTGACATCGACATCGCCAGCATAGACACAGGCAACAGTGATGCCGATGACGAGGTAAATGACAAACTTTGGTTCGATACCAAAAATTTTCCGACTGCCGGTTTTGTGGCAAGCAGCTTCAAGGCTTTGGGCGGTGATAAATATCAGGCGCAAGGCAAGCTATCGCTGAAGGGCAAGATCGTAGACATCACCGCACCGTTCACCTTTAAACAAAACGGGGATCTAGGTGTATTCGACGGTAGTTTGAACATTAACCGATTGGATTACGGCATCGGGACGGGAATCTGGGCCGATGTCGCCACAGTTGCAAATGAAGTCAGCATCAAGTTCCACTTTGTAGCAAGCAGCAAAAAGTAAAGAACCGAACTCCATCGCGATGCAGTGTTGCCGGTGGAATTCCGCATTTCATACGCAACTTGCCCAGCTTGGAATTTTGAATTTTTCAATTTACACACAACCAGGAGAATCACCATGAAGAAACTTGTAGCCATCGCTGTTGCAACCGCATTGTCTTCCGCTGCTTATGCCGCACCCGAAACCTTCAGCCTCGAACCCAACCACACCCTGCCCCGTTTCGAATACAACCATCTGGGTTATTCGCAACAACTGAGCCGTTTCGACCGTACTACCGGCAAGATCGTGCTGGATCGTACCGCCAAGACCGGCTCTGCCGACATCACCATAGATACAACTTCGGTGAACACAGGTTCAACACTGTTCAATGGTCACATCCAAGGCGAAGGCCTGCTGGATACGGCCAAGTTTCCAAACATCACTTTCAAGTCCAATGACTTCAAATTTGACGGCGACAAGCTGGTCGCAGTGAACGGTGACCTGACCATCAAAGGCATCACCAAACCCGTCACCCTTACTGTCGAGTCATTCCAGTGCATGCCCCACCCCATGCTGAAGAAAGAAGCCTGCGGTGTCACAGCGACCACGACCATCAAGCGCACCGAGTTCAATGCGGGTAAATATGCACCGTATGTGGGTGACGATGTAAAGATCACCCTGCCGGTCGAAGCCATCAAAGACTGATTGCAGCAAGCCTTAAACGAAACGGCCTCTCCATTCCCGGAGAGGCCGTTTTATTGTGCACGTCGGCATAAATTAACTTACGCACTTAGTCACCGATAATTCTCCATGCGCACTTAAACAATCTTGGGTGCACCTTTATCGACCTGTTCGCACTCAGGCAGGAATCGGAGCGGCTAAATTCTAGTGCGACTCTTTCCAACGTGTCAGATTTTGCTCGCGGCGACAGCTTCCGCATTAGCATAAACTCCCGGCTGCAAAACAAGGCTCATGCCGAATGTCGATACCCTTTACGCCTAATCTTCTCCCGGCCTATTAACCATACTGCGGCTAACCACCACTGCTCTTTAGTGCTCCCGCCCATCAATACGCGGCGCAAACAAATACGGGATATATCTCCATCCCAACAGACTGAAGCAGATCAACCAGCATATTGCCGAGGAAAAAATCCATTGCGCATATTGCCCGGGATAGTACTGCGGCAACACGATACGCGCCAAAAATCCCGCCAGCATGATGTACAGCGCAAATTTATCCAGGCTGTCAAACGCCACCTTGCGACCCGTATGCCCCTGCGATATGCGTATCAACATGGCCGGAATGATCAGCCCCATCGTGCCAAAAGTGAACACATGGACAGATACCGCGCCGACCCATTGCGGATGGGCGACTTGATTAAAAAAGTGAATTAGCAATTGCGCGACGATGGCGAGGTAGCCAAGATACATGATGCCAATATCGATACGCCGTAGTGCGAGTTGCGGCTTCCAGAACGCAAGTCGTCCCAGCAACAAACCCGCCAACAGCAACGCGAGAATCCCGGACCACAAAGACGGCAGAAAGCTTTCGAAAACCATCGCCAAACCCAGCAACTTTATTGTTTTGTCCAGCGTTGCATTGCGCAATATGGAAACTTGAAATGCACCCTTCATAAAGGGGGTAAGTGTCCGTTCCAACATCACCAGGAAGGCCACGCGAAAAAGTCCCATTGCCATGCTCCATCCAATCGGAAAGTATTCAGAACTTAGCATCAGTTGTTTTGCGAACAGGAACGCGGGGAGGATCAGGAGAAAAAAATAATTGTCGCGGTAGGTATCATCTTTTCTACGGCTGATGAGCGTCCACAGCAACATGACTACGATAGAAACCAAGAAAAGATTATTGGAAAGGCGAAACAGCAGTATTGGCCAACTCCCCGCGAACCACATGCCGACGCGCTCAAACAACCAAGCTGCGACGAGAAAAAACAATGCCGCACCGTGATAGCCGCGAGCATGCACCCAGTTCTTTGTTGAAGTCAGCAAGAAGCCGCCAATGACCGCCCAAGCAAAGCCGAAGAACATCTCGTGAGCGTGCCATTGTGTGCCCGAGAATGGCAGCGATGGCCCGGATAGATTTCCGTTGTACATTAACGCCCAAACGACAGGCAAACTCAGCCCCGACAGGCAAGCCAAACTGAAGAAAGGTCGAAAACCTACCGACCATACCGGACGCGTCAGAAATTTCATCTAATACCCAAATTTACAGAATTTACTTGGAACCCGGCGTTTGTCATTTGGAAATCCGCCCACCCCTTTATGCACACAGGGCGAGCGAGCTTCCAACCTAACTTAACGCAATCCATCGACAATATCACTCAGCGCTTTTCGCTTCGACCATAGACCTGGTTTCATGTTTACCCACTGTCATCAAGTCCCACACCAAAAGCACAAAACCGACAGCGAACATCACGCCGAATATCTCGCGCCACCACATGCCTTGCACGAACCAGGGATGGGCTTGCGCCGCAAAATAGCCGGCCCAAGTCGAGCCCTCGATTGCGCGCTCAATTTGCGATTGCACGTATCCCGACACCAACATTGCCATCACCATGCCGACCATCCCCAGGTTGAGTAATCCAATCGACCATTTCCACTTCCACCCGTTGCCGATCTGATCACCCGCCATCCACACCTTGCCTCTCCACTGCTGCATTGCGATGTAGAAGTAAGCAATATTGATGGTGGCATATGCCCCGAAAAAGGCGAAATGCCCATGCGATGCGGACCACTGCGTACCGTGCGTATAAAGATTAATCTGCGGCAGTGTATGCATGAAGCCCCATACACCCGCACCGAAGAAGTTGCCGAAAGCATGGGCTATCAACCAAGCCATGGTGGGATGATTGGAGTTCTTAATCTTGTTCGCGCCCGCATCGAAGATGGCATGCACCACCATTGCGACCAGCGGAATAGGTTCAAGCGCCGAAAAGAATCCGCCTATGGTGAACCAATACTCCGGAGTACCAATCCAGAAATAATGGTGGCCTATACCCAGAATGCCCGAGCCGAACATCAACGCGACTTCAATATATAACCATATTTCAACAATCTTGCGACGTACACCCAACACCTTCATCAGAGCATACGCCATGGTACAGGCGACCATCACTTCCCAAGTCGCTTCGACCCAAAGATGAATGACCCACCACCACCAATATTGGTCGATGGAAATATTGGTGGTGTAAAACATCCCCGCCAGATAAATGCCGAACAAAGCCAATAAATCCAGCAACAACACACCGCCGATGCCTGTGTAGCGACCTTTGGAAAAGGTCGCGGCAACGTTATAGAAGAATGTCAACACACTAACGACAATACCGATATCTGCCCAACGCGGTGCTTCGATGTACTCTCGACCTTCGTTGATAAGCCAGATGCTGGACTCCTTACCGGGGCCGACTTGCACGAACAAAAACACCAATACCACCACGGCGACGGCTGCAGTCAGCACCCAAAAAATCAAATTGCCGAGCTTGAGTCCGACAACTTCGTGCTGCGCCTCATCCTCTAGTATCCAATACACCGAGCCCAGAAATCCGTAGAGCAACCACACAATCATGGCATTAATGTGCACCATGCGATTAACGTTGAAATCCAACACCTCATAGAACAGATCAGGCTTGAGATATTGCAATCCCGAAATCAACCCAAATAATACTTGTGCGCCGAACAACACCATAGCGGTGATAAAGTATTTCACGGCCAGCTTCTGGCCTCCGTTCAAATTGGCACTATCTAACTTACCTATCGTAGCGGCCATGATTAATCCTCCTGCTCTATGGGTTTGAAGTTATAAGGGAAGCCATTTGTATCAATACTCGACATCCATTTCAGAAATGCCACAACACCCCGCGCCTCCTCATCGGTCACACCCAACTTGGGCATGCGCCGCCCCATACTGTTGTGCAACTTATCGGATGGGTTCTTTATGAATTCCACCATCTGATCTTCACGTAATTCTTTTGTGCCCCAATTGGGATCCAGCCATGACTTGGTCAAGTCGGGTGCGTAATACGCGCCGTTGCCAAGCAGGGTGTGGCAGTTCATGCAATTTTTCGACTGGGTAGTGAGCTTGCCCAATTTCACCAACGCTTCCGCATCCTGCTCACTTAGCTCCTTGCCAAATAAGGGCTCTTTCATACCAATCACTGGTACTTGCGCATGTCGACTATCGTCATATTTGTATTCGATGCGAAAGTTGATGGTCGAATAGGCGGGTACACGCTTGGACCCCGCCGCGATCTGCGGCAACGTATCGACAGTCAACAGGATTAGCACGATTAACGAGCCTCCAGTCACCCAGATCGCCGTCTTGCGCCAGAAAGATTCTGACGCCCACCACTGATTAGTTGCCATGTTTTTCTCCTCTTTAAGTTAGGAACTTTTTTGAACTACGTCTTTGGTCTCCGCATGCTCATCCACATGCGTCCCTACACATAGGTGCCAGATGCCATGGGGTGCCAGCAGGTAGCCAAGCAACATGAAAACCACCACAGCTATCCACAAGGGGTGATGTAGCAGATTGGCAGCCTTGGCAAGAAATAAAGTGGAAACGAACAAACCAAGATAGGAGGCGTAGGCCAGCGGCATTAGTCGCGGCATCACCTTGATGCGCGAGTATGCGAACAATAGTGCATACAGCGCGCCAAGCAGAATCACCATGGCCGAGGTAAAAAAAATGGTGAAGAAGTCAGCCAGTCTTGCGGGTTCGATCACGGCATTCACTTTGTATTTATTTAAAGGACTCTATCGAGATGCATTTTCAAAGATTCACCATTTGTGAATATATTCTTTTCGGGAATTACATTCAACAAAAAAGAATATATTATTGCTTTTCACGTTCCATGCCGCCGACTTTTCCCTATAATTCCGCCAATAAACATCGCTACGGGAACTGCATCATGCAACTTATGGTTTCAACCGACATCGCCCTACGCATCCTTATCTATCTCGGCCACAACAATAAAACCGCCACCATACAAGACGCATCGGATGACCTGGCCATCTCCAAAACCCACCTGATGAAGGTTGTGATGACACTGGTCAGTGCGGGATATTTAGCCAGCGATAGGGGACGCAACGGCGGGGTGCGCTTGGGCATGATGGCCCGGGATATTTCTGTCGGCGATGTGGTGCGCCTAATGGAAACCAATCTCGCACTGGTGGTTTGTATGAAGGAAGATGCCGCGCCCGATGTCTGCCCTTTGCTGCCGCGTTGCCGTTTGAAAAAACTTTTCGTCAAGGCACAAGAGACTTTTTTCGCCACGCTCGATCAAAGTACGCTGGCCGATCTCCTGGCTTAATTTCCCCCAACACACGACACAACACTGTTGCATTTTTTTGCACATACAAATAAGATTCACTATTGATGAATCTATAATGAATCTTGGAGACTATTAGATGGGCGATACCGCGACAAACCAAACCAAGCAAAATCTGTCCGAAATGATAGAGCGTCTATTGCAGCACCATCATCCTTATACCAAAGCTGCGCTCAATGATTTATCACCGCTACTCGATAAAGTCGCTCTGGTACATGGCGACAACCATCCCGAACTCGGGGAACTGGCGATTTTGTTCAAGCAATTACGTGCAGACATGGATTCGCATCTGATGAAAGAGGAGCACATTCTGTTTCCTTATATGCTCGGATTGGAAACAGATGCACCGCCATCCAGACCGCCTTTCGGCACGATTGCCAACCCGATCCGCATGATGATGGCGGAGCATCATACCGATGACTTAATCCTGCAAAAGATGCTGAGTATCACCGACGACTTCACCCCGCCGCCTGGCGCCTGCAACAGCTACATCTCGTTATATGCGGGACTGCATGAATTAGTCAAAGACTTGTTCCAGCACATGCGACTGGAGGGCGATGTTCTGTTCGTCAATGCCATAGCGGCCGAAAAAATCAAACTCGGATAATGCATACGCGCATCACCCATTAGCTATAAATTTCACATAAAGGATTCGCCATGTCACACGATTGCTCAACCACCCCCCAAACCGTTCATTTATTCGATGCGCGCGGCGTCGCCAAACGCTTTCGCCACGCGGCGATCTTTGGCGCAATGGATGCACTGCGCGATGGCGAGAGCATGCACTTCATCAATGACCACGACCCGATACCCCTACTAAATCAATTACAGCAACGCTACGGTGACGGCATTGTCATCAACTATGTCAGCCGCGAACCCGCTCAGATAGCCATTCAATTCACTCGTACTGCAAGCCAACCGGATATCTCCATCCGGCTGATTTAGTCGCCATTATGAAAAGAAGCGTGTTGCTGCAACCTTTGTCACGAGAACACCACATTGCACTCAAGTTGGCAAAGGCTTGTGTGGGTGCGGCCCTGTCGGAAGATTCAGCAAAAATAAATTCGGCTTGCCAGCGAGCGGCCAAGTCCTGTATGGGCGAGCTGCATACTCACTTCGACCAGGAAGAAAATACACTCCTAACCCTGTTCGACGGCACATCAGGGCAAGCCCTGGCCGACCGTACACGATCAGACCATCGTGAACTGATGGCGATGTTGGGCGGCCTGCAACACAACGATGCGGCATCCCTTGATCGTTTTGGAAAAAAATTAAGCGAGCACATCAGATTTGAAGAGCGTGAACTATTCCCCGAGCTAGAGAAATATTTTGTAACCAAACTGGCGGGATAATCCAAGACGCGAACGCCGGGGAAACGCTGATTAGGTCCTCCATGAGCCACATTGCAGTCCAAATCGAGATGATTGCAAGGCGTACGACGAGTGGCACAGCGCAAGCATACAATGCTGGTGCAATCCCAACGGGCACGGGGTTTGTGAGCGATCTGCCATACGAGGCCCAACCGGAGATTGCCTGAGCAAATACCCGCGACTAGCGGCGCTGTACGCTACCCTTTAAACCCGCAATTCAGTCCAACTTATAGTTATATCAATATGCCTATGCAATCATTGATGTGGAATATGAATCGGGGGATAATCCGCGCTCATTTTGTTAAGGCTAGACGATGTCTGAATATCTCATGATCTTGCTCGGCGCGGTGTTGGTGAACAACATCGTGCTGGTCAAAATTCTCGGCCTATGCCCCTTCATGGGCGTGTCTAAGAAACTGGAAACCGCCATAGGCATGGGCGCGGCCACCGCGTTCGTATTGACCTTAGCTTCCGGTGCAAGCTATCTCATCGACCATTACCTGCTCGCCCCCAACGGTTTGGGTTATCTGGCAACGCTGTCCTTTATTGTTGTCATCGCGGGCATAGTGCAGTTCACCGAGATGTATATCAAGAAGACCAGTCCCACCCTATATCAGGTGCTGGGTATTTATTTGCCACTCATCACCACCAACTGTGCGGTGCTGGGCGTGCCGCTATTGATCGCACAGAATCAATTGCAATACACCTTGCTCAAGTCCTTGTGGTTCGGCTTCGGCAATGCCGTCGGCTTCACCCTGATCATGGTGCTGTTTGCAGGCATACGTGAACGTATGGAAGGAGCCGATATTCCTGCCGTCTTCAAAGGTTCCGCCATTGCCATGGTCACTGCCGGGCTGATGAGCTTGGCCTTCATGGGCTTCTCAGGATTAGTCAAATAATGCTGAGCGCACTGTTGATAATGTCCGGTATCGCCGTGTTGCTCGGTGCCGTCCTGGGGTATGCCGCGATCAGGTTCCGCGTGGAAGGCAACCCGCTGGTCGAGAAGATCGATGCGATCTTGCCCCAAACACAATGCGGCCAATGTAATTATCCCGGCTGCAAACCTTATGCGACGGCCATTGCAGCAGGCGAAGCCGATATCAACCGTTGCCCACCCGGCGGTGAAGAGGGCATACAAAAACTGGCCGACCTGCTGGGCGTGGAATTCAAACCCTTTGGTGGCGACACCAATGCGCCCAAACCCAAGTCCGTCGCGTTCATAGATGAAAACACCTGCATAGGCTGCACCCTGTGCATACAAGCCTGTCCCGTCGATGCTATCGCGGGTGCTGCCAAACAGATGCACACCATCATCAGCCGCGAGTGCACCGGTTGCGAATTGTGCGTGGCCCCTTGCCCGGTGGATTGCATCAGCATGCAGGTGATAGAAGAAAAGATCAGCAACTGGAAATGGAAGTATCCCGTTTTCGCGCTGACACCCGTGAAGCAGTGACAGACAATATGACCACACCCTATAAATTCCACGGCGGTGTACATCCGCCCGCCAATAAAGCGCAATCGACACGCACGGCTATCGCGCAGATGCCATTGCCCGCCAAATTGGTGATTCCCTTCCATCAGCACGTGGGCAACACTGCCAAGCCGCTGGTTGTCGCTGGCGACCATGTACTCAAAGGCCAACTCATAGGTTTACCCGAGGACGGCATCTCCAGCGCGATACACGCAAGCACCTCCGGCACCATCACCGAGATCGGCATGCAGGTGGTCGCACATGCATCGGGGCTACCCGACTTATGCGCCACCCTGGTACCCGATGGCAAAGATGAGTGGATCCAGCGTGAAGGCATCAATTTTCGCACCTCACTCAACGCTGATGTACGCCAGGTTCTACGCCTTGCCGGCGTGGTCGGGCTAGGCGGTGGCGTATTTCCCAGCGACATGAAGTTGCGTGTCGGCAAGCACAAGGTTAAAACGCTGGTTATCAACGGCGCGGAATGTGAACCCTATATCACCTGTGACGACATGCTGATGCGCGAACGCGCCGGGGAGATCGTCAAGGGCGCCGAGATCATGCGCTGGGCGCTGGAAGCCGACAGAATATTGATAGGCATAGAAGACAATAAACCAGAGGCTATCGCTTCCATGCAGCTCGCTGCGGCAGCGAGCAATGACGACATAAGGGTCGTGGCTGTACCCACCATCTATCCCGGCGGCGGTGCCAAACAATTGATCCGGGTACTGACAGGCATCGAGGTCGCAGCCGGTGTGCGCTCCACCGACAAAGGTGTGCAGTGCTTCAACGTGGCCACCGCGCAAAGCATCTACCGCGCGGTGGCATTTGGTGAGCCACTAGTGTCACGTATCGTGACCGTCACCGGCAATGTACAACGCGCACAGAATCTGGAAGTGCTGATAGGCACACCCGTGAGCGATGTCGTGGCATATGCCGGTGCGTTGCCCGACACCGACAGTTACATCATGGGCGGCCCCATGATGGGCTTGCCGCTCCCGAATGCCGGGGTCTCCATCGTCAAGGCTGCCAACTGCATCATCGCGGCGTCGCCCAAATTATTCCCCCCCGCGCCACCGGCTATGCCTTGCATACGCTGCACACGTTGCGCGGAAGTGTGTCCGGCAGAATTGCAGCCCCAGGACTTGTATTGGTTCGCCAAGTCCAAAGAATTCGGCAAGGCTCAAGAATACAACTTGTTCGACTGCATAGAATGCGGTGCCTGCAGCTATGTCTGTCCCAGCAGCATCCCGCTGGTGCAGTATTATCGTTTCGCCAAGAGCGAGATCTGGGCACGCGAAGCCGACAAGACATCCTCAGATGCGGCGCGTGAACGTTTCGAGTTCCGCGAATCCCGCATCGAGCGTGAAAAACAGGAGAAGGCCGAGAAGTTGGCGGCAAAAGAGAAGGCTGCGGCTGAGGCAAAATTGCAAGCTGCCAAGCTCGCTGCCGAACAAGCGGCGGCGTCCCCCGATGCGACGATGCCTGCTATTTCAACGCCTGCAGTGGCACCGCCGGCAAACGATGCGCAAGCCAAGATTCAAGCCGCTATTGAGCATGCCAAATTACAGGCTGCCGCAGTGAAACCCAAAAACACCGAACAACTGACCCCACAACAACTCGCGGAGATTGCCGATATCGAACTGCGTCGCGCGCGTATTCAGGAGTTGGCAGGGACCGATGTTGAGACCAAGGAATAACATGCGCAAACACAGCCACCCGATAAGCGCGTTTTTCTCGCCTTTTATCAGCAAGTCCGACAGCGTGTCGGCCATCATGCTCAAGGTGATCCTCGCCTTGATCCCCGGCATTGCCTTGTATGTGTGGTATTTCGGCCCCGCCATCTTGGTATCCATCACTCTGGCGAGCATCACCGCATTGGCGACCGAGGCCGCGATGCTCAAGCTGCGCAACCGACCCATCGCACCGTTCCTAAAAGACAACAGCGCATTACTCACCGCCTGGCTGCTGGCGCTTTCCATCCCGCCGCTCGCACCTTGGTGGCTAATCGTGGTGGGCACCGCATTCTGTATCGCAGTCGCAAAGCATCTGTACGGCGGACTCGGCAACAACCCGTTCAACCCGGCGATGATAGGTTACGCGGTACTGATCGTTTCCTTCCCCGTACAAATGACGCAGTGGATCAGCCCGCAAGGTATGGGCGGGTTCGAGTTGAGCTTCATGCAACAACTGCAATATATCTTCTCGGGCATATTGCCGGACGGCATCAAACTCGATGCGATCACCATGGCAACGCCACTAGATACGCTCAAGACGCAATTGCACCTTGCCCATCCGGTGAGCGAGATTCTTACCCAGCCTATCTTCGGTCAATTGGCCGGACACGGCAGCGAGATGGTTGCAGGCGGCTTTATGATCGGCGGCTTGTATCTGTTGGCAACACGCATTATTTCCTGGCATCTGCCGGTCGCCTATCTGGGCACCTTGTTCGCCATTGCAGGCATTTTCCATCTGGTCGATCCCGCGCATTACGTTGAGCCGCTATTCCATTGGTTCTCCGGGGCGGCCATGCTGGGTGCATTCTTCATCCTCACTGATCCGATCAGCAGTCCGACCACACACAAGGGCAAGCTCATCTTTGCAGCCGGTGCGGGTCTGATCACCTATCTGATACGTGTCTATGGCGCATTCCCAGACGGCATGGCTTTTTCCACACTATTGATGAATATCTGCGTACCGTTGATAGATGCCTATACCCAGCCCAAAGTATTTGGCAAGAAGGAGAAACAAGCGTGAGGCGTTCGATGGTCAAGGCGGCGTTCCATACCGCCATCAACGTGTTGTTCTTCACCGTTATCGGCACAACCCTGCTGGGTGTAACCTATCTGCAAACCAAGGCACCGATAGAGCGTAGTGAACAAGAAGCCAAACTCAAACTGATTTCACAGTTGGTACCGCGCCAAGACTTCGACAACGACATCTTGGCTGACGGATTAAGCCTGACACCGGACCCGCTGCTGGGCAGTAGCGCTGCAAGCACCTCCTACCGTGCACGCAAGAACGGTCAGCCGGTGGCGGTTGTGCTGGAAGCCATCGCGCCCGATGGCTATAGCGGTCGCATCAGCCTGATCATCGCCATCAAAGCCGATGGCACACTGGGCGGCGTGCGCGTAATCGAACACAAGGAGACACCCGGCTTGGGTGACTATATAGACATCGCCAAGAGCGACTGGATTACAGGTTTCAATGACAAGGCACTGCTACCCGGCAAAGACGACGACTGGCATGTGCGCAAGGACGGCGGTCAGTTTGATTACATGGCCGGTGCAACCATCACACCGCGCGCGGTGATCAAGGCGACGCATAAAGTGTTGCAGTATTTCGCGCTGCACAAAGACACATTGTTTGCCGCAGCAGCGACTGAGCCCAAACAGGAGGCAAAAAAATGACCTACCAGGAAGTGAAAGACATCTTTTATAACGGCTTGTGGAAACAGAACACAGGTCTGGTGCAACTGCTGGGTCTGTGCCCCATACTTGCGGTGAGCAGCTCGGTGGTAAACGCGGTCAGTCTGGGACTCGCGACCGCACTGGTCATGACCATTGCCAGCGCGACCATCTCACCGATACGCAGCGCAGTTCCGAATGAAGCACGCATCCCGGTCTTCATCCTCATCATCGCGGTGCTGGTGACCGTGATCCAATATGCGATGAACGCCTATGTGCATGCGCTGTATCTGGTGCTGGGCATCTTCATTCCCCTGATCACCACTAATTGCATCGTGTTGGCGCGTATCGAAGCATTTGCTTCCAAGCAGCCTCCCTTTCAGTCCGCTATCGATGGATTGGCAATGGGCTTGGGCCTGACTGCGGTATTGGCCGTATTGGGCGGCATGCGTGAAGTGTTCGGTCACGGCACCTTGCTGTCCGGCATCGACATGGTATTCGGTGCCAGTGCCAAAGCCTGGGTCGTCACCATCGTGCCCGACTATCACGGCTTTCTGCTGGCCATCCTGCCTCCCGGCGCCTTCATAACACTGGGCTTATTGATCGCGGGCAAGAACTATATGAGCATGCGCGCAGCTGCCAACGAGAAGAAGCGCATCATCCCTATCGCCAGCGCCGCATGAACCGTGACAAACGGCGCGCCATCTTCGAGCGCCTAAAAGCCGCCGACCCGCATCCCACCACAGAACTGGAATATCACACGCCATTCGAACTATTGGTGGCGGTGATATTGTCGGCGCAAGCCACCGATGTAAGTGTCAACCTAGCCACCCGTCAATTATTCCCTGTCGCCAACACACCTCAGGGCTTATTGGCTTTGGGCGAAGATGCGCTGCGCGAATACATACAGCGCATCGGTTTGTACAAGACCAAAGCCAAACATGTGATCCAGATGTGTGCACGCTTACTTGAGCATCACGGCGGCGAGGTACCGCAAACACGCGAGGCACTGGAAGCCCTGCCCGGTGTGGGACGCAAGACCGCCAATGTGATACTCAACACCGCCTTCGGCCAGCCCACGCTCGCAGTAGACACACACATCTTCCGCCTCGCCAACCGCATCAATCTCGCACCCGGTAAAGATGTGCTGGCTGTGGAACTCAAACTGCTAAAGGTTATCCCAGTCGAGTTCCTGCACGATGCCCATCACTGGCTGATCCTACACGGACGCTATATCTGCCAAGCACGCAAACCGAAATGTGGCGAGTGCATGATTTATGATTTATGCGAATACAAACAAAAAACGAAAGTAGACTGAGCATGTTTAATCCCAGCCGAGATGAAGCACGACAATTCTTGTTTGAGACTTGGCGCAAACGCGTCGCAGGCCAGTTACTCACGCCACTGGAAGATCTCACCGCGCAACTTATCGAGAAGCATCCCGAGTACCACGACATCTTGATCGATGCCGAACGACATCTGGCGCGCGACTACACTCCCGAAAGTGGCGCGACCAATCCATTTTTGCATCTGATGATGCACCTGACCATAGAAGAGCAGATTTCTATAGACCAGCCACCCGGTATACGTGCCCACTTCGTGCGTCTGACGCACAAGTATGAGTCAGAACATGATGCCCAGCACCAGATGATGGAATGCCTGAGTGAGATGATCTGGCAGGCACAGCGCAACGGCACACAGCCAGATGCAGCGCTCTATCTCGGCTGTTTAAGCAGCCGCTGATTCCCCCTCCCACGTTTATAATGCTGCGGTCTAATCCCACATGGCTATCCATGAAAAAGTTTCTGTACAGCAACGCCGTTAAGTCACAGATACGAGGCAAGAACTTTTGGTTGCTTGCCCTTATTGCCACGCTCTCAATCACCACCATTTTAGGTTTAGTGAACATCAATACCGATGTGCAGGATCTGGCAAAGGCGGAATTAAAATACAACCAACAACTGCTGATCGAACTCGATCAGGCCAACGACATCTCTGCAATTCAAGTTGAATTTAAATCCCAAGTGCAAGAATGGAAGGACGTGCTACTTCGCGGCCACGACCCCATCCTTTATCAAAAATATTGGCAACAGTTCGAACAGAGCGAGGCTAAGGTGCGCGCAGGTCTGGAAAAGTTGCACAAAGAATTGCTGACAGTTGACCAAGACATGCAAAACCAGACTCAACTCAACAATTCCTCATTCCCCTCTAGACGGCAACAAGAATTGAATAGACTGGAGCAGCGTCCTATGGGCGATTTGCGCTTCAGCGACAAAGTAGGGGTGGTACTAGAGGGACACATCCTAATCGGAAAGATTTATAGAGAATATCTACAGCGCAATTCTTTACAAGAATCTGCTAACAACGCATTTGCCATAGATGAGCACGTACGCGGGATAGATCGCTGGCTAGCTGAGCAACTGCTTAATTTACGCAATCAGAGTGTGCGAAATCAGGAATCCATGACCGCACAAGCCAACACGCTGCAACTACAAGAGATTCAAGAGCTCAGGCTTCGCATACAACGCAGCATAGGTGCAGTTGCGCTCATCTTAATCGTAAATCTATTATTACTGTTCGACCGCCTACGCAGCTCCAATCAGGAGCTCAATAATTTAACCAAGAAATCAGAAGAGGTCATGTATGAACTAGCTTATACGGATAGCCTGACAGGCCTACCCAACCGTCGCTTATTCCATGACAAGCTGGATCACGCCATCGCCGTATCAGGCAACTCCGGACAATACAGTGGTTTGATCTTCCTGGACCTCGATAATTTCAAGACACTGAATGACACCAAAGGTCACGCCAAGGGCGACCTCTTATTGGTCGAAGTTGCTCATCGTTTGCGCCAAAATGTACGCACCACCGATACGATCGCCAGATTGGGCGGCGATGAATTCGTAGTATTGTTGGATGCCTTACCTGGCGATGCCGAGACCGCCGCCGAACAAGCTGGCCTCATCGCGGAAAAAATCTGTGTGTCGCTCAATCAGCCTTATCAGCTCAACAGCTATACCCATCATGCTGGGGCAAGCATCGGTGTAGCGCTGTTCAGACGCGGCGAAGTCAGTAGTGAGGAATTATTGAAACGCGCCGATACCGCGATGTACCAGGCCAAGCGTGCGGGTCGCAATACAGTGCGATTCTATGACCAAGACACTCAAAACGCGCTCGAAGCACGTAGCAATCTGGAACATAACCTGCATTCGGCATTGCTCGAACAGCAGCTAGAGTTGTACTACCAAGTACAGGTGGATATCAGTGGCAAACCTTTGGGTGCAGAAGGACTTTTGCGTTGGCATCACCCTCAGCTCGGCCTGCTCTATCCAACACAGTTCATCAGTCTGGCTGAAGAAAGTGACCTGATTGTATCTATAGGAAATTGGGTTTTACATGCAGCCTGTCAACAACTGATACGCTGGGAATCCAATCCTCTGACCAAGGACTTGGTGTTGTCAGTGAACGTCAGTGCAGCACAACTGCGTCAATCCAAACACGTGAGTAGCAACAACCAATTCAGCAGCGCTTCGAGAATGCACAAACCCTCTTTCATCGAGCAGGTGCAATTCATGCTTAATAAAAGTGGCATCGATCCTTCAAAGTTGAAACTAGAAATAACCGAAAGTTTAGCGACACAAGATATCGATTACACCATAGAGATGTTGCAACATCTTAAGTCGCTCGGTGTAAGCCTATCAATGGATGATTTCGGCACCGGGCACTCATCTCTCAAACACCTCAAGCGCATGCCTATAGACCAGATCAAAATAGATCAGTCCTTCGTGCAAGAGATCGTGACCGACAACTACGATAAGGCCATCGTCAAATCGATGATAGACATGGCGCATAGCCTTAATATCGACATCTTAGCTGAGGGCGTGGAGAACAAGGCACAGGCGCAGGCACTGGTATCACAAGGCTGCGTTTCTTTCCAAGGCCACTATTACGGCAGACCGATCTCCATCAAAGACTTTGAGGCAGCGCTGCAGACCCACGCGGGGTCACAGGATTAACTCTCCTGTCTAGCGCGTAAGGCGACGCGTTGCAGATAAGCCTCGCGGGCAATCTGCACATCTTCCAAGAAGTAGGGTAACTCTTTCAATAACATGGCTTGCGGGCCGTCCACCAAAGCTTTAGGCGGCATAGGGTGGAAGTCCACCAACACCATGTTCGCGCCAGCCAACACACCCTGAGCCGTGACGTGCATGGTATCCAAGATGCCATCCGGTGACGCGGCACGCGAACCCACGGAGTGTGATGGGTCGATACACACCGGCATACGCGTCAGACGTTTAACGACGGGCACGTGAGCAAAATCCACCATGTTGCGATGCGGGTCACCCATATTGGTCTTCATACCGCGCAGGCCGAACACCACGTTGCGATTACCCTCCGAAGCCAAATATTCAGCCGCGTTCAGTGACTCATCCAGAGTGATACCAAAGCCGCGTTTGAGTAACACTGGCAACTCGGTCTGACGGCCGACAATCTTCAGCAACTCGAAGTTCTGCGTATTGCGCGTACCGATCTGCAACATCACCCCGGTAGGGTTGCCGGTCTGATGCAACGCTTCTTTAATCTCGTTCAGATGCGACTCATGCGTGATCTCCATGGCGATGACCTTGATGTCGTACTTGCCTGCCAATTCGAATACATAGTTGAGGCAGTTCTTGCCGTGGCCTTGAAAAGCATAAGGACTGGTACGCGGTTTATAGGCGCCCATGCGCGTGCACTTCTGACCGTTGTCACGCACCGCCTTCATCATGATTTCCACATGCTCGGCGTTATCCACTGCGCATAGCCCGGCAAAAACATTCAAAGTGTCCTGACCGAAACGCACACCGTTGTAATCGAAATGGGTAGGACGCTGCTCATCCTTATGGCGGCCAAGGATGCGGTATTCCTCAGACACCCGCACCACGCGTTCCACACAAGGCAAGCTCTTCATCTCGGCCGCATCCAAGGCCTTGGTATTGCCGATTAGATAGATCTCTGTGAGCTTCTGCTGCGCACCACGCTCCACATGCACCCGGGTCTGTATGCCTTCTAGTGCGGCGAGTTGCGCCAACAGTTGGCGGTATTCCGCAGATTGTTCGTCCACATTGGCGGTGAGAATCAGAATCATTTTTATTTACCTAACAGGATGGATAGTTGCGCGGGGAGTTGCGCCAAAGGTTCACGGCTGAAGCCGCTTTTGCCAAACTGCGTCCAGCGTCCAATGACATAGCACACCAACACGTTGGCATGCGCGCCCACGTCCACCGATTCGCCCATCTCGCCTTGGGTCGCGGCCATGCGCAGCGATTGTTTCAGTGTCGCTTCGATACGATCCAACAATTGATTGATACGCAATTGCAGCCTGTCATCTTCGTTGACCAATGCATCACCGATCAATACGCGTGTCATGCCGCGATTCTTCTGCGCGAAACCCAACAGCATCGAGACCACAGCTTCGACTTGTTTGAGGCCGCTCTTTTCTTCCTGTGTGATCTTGTTGATGAGACCGAACACCGTCTGTTCGATAAATTCGATCAGGCCCTCGAACATCTGCGCCTTGCTGGCGAAATGACGATATAAAGCAGCTTCGGACAACTCCAGCCTGGCAGCGAGTGCCGCCGTGGTGATCTTCTCACCCTTGGGCTGCTCCAGCATATGCGCCACGGTTTGCAGTATCTGTAATTTTCTTTCGCCCGGTTTCGCGGCCATATCTATCCTTTATCTCAAACGTTGCAACACCAAAGGCAGTTGCATCACATGCTTCACTTTTATATCCACACACGCTTCATTCTGCTGCCCCGGATGGACCCATATCGTGGTCATCCCCAATTTTTTGGCGGTGCGCAGATTTTCCAAACTATCTTCCACCATCACACACTGCGACGCATGCACCTTGTGCAGGCGCAGCAGACGCAAGAATCCAAAACTGTCGGGCTTGGGACGGAAACCCGTATGTTCTACCGCCATCACATCATCGAACATATCGTCTATGCGCAACAGCTTGAGCACCTCATGTGCATAGTGCTTGGGCGCATTCGAGAACAACACCTTCTTGCCGGGCAGCGCCTTCAACACATGCCTCAGCCTAGGTTCGCGCAACACCATATTTCCAAGATCGGGAAATTGATGGGTGTGCCACAAGAAGTGATCCGGATCCGTGTCATGATGTTTCATCATGCCGCTCAGTGTCGCACCGTAACGCTTCCAGTAATCGATCCGCAAAGCGTTCGCCGCTGATTCATCCAGCTGCAGATGCTGTTGCAGATAAGCCGTCATGCTGCGGTTGATGTGCGGGAAGATGTGCACCGACGCATCATGCAAGGTGTTATCTAAATCGAATATCCAAAATTTGGTCGCCATGATGCGCTTAACACACCGGGGCGGGACTGAAGCACAACATGCCGTTCAGCACTTGAATTTATTTACTCTTAATCAGCGTACCGACACCTTCGTCGGTCAGAATCTCCAGCAACAACGCATGTGCGACCCGACCGTCGATGATGTGCACTGCCTTTACCCCGCTGCGTGCCGCATCCAGCGCCGAACCAATCTTGGGCAACATGCCACCCGACAGCGTGCCGTCAGCGACCAGGTCATCGACCAACTTGGGTGTCAGGCCGGTAAGCAGCTTGCCATTCTTATCCAGCACGCCCGGAGTATTGGTCATCAGCACCAACTTTTCCGCTTTGAGGACTTCTGCCAGCTTGCCCGCAACCAGATCAGCATTGATATTGAGTGTCTCGCCATCAGGTGCGACCCCAATAGGTGCGATGACGGGAATGAAATCGCCGGAATCCAGGAAGGTGATGATAGACGGATCGATCTTGGTGATCTCGCCAACGAGGCCGATGTCCAGCATCTTGCCCTGCTCTTCACTGCTCTCGAGCATCATCTTCTCGGCGCGTATGAAAGCGCCATCCTGTCCTGTCAGACCCACAGCCTTACCGCCGTAACGATTGATGAGGTTGACGATATCCTTGTTGACCTTACCCAATACCATCTCGACCACGTCCATGGTCTCTTGATCGGTGACGCGCATACCCTGGATAAACTCACCCTGCTTACCGACGCGTTTGAGCAACTCATTGATTTGTGGGCCGCCGCCGTGTACCACAACAGGATTCATACCCACCAGCTTGAGCAACACCACATCGCGTGCAAAACCTTCTTGCAGCTTGGGGTCTGTCATGGCGTTGCCGCCGTATTTGATGACGATGGTCTTATCGAAGAAACGTTGGATGTAGGGAAGCGCCTCGGACAGCGTGTGAGCTTTTTGGGCGGCGGTAGCAGGAGTGAGCGGCATATTTTTCCTTGATTAAGGTTCAGCGAACCCCCACCAAGGGCGGGAATCACACAAAAATTTGTCGCGAATTCTACACTAGATAGGGGACAGGATGCGGGATGCAGAATTCAGTTAAAAGCGGGGTAGCGACATTCAACGTTCCTGAATCCTGAATCCTGAATCCTGAATCCTGAATCCTGAATCCTGAATCCTGAATCCTGAATCCTGAATCCTAGTGATGATGCATGTGCATGTGTTCATCGGCTTCAGGCTTGACCTCGACCAAGGGCGTCACCTCTGCTTGCGAATTGACTTTGATCGTGCGGTTGTTGTCCAGCCTGATGGTCATGACAAAAGGCAGGCTGCTACCCGCCTTGATGGGTGCTTTGACATCCATCAGCATCACATGGAATCCCGCCTCACCCAGATTGACGACCTGACCTGCAGGCAGGGTGATCGCATCTACCTCACGCATCATCATCATGCCGTCTTCATGACTCATGCGATGCAACTCGACGCTCTTCGCAGCGGGTGTGCTTACCGAGATCAAACGACCTGCTTGCTTGCTGATGATCTGCATATCCAGCATCGCGGTCTGCTGCCCCGGTGCAGTGGCTTTGACGGTCGCCCGTTCAACCTGAATATCGGCGGCAAACACGACAACAGAGAACAGACTTGAAACGAAGGCGAGGGTGTACAAACTGAGTTTTTTCATTGCGCTTATTCCCGGATAAGAAGGTCGTTATCGGATGATTATACTTGCCCCGCCAAATGAACTGGTGCGTCAATTTGTCGCACCCATATAGCCGGCCCTGCGTTTACAATCGCGCCCCATGAACAATCCCCTCATTTCGGTCCTGCCCGGCCATAGCCAGTTACGCCGACTGGTCATCCTGCGCAGCGTAGCCATCGCCGCACAATTACTGACGCTGTTGAGCGTGTGGCATTTTCTGGAGATGGCACTAGATTGGTCGGCGATGTTGATCACCATCGCCACACTCGCCGGCATCAACTTATTCACCTGGTTACGCCTGCGTGGGGACCGTCCCGTCAGCAATCCTGAATTGTTCGTGCAACTGGGCATCGATGTGCTGGCGCTGAGTGTGTTGCTGTATTACGGCGGCGGCTCGACCAATCCATTCGTCTCACTTTTCCTGTTGCCCTTGGTGATTGCCGCCGCGACCCTGCCTATGCCTTACACCTGGGGAATGGCGCTACTCACCACTGCCAGCTACAGCGTGCTGATGTTCTATTACCAACCGTTGCCGCATAGTCATCACGACCATAACAGCGACAGCGCCTTCACTACCCACGTGATGGGCATGTGGCTGGGGTTTTTCATCAGCGCAGTGGTGGTCGCCTATTTCGTCACGCAGATGGCACAGGCGGTGCGCAAACGTGATGAACAGTTGGCCAGAGCGCGCGAAGAAATCCTGCGCAACGAGCGTATCGTCGCCCTCGGTACGCAGGCTGCAGGCGCGGCGCACGAGATGGGCACGCCGCTATCCACCATGGCGGTTGTCATCAACGAACTACAGCATGAACTGGGAGCCGAACCAAGCGAATTGCGCGACAGCCTGGAGATACTCGATGAACAAGTGCGCGGCTGCAAACGCATACTCGACAAAATCCTCAGCAATGCCCAAGAAGAAGGTGCGACCAGCATACTGTCGGTCGATGCCATGATGGCCGAAGTGTTGGACGAATGGCAATTATTGCGCCCGACTGCGGTATACCAATATCAGGCGGCATCAACCCCAGCCAAGCTGGCGGTGGACACCACTTTGCGCGCGGCACTCATGAATTTACTCAACAACGCGGCAGATGCCAGTCCGCAAGGCATAGAAATAGTCTGCCGTTGCGACGAGAAGAATTTCATACTCACCGTGATCGATCACGGTGCGGGCTTGAGTGAGGAAGTCGCGCGCTATGCGGGTTCCGCCTTCTTCACCACCAAGCAGGAAGGACGCGGTCTCGGCCTGATGCTGGCCAATGCCACGGTAGAGCGTTTGGGCGGCACGGTTAGCCTGCTGAACAACCATCAAGGCGGTGCCAGCACAGAGCTAATCTTGCCGCTGGCTGGAGCAAGCATATGAGCCTAATAGACGACGAAGCACCGACGCTATTGCTCGTTGACGACGATGTGACTTTTTGCAAAGTGTTATCCGCAGCATTGGCGAAACGCGGCTATCGTGTCAGCGTGGCACATAACGTAGAAGCCGCTCTCCCCATGGCGCGGGAATTTCCACCCGAGTTCGCGGTGGTCGACCTGAAGATGGGTGGCCTACCCGGACTGTCGCTGGTAGCCGAATTGCACTCACTGGACCCCAATACTCGCATCGTGGTGCTGACTGGCTATGCCAGCATCGTCACAGCAGTGGAAGCCATCAAGCTCGGTGCCACACACTACCTCGCCAAACCCGCGAATGCGGATGAAATCGTTGCCGCCTTTGCACATACACCGGACAGCAATACAACAATCAGTGCGCAACCTACGCTGATCGGCCATCTGGAATGGGAACATATACAACGCGTGTTGCACGAGAATAACGACAATATCTCGGCTACAGCACGGGCACTGAACATGCACCGCCGCACCTTGCAGCGCAAATTGGCCAAACCGCCGACGACACGCTGAAGAGGACTGGCTGACCGACTTAACGGCCTCAAGCGAGCTTGGATTGCTCCAAGAGTTGGTTGATCTTGGTAAGGGCTTTGATGATGTGCTGCATGGCTAGTGAGTACTCATTTTTATACAACTCTTCCGCCCCGCCGCGATCACCTTGTTGCAGTTTTTCCATGATATTGCCGCCGAATTCGTGGAACAGCGCGTGTGCAAAGTCCAGTTCGCGGTAAGCCTGTGTATGACGCAGATCATGCAACTCTGCACCTTTGATCCAAGAGCCCAGCTTGCATATCCCATCCTGACCGATCAACCCCGACACCAGTTCATCTTTGATACGGCCAGTCACATGATGACCCAGCTTGTTTTTCCACAACACATGCTGCTCGGCCGCACCGACCAAATCCAACGGCGATTCAATGCGGGTCTTGCGCAACACCTTGACGGGTAGCAACTCTAATTTACGCATACTGACACCGGAGTTGAACATGATTCATGAGCTTATTAATTTGAAACCCCTAAAGTACATGAGGCGTTATAACAGACCTGACACAAAGGACAATATGGCATAAGGACTAGATAATCCGGCCTAGTGTGTCATTAATAGTTTTGAATGACCGCCACCCGGCAGTTCAAGCAATGCAGCATCATGCTTTAGGCATGAATCAACTATAATCCCGCCTCGTTCAAAATCTGCATATCATGAAATCCATAGCCTTCTTCCTTGCCCTGTTGCTCTCCCCACTCAGTTTCGCCCTGCCTATCGCCGAGATGGCGGTGCCGGAACTGAGTTCTAAAGCCTATTTGCTCTTCGACTATTCCAGCAATCAGGTGCTGCTCAACCAGAACGGCGACAGCCGCATGGAGCCCGCCTCATTGACCAAGCTGATGACAGCCTATGTGACTTTCGATGCCCTCAAGCACGGCACCATAGAGATGGATCAATCGCTATTCGTACCCGAGAATGCCGCGCGCAACATCAACGGCGAGTCCCGCATGTTGCTCAAAGTCGGTCAATCGGTCACTGTGGATCAGTTACTGCACGGCCTGATCATTCAGTCCGGCAACGATGCAGCCATCACACTCGCGGTGAATATCGCCGGTAGTGAAGCAGGCTTTGTCGACATGATGAACAAACAAGCGCAAGCACTGGGCATGGTCAACACACACTACACCAACCCGGTGGGCCTTCCCGATGCGGGACATTACAGTAGCGCCTTCGATCTGGCCTTGGTGGCCGCAGCCATCGTGCGTGACTTTCCGCAGTATTACCCGCTATTCTCCTTGCGCGAATACACTTTCAACAATGTCTCCCAAGCCAACCGTAACCGCTTGTTGTGGCTAGACCCGAATGCAGACGGAATGAAAACCGGGCATACCGAAAGTGCGGGTTTCTGCCTGGTCGGTTCGGCCAAGCGCGGACAGCACCGCTTGATCTCGGTGGTGTTGGGTGCCAGCAGCGACAGTCTGCGCACCAACGAGAGCCAACAGTTATTAAACTTCGGATTCCAGAATTTCGATGCGGTGCGTCTATATGCCAAAGACCAGGTTGTCTCCGATGCGCGCATATGGAAAGGCACGCAGGGCCATGTAGCTGTGGGCTTCAAGAGTGATGTGTATCTGAGCATCCCCAAAGACCAGTACAGCAAAGTCAAAGCCACACTGGAAACGCATCAACCCTTAGTTTCACCCATAGACAAGAGCACCCCAATCGGTGTGTTAAAGATTAGTCTGGCGGGTAAACCTTATGCGGAATTCCCGGTCTACCCTCTGGAGAACGTCGCTGCAGCCAATGTATTTTCACGCGGCTGGGACAGCATAAGACTGCTATTGGAGAGATACTAAAAGCCATGATCGTTTACCTGAATGGACTATTCCTACCCGCCGAGCAAGCCCATATATCCGTATTGGATAGAGGCTTCATCTTCGGCGATGGCGTCTATGAGGTCATACCGGTCTACTCACGTATCGCCTTCCGCCTGTCAGAACACTTGAAACGACTGCAACACAGTCTGGATGGCATAAAACTACCCAATCCACATAGTGATGCAGAATGGACACAGTTGGTGAACGAGCTCATCTCGCACCACGACAGCGCGGATCAATATCTGTATCTGCATATCACACGCGGCGTGGCGGAACGAGACCATGCTTTCCCCGATCCGCCGGTTGCGCCCACAGTGTTTATGCTCAGCAAACCGCTGCTTCCACCTGCTAACGACTTGCTGAAAAACGGTATCGCCTGCATCAGCGCCACCGACAATCGCTGGCTGCGCTGCGACATCAAGGCAATCTCCCTGCTGCCCAATGTCTTGCTGCGCCAGATGGCAGTCGATGCCGGTTGTGCCGAGACCATCTTGTTCCGTGAAGACCAGTGGCTGACCGAGGGCGCGGCCAGCAACATCTTCGTAATCAAGGACGGCACACTGTATGCGCCCCCCAAGGATAATTTAATGTTGCCCGGTATCACCTACGATATCGTGCTGGAATTAGCCGCGCTACATGACCTTCCACATCAGGTAAGGCGCATCAGCAAAGCCGAAGTGCTGGCGGCAGATGAATTGATCCTGAGTTCGTCGACTAAAGAGATCTTGGCGATCACTCGCCTCGATGGCCTGCCGGTCGGCAACGGCAAGCCCGGTGTGGTCCATGGCCGACTATACGACTATTATCAAAATTTCAAACGTGAAGTGATGCGTGCACTATGACCGACAAACCCAAAACATTACCGTCAACCAATGCGTTGACCGATAGCTTGATCGAATATCCCTGCGAATTCCCGCTCAAGATATTCGGTCAGCAAAACGCGGGTTTCGCGCAAGCCGTACTTGAGGTCGTGACCAAACACGATCCCGGTTTTGCGGCTGCCAGCATGGAGATGCGCGCCAGTAAAACGGCCCGCTACGTCAGCTTGACCTGCACCATACGCGCCACCTCACGCACCCAACTCGACGCTGTCTATCAGGAGTTATGCGACCACCCCATGGTGGTGATGGTGTTGTGATGCAAAACGGCGTGTTGGAAGTGGAAAGTGAGAAGTGGGAAGCAAGCGCCAATCACATCGCTCCGCCCGCCCTTCACACCCTAGGACTCGTCGATTACCAAACCACTTGGGACGCGATGAAGCGTTTCACCGTGGCGCGCAGCGCCGACACGCGCGATGAAATCTGGCTGCTGCAACACCCGCCCACTTACACCCAAGGCTTGGCTGGCCTGCCCGAACACCTGCTGAATCCCACCAACATTCCCGTGGTGAAAATAGATAGAGGCGGACAAATCACCTATCACGGCCCGGGGCAGATCGTTGCCTATTTATTGCTCGACATGCGGCGCTGGAAGATAGGCGTGCGCGAACTGGTGACCGTGCTGGAAAATGCGGTGATCGATTTGTTAGCCGAATTCGGTGTCGCAGCCCGCAACCGCGTCGATGCGCCCGGCGTGTATGTGAACGGCGCAAAAATCGCCGCACTCGGATTGAAAATTAAAAATGGTCGCTGCTATCACGGCCTGTCGTTCAACGTGGACATGGACTTAACGCCATTTAACAACATCAACCCCTGCGGCTACCAAGGCCTGCGCATCACTCAAGCTTGCGCCCTCGGCATCACCGCCAACATCAATGAACTGCAAGCGCAACTCGCACAGAACTTGATACACGGTTTACAGCGGCATTACGCGGGTCAACAAAATTTCGTTCACGATTGAACGGGTAAACACTATGCAGCTTTTTCATCAGCCATTATTTAATCCGCGCTTAATTGCTAAACGCTGTTCGCTCGCACCTACACCCGCTGCGCACAAACAAATTTTGCACGACTGGGCACAGACCATACGCAATGGCAGCATCACAAAAAAAGGCAACAAAGAAGCTGCGATACGCAGCGCGTTCATACAAAAATTCTTTATCGAAATTTTGGGTTATGTGCCCTTCGCCAGCGGTGCAGCACAAACGATTGCAGAAGAGCATCGAGCAGGCAAAGGCAGTGCCGATGCCGCATTAGGATTTTTTGCTAACGGTAAACCTCAAATCATCGCGCCCGTTGAGCTTAAAGGCGCGGACACCACCAACCTTGATGCCATCATGCCGGGGCGAAATAAATCTCCAGTACAGCAAGCATGGGAATACGCGGCAGATATTCAAGGACGAAAATTTATTGTGCTGTCGAATATGGTGGAAATCCGCCTGTATTCCTATGGACAAACACGACAAATTTATGAGCGTTTCGACATCGTTGCATTGGCTGATAGCGATTCGGAGTATCAACGCTTTCGCTTTTTACTCAGTGCAGAAAATTTGCTCGGTGGTCATACAGAAAAACTGCTGGTTGAAAGTGCTAGTGCCGAAAAAGAAATCACTCAGCAGCTGTATAGCGATTACAAAGCATGGCGCGTTCAGCTCATCCTCGCGCTTGCGCAGCACAATGAATTACCGCTGACCGACATCATCACCCACGCGCAAACTATCCTTGATCGCATGTTGTTTATCGCCTTCGCCGAAGACCGCGATTTACTGCCTGCGAAAACCATTGAGCAAGCCTACGTCCAGCGTAATCCTTACAATCCGCAACCGATTTGGGAAAACTTCAAAGGCTTATTTTATGCCGTGGACAAAGGCAATGCCGCCCTTGGCATTCCCGCTTACAACGGTGGATTATTCGCCGCCAACACGCTTAAAGATTCGCTCAAGTTGCCCGACTCGGCGTGTGAAATTTTTAAGCAGTTAGGCGAATATGACTTTGCTTCAGAAGTCGGCGTAGCGGTGTTAGGTCACATTTTTGAACAGTCCGTTGCCGACCTTGAAGAGTTGCGCGAAATAACCGACCTCGACGCATTCAAACTTAAAGCGGATGAAGTCATCGTCACCAAACAAGCGCGCGGTGTATCGGGAAAGCGCAAACAAAATGGCGTGGTTTACACCCCAGATGACATCACCGCTTTCATCGTTGAACAAACTTTGGGCGGCTATCTTGAACAACAACGCAATGCCTTATTAGCGAACTATCTAGATAGCAAAAAGCCACTGGATGAACAAGGCAATCTCAACTATCGCGTATCCAGCAAAGCCGAAAAAACCAACTACGGAAAACTCAAGCTGATTGATGCGACTCGCCTGACTGAATATCTGTTTTGGCACGCATGGCGTGAAACATTGCAGCACATCAAAGTGGTCGATCCCGCTTGTGGTTCTGGCGCGTTTCTCATTGCCGCATTTGATTTTCTGGATGCCGAATATCGCAATGTCAACGAGCAACTGCAAGCCATCACTGGCACGCGCGATTTGTTCGACATCAACCGTGAAATTCTTAACGGCAATTTGTACGGCGTGGACTTAAATCCCGAGTCCATCGAAATCACCAAACTCTCGTTGTGGCTCAAAACTGCGCAACACGGCAAACCGCTGCAATCTCTGGAAGCCAATCTGCGCGTGGGCAACAGCCTCATCCAAGGACAAGAATTTTCTGAGCGTGCTTTCGATTGGCAATTCGCTTTTCCTGATGTTTTCAAAGCAGGCGGCTTCGACGTGGTGCTGGGCAATCCGCCTTATGTTCGGATGGAACGCCTCAAGCTCATCAAACCTTATTTAGAAAAACACTACGCTGTCGCCAGCGACCGCGCCGACCTCTACTGCTACTTTTTTGAGCTGGGCGTGCGCTTGCTCAAAGCAGGCGGGCGCATGGGCTACATCTCCTCGTCCACTTTTTTCAAAACAGGCTCGGGCGAACCGTTGCGTCGCTATTTATTAGAAAAGACGCAACTGCTCACACTGGTTGATTTTGGCGACTTGCAAGTGTTTGAAGGGGTGACCACCTATCCCGCGATTATTGTGTTGGAGAAAAATGACGCACGCGCTGCGAGCAATGAAAATGTAGGAGCTGGCTTGCCTGCGACAGCGACCCTCGCGGCTGAGGCCGCTCCTACAACACCTAGTCTCATCCAATTTCTCGCGCTCACCACTAAACTCGAAATCTCGCTATCCGAACATTTTTTAGCGCACACACAAACCATGCCGCAAAGCCAATTGGGGCGCGATAGTTGGCGGCTGGAAAACGACATCGCCGCGCGCCTGCACAGCAAGCTCACGCGAGGACATCCCACCTTAAAGCAAATCTATGGCTCGCCCTTATATGGAATTAAAACGGGTCTCAATGAAGCCTTCGTAATCGACCGTGCCACACGTGATGCGCTGATTGCACAAGACCCAAAATCTGCCGCTTTGCTCAAGCCTTTTCTCGAAGGCAAAGACCTGAAAAAATGGCGCATCGAACCGCAAGATTTGTATCTGATTTACATCCCGAAAGGCGTGCTCAACATTGCGGACTATCCGGCGATTCAAGCACACCTATTGCCCTACCGAGAACAATTAGAAAAGCGCGCAACTAAGCAAGCGTGGTTTGAATTACAACAAGCCCAAACGGCATACATGCCACTTTATGATGGCCCTAAAATTTCTTGGGGACGATTTCAACCAGAACCCTTGTACTCATTTGACCAAAAAGGGTTTTATGGAAATGATAATGTTTACACCATCCCAAACACGGGATATTTTGAGCTCGCACTACTAAACAGTAACGTAACTTGGTTTATCACAAAGGCAATTTGTCCTCCTGTCAGCGGCGGCTTTTATCCAGTTCGAGGTAGTTTTGCTGAAGCATTTCCGATCCCCACCGCGAGTAATACCGAAAAATCTCACCTCGCCGCGCTTGCGCAGCAATGCCAACAAACCGCCGAAGCACGGCGTGAATTACAAACCGCTTTCCGTAATCGCATTCCCGACCTAGCGATAGGCGGTAAAGCCCGTCTCACACAAAAGCTAGAACGCTGGTGGGAGCTTGATTTTGCTGCCTTCCGTACCGAGGTCAAGAAGCAATTCAAGCAGGACATCCCGCTGGCAGAGCGCAACGAATGGGAACGCTACTTCACCACCGAACGCGATAAAATCACCGCGCTTAACGCAACCATTGCGCAACATGAAATGCACATCAATCAAGCGGTGTACGCATTGTTCCATCTGAGCAGTGAAGAAATTGCCTTATTGGAGTACGCATGAAAATCGGGTTTGTAGGAGCGGCCTCAGCCGCGAAATCGATTGTCGCGGCTGAAGCCTCTCCTACACATACAGCACATGGGCATCATGCTTTACGCAAATGCCGCGTATCCATTGCAAACGGAATTTATCTCGTCACAGCGACAACGTTAGACCGTCAAAAATTCTTTTTAAATTTTGATGCGGCTTGTTCTGCTGCACGATGCTTGGAGGACGCAAAATGGCTGGGCGATGCAAAAATGCTAGCGTGGGTGTTGATGCCAAATCATTTGCATGGCTTATTGCAACTGGGTGAACGCGATGATTTGAGTGCGGTGGTGCGCCGCATAAAGTCGGCGAGTGCGCAGCAAGTTAATCGCGTATTAAGTAAAACAGGCGCGGTATGGGCAAGCGCGTTTCACGATCACGCTTTGCGTGATGAAGATGATTTGCAGAATGTGGCGCGCTATATGGTGGCGAATCCATTACGTGCGGGTCTGGTAACACGAATTGGCGACTATCCATTTTGGAATGCGGTATGGCTGTAGGAGCTGGCTTGCCTGCGACTGCACACTTCGCGGCTGAAGCCGCTCCTACAAAATATAAATTTAACAAGAAAGAAATTAACATGAGCAACATCGAAAACAAACAAACGGGTGCGGCAAAAACGGCGCGCAATCCGATCAAAATCGTGCCGCTACAGGAACGCTTGCGCAAGCCCGACTGGATACGTGTGAAGTCGGGCAGCGGCACGGGCTATCACGATGTAAAGCGATTGTTGCGCGAACACAGTTTGGTCACGGTGTGCGAGGAAGCATCCTGCCCCAACATCGGCGAGTGTTTTAGCAAAGGCACGGCGACGTTTATGATTTTGGGCGATGTGTGCACACGCCGCTGCCCGTTCTGCGATGTGGCGCACGGCAAGCCGCTGCAGCCCGATGCCAACGAGCCGGCCAATCTGGCGCGCTCTATCGGCTTGCTGAATTTAAAATATGTGGTCATCACCAGCGTGGATAGAGATGATTTGCGCGACGGCGGGGCGCAGCATTTTGTCGATTGCCTGAGTGCGATACGCGCCAGCTCGCCCAACACCCGTTTGGAGATTTTGATACCCGATTTTCGCGGTCGATTAGACGAGGCGCTGGATGCGCTGGCGATCAGTTTGCCCGATGTGCTCAACCACAATCTGGAAACCGTGCCGCGCTTGTACAAGCTGGCGCGCCCGGGTGCAGACTACGCGCATTCGCTCAAGCTGCTGAAAGATTTCAAGGCGCGCTTCCCCGATATTCCGACCAAATCCGGTGTGATGCTGGGCTTGGGCGAAACCGACGACGAGGTGCTGCAAGTGATGCGCGACCTGCGCGCCCACGATGTGAACATGCTCACCATCGGACAATACTTGCAACCGTCCGACGGCCATCTGCCGGTGCTGCGCTATGTGCCGCTGGAGACGTTCACGATGTTTGAGCAAGCCGCAAAAGAAATGGGCTTTGACCACGCCGCCTGCGGGCCGATGGTGCGGTCAAGCTACTACGCGGACGAGCAGGCGCATCTGGCGGGTGTGTAAGAAAATTCGCGCAATTATTATAGATTAGCGATGGAAATTACCGTGAGGCGCTCCCTTGCCGAAAAAATATAGGGAATTTGTGACAGGATGCAGGGTCTGGGTCAGTGGCAAACAAAATCTGCATATATTTGATTTATGTCAATTCGACGCGGGCGTTACAGAGTAGATTACCTTTAGATTTTTCAACACAGGAGAACAACATGAAAGTTCGTTATATCGTTGCAATGAGTTTGGGCTTGGCTGTTTCTGCCAGCGCACTGGCCAATGATGGTGAAGCATTGTTCAAGAAAAGTGGTTGCAACGTCTGCCATGCATTGAACAAAAAGAGCGTGGGTCCTGCTTTCACCGAAGTGGCCAAGAAGTATGCGGGCGATGCGGGCGCGCAAACCAAGCTGGAAGCCAAGGTGCGCAGCGGTGGTTCTGGCTCTTTCGGTGGTATGCCTATGCCTCCAACAGGTAAAAACGTCAGTGACGAGAGCATCAAAGCCCTCGTCGCTTTCGCTCTGAGCCAGAAGTAATTCTGCTTTGCACCACAAAGAGCCTGCGCAAGCAGGCTTTTTTGTTGCCCGGTGCAAAGTCCCTGCCGGGCTGAACTGTTATAATCCGCCGCTAATTTTTACGCTGCACGCTGAATGAATATCCTTTACGAAGAAGACGGCAGTTTCAAAGTCGGCAGCATCATGACCGACAACACCAGCTCACTACAGATTGAAAGCCTGTCCGGCAAACGCAGCAAGATCAAAGCTGCCAATGTGATGCTGCGCTTCACCCAGCCTGACATGGGTGAATTCCTGCCGCAGGCTGAAGCGATGGCCGGGGAAATCGAGGTGGAGTTTTTGTGGGAGTGCTGTCCACCGGACGAGTTCGGCTTCGAGCAGACGGCCAACGAATACTACGGCCATACGCCCAGCGCGCTGGAGTCCGCAGCGGTGATGTTGCGCCTGCACGGCGCACCCATTTATTTCCATCGCAAAGGTAAAGGCCGTTATCGTGCCGCCCCGCCCGATGTACTCAAGGCGGCATTGGCAGGCGCAGAGAAAAAACGCATACAACTGGAACTGCAAGCCCGTTATACCGGGCAACTGAGCAAGTTCGAGCTGCCGGCCGAATTCGCCGAGCACCTCAATCATCTGCTCTACCAACCCGACCGCAACACGCTGGAAGTCAAGGCGCTGGAAGCCGCTTGCGCAGCGACGCATTTGTCAGCCGCACACTTGCTGCATCAATGCGGCGCACTGCCTTCCACGCATGACTACCACTACAACAAGTTCCTGTTCGAAAATTTCCCCAAGGGCACCGGCTTCCCCGCCATAGAGATCGCGCCTTGGGCGGAACTGCCGTTGGCGACGGCACAGGCATTCAGTATCGATGATGCCAGCACTACCGAGATCGACGATGCCTTCTCGGTCGAGAAGCTGGCGAACGGGCATTGGCGCATCGGTGTGCATATCGCCGCCCCCGCGCTCGGCCTGCCGCGCGACTCTGCGGGCGATGTCATCGCCGCCGGCCGCTTGTCGACCGTGTATATGCCGGGACAAAAGATCACCATGTTGCCGGACGAAGTGGTGCAAGCCTTCACCCTCAATGCCGACCATGTCTGCCCCGCGCTGAGCATGTATCTGGAGGTGGACAGCGAGACCCTGCTCATCACCTCGCACGAGAGCCGTGTTGAGCGCGTGCACATCGCGGCCAACTTGCGTCACGACACACTGGAGCCTTTGTTCAACGAAGAGACGCTGGCGGCGGGCAGGCTGGATTACGCATACGCGCCCGAGCTGCGCCTGCTGTGGGATTTCGCACAGCAGCTGGAAGCCCTGCGCGGCAAGGCTTCCGACAACAGCACTACACAGGTGGATTACAACTTCAACATCGTCGATGACCGCGTCTCCATCACCACCCGCCGTCGCGGTTCACCGATAGACAAAGTGGTGTCGGAATTGATGATTCTGGTCAACAGCACATGGGGTAAACAGCTCGACGAGCACGGCTTCCCCGGCATCTACCGCACGCAGAACAATGGCAAGGTGAAGATGAGCACGGTGGCCGCACCGCATCAGGGGCTGGGCGTGGCGCAATATATGTGGTCCAGTTCACCGCTGCGCCGCTATGTGGATATGGTCAACCAGCGCCAGATCATTGCCATGCTGGCCGATGCCGGGCCTGTATACGCCAAGAACGATCCCGCGCTCTACGGCGTGGTGCGTGACTTTGAGGTGATGTATGGCATCTACAACGATTTCCAGCGCCAGATGGAGCGCTACTGGTGCTTGCGCTGGATACAGCAAGAGCATGTGGAAACGTTGCAGGCAACCGTGTTGCGCGAGAATCTTGTACGCGTCGCCAACATCCCGCTGGTGTTCAAAGCGCACGCCATGCCGGAACAAGCTCCCGGCACCAAAGTCACACTGGGCGTGGGCGACATAGATCTGATCGACCTTAACCTGCATACCCGCTTCATCGGCGCGGAAACAGCGGCTGTCGCCGTCACGGAGGAAGCTGCTTGAGCGGTAAACTCGACAAGCTACTGACCACAACCATGCTCGGCTCGCTGGCGTTCCACGCATTTGCGATCTGGGGGGTGACACTGGTATTGCCTGACCCGAGCAAACTGCCCAATTTCAGTCAGCCCTTGCAAGTGGTGCTGGTCAACAGCAAGTCCAAGTCCAAGCCCGAAAATGCTGATGCACTCGCGCAAGCCAATCTGGACGGCGGCGGCAACACCACTGATGACAGGCAGGCCAAAACGCCTATGCCGACCTTGCAGGACGACAAGCAATTCACCCCGGAACAAAAAGCCAAGACCTTGGCCTCCCTGGAAGAAGAGTCAAAACGTTTGCTCACGCAGATCAAGAATGATCGCACCGTCGCGCAACCCGAGATCATCAAGCAAGCCGCGACTGCACAGGCTGACGGTGAAGATCTCGTACAAAAGAGCCTGGAGATCATCCGACTGGAAGCGCAGATCAGCAAGAACATGGAAGCCTACCAAAAGATGCCACGCCGAACCTTCATAGGCGCACGCACCAAGGAATATCGCTTCGCACAATACATCGAAGACTGGCGCGTCAAAGTCGAGCGCATCGGCAACCTCAACTATCCCGAGCAGGCGCGACGCCAGCAGATCTATGGCAAGTTGCAGTTATCGGTATCCATCAAGGCCGATGGCAGCGTGGAGAGTATAGAAGTGAGCCGTTCTTCCGGTCAGCGCATCTTGGATGCGGCGGCGATGCGCATAGTCAAATTGGCTGCACCTTTCTCGCCTTTGCCGCCCGACATCCGGCGCGACACCGACGTCCTCACCATCACACGCACTTGGAACTTCACACAAGCAGACCATTTGGAAAGCGAATAATCACTGCGTTTGGAGTTCCAAGCTGAGCGTGTCTTCCATGTTATTCATCAATAATTTCTGGTGCAGAGACAGCTCCTTGCCGAGCTTGCGATGGTTGTTCATCGCCTCACGACTCGAAAAATCCACCATCAGGCTGTAGCGGGCTTGATCTGTTTTGGCGATATGCACACGACGCACTCCGGGACGCATCTCGATAGCGGCAACCGTCTCGCCCAACAGCACGGGTATTTCATTTTCCGCGATGGCAGATGAAATATTGAACAGCGTGAGATGCCGCACTTCGGCCCAAGGCTTGCATTGCGCCAACACTTCGGCCGCCCGCCCCCCGGCTCCCCACAAACGCATGCAGCGCTCGGTCTCAACGCGCACCACCTCGCTGACATGGTCGGGCAAGTTGCCATAGTCGGCCTTGCGGTCCGCCGCGCATTGCTCGCGCACGCTGCGCGCGGCAACCTCGGCCAATGCGGTGTAGTAATTGATCTTGGCCACACCATGAGAAATGAGCTTGCGATATTGCTCATCTGACAAACCGGTGCCGCCGTGTATCACCAAAGGGATGGAAGTCGCCTCGTGTATCTTCGCCAATCGGTTGTAATCCAACTTGGGCATCCCCTTCATACGACCATGCACAGTGCCTATCGACACCGCCAGACTATCCACACCCGTGCGCGCTACAAAACCAGCCGCTTCCGCAGCCGAGGTATAGCTAAGCTCTCCCGGATGCAGTTTGGCGCTCTCGCCCGTCACACCCGGCACATATCCCAGCTCACCCTCCACCGTCACGCCGCAGGCATGTGCGATGTTGACCAACTCACGGGTCTGCCAAAGATTGTCAGAGAAAGGCAACATGGAAGTGTCCACCATCACTCCGTTACAGCCCGCACGTATTGCACGCCCGGCATGCTCATGACTACTGCCATGATCGAAGTTGATTGCCACTGGCACAGCGGCACGTTTGGCTGCGGCCAGCACGGCAGGCATCAGCAGCTCAAAATCGTAATGGCAGAAATGCGCTTCGATCAGATTCAGTACCACAGGTGCGCGGCAGTTTTCAGCCGCCTGCATGATGCCGGACAGGAAGCGTAGATCGACCACGCCGAAAGCGCCTAGCGCGTAGTTATGGCGGTAAGCGTGGTTAAGCATGTCATTGAGATGGACGAGTGCCATGATGTCCCCTAGCGCGGGGTAAGCCCCGCCAGTGCCGCCTCGGCACTCTGCTCATAACGGCTACGCTCCTGACGCGCGGCCTCTTCCAAAGCCTGATTGATGTCCGGATATTTCAGCGCGAGTATGCGGGCCGCCAACATCGCCGCATTCTTGGCGCCGTCCACCGCGACTGTCGCGACCGGCACACCGGGCGGCATCTGCACCGTGGACAACAAAGCATCCAGACCCGACATCACACCGCCCGAAAGCGGCAGACCGATCACCGGCAGACGCGTATGTCCGGCGATGACGCCGGCCAGATGCGCCGCAACCCCGGCACAACCGACCAAGACCTGCACATTCTCCCTATGGGCGCGCTCCAGATACTTAAACACCTTGTCCGGGGTGCGATGCGCGGAGGCAACGATGATTTCACTGCTGATGCCCAGATCACTCAGGGTATCGCGGACCTTGACCACGGTGGGCAGGTCGGTGGGGCTGCCGGTAAGGATGCCCACCATGATGGCGGGGCGCATATTGTTTGCTGACATTGTTTAACTCCTCATCAATTTCAAGAACCACGCTTTACTCGAATGCGATGAAACGATTGCTGCCCGGGTCATAGCGCATCAGCTCGATGCGCTCCATATCGAAATACCAACCGTGTAGCGTCAGCTTCTTTTGCATGACCCGTTCCAATACCCAGGGAAAAGTCAGCAGATTGTCCAGCGACACTAAAATCGCTTCCTGTTCGCAGGCGCGCAGACATGCCTCTTGCGAATCGCCCTGCATACGCGCCAACACGCGGTTGCGCGCATGCGCCGCGACGCGCATCCAGTCTTTGACAAAACTGTTGGCACGCGCCGTCGCGTTGTCCTGCTGCATCAGCCCGCGTATGCCACCGCAGTGCGAATGCCCCAACACGATGATGTTTTCCACTGCCAGATCACAGACCGCGAACTCCAGTGCCGCACTGGTGCCGTGAAAACTGCCGCCGGTCTCATAGGGCGGCACCAGATTGGCGACGTTGCGTATGGTGAACAGATCACCGGGATCGCAATCGGTGACGATGGCCGGATCGACCCGCGAATCACAGCAGCCCACCACCACAGTCTTGGGGGCTTGCCCCTGCGTGGCGAGGCGCTCGAACAAATCGTGATGCTGCGCATACCGCCCGCCGCGAAAGCGCTTGAAGCCATCCACCAGTTTTTCAATATGACTCATCGCAGCCCCCTTCACTACTTTTATCGGCTATCGTCGCAGCGTGCATAAAACCGTAGAATGCCGTCATGGAACTCACTTGTTATCGCGACGCGGCACTGTCACAAGAAGCGCGCACCCTGCCCGCCGCCACCTACAATCTTGCCATCACCCTACTGGAACAGACCCCGCACGGTTGCCTGTTCGTCCCGATACGCAGCATGCAATACCTTGCCGTCATAGATCACGAGGAATTCGTGTTCATCGACGGCATGCGCAAATGCTGGATAGACATTGCATGGCGGCAATTTCATCCACAACAGCGCCACGCGCTCAACGAGGCGGTGAATTATCTGGCGGTGAATTACCAAGCCGGCAGCGCCGCGCTCATGCCGCGCCTGCAAGCCGAATTGGCACGCGCATTAACCGCCTTGTCCCTGCAACAACGACCGCTGCAACCCGCACGGGTACTCAAATTTCCCGGCACTCGGGCCCGTTCCTAATCGTCGTCTCCCAGCTCGGCATCCCAACCTTGTTCCTTGGCATGTTTGATCGCAGCCTCATGGATGCTCATGTAGCGCGCCAACAGATCGGGTGGCAGATGGCTGGGTAGATGGCCGTACTTTTCCCACTCTTCATGGGTTTTCTCATACAGATTCTGTATCTGTCCCGCCGTCCATCCTGCACAATCCTCGCTGTCGGGAATGAAGCCAAACACCCAACCGTCTTTAACGATTTGAGCCAAGTTAGTCATGCCGCCGTTTTCGTCGTTGTGCAGTCCTGCGTATGTGATTTGAGTCATTTTTATTTACCGAGAAAATAGTCGTAAGTCAGTAGTCGTAGTGCTTGCAAGTTTTTGACTAGACTCAAGCTTTCCAGCTTGTATCCAAGTGGTTATCCGAATCAGCGTGTCAAACCCGCATAAAGCAAAGGCAGTTTCTCCGGCAAGCGTGCTACTTGGTCCACCACCATATAATTCTTTGCGCCGAAGATGCGTGAAACATATTCATCCGCACGCGGATCCAAACTCATGCAGTAAGTGAGTATTCCATTGCGTCCCGCTTCTTCGACCGACTTTTTTGCGTCGTGACGGAGATATTGAGGGTCGCGTATATCCACATCGGCAGGTTCGCCATCGGTGATCACCAGCAGCAATTTTTTCGCCGAGCGTTGACGCTTCAAATAATGCGTGGCGTGGCGTATTGCCGCCCCCATACGCGTCGAAAGTTGCCCGGTCATGCCCGCCAATCTGGCCTTGGGGACTTCGTTATAAGGTTGGTCGAAGTCTTTGAAGCGTTGATATTCCACGCCATGCCGGCCATCCGAACAAAAGCCGTGTATCGCAAACGGGTCGCCCACTTTGTTGATCGCATCCGCCAGCAACACCGTCGCCTGACGCGTCAAATCAAGCACGGTGTGTTCTTGTCCGGCCACTTTGTCGTTGGTGGATTCGGACAGATCCAGCAGTACCATCACCGAGATATCGCGGATTTTGCGCACGCTGCGCATCATGATGCGCGGGTCCGGCTGCATCCCCATGCGTATATCCATACTGCCTGCGATTGCCGCATTGATATCGAGTTCGTCGCCATCCTCCAGTTTGCGTATCCGTGTTACGCCTTGCGGCTGCATCGCATCGAGCAAGAATTTCATTTGCGCGATGACACGCTTGTGTTGTGCGGCGATGTCGTCGATGACTTGCAAATCCCCGACCTTGGGGCGCTTCTCCAACACCGTCGTCCAACTCGGGCGCTCCAGTTGTATCTGGTAATCCCACTCGGCGTAGTGATACGGATCGGAAACCGGCTCTTTGCCTTCCATCTCGTTATAAGACTTGCCCATGTCTTCGTAAGGGCGCAACTCCGTGCCGAGCACCCAGATTTCTTGCGCGTCATCGCCGGCCAGTTCGCAGTCCAGTTCATTGACCATTTCCATCACGCTGACGTACTTGCGCACTTGCTTGACGGTCTCGTAACCCGCCGCCGCAGCCTGATCGGAATCGAATTCTTCAAACGCCCAGAAGTAGCGATTGTCGTCGCGGTACGGAACAGTCAGCTCATCGCTACGCGGATTGAAGGCTATGCCTTTGTCCTTCAATTTGTGCGCCAGTTGCACGCCTATTTCCCATGACACCAAATTGTCCTGCAAACGCTCTGCCGCTTGGGCAAACAACACACGACCCTCGGCTACCCACGCGTCTTCATCCGCATAATCCGCATCCAGCAGCGCACGCGCCAAACGGTTCAGATAATCCCCCACGCTGGCATTCTGTGTGGCAGTAATGGTGTGGAATTTTGCCCACAGCGGACGCAAGCCGGGCATACGGCGTATCGACAAAGTTTCCACACGCGCATCTTCAATGACCGCGATCACCGCCATCTGCAATGGATTGAGCGACTCGGCGGAAATCGGCGTGCCGGTCTCGGCGATATGTGCCGCGCTGTGTGCGGCAGCCGCGCGATACAACTCCAGCCCCGTGATGCCCTCGAAATCATCATAGGCATCGGGCAAGTGCATCAAATAACCTTCTATGTAAGGCCTGTAGCCGACCCGAGTTTCAAAATCTCCCGATGTCGGGCGCAAAAAGAAATCACGTCCCCACAAGGCGCGCAGATACATGTTGATGCGTCGCTGCACATCGACGAACAGCGTGCCCTTGCGCTCTTTTTGCAGCATTGCCAGCGACTCTTTGGAGTTCAGACTGAAATAGCTGAACTGCTCCTCATAGTTGGTGCGATGCGCATGTGCGCCCCACAACGCCCAGCGGCGCAAACCGCCCAGTGTAAGCTGGCTGAACAGCACATCGAGCTTGTCCAGCATCGGACGCACGCCGCGCGGGGCTTTGGATACCAGGGAATCGACGAATTGCAGATAATTCAAAAACAGTTGCGCGTCGCCCAAACGACGGGCCGCCGTGGCTGAGGTGGCGAGCATCAACTCGATCACCGAAGCGGAGGTTTTGGACGTTAGGTTCATCGCGGTCTGCGCCAGATCGACGATCACTTCTTCGCCTATTTCTTTGCTCACCTGCGGCGCTTCTTCCAACCAGGCAATAACCAGGCCTGACCCGCGTCCGAGTTGATTGATTGCCGAGGCCGCCTTCAAATAGTTATCCAGGCCCCGCGAAGAAAACGCTTTAGTCGCCTCGCCCCAAGATGCATGCAAAACTTGCACTGCTTCGTGCGGCAGTCCGTCTAATAACGCTTGGTAGTCTTCCAGTTTTATAGACATGGCTCATCTCTAAAAAGTCCCCTCATCGCGGCGCGGGCCGAATGAGAGAGTGTGCGTTTATTGATCACTAAAAAATGTAGTGACAGCGGCATCCAGTGCATCCCGCATGTCGGGATCGTCGGTGATTGGGCGTACTAGGGCAACACGACAAGCCGTCAGCGGGGGAACATTTTTGGCGATCAGGGAACCTGCGTACACCAACATACGCGTGGAAATACCTTCATCCAAACCGTGGCCTTTAAGATTGCGCGCACGCTCCGCGATGTTCACCAGCTTGCCCGCGACTTCCATGGACACGCCGGTTTCATGCACCACGATCTCGCTCTCCGCCTGATGCGCGGGGTAGTTGAAGTCCAGTCCGCCAAATCGTTGTTTGGTCGACTGCTTCAAGTCTTTCATCAAACTTTGGTAACCGGGGTTGTAGGAGATCACCAGACTGAAATCCGGATGTGCATGCAGCAATTCGCCCTTTTTTTCCAAAGGCAATACGCGACGATTATCGGTCAGCGGATGAATCACCACCGTCGTGTCTTGTCGTGCTTCGACCACTTCATCGAGATAGCAGATCGCACCGTAACGTGCCGCGATTGCGAGCGGCCCGTCTTGCCAGCGCGTGCCGTTGGCATCCAACAAAAAGCGACCCACCAAATCGGAAGCGGTCATATCTTCGTTGCAAGCCACGGTAATCAGCGGCTTGCCCAAACGCCACGCCATATGCTCGACGAAACGCGTCTTGCCGCAACCCGTCGGGCCTTTGAGCATCATCGGTATACGCACGGAGTAAGTTGCGTCAAACACTTCGACTTCATCACCCACGGGACGATAGTAAGGTTCTTTTTTAATCAAATACTGCTCGATGATGTCAGTCATGGTTAGCTCCATCCAGATTAAAACACGGGGGCGTAAAGAATCGCGCGGCAATCATTTACGTCCCGATACGGACTTTAAAAAGTCCCCCACCGGATCAGCAGCGGGGGCCAAGGGAGTGATGCGGTTAAACGGTTTTGCCTCGGTAAATCACCATGGCAGCACCCTGACTCTGCTTGAAGTTGTCATAGCCGACCAAGCGAACGTGATTGTTCGGGTTGGCCTTCTTGCAAGCGGCAGCTTCCGCCACCACGCGCGCCACGTCGGTTTCACCAAACATCGGCAACTTCCACATATACCAGTAGTTATCCATCAGATTTTCCGGCTCGGTGTGTTCAATCGCCGGGTTAAAACCTTTGGAGATAAGGTATTTAACTTGTTTGTTGATGTTGTCATCGCTCATCGCAGGCAAGTAAGAGAAAGTCTCGAACTTGCGGCTGGCTGGGTCAGACACGCGGGATTTGTAATCTTGCATTTCGCTCATTTTATTTTCCTTTAAGTTATCTGGTCGCTGGTGCAACCGTGCCTATGCACGGTTGCGGATTGGCTTATTTATGCGCAACGTCCAGTTTGTCCACTGTGTCAAATTCAAACTTGATTTCTTTCCATGTTTCCATCGCGATCTTCAGCTCCGGACTGCTTGCTGCGGCAGTGGTCAGAATGTCCTTGCCTTCTTTTTCCAGCTCGCGACCCTGGTTACGCGCTTCTACGCACGCTTCCAACGCCACACGGTTAGCCGCCGCACCCGCCGCGTTGCCCCATGGGTGACCCAGAGTACCGCCGCCGAATTGCAACACGGAGTCATCACCAAAGATGTTCACCAGTGCCGGCATGTGCCATACATGGATACCGCCTGAAGCCACCGGAATCACGCCCGGCATAGAACCCCAGTCTTGATCGAAGAAGATGCCACGGCTGCGGTCTTCCTTGATGAACTCGTCACGCATGATGTCGATCCAACCCAGAGTCGAAGCACGGTCGCCTTCCAGCTTGCCGACCACCGTACCTGAGTGCAGGTGGTCGCCACCCGACAAACGCAACACCTTGGTCAACACGCGGAAGTGAATACCGTGGTGAGGATTGCGGTCGAGCACGGCGTGCATCGCACGGTGGATGTGCAACAACATCCCGTTGTCACGGCACCAGTTAGCCAGTCCTGTATTGGCAGTCAAACCGCCCGTCAGGTAATCGTGCATGATGATCGGCGAACCGATTTCTTTCGCGTATTCGGCACGCTTGTACATCTCTTCCGGCGTGGGCGCGGTTACGTTCAGGTAGTGGCCCTTACGCTCGCCGGTTTCACGTTCTGCTTTTTCAATCGCTTCCTGCACGAAGTCGAAACGGGCGCGCCAACGCATGAAGGGCTGACTGTTGACGTTCTCGTCGTCCTTGGTGAAGTCCAAACCGCCGCGCAAGCACTCATACACCGCACGACCGTAGTTCTTCGCCGACAATCCCAGCTTGGGTTTGATGGTGCAACCCAGCAATGGACGGCCATACTTATTCATGATGTCGCGTTCAACCTGGATACCTTGTGGCGGACCACCGCACGTCATGATGTAAGCGATAGGAAAGCGCACGTCTTCCAAACGCAATGCGCGCAATGCCTTGAAGCCGAACACGTTACCCACCAAAGAGGTCAGCACGTTCACCATCGAGCCTTCTTCAAACAAGTCGATAGGGTAAGCCACGAATGCATAGAAGCAGGTGTCGTCGCCGGGCACGTCTTCAATGCGATACGCACGGCCTTTGTAGTAATCCAAATCGGTCAACAGATCTGTCCACACGGTGGTCCAGGTACCTGTAGAAGACTCGGCCGCAACCGCAGCAGCCAGCTCTTCGCGCGGCACACCTGCCTGAGGCGTGATTTTGAAACACGCCAAAATGTCAGTGTCTTTTGGTGTGTAATTGGGCATCCAATAGGTTTCACGGTATTCTTTAACACCGGCGCTATACTTTTTTACTGCCATGGTTATTACCCCCACTTAAAGTTAGATCATCATCAGCTTTGCCACCGGCAAAACTTCGCGTTCAACTGAACGTGGTGCAACTATATTCATAGACAACCATTAAGAAAAATTGTATTTTTTCATGGTTACTATAGATATTTATCAATGAATGAGGGGTTGCACACATGATGAAGAATGCCACGCTGCGCCAGCTCAAGGTCTTTGAGGCGGCGGCACGCAACCTAAGCTACACAAGGGCCGCAGAGGAATTACACACCACCCAACCCACCGTCTCCATACAGCTAAAACAGCTCAGCGAGATCGTTGGTCAACCCCTTATCGAACAGGTCGGCAAACGATTATTTCTGACTGAAACGGGTACAGAATTATTAAAAACTTGTCGGGAAATTTTTGATGGCTTGGCACGCTTTGAGATGCTGGTATCAGAAATGCAAGGCATCAAAGCGGGTCGATTACGCTTGGCGATTATCACCACCGCCAAATATTTTGTGCCGCGCATGTTGGGCATGTTCAGCCACCGCTATCCGGGCATAGAGGTAAGCCTCAACGTCATCAATCGTGAACGTATCTTGCAGCGGGTAAACGAAAACCTGGACGACCTCTACGTGCTGGGCCGCCCGCCCGAGCATATGGACATCCATCTGGAGCCCTTCATGGAGAACCCCCTGGTGGTGCTGGCAGACATACACCATCCGCTTGCACGGCTCAAATCCATCAGCGCGGAACGCTTATCTCAGGAGGGATTTTTGATGCGCGAACCCGGCTCGGGCACGCGTCTGGCGACCGAGCAATACTTCAAGGATAGGGACTTGAAACTCAAGATCAAGATGGAGCTGGGCAGCAACGAGGCGATCAAACAAGCGGTCGCGGGCGGGTTGGGCATCGCCGTGCTATCGGCACACACACTGGCGTTGGAGCGCACCAGCAACGAATTGGTCATCCTCGATGTGCAGGGTTTTCCCATCCAGCGACAGTGGTATCTGGCTTATCCGCGCGAGCGTCAACTCTCGGTGGTCGCCAAGACGTTTCTGGAATTCATGCACACCGAAAGCAAAGTACACGGCGAAAAATATCTGCAAGGCATACCCGGTTTTCCCGGGCTGGGTAAACGCTGAGGCGGGCCTTATTCGACCGCGTCTAGTGCGTTGCCCACCGCCACACCGCCCCAGTGCGTCACCCGCCACCCGCGCGCATCACGGGTAAACTGGTTCAACACCGCATTGGGGATGGGGAAATCGCGCGGCGCTTCGATAGACCGTGCAGTCGCCTGGCGATACATCACATCCAACACACCCGCATGGGTGACCACCGCGATCTGCCGGCCGCGATGCTTGGCGGCCAAAGCTTCGAACACCGCCAGGATACGTTGCCGGAAAGGCAGCAGCGCCTCGCCGCTGAAGAAATCAAACTGCGCATCACCGCTGCGGTAACGCTCGAATTCGTCAGGCCAACGCGCTTGCACCTCGCTGTTCAACAAGCCTTGAAAATCACCGAAATGACGCTCACGCAAATCCGTCATGGTAACTACCTGTAGCGCACGGCCCGCTGCCAAATGCCGCGCTGTCTCGGCCGCACGCATGAGGTCGCTGCTATAGATCGCGGCGAACTCGCAGTCCCGCGCCGCCCCGGCCAGCACCTGTGCCTGTGTCACGCCTTTCTCATTCAACTCAACATCGAGCTGCCCTTGTATGCGCTTGCTCGCATTCCATCCGGTTTCGCCGTGGCGTATCAGACAGATGCGCGTGGTGTGTTTGAATGTATCGTGCTGTTGATTCATCGCGGCCATAAATCGGTATCGGTAGTTGGTCGTTTAGAGGGGGCATAATTGTACCCGCTGGATGCCTGATTTCTTCAATACACCCACCACTGCCGGATACCGGCTTACTCATGGAACGATGGAAATCTTTTGAGCGTCTCATAAAAAGCCATGTCGTGATTCGGCCAGAGTGTCGCTTGGCCTTCTTTTGCGACCTGCTTAAGTTTGCGTATGCTGTCTATCGCCAATGCACTGTCATCATTCCAGCATAGTCCCGGTGCAATCTCATACTCCAGGTTTTCTTTCAGATCGGCCGCATCACCGCACAACACAACAGGTGCGCCCCTGGGTAACTCTACCCACAATGACATATGCCCGGCGGTATGGCCGGGGGTAGAGATAGCACGCACACCCGGCACCAGTTCGTATTCGCCCTGCTTGATTTTCCAGGGCAAATCGCCTTTGAAATCATCCGCGAAATAGGCATTGTCCAAACCTGTTCGTGCCGCAACGATCTCATCCCGTTGTACATGCACTTCTTTGCCGCACACATCGCACAAGCCGCCCGCATGATCGAAATGCAGATGACTCAAGAAGACCACATCAATGTCGGCAGGTGTGAGCCCCATGCCGGCCAAATGATTTGGCAGCCGCTGCGCCTCGCTCATCTCGGGTGCGCCAAAAGCAAACGTTGTCGGATCGTAATATTGCGCACGTAATTTTGCATCTGCGATCTTGGCGTAATCACACCCCACGTCGAACAGGATGCGACCATTACTTGTCTCGATCAGATACGCCAATATCGGTGCTTGTATGATGTGTCCGTGTCCCGTTCCGCGCGTAGAAAGCGATTTGTCGTAACGATGCGTCGCCGTGAGTAAAGGCCACAGTTTATTCACCCGTGTCATGACAATCTGCCCTCCTGTATTGAGCCGACCGGCGGGGCTGGCGAGTCATCCGCATGCGCCTCAGTGCGTATCTCGATCACCGCCGCAAGCAAGATCAGCAAGCCGCCAAAGATTTCATTCAAAGACAAATGCGCATCACCTATCAGTACTGCAGAAACCACGCCTATCACCAACTCGGACAGCAGCAAGATCGCCGCCTTGCCGGAAGCGAGATGCGCAACCCCATAGAACGTTGCAAGGGTGCCCGGCAATACACAGAACACCCCGAAAGCCACCAGTAGCATGACTTGTGTCGCATCGGGTTGCGTCGCCGTGCCTCCTTCAAAAACCATATATCCCAATGAAATGATCGCACAGCCCGCCATGATGGCGGCTGTACGCGCACTATTGGGCAAACCTTGTCCCACCCTTACGACCACATTGTTCAAGGCGAACGCCAGCCCGGAAGAGAGTGCCAACAGGTCGATGAGTGACGGTGCAGTCGCGAATATTTCGCTGCCGCCCAGGGTTGCGTATAGCCCGGAGAGTGCCAACACCAATGCGAGGATGCGCAACTGGGTGATGGGTTCACCGAGCATCACACGCGCTGCAAGGATGGTCCATACCGGCGCGAGATAGAACAACAACATCACGCGCACGACATCACCCAGCGTCAGCGCGACGACCAATGAGGCATTCGCCCATCCGCCAAGTAAAGTAACCAGCAAAAGATTGACCGATCTTCCGCGCCAGCCCGCACGGTCATGCCAGACCAGGGGCAACATCAAAAGCGTCGCGGCACCGAAAGCGATGACTTGCACGATGCTGCCGTGTATACCGGCCGCATCGATGGCTTTCAATGGCCACCAAAACAACCCCCAGAACAACGCACCCAGCAGCAGCGATGATGTGGCCACGGACTCATTTCTACGCACACTCATTCCCTTCACACACATTCCAGCAGGTCATAAAAGACAAGCACCGCCATGCTGCACGGTGCTTGTCATGTTTGGCAAACATTGCACCGGCTATCTGACCGGAGCGATAGCAAATTATTTTGCTGCCGCCTTCACAAAACGATCGTCCAAAGTGCCGGGAATCGCGATGGCTTTTTTGATCTGGCCGCTTTTAAGCAAGATGCCATTGATGACTTCGCCACTCACAAAATAAGACTTGGTGTCCTTGCCCTTGGCAAAGGGTTGCTTCATCTCGGCAGCGGGGATGTTGTATACCCCGGACAACTGCTCCAGCACTTCCTTACCCGAGACCCCGATTGCCTTGCCGATAATTTCCGAAGCTTCCTTGGGATTGGACTTCATATAAGCCAGACCTTCAAGGTACGCCTGGACCAAAGCCGTGATTGCTTTGCCGTCCTTTTTGATGTGCGCTTCGTCGAAAACCAACACGTCCGCAATCAAGCCCGGCGCTTCTTTGGAAGAATAAATCACATGGAACTTGCTGCCGCCATCCATCGCCAAGATCTGCGAGACGTTAGGCTCATAGGTCACACCCGCCGGAACAGCTTTGGACGCCATCGCCGAAGGTATCGCCTCGGGTGTCATGTTGACGGGCTTGATATCCTTGTCACTCATGCCGTTGACTTTCAATGCATAAGAGATCAGGAAATCCGAAGGTGACAACGGTGCATAAGCGACTTTCTTGCCCTTCAAATCGGTAATCTTCTTGATGGAGTTATCCGCCAATACCGCATCACCACCGTTCGAATAATCGACCGGCAATACGACCTTGAACACTTGACCTTGCGCAGCCGCACCGATGACTTGATCGTATGTCATCAATGCACCGTCGGCAGCCTTGCTGGTCAGGGCTGAAGGCAACATCGCGGGGTCGGCGAAAGTTTGCAGCGTCACATTCAGATCATGCTTCTTAAAAATATCCCTGCCTTCCGCAACATAAAAGGGTGAATAACCTATCCATGTGGTCAGCGCGATTTTCATCGGTGTCGCCGCCGTTGCAGAAAAGGATGCCGACAGTAATAGACCGGTCGCGATGAGTTTCTTGATTTGCATTTTGCTGCTCCTTGTTTAAGTTGAAAGATAAATGCCTTGCTACGGTGATACTAAAAAAGCATATTGCGTGCCACTTGAAAAACTGCCCGATGCCGCAGGCATTGCATGACACTTCCTGCTGCGCTTGCACTGTTTGCGCGCGGCAACACTCACGCCGTGCACATCATTGGTGAAACGACCCCGGTACGGCTTGGCTGCTGCGCCATGCCTGAAAATGCGCCTGCTCGGTACTCGCCATCCAGCGATTGATCTCCCAAAGGTCGGCAACAGCTTGTTGCGTATAAGGCAGTGTGTGCATATATCCGTCCGGACCGAATTCAGGTGTCATGGTCGAATGCCGACACCCTTGCGAGTGCTGCTCATTCCAGATCGCTTCCCAACAACGCTGATGCGCTTCAAGAGCGGATTGGTACTCGGGTGCGGCGGGATGCGGGACTTGCGGCCCCTGGTCATAACCGACCCGCGCATGGATGTGTTTTGCATGCCGCGCAACTTCGCAGACCATCTCCCAGTCATTGCTCAACTGACGCTCCATCACCACCACCCAATGGCTGAAATCACAGGTCAACTGCAGCTCGGGAAGACGGTGCAATATCTCCAGCGTGGTCCAGGGATTGAATAAGGAACGGCTGCGGTGCGTCTCAAAACTGCAGTTGATATTCAGGCTGGCGGCAATCTCCCTGACTTGCGAAAAGAAACTCACGCTCTGCGCTATCGTCCATGCATCACAACCACCGATGATGGTCACGTGCGATGGTTGCAAGGACATACCGAGATACATCTGGCGCTTGGCATCAGCCACATGTTCCGCAACGGTCGCATCACGGCGTGGCACATAGTTACCCGCCGTAACGATCTCCTGTATGTAGGCAAGCTGGCGGGTCTGCAATGCCGCGTGCAATTGGGCAGTATCTTCCCGATTCAGATCGGCACTTGACTCCAAGCCGCAGAAACCCGCCGCAACGGCTTGGTCAGCGGCCTCGGCGATCGAACCGGTGCGCCCCCACAAGGTTTTGAATATTTGCAGTTCCATCACGCAATCCTGCTTGCAAGGTAGGCGCGCCAGCCGCCGAAGCGGGTGATGTCTTCCGCATCGTGAACGGCATACTGCTCACAGATGAAACCCGGCACCGAAGAGCCATCGGCCAGCGTGAGCGTGCCTATGCCCAGCGGGGCGGGGATGCCCGCCACGAATGAACCGAACTCGCGCGCCGCCATCTCCCACACTTCCACTTCGACGGCATTGCCGCCCTGTGCAACGCGCACCATGCCCGGCCGATAGGGCGGGCCGCCGGGCAATGCGTACAGTTTGTAATCCTGGCTGCTGCGCGTGCGTGCCAGCAAATGCGCACCGCGTGATGTGAGCTGATGATTGAGCGGCAGACCTTGCAGATGCGCGCCGCACACGGCGACGCGAATTCTGCCGGGTAGTTGGTCGAACTTCAGTCCGACATGTAGCGATGTATCCCGACCTACGGAATGAGCAGATACGTCATCTTTAGCGAGCAATCTCTCCGCCAGATGCAGCAGCGGCACGTCCTGATGCGCGGGCGCGGCCAAGGTGACACCAAACGGCAAACCATTTTCTTGGAAGCCAGCCGGGACCGCGACAGCGGCACAGTCCAGCAGATTCATGAAGTTGGTGTAATAGCCCAGATTGGCATTCAGGCGTATCGGATCGCCCAACATCTCATCGATACGATAGATTGTGCCGGCAGTGGGGGTAAGCAAACAATCTATCGATGTCCAGATCGACTCGGCCTCTTTACGCAAGGCTTCCAATCTATACATGCCTTGGTAAGCATCGGCAGCGGAGTAACGTCCCGCACCCGCGATGATCTCGCGCACCACGGGATGGATGACACTGTTATGGCTATCGAAGAAGTTGCTGATCGCCGCATAACGCTCGGCAACCCAAGGGCCTTCATAGAGCAAACGCGCGGCTTCTAAAAAGGCTGAGAAATCGATCTCCACCGGTATCCCGCCCAGTTGCTGCAAACGCGTACAACTACGCTGGAACAACAGCTCGGCCTGGGTGTTGCCAAAAAAATTCAACTGCGCTTTTTGGGGTATGCCGAAGCGGAATTGCGCTGCACAGCCAAAATCAAATCCATGTGCCTGGCGCTTGCGCGAATACTCGTCTTGCACATCGTATTGCGCCGAGATTTCCAAGATACCTCCGGCATCAATTGAATTCAGCGCAAAGATAGACACACAATCCAGCGAGCGGCATGCAGGCACCACACCATGAGTGGATATCCAGCCCTTGGTCGCCTTCACACCGACGAGATTATTGAATGCCGCCGGTACGCGACCCGAGCCTGCCGTATCCGTACCCAAGCTGAAGCTGGCATAGCCGAGCGCGACGGCGACCGCCGAACCCGAACTGGAGCCCCCCGAGATATATTCGGGATCAAAGGCATTGCGGCAAACACCATAGGGTGAACGCGTGCCGTTAAGACCCGTGGCGAACTGATCCAGATTGGTCTTGCCTATCGGAATCGCACCCGCATCGATGAGCAGTTGCACGGCAGTCGCATGGCGGCGCGCGACATACGCATATTCCGGACAGCCTGCCGTGGTCGGCACACCGGCCAGATCGATGTTGTCCTTGATCGCGAATGGGATGCCGTAGAGCGGCAGGTCGGCAATATCTTGCGACAGGATCGCATCCACATAATCATGCAATTCATCAGTCGACAAACGATAAATCCACACACCATGTTCATCCTTGGCGATGCGCGCTTGTATCGACGCCATCAACTGCATGGGATGCAGTTCACCGCTGAGGTAGCGCGCACGCAATGAAGCGATATCCATATCAATTTTTTGATTTAATTCACTCATGACTTTGCACCACCAACAAATCCTGCCCTGCGGAAACCTGACCGCCGACACGGCAATTCAATTGAATGATCTCGCCATCGCAGGGGGCGATTACCGCGATCTCCATCTTCATAGATTCAATCACCACCAGTGTCTCTCCCGCTTTCACCATGCTGCCGATTTCAACGGGGATCGCCCAGATATTTCCCGAAACATGCGCCGCAACTGCGCGACTCCCTGCGGGTAGGTCAAGCTCACTCTCCGTACCCGCTTCTGCCACACTGGTATCCGAAGCATATTCAGCTTGTCCATTGGCCTTCCACATCTCGCGCTCGGCAGCGAATGCCGCACGCTGCGTGTCGCGGAAGGCGCTGATTTCCGGGTCGTTCACTTTCAGGTAATCGTTGTACTCGTGCAGACTGAAAGTCGTCTCTTCGATGTCCAGTTTGAAACGCCCTGCCACGAAGTCTTCGCGCATCTGCAACAACTCGTTTTCTGATACGGGATAGAAACGGATCTGATCGAAGAAGCGCAACAGCCAGGGCTTGCCCGCTTCAAAGTCGGCTGTTTGCTTATAGCGATTCCACATCTGTATGGTACGGCCGACAAACTGGTATCCACCCGGGCCTTCCATGCCGTATACGCACATGTAAGCCCCCCCTATACCCACCGCATTCTCGGGCGTCCAAGTGCGTGCCGGGTTGTACTTGGTGGTCACCAGTCGGTGACGGGGATCCAGCGGGGTCGCCACCGGCGCGCCCAGATAGACGTCCCCCAGCCCCATCACCAAATAGCGCGCATCGAACACGATATTTTTCACGCGTTCGATATCCTCAATGCCATTGATGCGGCGTATGAATTCGATGTTGCTGGGACACCACGGCGCATCCTTGCGCACCGACTGCATATACTTTTCTATTGCCAGGCGCGTGGCAGAGTCATCCCAAGACAGCGGCAGACGCACGATGCGAGTCGGCACGGTCATGTCCTCTATCGGTGGCAATTGCTGCTCCGCCAAAACGAGGTGTTCCAGCAAATCGTCGCGCGACAATTTGCGGGCATCAAAATGTATCTGCAGGGAACGTATCCCCGGTGTCAGATCGAGTATGCCGTTCAGCTCACCGGCCGCGATCGCGTTCTGCAACCACACCATCAGGGCATGCACTCTGAAGCGCAAATTCAGATCGAGCACCAAGGGACCGTATTCGACCAGCAAATTGCGGTCTCCGGATTGTCGATAGACGACTTGCACTTGTTCATCCCGCGCGGGCGTGATGTGTATCACCGGACTACCCAAATCGGCAGCAGCCGGATACGCAGCCATATCCTTGGGCTGCTTCAGCTTGACGATAGTCGCATCCTGCAGTTGCTCCAGGTAACGCGCCTGCGCCAATGTCATCGGACAGAATCTCACCCTGTCCCCCGGACGCAGTTGCCCCATTTTCCACAGCTCGGCATGTGCAATGGTCACCGGGCACACGAAGCCCCCCAGGCTTGGGCCATCCGGCCCCAAGATGACAGGCATGTCGCCGGTGAAATCGACCGCCCCTATGGCATAAGCGTTGTCGTGGATATTGGAGGGATGCAGGCCCGCTTCACCGCCATCCTCACGTGCCCATTCTGGCTTGGGACCGATCAGCCGCACCCCGGTACGACTGGAGTTGTAATGCACTTCCCAATCCGTGGCAAAGAAAGTCTGTATGTCTTTCTCGGTAAAAAAATCCGGCGCGCCATGCGGTCCGTATAACACACCAATCTCCCAGGCATGGGCATAAGCGGGGCGCAATTCTGCGGGTAATGCACAGACTGTAGGTGCGCTAGCGCGGCTACCCATATGCAGTACATCCCCGGTACGCAAAGTGCGGCCGCCGTGACCACCAAACTGACCCAGCGTAAAAGTGGCCTTGCTGCCCAGATAATCGGGCACGTCGAAACCGCCTGCAACCGTCAGATAACTGCGGCAGCCGTCGCCCTGTATGCTGCCCAGACGCAATACGCTACCGGCTTTAACAAATTGCGCGCGCCA
>DAIDMQ010000038.1 GCA_027448945.1 Gallionellaceae bacterium
TCACGGCGGTAACACGAGTTCGAATCTCGTTGGGGACGCCAGACAAACAAAAGATGCCGAGGTCGCGGGCATCTTTTTTATTTAGTTTTAGTAGCACGCAGTCCCCATCGTCTAGAGGCCTAGGACATCGCCCTTTCACGGCGGTAACACGAGTTCGAATCTCGTTGGGGACGCCATATACCAAAGGACGCTTAGCAATAAGCGTCCTTTTTTATTGGTCATTTGTATGGCCCGTCTTGATGTTGCCGACGAGCACATGTCACAAAAATATATAGGCCAAAAAAGTACCCTTAATTGAGCAATGGTCATCGCGTTTCCTATGGCATAATAAATAATCCTTATGAAATTTTGATGGCTCAATGACTTATATGCGCCCTATAGTTCGTGTGCGATATTTCCTGTTTTTTTTTATTGGTCGGCTGGTTCAGCGGACCAATCTGCGCGCAAGAAGTTAGAGTCGGCGTCTATGAGAATTACCCCAAAATTTTCACCGATGAACACGGCAAACCTGCCGGGATATTGATCGACCTTCTGGAAGCCATCGCCGCCCAATCCGACTGGCAATTAAGTTATCAGACTTGCGGATGGCAACAGTGTCTGGACGAATTGTCCTCTGGTCGGCTGGATTTGATGCCGGACGTGGCCTACACCGGCGACCGGGAATTGTTGTTCGATTTTCATCAAACGCCCGCGCTTTATAGTTGGTCACAAGTCTATCGCCGTGCAGACCTGATCATTACCTCACCTGTGGATCTCGATAAGAAGAAGATCGCAGTCCTCGGCGGCAGCCTCCAGCAGCAAGGCTTAAAATCACTGCAAGAAGGCTATGGCATCCACATGCAGATTATGCTCGCGGACAGTCAAGATGCAGCGTTCAAGATGGTGGAACAAGGGAAAGCCGATGCAGCCGTCGGCGGGAAATACTTCGGCGAGAACAAAGCGCGGCTATACCATCTGTTGGAGACACCTATCCTATTTCAGCCGGCACGCTTGTTCTATGTGGTTAAACATGGACACAAGCGCAAGTTGCTGGTCGCGATAGAGCGTTATTTGGATAGCGCATTGCGTGATCCGGATTCCGAGTACTACAAGAGTCTTAAACGCTGGAGTGGTGCACCGCAAAAAGAATTTATACCTCGCTGGGTGTGGGTGACACTGTTGATATTGGCGGGATTGGCAGCGTTGTTCTTGCTCAACTTGCGCATCTTGCGCAAACGTGTGCAGCAGCGGACGCTGCAACTTGCGGAACAAAAATCCAGCTTGCAAGCGACCCTGAATACGATGCCGGATTCGGTGTTCGAAATCGATCTTGATGGACGCTATCTGGATTTTCACTTGTCTCGTACCGAACTGTTGGTCGTATCGCCGCAATCAATATTGGGGCGCACGGTGTTTGAGGTATTACCCAACGCTGCAGCCGAGATATTTATGGCGGCGATACGGGAGGCGGCCCAGCAGGGCAACTCACACGGTAAGCTAATCGATTTGCAACTGCCCACCGGCAAACATTGGTTGGAATTGTCCGTCGCCCGGAAGTCCAATCATCAGCAGGGTATTCCAAGTTTTATCGTACTGTCGCGCGATGTCACGGAACGTATACAGAATGTTGCCAAGATACAAAGGATGAGCCAACTGTATGCCGCCTTGAGCCAATGCAACCAGGCGATTGTGCGATGTCGGGATGAGGATGAGTTGTTCCCGCAGATATGCATGGATGCCGTGAATTTTGGCGCCATGAAGATGGCTTGGATAGGGATGTTGGACGGGGAGTTTATTCGCCCGGTCGCCTCTTTTGGTGAGGGTGTGGAGTATCTGGATAACATAGAGATATCCGTTTCGTTGCAGCGTCCGACGGGACTGGGGCCAACCGGCACGGCGGTACGCGAAAATATTCCTGTATGGTGCCAGGACTTCTTGCACGACGCGCGCACTGCGCTCTGGCATGAGCGCGGTGAGCAGTTTGGGTGGGCCGCATCGGCTTCTTTGCCCTTGCTGTGTCAAGGCAAGATTGTGGGTTCCTTCACGCTTTACGCGGGTGGAAAAGATGCCTTTGATGAAGATGCGCGCAAGTTGTTGTTGGAAATGGCGACGGACATCAACTTCGCCCTGGATAAGTTTGCGTCTGCCCGCGAGTTTGAGCGTGTATATCAGGAAAAATTGCGCAGTGAGTCGCGCTACCACCAGCTGTTCAAATCCATGGTTGCGGGTTTTGCCCTGCATGAGATTATTTGTGATGAGCGCGGTGAGCCGGTGGATTATCGCTTCCTGGAAGTGAACCAGGCTTTTGAGACACTCACCGGACTGCGTCAACAGGACTTGATTGGACGTACCGTTATGGAGGTCATCCCGAATCTAGAAAAAAACTGGATAGAGCGCTACGGTGTGGTCGCGCTGACCGGGCAGTCTACGCAATTTGAATACGAGTCAGCACCGTTGGGCAAGCGCTATGAGGTCTCGGCTTATTCACCCCAACAGGGGCAATTCGTCACCTTGTTTACCGACACAACCGAACGCCACCGGATGATGGACGCCTTGCGCGACAGTGAAAGCAAACTGGCTGCGATATTGGATGGTGTGGAGGCTTATATTTATATCAAAGATACCCGGTATCAATATCAATATGCCAATCGCATGATGTGCGAGTTTTTCGGCAAATCTCTGGCGGAGATTGTGGGGCATACGGACGCGGATTTATTTGATGCTGAGACCGCAGATATATTGCGACACAATGATGAACGGGTGTTGCAACTCGGGGAGCGTGTCAGCAAAGAGGAGCGGAACACTCAACCTGGGCAAGCCACCAAGACATATCTATCCGTCAAGCTTCCTCTGCGCGATGGGGCGGGCCGTATATATGCTTTGTGCGGGATTTCGACCGACATCAGCGAGATCAAGACAATGCAAGACGAATTGAGCAAGCTCAATTTGGCGGTGGATCAGAGTCGAAGCTCCATCATAGTCACTGATCTGGATGCCAATATCCTTTACGCCAATCAGACTTTTACGCGCCAGACCGGTTATACCCTGGCCGAAGTGAAGGGTAAAAATCCGCGCATTCTGCATTCCGGTAAGACTCCCAAGTCTGTTTATGACGCAATGTGGGCCACGCTTACACAGGGAAAATTGTGGGAAGGCGAGTTGTATAACAAACGCAGGGATGGCAGCGAATATATAGAGTTCGCCAAAATCTCGCCGGTGCGCGACGGCAGCGGTAAAGTCACCGGCTATCTGGCGATCAAAGATGATGTGACCGAGAAGAAACATTTCGCCGAGCGCATGGAGTATCTGGCACATTTCGATCAGCTCACCGGTTTGCCCAACCGCACTCTGTTGCGGGATCACTTGGTCTATGCGCTGAATCTGGCGCAGCGCAGCAATGAGCATGTGACGATCATGATGCTCGATCTGGATCTGTTTAAAAATATCAATGACACCCTAGGTCATACGATAGGCGACCAGATGTTGATGGAGATATCGACGCGACTGAAGGCAACCTTGCGCGCTGAAGATACCGTTTCACGCATTGGCGGCGATGAGTTTGTATTTATCTTCCCGGATACCGATGTAAACGGTGCGGCCACGGTCGCCACAAAGTTGCTGGAAGTGGTTGCTGCACCCATGAAAATAGAGGGACGCGAGTTGATTTCGACCGCATCCATTGGCGTTGCACTCTATCCTGAAGATGGCAGTGATATGGAAGCCTTGTACAAAAATGCCGATGCGGCGATGTTCCAAGCCAAGCAAGCGGGACGTAATGGTTATCGTTTTTATACCGCTGCGATGCAGGTTAACTCCGAGCGCAATTTGAGATTGGCGAGCGATCTGCGTCAAGCCTTGTCGCGGAATCAACTGGTGTTGCACTATCAACCCCAAGTATCCATGCTGGACGGGCATGTCATCGGGGCTGAAGCCCTGTTGCGCTGGCAACATCCCGAGTTGGGCATGATTTCACCTGTAGAGTTTATCCCTATCGCCGAGGATACCGGCTTGATCATCCCCATCGGGGAGTGGGTGTTGCGTACTGCGGTCAGGCAGATGAAATATTGGCAGGAGATGCGCATGCCCGACATGATGATCGCGGTGAATCTATCTGCCGTTCAATTTGGTCAGGCCAATCTGGTGCAAGTGGTTACCGATACCTTGAAGGAAGCGGGGCTAGCCGCGCGTAACCTGGAGCTGGAATTGACCGAGGCGGTGGCGATGGATAATCCTGAGGCGGCGGTCGAGGTGATGAATAGCTTGGATGCCTGTGGTGTGCGCATGTCCATAGATGATTTTGGTACCGGCTATTCTTCACTCAGTTATTTGAAGCGTTTCAAGGTCTACAAACTCAAGATAGACCAATCTTTTGTACGCGATCTTTCGGTCAATAGTGAGGATAAAGCCATCGTCTCGGCCATCATTAACATGGCCACTAGCCTGGGTATGCATACCATCGCCGAAGGCGTGGAGACACCAGAGCAATTGGCTTTCCTGAAGATGAAAGGATGCGATGAAGCGCAGGGATATTTCTTCAGCAAACCGCTTTCGGCAGATGACTTCGCTGCCTATGTGCAAACTTCCCTGTCCGGGAAGTGATACAGATACACACCTTAAGGGAGATGCAAAGCCGCCGCGTCCGGCCTGACCGGCAGCGATAGCCTGTTAAGTGTGCCATTTTGTTCCAGCATCACATGATCGCGTTCCACTTTTTGTATACGCACGCCGGGTTTGATTTCTTTATTGATCCGGTAAGGACGTGCGGCCGCACCATCGACTGCGATGATGGCGATGCTCTCACCCGGACGGTCGGCGACGATGATGCCGGTGAGCTGGAAGTTACTCATGCCGTTCGCGGCGATACCCCCGAATAATGCTGTCGCGGCAGTCAGCGGTACATTTATTTCTGGCGGCGCGGGCGGTGCGATGATAGGGCGGGCCGCCGGTTGTAACCACTGCATACCCCAATAGGCGGCCGACGCACAGAAGACGATGAATAAGATGGAATTTGAGACTAGGGGGAAGCGCTTCATTTTTGTATCTATCGCACCAGTTGGTTGATTTCGATGATGGGCATCAGCACGGCCAGCACGATGAGCAGGACGACTACGCCCATGGCCAATATCAGCGCGGGTTCCAAGAGTCCCGCGATGGTCATGGCGCGACATTCCAAATCGCTTTCTTGCGCGCTCGCGGCGCGCTGCAGCATGGCGGGCAGTTCGCCCGTGGCTTCACCCGCCCGTATCATGTGGATGAGCATGGCTGGAAAGTGCGGATGTGCGGCAAGTGCGGTGGCTAGCCCCACACCTTCGCGTACCCGGTTGGTCGCCGCATCGATTTGTGCGCGCATGGCGAGGTTGGTCAGCGTATCGCGACTGGTTTGCAAGGCTTGTAATATGGGCACGCCCGAGCCGCAGGTGATGGCTAAGGTACTGGCGAAGCGCGCGGCATTGAGGCTGCGTTCGAAGCGTCCGTATAGTGGTGCGGTCAACAGCCAAGTATGAAAACGCAGTTTGATGGCGGGATCACGCAGGGCGCGTCGCCAGGCATAGATCGCGGCTGCAATGATTAATGCGACTATCCATCCGTAGTGACGCACGAAGTCCGAGATGCCCAACATCACCACAGTCAAGATGGGTAACTTTTGCTTGGTGTTGGCGAACACCGAAACAATCTGCGGTACTACATGGGTGAGCAAAAATATCACGATGGCGAAGGCGACCACAGTGACGATGGCGGGATAGGTGAAGGCCAACTTGATCTTCTGTACCAATGCATTACGACGCTCTATATAGTCGGCGAGCCTGGACAAAACCTTGTCCAATTGACCTATGTGCTCACCACTTGCGACTAGTGCGCGATAGATGTCGGCAAAGTCCTGCGGGTGATTAGCCAATGCATTCGACAAGGAGTTGCCGGCTAATACCGAGGCGCGTATGGAGGCGACCAGGTCACGCATATACACACGTTCAGCTTGTTCTTGCAGTGCCGAGAAGGCTTGCTCTAGCGGCAGGCTGGCTTCCAGCAGGCTGGCCAATTGCCGGGTGAATAAAGCCAGTTCCACGGTCGACAACCGATCGCCGAAAGCACGCTTGCGTGTCGCACCGTTTTCATCCGCAGCAAGGGCTTCGACTTGTATGGGTAATAGTCCCAGGCCACGCAGATTAGCCCGTGCAGCACGTGCGCTGTCGGCATTCACCACGCCCTTGCTGGTGTGTCCTTGTGCATCTGCGGCTTCATAGCGAAAGGCTGCCATGTCACTCCTTGGTGACGCGTATCAATTCGGCCTGGGTGGTGATGCCTTCAGCCAGCCAGCGTTGCCCGTCCTCGCGCATGGTTTGCATGCCATCGTGTATCGCAGCCAGTCGTATCTCGGCTTCTGATGCTTGGTTGTGTATCTGCGCACGTATCGCTTCCGTGGTCAGCAGCAATTCATAAACGCCCAAACGTCCCTGATAACCCGTTTGTGCACAGGCATCGCAACCCTGTGCCTGCCAGTGAGTGCCGTCGTGGGTTTTGCAATGCGGGCAGAGTTTGCGCACCAAGCGTTGAGCAACCACGCCCAGCAATGAAGAGGATCGCAAGAAGGGTTCTATGCCCATATCTAACAATCGAGTCACGGCGGCGGCGGAATCATTGGTGTGCAAAGTGGCTAACACCAGATGCCCGGTAAGCGATGCTTGCACGGCGATCTGCGCAGTCTCCAGATCGCGTATCTCACCTATCATGATGATGTCCGGGTCTTGGCGCAGGATGGCACGCAGCGCTTTGGCAAAGGTCATTTCGATGCGCGGATTGACCTGGGTCTGGCCTATGCCTTCCAGCTCATATTCTACTGGATCTTCCACGGTAAGGATGTTGCTTGAGTTGTCGTTCAAGCGCGATAGCGCGGCGTACAGGGTCGTCGTCTTGCCGGAACCAGTGGGGCCGGTGACCAGCACAATGCCATGCGGTTGCGCGATGAGTCGGTCGAACTGCGCCAGCACTTCCGTGCCCATGCCCAGATGTTGTAAACCCAGTTGTCCGGCTTGCTTATCCAGCAAACGCAACACCGCGCGTTCACCGTGTCCGGTAGGCAGTGTGGAGACACGCACATCGACTGCTTTGCCGCCCACGCGCAAGGTGATGCGACCGTCTTGTGGCAGACGTTTCTCGGCGATGTCCAGTTGTGCCATGATCTTGATGCGCGAGATTAAAGAAGCGTGTATCGCTTTCTTGGGCCGCACTACATCGCGCAAGCTGCCGTCGACACGAAAGCGCACCACTGAAATTTGTTCATAGGGTTCGATGTGGATGTCGGAAGCACCTTCTCGTAAGGCCTGGGTGAGCAGGGCATTAATCATGCGTATCACCGGCGCGTCGTCACTGGCATCAAGCAGATCGGTGACTGCCGGCAGATCCTGCATCAGCTTATTCAGATCCACATCCGACTCATACTCGTCTATCACTTGTGCTGCATCGCCCCCCGAGTCTGCATAAGCGGCAGTGATAGCTGCTTGGAGTTCTGTATTGGGCAGGCGAGATAGGTGTAGCTGTCCAAAATGACGGCTTATTTCTGCGATGGCATGAGCCGGTGTGTCATTGCAGATGCAGACTTCCACACCCGTATCTGCCGTGCGCTTGGCCAATACCGCATAGTCGCGGGCAAAGGCGTAGGGAAGCAAGCGGGCGTCCATTTGCATCATTCAGTCGTGGTGGCGGCGACAGCCGAAGTGGCTGGCGTGCTTGATGCGGGCTGGCTCAACTCGGAGCTGAGCAGCATCGCAGGATGGCTCGCGCTATGGTCGTACAAGTTGCCGCCTTGTATCTTGCCGTCTTTTAGTTCCGGCAATAAAGGAGCTTGCATATTCGGCATCAGCAAGGTGTCGGCGGGCTTGTTGTCGAGTTCTGCGGCGCGTATGTAGCTATAGCGGTCACTCGCCAGATCCACACTTTGCTCATTGTTACGAACCACGGTGGGACGGATGAAAACCATTAGATTAGTCTTGCTGTGGGTGCGACTACGGTATTTGAACAGGTTGCCCAGCAGTGGGATGCTACCCAAACCGGGGACGCTTTCTTCGTTGTCTTGCAGGTTGTCATCTATCAAGCCACCCAACACCACGATCTGTCCGTCATCCACCAATACATTGGTATCTATCGAACGCTTACTGGTGATCAAGCCTGCGGTGTTCACAGTTGGCGAGATCGCGGAGGTCTCCTGGTAAATTGCCATCTTCACCGTACCGCCTTGCGAAATTTGCGGCTTCACTTTGAGGGTCAAGCCGATGTCTTTGCGTTCTACGGTTTGGAAAGGATTTACACCGGCAGCACCTGCCGAGGCCTGAGTCGTGTATTGACCGGTGATGAAGGGCACGTTCTGACCGACCACAATCTTGGCTTCTTCATTATCCAGGGTGATGAGGTTGGGCATAGAGAGGATGTTGGTCTTGGTATCGGATTGCAGGGCATGCACAAGTGTACCCAAGCCCAGGCCTTTGGCAAGGAAACCCAGTGTAAGACCGTTGCCCGGCGCGATGGGTACACCGCCGGGGGCGAGTCTTGCGGCCGCTTGATTGGCGAGATTGTTGCCCCCCGTCGAAAACGAAGTGCCCGCACCGCCAGAACCATTTACACCTCCCCCCAGTGATCCCCATTGCACACCAAACTCGGCCAGTTTGCTGGCGTCCACTTCAACGATGAGCGCTTCGATGTAGACCTGTGCGCGGCGCGCATCAAGCTGGTCGATGATGGAACGCAGATTGCGATAGACAGGTTCGCTGGCGGTGATGATGAGGGTGTTGGTGGTAGGGTCGGCTTGTATATAGCCGCCTGCACCACCAGTAGGTAAAGTGGTTTGTACTGCAGTGACTGGGGCCGCTTGTGGACTGACCGCTGTAGTTGGCTGAGGCAAGCTACTGTCTGCAGACATGACTGCGCGCAACGTTAGAGCAAGCTTGGCAGCCTCGGCGTTCTTGAGATAAACCACATGCACGTTGCCAGGTTGGGTAGTGGGTTGATCGAGTTTGGCGATCAGGGATTTGACCAGATTGGCACGTGCTTCGGTAGGGGCGCGCACGATCACGGTATTGGTGCGCGAGTCGGCCATGGCGATACGTCCCGCATCTGAATTTACGGCTGTGCCGTTCTGTTCCATCAAGCGATTGACCATGGTGGCAATATCGGTGGCCACGGCATAGCGTATGTTGACGACATCGATGTTGTTGTTCGCGGGTGCATCCAATGAGGCGATGATCTTACCCAAGCGCAACAGATTCTCGGTGTAGTCGGTGATGATCAGTGTGTTGTTTCCAGGGTTGGCGTTGATGATGTTGTTGGGTGAGATCAATGGGCGCAGGACGTTGACCAGATTGGCTGCGGATTCATGACTGAGATGGAATATCTGGGTAGCGACCTGATCGTTAGGTGCATTGTTGGACGAGACCAGACTGCCCTGTAACTTGGCATCGGATTCGGGTACGACCTTGCTGTAACCGTTGGCGCTGACCACTGCATAGCCTTGCATACGCAACACCGATGCTAACAGTTGTAGGGATTGCGCTTTGCTTAGCGGTTTTTCAGAGACTAGCGTGAGTGTGCCCTTCACACGCGGGTCTATGATGAAAGTCACCTCGGCGTAATCGCCTATGGCTTTAATGACAGACTCGATATCAGCATTGACGAAGCTGAAGTTGGCCTGATTGGCGATGACAGGATTGCCAGTCGCCAATGCTTCCTCCGCAGTGCTGTAGGGGCTGATCGTGCAGAGCAGCAGGGCGAGTACTAAGTGTATATATCTCATGGCTCGTATTTTCATTTGGCTACTATAGCGATAGAACGATGATGTCTTTACCATTCATGATGCGGCGTTGTCCAAGCAGGTTGAGCAGATTCGCCAATTGCTGCTTATGACCCACAGCAGCCTCGGCAGTACCGTTGAATCTCAAGCGACCGTTTTCCAATATCCCTGTACCGTTCAATAGTAAAGGACCATATTTTGAGGTAAGCGCCACATCTGCGCGCTGCCCTTGCCATATGAAGCTCAGATTATAAGCACCCAGCGGCTTGATGGGCGACAAGTGAGTGGCGATGTCATCCAGTTGCAAATCCATACTGCCGACCAAGTTCGCCTTACCTTGAGCGAGTGATACTTGTAGCGCCTGCCAGACCAAGCGCATCCTGCCGTCAAGTCGTAATGTATTGAGTGGTGCACCCAAGCTGGCAAGACGTTCTGCAGGTAGCGTGATTGCGGCGGGGCTGACGTTCACCTCATGCCAGTTTCCCGTGGCATGTACGGTGCCTGATAAAGACCCGGGATTGGAGAGTTCCGCATCAATTATGCCCAATAAGATTTTCGGCGAGATACGCCATTCAAAGCGTCCGGGCAACAAGGGTGTAATGGCGGCATCTTTGCCGGGTGCACTCGCGATGAATGCCGAGCCTTGCCATATTGTTCCTTGGGCATCGCCTAGTGTGATTAGGCCAGATGTGCCTCTTTCTATGAGGGGAGCGAGATAACTGGCGGGGAGCAGGGCTAGTACGGTAATCGACACCGTAAGCATAGCCAGAACGCCAACAAGTATCACACGGCGCACTTAGGGTTGCTCCGATTGATGCAGTGTAAAGCTGGCATCAATCATGTCGGTCTTATTCAGTGCGCTGATTTTGGCCGCATCCACACTGATTTGCGCGGTCTGCTGAATCTGCTCCAGAAATGCCAGCGTTTGACCGAACGACACAGACTTGAGCTGCAGTTGAGCAGTTGCGCCCGAGATGTTGAGCGAGGCCGCTTTCAAACCGTGAGCCGACAATGCAGAAGCCAGCATATCGTTGCTCATCTCCATGCGATTGACGGGAGCGGGAGCAGATAGTCGGCTTGCATCATTTGATAAAGCTTGCATCTGGGCGACTTGTTCGTGCAGTTGGGGGAGCGTCGCGCGTAATTGCGCACGCCCTTTGAGCGCCGGTGCAACAAGGGCAAGATAGATCAGCACTGCAGCGATAAATAGCACCGCAAGTAGCAGGATTTTGCGTTCCCGCACATCGCGCGCAGACCAGAACGAGGTTCCGGATTGTTGCACCTTGATCGACCAGTCTTTCATCGTGTACTCCTGAGCAGCCACGTCTGTTCACCGGAGCTTTCCAGTGCGATATGACGGGCTGACAAAGCCGCTTGCATCGCTGCGGGCGAGACTGCAGATTTGAGTCTCACAGTCAGCAACTCTTCGTGATATTCCATGCTGTCTATCAGCGTGGCTGGCCGGGTACTGGCCCAGGCCAGCCCGAATTCCGCAATCAGTTTGGCGAAGTTGTCGTTCGCGCCTTGAGCGGCGGAGATCTTTTGACGCATCTGCAACAGCGGGTCGAGAATCACGGTTTCGGTCGGATAGGCAGACAGGTAGATACGTTTCATGCTGGCGCGCAATGCGGATGCCTCTTGGCTCATGTGCCACCAGTCCAGATTCAAGGCGAATATATTAATCACTAAAATGGCAAATCCCAGCGCGATGCTCCAGCGCCACGGTTGCCAGTGCCATGTGGTTTTGGCCTCGTTGTCCAGTGCCGACATCAAGTCGGGTGCACTGCTGTCTGTTAGCCAACTGTCCGGACTGTCCGCAATCACTTTAATCTGTGTATCCGCAGCCAATAGGGATTGGTATCGGGCAATGTGCTCTGACTTCACCAGCAAGGTGATTGGTGCAGCAGGGATCACGGCACGCAAGGTCGCCAGTAGCGTATCTGAACTGTCCAAAACCAAACCCATGCCCTGCTGCGCATCGATACGCAAGGTCAATGCGATGCCGTTCGCGGTTTCTGACAGTGCTGCAGATGCTTCACCGGCTTTTAAAACCAGACAGGATTGTTCCGACAGCAGATGGGTTTTGCGTGCGCCCAAATTGCGCAGGGTCAGCGCCAGTGTTTCCAACCAGGCGCGCCGTGCCACGGCGATATTGCGCATACTGTCGCTATCGCTGCTTGAATATGCGATTACATTATCTGAGACATCGCCGAGTAATTTGTCTTCTACCAGATGGGGGAGTGCTGCACGCAGTCGGGCGGCCGAGAGCGGTGGGACGGCGAGTGTGAACAGGCTGACATCGGCTGCGGAGAGCAGAACGGTCACACTCTGCGCTTCACGAATGAGTGCCGCAATATCGGCAAGACTTGCGTTGCCTGTGCGCGCAATTTCATTGCGCCTGCCATACAAAGTATAGGTGCACGGGCACTGCAACAAGGAACAGTCTCCCGTTAACAGAGTGCGTGCCGGCGTGCGTAGGACGAGTATGCTCAATTTGAGGGAATACTCATAATAGGTAGGCGAAGTATGCGGCAAAAATCATACATAAGCAGTTTGGATGCATATGCTAGTCTTGGGTTTAAAATTTGCATAAGCACAATGTGGTGTTCCCCAATTTGTTGGCTTGCCAAGGGGACTGGCATGCTACCAGTTTTCCCTAGTGGAATCTTAATTTAGTAGTTTAAGCGCTGCATCGGCATCCGATAATTCAAGGGTGAACTCTGCCGTTTGCGGATCTAAAGCGCTACGATAGCATCGTAATGCCATTGCCTTTTTCGTTGACGATTTGTGGTTGCCGCATAACGCGCTATACGCATTAGTCACTGCAACTTGGTTTTTCTAACCGCCCGCTATTTTCAGGGAAGCGCTGAATAAGTCGGCCAGCGGGATGCAGTGCAAGGAGCACAAAGCACAGACAATCTGATGAAGTTACCCGTCCCCTGATCAAATTGTCGTCCGGAAGCAACAGGATGATTCCCCTATATTACGTTGCTCCTGAAAGACGAATTTTCGGGAAGTTTTGCTTGAGTATTGATCGAGTCCTCAATATTCGCGGCGTGGTGCGCTATAGGCATCGTTGGCGAACACGAAAGGCGTAGTCCGTCCGACCAAGGTCTCGATTAACAGTAATTCCTGATCCGTGTGGTTGATGAAGGGGGCAGGGCGGATGTGTTCACCTTGCGCCTCATCCTTGAGGATATACAAAGGCCTGTCATGGTGCTTGGAGACTACGCTGGTGGTACTCAATGGGTCGGCATTGGAAGATACATCGGTTTTGCCATAGCAGGTACAGAAGTAGGTCAGTTCGGGATCGGCTTCTACGTAGAAACCAGTACCGCGTATACCTATCGTGGCGGTGGCAGTGTTTATATGCATGGGACTGTTGCGCGATACTGACAGCAATTTTCCGGTCAAGAGACGCAAGCCGGAAATGAAGGATGACAGTGCGGATGTCTTCTCCGCCTCGATCACCAGATGGCTGTTGGCCCGCAGTATCATGGAGTGCGTGTTCACCACGAAGATGATCTCGCTGTCCTCCGCTGTTGCAACGGTGTCGCCCGGATAGATACGGGTTTGCAGATTGGCGGTTTTGCCATTGACGGTCGCCGTACCACTGATGCGATAGATTGATTGCCCATCAGGGAGTTTGCCGGGACGGTCACCGAAGAAGCTGGCCAAGGCATTCTGGCTTGCCAAGCTACCCATCGCACCTAGCGCCAAAGCTTGAATCAATATCTTGCGTTTTGATTCGTCTATATCGTCAAATTTATTCATCATCACTCCTTTGCTGTGCGTTATTGCGGTGCGCCGTTGAGTACCCAATTGAGGAATAGATCGTAGTTGTTGCGTAAAGGATCGCCCGGAATTTTTGTGTTGTCGAATCCGGTTAACAAGCCCCCGGCGTGATGTTCGCCTGTAGGCTTGCGCAGTAGCGGGCTGGATTCGATATCGTTGAAATTGATACGACCCCGCACTTCGGTATAGAGCCATAGATCATCTGTGGCATCAATTAATGCGTCCCCGTTGCGGTCTATGTTGCTGTAATCGATGGGTGCCGTCCCTGCTGTCGTATGGCAAGCAGTACATCCTCCAGTCTGCAACACGGTCTTGATGTTGGTGAAATTAATCGCGTTGGGTGCCGGTGTCAGTGCGCTATTGACCACGATACTAAGCGTTGCCGGTGTGCTTTGCGTTGTGCCTTTGCCGGTGATCAGTTGCAATACATAGGTTCCGTTGATTGCCGCGTTCAGCGTGGCTGCAGACGCAGTTGGATTGGTCAAGGTCGCTCCCGCAGGGCCGGACGTGATGGACCATTGATAGCCTGTGGAATATAGGCTGCCGGATGCGGACAGTGGGATCGCACCTGTTAACGCAGTGCGGTCGGGGCCGGGATCGGCAATAGGGCGTCCCGGTCTGAGTGCCGCGCCTGCGCCATCGTGTGTCACGAATGCCAAAGGCGCGCTGGTGAGGAAGAGCGCGATGTTGTTGACCATCGCAGTGGCGTAATACTTGTCATAGACGATCTTGGCCAAGGGCATATCACCCCGATCGGTGACATGCTCCTTGATGCGCGGGGCATACCCTTTGAATTTGGCAAACGTGTCCAAATCGATATCAGATTGTTGGGCTGTGCCGCGCATCAAATGACAGATGCGACAAGCCGGCGCGACTGTGCTTTGGTACAGCGTGGTTTGCCCATTAGCGATCCAGTCTGCGGGTAGGTAGGTGTCGGCAAAGTTGGCGTTGGGCAGGCCATTTCCACCGTAGGCATTTTTGATCAGATTGGCTGCCGTACCTTGCCACTCGTTGGCTGTGGCGACACGTCTGCCCAAGTCTTCAGCGTATCCGGTGGGTGTGACAGTGCCGGTAGGCAAGGGATAAGTGCTGAGGATGATCTTGTTGATTGCCTTGATTGCAGCCTCCAGATCTACGCGGCGCGAACCTATCGCTGTAGAAAATCCCACAGCATCCGCTTCGACGACATGCAGATGAGATTGTGTGTCACCGCGTGCTTGGGTCGCCGAATTCGCCACTAGCGGGAAGAGGGGTAAGCCTGTGCCGCCTAATTTGTTGTCGGGCGGTGTGAGTGGGTCAGCGCGTCCACCGTGGCAAGAGATGCAAACACCCGGCATCGCTTTTGCACCGCGCCCATCCAGGTTGGCAGTTGCCAAGCGGTTGCCAGCGGGATCGTAGGAGTAGAACTTCGCGAAACTCAAACCGCCACCGGGTCCGGGGCTGAATTCCAATGCACTGGTGCTTTTCAGCCAGAGGGCATCTTGCGCCACTGCGGCATCCAGATTCAGAGTCGAATAGCCATAGACTCCGCCTGCATTGATCGCATAGTTGCCTACGATGAAGGCCACCGTGCCGTCTGCATTTTGGCGTGCGGTCATCAAGCGACCGTAACCTAGATCACGGCTATCACCGAATACTGCGTGGACTTCTGTACCGGTGCCGCTGCCAAAACCGTTTGCCGTCTTGAAACCCGCCAGTGTAGTGCGCAGATTGAGCGGGTCGATAGCGGCGTAATACGCCTGTGTGTAGGCAGCCGAGTTGGTTTGCAAGCTGCCATCTGCTTGTACTTGCGGATTAGGGAATAGCAAAAAGCTGTCCGGCCCACTTGTCGGCGTGACAATAACAGGCGAGTTGGGGATGACATCATTTGGATTGCCGTTGCCGGCACCGCAACCCGACAGCGCCAAGGTGGCGAAGCCGAGGGCGGTGGAAATAATCAAGTGTTTGTAGCGCATGTTGATGTCCCTTAGAAACCGACCAAATAGACCAAAGAATACTGATTGGCAACATAGGTGTTGTGATGTCCGCCGGCATTTGAGGCCAAAGTGGCAGTTGAGGTCGCACGGCGCCATGAAAGATCTAAGGAGTCACGCGGACCGAAGCCGATGTTGTAACCCAGTGTGCTGATTACGGTCGAACCATCGAATCGGTAGCTGAACAACTGTCCACCCGCGTATGCATCGTCCTGGATGAATACTTTGGCGATATTCAGGTTGTCGAGTCCGGGCTTGCCGGTCGAAACGATGTCACCACGACGATATTCGCCGCCCAGATACAAGGTGCTGTGGTTATCTACCGCGTAATCAAAGTTGAATCTGCCGGAATTGTCTTTGCCATCAAATACCGCACTCTTGCCATAGCGTTGGTTATGGGTCAGGGCGGTAAAGAAGGTGATACGGTCGGTCAGGTCGGTGCGAATTGAGCCACCTAATGCGTAGCGATAACCATCGCGTAGCAGCGAGCGATATTGTTCGGCAGTGCCGCGCGCGAACAACGCGTAGATAGGCGAACCGAATTCCGTCGAAGGACGGTATTGGTATTCACCCTTACCCCCTGCCAGTACATGGCTTAAGCCGTCGTAATTGGCGAACTGTTCGCCACCCAAAGTGCCTGTAAGCACAACGCGTGAATTATCGTTGAGAGAGAAAATTTCGTGCTTGTTGACGTTGGCACTATATGAACGATCACTGCGTTGATCCGTTGAGAGCTCACCGCGTGTCACGTTGCTGTCGAACATAAAACCTGTATCGACTTGCACGCCTGAAAGATGGTGGTCGGCATCATCATCTTCTTCATCGATATACCCGCCATGTCGCCCGGTACCACCCAGCTCTTTCGTGATCAACATGCGTATCGTATTGTTACTGGCGGTGGAGTAGGTATGCTGGTGCTGGTAGTCCACATCCAAGCTAAGACCGTTGTTGAACTGGAAGGTATCACCAAGCCCCAATACCAGCGAGTTTTTGACGATTGCGCCGCTACTCAAAGTGTAGAGGCCGCCCACATTGTCCGCATAGGCGATAGAACTGACGCGGTCACCTTGGAAGTTATGGCGGAATTCGGCACGCAGTCTGGGCGTTGTGACGCCGAAACTGGCATCATGTTTGCTCACTAGCTTGATACCCAATGCACCTTGCAGCGTATTGTTAGTCTGCTGCATATAGATTAAGTTGTTCGCGCCTGCACCGGTCTCTGTTGCTTGCTTGAGGCGGTCGGAGGAGTAGTCCATACGCGCATAAGGCGACATCGTGAAGCTGTGGTCATGCTTGTCCCAAGCGGTGGTCAGCGAGGCGAATAACTGTTGTCCATTGCGCTTGCTCGCTGCAAAGGTATTGGCTGCGGCCACGAATCTTTGGTTGTCGAAGTTGAGTGTGCCGATTCCCAACAAGCCATCCAGATAGAAGTCGTTGATGGGTTGATAGCTGCCATACAAGGCAAGCGAGGAGCCGTTGGCTTGAATCTTGGAACCATCCAAACCGACATTCGTCTTGTCGCGCGCCCAGCCTACGCCGAAGCCCAACGAAAGTTTGTCGCTAAAGCGCTTATCCATGCCGATGCTGATACCGTTGGTGCTGAACTCTGTGCCACTGCGATTGCCGGTGGCGTCCTGCTTGCCGAAGTTAGCCATACCTTCTATCCATATCGAGCTGCCGGTGTCGGATTCCAGCGCGGAGCCGCTCGCGCCGCCTGCCAGATGCGACAAGTTCACCGTCTGGGTTGTCGCCAATGCAATTGCATCACTCATGAACGCCGGTGGTGTGGCGGTGGTCGGAATGGTCGCGCTATTGAGCTGGCTCTCCAACGACTGTGTTGAGGATGCAGCACTGCTGGTGTTGGCTGTTGTGCTGTTATCAAGCGAACTTTCCCCTGACAAGCTTGCACTGCGAGTGTGGGGTGCTGATCGACGGTGATGCAGAGTATCCATTCGATGTAGAAAGTTGCCAAGTTGTGTACCCGAGAAACGCAGCGCGGTGTCCGCTTGGGCACCCAGCATACCTATTACGACAGGGTCTTTGCTTGGATCGGGTCTGCCTGTGATGGTCACTGTTACTGTCGCTGCGGTTGAAGCCCCGCCTGTGCCTATCGCTGTGTAAGTAAAACTGTCGGATGAGATGGAGTTTTGTATTGGGGTATAGATGACCTGCATACCATTGACCGTAACTGTGCCATGAGCAGGGTTGCTGGCGATGGCGATACCCGTCACACCGAAGCCTGTGATATTGCCGGTCAGATCTAAGGTGGTGGGCGTATTAAACGGCACGATCATAGTTGCAGCAGTGGCTGACGGTGCGGGCGGATTGCCGACAGTGATGGAAACGGTCGCTGCGGATGAAGTTCCGCCCGGACCTGTGATAGTAAAGCCAAAAGAGTCGGCACCAAAATAGCCGGTGGTTGGCGTATAGCTAACGGAGTTGTTGGTTCCAGAAGCAGTCGCCGCGCCGTGTAGCGGGGCGGTTGTGATGGCGAGGCCGGCGGTGTTGGTGATGCCCGAAATCGTCGGCGTGATGACATTGGCTGTCGAGTTGAAGATGACGGAGGTATTGCTTGCACTTGCAGTCGGAGGTGCTTGTGGTGTCACCGACACGCTTGATCCTGATGCAGCTCCAGTACCCACGCCATTTGTCGCTGTGACGGAAAAAATATAAGCAGTACCGTTGTTCAGCCCGCTAACGATGATAGGGCTGCCAGTTCCCGTGCCGGTAATTCCGCTCGGGTTGGCGGTGACTGTATAGCTGCTGATTGTTGAGCCACCGTTGTTCACGGGTGCTGTGAATGCCACGCTAGCTTGGCCATTACCCAGGGTGGCGGTGCCTATTGTCGGTGCGCCTGGGACGGTAGCGGGCGTGGCGGAATTGCTTGCCGCTGAAGCGAGGCTGGAACCGACTGCGTTACGTGCGGTGACAGAGCATGTATAAGCAGTGCCGTTGGTAAGTCCGGAGACGGTGATAGGGCTG
>DAIDMQ010000039.1 GCA_027448945.1 Gallionellaceae bacterium
CGAAACATACGAAACACACGAAACATACGAAACACACAGAGCCTAAAATGTTTACTTGCCTGTCCCAAGGCGTCAGTACCATTTGTCTGTGACGGATACCGGCCGTGATCTTCATGCACAAAAAAATATTTGCGTCGTTGGGGCGCGTCTCAGAAAAAATCGTACGCTAAGGGTGGCAACCGTTGGTTTGCCCAGCGTGAGACTGCTGCCAGTAAAAAATTCTTGGGGATATATTCGAGTAGGTGGAAGCCTGCCCAACTTGCCGAAAATGTAACCCCCGCGTAACCCCGAGTGAGAAACTAAAACGGCCTCCATTTCTGGAAGCCGCTTGTGTACTGGTGGGTCGGGCGGGGGTCGAACCCGCGACAAACGGATTAAAAGTCCGCTGCTCTACCGGCTGAGCTACCGACCCCTGCGAAGGAGCGCGAATTATACGTATCCAGCTTTTTATGTCAACGCAAAATCCGCATTTCTAAGCAACTTTTTTAAGCTTTGCGGTAGATAGTGGGATCAGCTACGCCCGCAGCCGCAAATCCGGCACTGCGTAGTCGGCAAGAATCGCATACGCCACACGCTAGACCTTGTTCGTCGGCTTGATAGCACGACACAGTCTGCGCGTAGTCCACACCCAAGACAGTGCCCCGCGCGATGATCTCTGCCTTACTCATATGCAACAAGGGAGCATGTATGGTCAGTGGCTGGCCTTCCACTGCAGCCTTGGTGGCGAGATTAGCCATGCGTTCAAATGCTTCAATATAGGCAGGACGGCAATCGGGGTAACCCGAGTAATCCACCGCATTCACGCCGACGAAAATGTGCTGCGCACCCAACACCTCAGCCCAGGCCAAGGCCATCGACAACATGATGGTGTTACGTGCGGGTACATAAGTAGAAGGAATGCCTGTACTGGGTGTCTCGGGTACGGCGATATTGTTATCGGTCAAAGATGAGCCGCCAAAGCCTGTCAGATCGATACGCACCACGCGCAATTCATGCGCGCCCTGTGTTTTCGCGACGCGTTGTGCGGCAGCAAGCTCGGCATGATGGCGCTGACCATAGTCCACGCTCAGTGCATAGCACTCAAAGCCTTGTTGGCGTGCCATCGCCAACACCGTTGCCGAATCTAAACCACCTGACAATAAAACAACTGCGTTCTTCATGCTTAGTGTCCCGCCGCGTTGTTCCACAGAATTTTGTGCAACTGCACTTGCAAACGCACAGGCAAGCGGTCGCGCAATATCCATTCTGCCAATTGCGTTGGATCCATCGTGCCATGCACGGGCGAGAACAGGATGGGGCATTTTTCTGCGATCTGATGCTCAATGATCAAAGACTTGGCCCACAGATAATCTGCTTCGTCACACAAAACAAATTTGATCTCGTCATCCGAAGTGAGCAAAGCAAGATTCTCCCAGCGATTCTTCGCCAACTCTCCCGAGCCCGGCGTCTTGATGTCAACCACGCGCATCACTCGTGCATCGACTTCGCTGATATCCATCGCGCCACCTGTCTCCAGCGAGACCCGATAGCCTGCGTCACACAAAGCCTGTAACAGCACGATGCAATTCTTCTGTGCCAGCGGCTCCCCCCCCGTAACCGTGATGTATTGCGGTGCATAACTTGCGACTTGAGCCATAATGTTTTCTATAGACATCTGCTCACCGCCAGTAAAGGCATAAGCTGTATCACAATATGTACAACGCAGAGGACAGCCAGTCAGGCGTATGAATACGGTGGGCAAGCCAACACGATTGGTCTCGCCCTGCAAAGAATAGAAAATTTCAGTGATGCGCAGTTGCGCGTTGGATAGTAAATCAGACATAAGGGGACTACTTCGCTGCTATCAGCTTGCGCGCCTTATCGGCTGCCGGGGTATTGGGATATTTAGCGATGAGCTGCTTGAGTGTTTTTTGTGATGTTGCTTTCAGTTTGAGGTCAGCCTGACAAATGGCCAAGCTCAACATCGCGTCAGCAGCTTTTGGCGCGTAAGCATAACCACTCAACAATTTTTCATACGTCACTGCAGCAGACTTGCTGTCTTTCAATGCATATTGAGTCTCACCCAACCAATACAGCACATTCGGTACTTGTACAGACGCCGGGAATTTCTGCAAGAAATCCTGCAGCGCTTTTAATGCAGACGCATTGTTGCCGGCTTTCACAAAACCATACGCTGCCTCATAGGCGCGATTCTCCGGTACCGGATCGGAAGGATCACTACCGGCTGCGACATCGGTCGCGCCAGGAGCGGCGGATTCGAAACGACGCACACGCGTGTCCAGATCCACATAAAAATCCTTTTCGCGCTTTTCGGCATCTTGCAGGCCGTGCGCGAGCTCCTCATTCTGACCGCGCAAGATGCGCATATCAGTCTTCAATTGGTCAAGCTGACCTTGCAAATCCAAAATTGATTTGGTTTGCTGCTTGATGGTATCTTCCAGTGCTTCAAGCTTAAGCACACGCGCCTGAAGTTCCTGTATCTGCTTATGTGCCTCGTCATCCGAGAACAGCCCCGCATGCGCGGGGACTGCGACACAACAAACCAACAAGATTAAGGCGCGTAGCTTTAGCATGATGATTACTGAGCGTAGTTCAGATCAGTACGGCGGTTCTGAGACCACGCAGCTTCGTCATGACCAACTGCTTTTGGCTTCTCTTCGCCTACACTCACTGAACGCAACTGGGATGCGCTAGCACCGCCCAATTCCAACAGCTTCTTCACGCCATCAGCACGACGCTGACCCAAAGCCAAGTTGTACTCAGTGCTACCGCGTTCGTCCGCGCTACCAACCAGTTCAACTTTGCGATTTGAATGCTCGCTCAGATATTTCGCGTGTGCTTGTAACATGCCTTTATCTGCATCAGCAACTGTGTCTACGTCAAATCCATAGTACACACTGCGCTTAGCAAGGATGCTGGTTGGGTCGTTCAAAGCATCAACAGCGACCGCGGCGACTGGTGCTGGAGCAGATGCTGGAGCAGCTTCAACCACTGGAGTTGGTGCAGGTGCTGGAGCCGCTTCTGGCGCTTTTTGGCTGGCACATGCTGCTAGCAAATTTACCAAGATGACACTGATAACAAGTTTCTTCATGTTATTTCCTTTATTAAGTTTAATTTAAAGATGTGGACCCCACACCGGTTCCCGTGCATCGCCGCTTTGTGTGTACATACGCTGCTTAACACGCCCATCGCTTGAAACACTTGCCAATATACCACGACCATGCGATTCACTAGCAAATAGGATAAGCTTTCCATTAGGTGCGTAACTGGGTTTTTTCTCCCAGCCGCCGTCACTCAAGATCTGCATCTGTCCCGTTTGGAAATCTTGTGTCGAAATGTAAAACTGTCCGTTCGCCCTGTGGGTGAATACGAAGCTCTTACCGTCGGGGTTGTAGCGAGGCGAATAATTACTCCCCTCCCCAAACGTCTGACGCTGCTCTAAGCCACCAGCCAAGGGCAGACGATAGATCTGCGCACTACCACCGCGATCGGAAGTAAACAGCAGATATTGACCATCCGGTGAAAAATTGGGCTCAGTATCAATCGCGCCACTGAAGGTGATACGGCGTATGTCACTGCCATCGGGTCTGATCAAATATATCTGCGAACTGCCATCGCGAGTGAGCACGATCGCCAGTTGCTTGCCATCCGGCGACCATGCAGGCGCACTGTTACTACCGCGAAAGTCAGCGATCAACTTGCGCTGATTGCTAAACACGGATTGCACAAACACGGCCGCGTGACCAGTCTCAAAGCTCACATAGGCAATCTGTTTGCCATCAGCAGACCATGATGGCGACATGATGGGTTCATTTTGATCCAACACCGTCTGCTCGTTATAGCCGTCGCTATCGGCAATAATCAATTTAAACCGCTCACCGTTTCGGTTCACATAGACGATGCGCGTACTGAACACTCCCTGATCACCAGTCAATTTCTCGTAAATGAGATCAGAGATACGATGGCCTATGGCACGTAACTGACTTTCTTTGGCTGAGACCACTTCACCGGCCAGCGGCGTTTTCTTGAGCACATCATAGAGACGGAATTTAACTGTGATTTTGCCATCGGCATGTCCAACACTACCGATCGCCAGCGCATCTGCGCCCAAAGCCTGCCAATCTGAAAAACTCACCTCACCCGGTTCATGCGGCGTCTTGCCCACTGTATCTACCATGCGAAAAAGCCCGCTGCGCTGCAGATCACCGACGACGACTGCATTGATCGCTGCGGACAATATTTCATCCCCACCCAGCGGCACGATCGCCACTGGAATCTGGTGTTCACCTGCACCAACAATCTCTATGGTCAGCTCTGCCCTGGCACTCAAGGCTGTGAGTAACAGCGACAATACAGCTACATTTTTCAAGACTCTCAACATTAGATTAAATCCTTATTCAACAGGTTTGAATTTCAGCTTCAATTCGCGGAAGCGGCTGAACATATTCGGGTCGGGTGGCAGGGGCAAGGGTTGCGATTTCAATATCGCACGCTCTACCGCATTCTCATACGCCGAATTTCCGGAGGACTGGGTGCGGCGCGTACTCAATACCGAGCCACCGGGCAATAAGGTAACCGAGAACTCCACACTCGCATCACTCATCACATCCGGTGGCATCACGATATTACGTCTTATTTTAGTGATGATCTTGGCAGTGTATTCGTCCACCGTCCTGCCGACTAAAGCAGCTTGTTCCGCCACTTCACGTGCCGCCTGTTGCTCCGCGATGCTGGGTTCCTCGGGTTTGCGAACCACCTTCTCTGCGGGCCTCTTAACCTCCAAGGGCTTGCTCTCCACCACCTTCTTTTCAACCAGCTTAGGCGAGGGCTTCTTGCCAGGCATCACAATCTCGGGCTTTACCACGACAGGCGGAGGCTCCACGGGCTTGGGCTCGAGCGGCTTGATCGCAGGCGGCGGGGGTGTAATTTTGGCAGGTGCTGGCACGACATCCGGATCCGGCAGGCTCTGCCAAAGTTCCACGTTCATACTCGCAGTTTTTTGTGACTGCCAAGTGAAGCCAAAATATAACAGCGTAAAAAAGATGCCGTGTACCACGAGTGCCAGGATACCCGCAGGAAGTTTGTACGTTTGATGGTAAACCGCGTTCATTTACCCTTCGCTTGGGTCAGCAGACCGATCTTTTGGATGTTTTGGCTTTGCAACACATCCATCACATTGATGACTTCTTCATAGCGTACCGACTTATCTGCCGAAATGACCACCGCCTGCTCGACCTTGTTACCCGTCCTCGCTTTAAGAATAGCTATCAGTTCATCGCGCGATACGCGCATCTCACGTTCACTCTTGGAATGGTCACGCAGTGCCAGCGAGTTGTCTTTACGGATGATGACTTCCATAGGGGCGAGTGCAGGCGTGCTAGATTTCCCCAAAGAAGGTAGATCGACCTGCCCTGGATTCATCATCGGCGCCGTCACCATAAAAATCACTAGCAACACCAACATCACGTCGATATAGGGCACGACGTTGATCTCGTTCATCAAACGGTTCTTAACACGTAGCTTGCTGCGCATCTCAGTCTGCCTAGGGTTGACGTTGCAAGACGTTGGAGAATTCTTCGGTAAAGCTTTCGAAGCGGGTCGACAGCCTGTCTATGTCATGTGCATATCGGTTGTAAGCTACCACGGCAGGAATCGCCGCGAACAGACCCATAGCAGTCGCCACCAACGCTTCAGCGATACCGGGTGCGACGTGCGCCAGTGTTGCCTGTCCCACATTCGCCAGACCACGGAAGGCATTCATAATGCCCCACACCGTACCGAACAGACCCACATAAGGACTCACCGAGCCGACCGAGGCGAGGAAAGCCAGATGCGATTCCAGTCTGTCCATCTCGCGCTGATAGGTCGCGCGCATGGCGCGACGTGTGCCGTCCATCACCGCACTTGGGTCGACAGTGTGTTGCTTCTTCAACTTTACATACTCGACAAATCCCGCCGAAAAGATGCGCTCCAGCGCACCCACATCGTCACGACCGGGCGCAATAGAATCTCTGTACATATCGTTGAGATTGGAATTGCGCCAGAACGCTTCTTCGAATTCCGTCGTCAATTTAGATTCACGACGAATGGTAAACATCTTCATAAAGATATACCACCAAGACATCATAGACACCGCTAACAACAGCAACATCACCAGCTGCACCAGCACACTGGCATTGCTGATCAGATGCACGAACGACAAGTCTTGTACTACTTCCATCAATTACTCCCCGCTCAATCTTTCCATTTATTGCGCAACACTTCAGGCACACTCACAGGCTTGAAGTTACTCATAGACACACACACCAGATGCACCTCACCCTCAGTCAGCAGTTCATCACACCGCGTCACTGTCTGGGTTAAGGTGACGCGGCTACGACCGATCTCTTTTACCGTGGCGGTCACTTCCAACATATCGTCCAGCAATGCAGGTTTGAGGTACTCGATCTTCATCGCACGCACCACGAACACCGCGCCAAACTCCTTCATCAACGCACCGTTGCTAAAGCCGCACACCTCACGCAGCCACTCGGTCCGCGCACGCTCCATGAAATTCACATAACTCCCGTGATACACCACGCCGCCCGCGTCGGTGTCGTGAAAATATACCCGCGTAGGCAAAGAAAACGTCTTGTGTTTACTCATCGAGCAAGTCTCCGATCACAGGTTTGTTCGATACCTGCAAACCAAAATGTTGATAGGCATGTGCGGTCGCCATGCGGCCGCGCGGCGTGCGTTGCAGATAGCCCTGCTGAATCAGATACGGCTCCAGCACATCTTCTATCGTGTCGCGCTCTTCGCCTATCGCGGCGGCGAGATTATCCACGCCCACCGGCCCGCCGAGAAATTTCTCTATGACTGTCAGGAGCAATTTCCTGTCCATCACATCCAAGCCTTGCGAGTCCACATCCAACATAGTTAAAGCGGCATCAGCCACGGCGCGTGTCGCATCGCCTCCCGCCTTGACATCCGAGTAGTCGCGCACCCGGCGTAACAGGCGATTGGCGATACGCGGTGTGCCGCGCGAACGTTTGGCGATTTCCAGCGCGCCGTCGTGCGCCAAACTCATTTCCAATAATCCCGACGAGCGCATCACGATGCGCTGCAACTCTTCGGGGGTATAAAACTCCAACCGCGCCACGATGCCGAAACGGTCGCGCAACGGGTTGGTCAACATACCCGCGCGCGTGGTCGCACCCACCAGCGTGAACGGTGGCAAATCCAGCTTCACCGAACGCGCCGCCGGCCCCTCGCCTATCATGATGTCGATCTGATAATCCTCCAGCGCGGGATACAGAATCTCTTCCACCACCGGCGACAAGCGATGGATCTCGTCGATGAACAACACATCATGGGGTTCGAGATTGGTCAACAACGCCGCCAAGTCGCCCGCGCGTTCCAGCACAGGACCTGATGTATGGCGCAGATTCACGCCCATCTCGCGTGCGATGATCTGTGCCAGGGTGGTCTTACCCAAACCCGGCGGGCCGAACAGCAGCACATGGTCGAGCGGCTCTTTTCTTTGCTTCGCTGCCTGAATAAAAATTTCCAACTGGCCGCGTATCTTCTCTTGCCCGACATACTCATCGAGCTGCTTGGGACGCAGCGCGCGCTCCAGCGCCTCTTCCTGTTTTGAAGCGACAGCGGGCGTGGTCAAGCGCGGTTCAGTGGTGAGATTGTCGCTGTGTATCATGATTTAGAGAGTAGCTTTAAAGCCTGACGGATGCCGTCCGACACATTGGATTCTTTGGGAAGTTGTTTGGCCGCCCAATCTGCTTCTTTCTCGTTGTAACCCAAAGCCTGCAGGGCGTTGACGATATCGCTGCTCGCCGATGCCGCGACTACACCCTGTGCACTGACCGCGCCTGTCGCCACGAACTTACCTTGCAACTCCAGCAATAAACGCTCAGCAGTCTTCTTGCCCACACCCGGTATCTTGGTGAGTCGCCCCGCATCCTTGTTCACCACAGCAGCAGCCAGATCAGCCAGACTCAATCCGGACAATACCGACAATGCCAGCTTGGGCCCCACGCCGCTAATCTTGAGCAACTGACGGAAAGCGATACGCTCTTCATGGGTCAGGAATCCAAACAGCAGTTGCGCATCCTCGCGCACCACGAACTGAGTATGCAACACGACTTTCTCATTTAACGCAGGCAAATTGTAGAAGGTACTCATAGGCACATCTACTTCATAACCCACGCCCTGCACATCCAGCACGATCTGCGGCGGGTTCTTTTCCAACAAGATGCCAGTTAAGCGACCAATCATTTTCTTATCCCAGTAACAAACCTGTACTCAGCAGTGCACCATGCACCAACATCGCGGCTATCGTCATCTTGATGCCCTTTGCCAAATCCTGTGGCTGCCCCGCATGACGGAACAATTCTCGCGCGGCATTCAAACTGAGCGGCATAGACAGCAGACCCAGCAGAGCCCACATAGTCAAATAGCCAGCCCACACCGCGAACAACAACCAGCCATACGCCAAGCCGGCCAGCAGCACATAACCCCAGCGCGCTTGCTCCACTTCCAGTCGCGCAACCCAGTGCATCTTTCCCGCAGCCATATCGGCAGTACGATCGGGGAACTGATTGATGTACAGCAAATTGGTTGCCAACAAGGCATACGGCAAGCCCGCGATATAGGGCGCGAGCGAGCCCTCTTTGCGCAACACCATATCCGCGCCGACGACAATCGCCAGAAAACCCGTGGTGATGCACACCTCTCCCACACCGCGACTATTCAACTTAAACGGCGGTGCTGAATACGCCCATCCGACAAACAAACCCGCCAAACCGACGTACAATAACTGCGGCGAGGAGTGGGTCATCAACCACAGTCCCGCGACCGCCACACACGCCACCAAGGCAAAGCCGAAATTGCGCGTCTGCGCCAAACTCAACACGCCGTTCTGTATAAAGCGACTACCGCCCGTGAACGGGAAAATGCGCTCGCTATTTTGCGCATCCGTGCCATTCAACGCGTCATAGTAATCGTTCAGCACATTCGCCCCCGCGTGCGCCAACAACGCGAACCACACCGTCACCAACACCAGCAAGCCATCCAGCCCGATACCCTCGTAATGCGCGATGGCAAAACCGATCAGGCAAGCCATCAAACTGGCCGAAAGAAATGCAGGACGTGTCGCCGCAAAATAACGGGCGACAGGGTTGGCGAATGATGCAACGCTCGGCTCCATCGGCTGCGTCATACCAACCGCCCGCCGCGCACCCGAAATCCCTTGGTCAATCCTGTGCCCGTCAACGCACCCAAGCCCAGACCGCCATGCGCATGACAGATCGCACAAGCCAGTGCATCTGCCGCATCGGGGCTGGGTGTACCCGATAACTTCAATAATCGCTGCACCATCGCCTGCACTTGTTCCTTATCCGCGTGGCCGTTACCGACCACAGCTTGCTTCACTTGCAAAGCGGTGTACTCGCCTACAGGGAGATTCGCCAGTACCGCCGCGCAAATCGCCGCACCGCGAGCCTGGCCGAGCAATAACGTCGATTGCGGGTTCACGTTGACGAACACTTTTTCGACTGCGGCATGTTGCGGCTGATATTGCGCGATCACTTCGGCAAGGGAATGCAAAATAACTTTTAATCGCTCGGGCAAATCGCCTGCCGGCGTTTTGATACAACCGCTCCCCACATAATGCAGATGCTGTCCGGCCTTGTCGATGATGCCAAACCCCGTGCTTCTCAAACCGGGGTCTATGCCTAGGATGCGCACAGATAAAAAACCGTTCACCGAATTTTTACCTGTGCAATGTAAAATGTGGAACGGGGTGCGCGCCAGGCAATTCGCGTCACGCCCGCAGCCGGGAAGGCTTGCTTTTCACGTCTCACCGTTCCCGTTTCACGCCTCATTCAGCGATCACCGCCGTGGTATAGACTTCTTGCACATCGTCCAGATCTTCGAGCGCATCAAGCAGTTTCTGCATCTTGACTGCATCGTCACCGGTGAACAGCACTTCGCTTTCCGGTTTCATCACCACCTCGGCGAATTCCGGCTTGTAACCCGCCGCCTCCAAAGCCTGTTTGACATTGAGGAAGTCGGGAAAGCTGGTGATCACTTCGATACTGCCATCGTCGTCGCTCACGATATCTTCCGCACCCGCATCGAGCGCCACTTCCATCAGGCCGTTCTCGTCCGTGCCCGGCGCAAAAATCATCTGGCCGCAATGTTTGAACATGAACGCAACCGAACCGTCCGTTCCCAAATTGCCACCGTGTTTGCTGAACGCATGGCGCACATCGCCCACGGTGCGCGTCTTGTTGTCGGTCATACAATCGACCATCACCGCCGCGCCGTTGATACCGTAGCCTTCGTAGCGCAACTCCAGATAATCCACACCGTCCAACTCGCCCGCACCGCGCTTGATGGCGCGCTCGACGTTATCCTTGGGCATGTTGTTGGCGTAGGCTTTGTCCATCGCCAGACGCAGACGCGGATTACCGGTCGCATCGCTGCCGCCCATACGTGCCGCTACGGTGATTTCCTTGATGAGTCGTGTGAATACCTTGCCGCGTTTCGCGTCTTGTTTACCTTTGCGATGCTGGATGTTCGCCCACTTGCTGTGCCCTGCCATACCGACCTCCGAAAAAACGTGCCGCGATGGTATCATTTCTGCCTTGTTAACCCAACACGCGATGCCCATGACTGCCCCTATCCTGCTTGCCAAAAACGCTGAACTAGAGATATTCCTGCTCCCGCACATGGCGAATCGTCATGGTCTGATCACGGGAGCGACCGGCACAGGCAAGACTGTCACCCTGCAAACCATGGCCGAATCGTTCAGCCGCATGGGTGTGCCGGTGTTCATGTCCGACATCAAGGGCGACTTGTCAGGCTTGGCCAAAGCCGGTGGCGGCAATGCCAAAGTCGCCGCCCGTGTCGAACTGCTCAAGTTGACCGACCACACACCCCGCGCCTATCCGGTGACCTTCTGGGATGTATTTGGCGAGATGGGCCATCCCTTGCGCGCCACTGTCTCTGACATGGGGCCGCTGATGATAGGCCGCATGCTGAATCTGAATGAGGTGCAGGCTGGCGTGCTGGCACTGGTATTCAAGATAGCTGATGACAACGGCCTGTTGTTGCTAGACCTGAAGGACCTGCGCGCCATGGTGCAGAGCGTGGGCGAGAACGCCTCCGACTTCACCACCGAATACGGCAATATCTCTACCGCCAGCATAGGCGCGATACAACGCGGTTTATTGCAAATCGAAATGCAAGGAGGCGACCAACTGTTTGGTGAACCGATGCTGAACATCGAGGACTTGATGCAGACCGACAGCAACGGCTACGGCATGATCAACATCCTCGCCGCCGACAAGCTCATGACTTCGCCCAAGGTCTATTCGACCATGCTGTTGTGGCTATTGTCCGAGCTCTACGAAAACCTGCCCGAAGCAGGCGATCTCGACAAACCCAAGCTAGTGTTCTTCTTCGACGAAGCCCATCTGTTGTTCAATGACGCGCCCGCCGTGTTGCTGGAGAAAATAGAGCAAGTGGTGCGCCTGATACGCTCCAAGGCTGTCGGTGTGTACTTCATCACGCAGAACCCTGCCGATGTACCAGACAAAGTGTTGGGTCAGTTGGGCAACCGTGTGCAACATGCTTTGCGCGCCTTCTCGCCCCGCGACCAAAAAGCCGTCAAGGCTGCCGCAGAAACCATGCGCGACAATCCGGCACTGAACGAAGAATCTGTAATTACCGAACTGGGCGTGGGCGAAGCCTTGGTGTCCTGCCTCAATGAGAAGGGTCAACCTTCCATCGTCGAACGCGCTTTTATCGTGCCCCCCCAAGCCCAAATCGGCCCTATCAATCCGGATGAACGCAAAGCCCTACTAGCGAGCTCATTACTGGCAGGACATTACGAAAAAATCGTCGATAGAGAATCTGCTTACGAGTTACTCAAGGGACGCACGGACGACAAGCAGGCAGAAACCGCCAAACCCACTCAAGCCTCGCCAGCTGCACAGGGTGGCGGCTTAGGTGACATGTTGGGCGGTATCTTCGGCGGCAGCTCCTCCGGCACCACAACACGCGCAAGCAATCGTCAGGGCGTGGGGGAAGCGATGTTCAAGAGTGCTGCGCGCTCGATAGGCTCTGCAGTCGGACGGGAGATTATCCGTGGCGTGTTGGGTTCCATCTTTAAACGCTAATCACGCCCCACGCCAAATAAAAATAACGACAGAGACAAACTATGCGTACAGATAATCAAAGAGAAAGCGATAACGTTGAAGATCGTCGCGGTGACGGAGGCGGTGGTGGCTATTCCATAGGCGGCGGTCGCGGCCTGGGCCTGGGCACCATCGTGGTCGCTTTTGTCGCTTCATGGGCACTGGGTCTGAATCCGATGACGGTGCTGAGTCTGCTCGGTGGCGGCGGCGTACCGCAGACACAATCCGCACCTGCGCATAAGCCTGCAGCCAATGACGCCGATGCGCGTTTCGTCTCCATTGTTCTGGCCGACACTGAAGATGTGTGGCTAGACATCTTTCAAAAAGCCGGCGCACAGTATCGCAACCCCAAGCTGGTGTTGTTCACGGGGCAGACTCAGACTGCCTGCGGCGCAGGACAAGCGGCGATGGGGCCGTTCTACTGCCCTGCCGATCAGAAGGTCTACATCGATCTGGATTTTTACCGCTTGCTGCGTGAGCGTTTCAAGGCTCCCGGCGATTTCGCACAAGCCTACGTGATCGCGCATGAGGTCGGTCATCACGTGCAGAACCTGCTTGGCACCAGTGCCAAGGTAGATGCGATGCGCGGCCGTGTCAGTGCCGCACAATACAACCAGCTCTCGGTCAAACTCGAACTGCAAGCCGATTGCTATGCGGGCGTATGGGCTAACCATGCCAACAAGATGCGCAACATCATAGAGGCCGGTGACATTGATGAAGCGCTGACTGCCGCCGCCGCAGTGGGCGATGACAGCATACAGATGGCGGCGCAAGGCACCATCGTGCCGGAAAGCTTCACCCACGGCAGTGCGGCACAGCGCAGCAAATGGTTCACCACCGGCATAAATACCGGCGACATCAATCAGTGCAACACCTTCTCGGCTTTATAAGCGAGGACCACACACAGGGATAGGGACATGAAAACCATCTTGATAGCGAATCCCAAAGGCGGCAGTGGCAAGTCCACGCTATCGGTGAACATCGCCGGCTTCCTCGCCAAGCGCGGCGAACGTGTCGCCATGTTGGACCTGGACAGACAGCAATCTTCTGCTTTGTGGCTGGGACTGCGTGATTTCGAACTGCCGCACATCGACAAACTCGGCGGCAAAAAATCGGGCCCGGAGGAGTACGACTGGCTAGTCATCGATTCACCCGCCGGACTACACGGAAAAAATCTCGCCCACGCACTCAAGCTCGCCCACAAAATCATCGTCCCCATCGCCCCTTCGTTGTTTGATCTGGATGCAAGCCGCGAATTCTTGCAACTGCTCGCCGCAGAAAAGACTGTGCGCAAACAACACTGCCATATCGGCATCATAGGCATGCGCATGAGCCCCAGAACCAAGGCAGCACAAGCGCTTGAGCATTTCCTGACCACTTTCGACCTCCCCATACTTGCTTATCTGCGCGAGACCCAGGTCTACGTCAATGCCGCCTTCGAGGGCAAGTCGCTATTTGATCTCCCGCCCTCTTTAGCCGATAGGGAGTTGGAGCAATGGGGATTCTTGCAAAGCTGGTTGGATCAAAACGACTAGTCATATCTACGCAAACTCCACCCTTCACTCTTTGCCCATCGCACTCGTTGCACTCATTTAATATTTCCGTAATAATAGAAATATAGAATCATCAGCCGAGGTTGATCATGAAGATAAATGTAGCCGTAGCGGCGCTCGCAGCGCTCGCACAGGAATCCCGTTTGGCGATATTCCGCATCTTGGTACAAGCTGGAAAAGAAGGTCTGGCAGCAGGCGTGTTGGGCGACCAATTGGGTGTGCCGCCGGCGACGATGTCTTTCCATTTAAAGACACTATCCCATGCCAAACTGGTCAAGTCGCGTACCGAAGGCCGGTATGTCATCTATAGCGCGAACTATACCGAGATGGACAAGCTGATTGCCTATTTGACCGAGCACTGCTGCGCGGGTGATACCACGCAATGCGCACCATTGAAGAATTGTTAAAAGGAGTGATGATGAGTGAAAAACAATACAACGTATTAATCCTGTGCACCGGCAACTCGGCGCGCAGCATACTGGGTGAAGTGCTATTCAACACCATGGGCAAAGGCAAGATCAAAGCCTATAGCGCGGGCAGCAAGCCAGCCGGACGCGTTAATCCGGGTGCTATCGAATGGCTGGAGCACAACGGCTATAAAACCGAGGGTTATCGCAGCAAGAGTTGGGATGAGTTCGCCGCTTCTGATGCACCTGAATTCGATTTCATCTTCACCGTATGCGACAACGCAGCAGGCGAGACTTGTCCGCTCTGGTTGGGCAAACCTGCCACCGCACATTGGGGTATCCCTGATCCCGCGCACATTGAAGGTGAGGCCGAGCGCCGTGCCGCATTCAACAAGGCAGCGGATCAACTCGCCCGCCGCATCCAGTTGTTTCTGAGCTTACCGATAGAAAAACTCGACAAGCTCACCCTAAAAGACAAGCTCGCCGAGATTGGTCGGACAAAGGACTGAGTGATGAGCATCTTCGAGCGCTATCTGACACTATGGGTGTTCATGTGCATCATCGTCGGCGTGCTGGCCGGACAATTCCTGCCTGAACCGTTTCATGCACTGGGTGAAATGGAGATTGCCAAGGTCAACCTCCCCGTTGGACTTTTAATCTGGGTGATGATCATCCCGATGCTGTTGCGCATCGACTTCAACACCCTGCATGAAGTGCGCCAACATTGGCGCGGCATAGGTGTCACGCTCTTCATTAACTGGGCGGTCAAGCCTTTCTCGATGGCCTTGCTGGGGTGGCTGTTTATCCGCCATCTGTTCGCGCCCTATCTGCCTGCCGAACAACTGGATAGCTACATCGCAGGCTTGGTACTGTTGGCGGCAGCTCCCTGCACCGCGATGGTGTTCGTCTGGAGCCGGCTGGTCAGCGGCGAACCTCTGTTCACGCTCAGCCAAGTTGCGCTCAACGACACCATCATGGTTTTTGCCTTCGCCCCGCTGGTGGCACTGCTATTGGGCTTGTCATCCATCGTCGTACCTTGGGAAACGCTCCTGGTATCCGTAGTGCTATACATCGTCGTGCCCGTATTGATCGCACAACTTTGGCGTAAGTATTTGCTGGCGCGAGGCGAGGCATCACTGGCTCGCACCCTGGAACAGCTCGGCCCTATCTCCATCTCAGCCTTGCTGCTGACACTTGTGTTGTTATTCGCATTCCAAGGCAAAGCCATCATCGATCAACCCCTGGTGATCCTGATGTTAGCAGTGCCCATCACAATACAGGTGTACTTCACCTCAGGACTCGCCTACTGGCTCAACCGCCGCGTCGGTGAAGCACATTGCGTAGCTGGCTCATCCGCCTTGATAGGTGCATCAAACTTCTTCGAACTCGCCGTAGCTGCCGCCATCAGCCTGTTCGGTTTCGAATCGGGTGCTGCATTGGCAACCGTAGTCGGCGTGCTGATAGAAGTGCCTGTGATGTTGTCCGTTGTGTATCTGGTAAAGCGCAGTCAGGGATGGTACGAAAGCACTCAGGGATAAGTTTCTGTGATGACAGCTTTGTAACTCAGAAAACTGTACTTAAGGCCTTCTAGGTAGGCTGCCCTTCGGCCTTGGTTGCCTGTCATGAAAGGCTGCTTTGTGTGTGTTGACTCAAATCAGTGACAGACAGCATCTGCGCCCTGTGGCGACATTGCCTCCATCTATCGAGCTTCCTGTTAACAGCCAGAGGCGAATGCGCCCTTAGTGCACATTCATGTTACAAGAGGATTCTCAGAAATCTGGCAACAGAATAATTGCCATGTAATTCAATTTTAGACTATCAATGCTGCTGACTTAAATTGCGCATAAACATCCATCCCAACAAATAACCCAAGCCGATCAAGTGATCGTGTCGTTATATAAGATAGCAATATCTGCGATTCGCTCAATGTCATTCGAAGCATCACCTTGCCCCTTCCGAACTCAGCAACTTCAATTATTCGAGCACTTAATACATTATTGATACTCGAAGTCACTGGAAGCTCTGTCGTGACGCTAACATCGCGCGCCAGAATCCTAACCCGCACATGACTTTCAAGTGAGTTAGCTATTTCACCAACCCAAAAATGACCACCCGCAAAATCCAAAAGTGAAAGATGATATTTCTCATCGTGAGCAACCAACTTAGCATCAATCACAACACCTGCATCTTCTAAACGGGCTGTTGGCAAATCGAGTCGTGATAAGGTTTCATGCATCGGGCCGCTTGCGAGTACGTGACCGTCCTCAAGCAACACCATATGATCAGCAAACCGGGCTACCTCATCCAAGGAGTGACTTACATACAGCACAGGTATCATGAGTTGATTATGCAATGTCGCAAGATATGGCAGAATTTCCTGACGACTTGCATAATCAAGCGCAGCGAGCGGTTCATCCATCAGCAAAATGCGCGGGCTGGCGAGCAAGGCGCGCGCGATGGCGACACGCTGACGCTCGCCGCCAGAAAGTTTTTCCACCTCGTCACGGTCAATTATTTTTTCCAAACCCAACCATGCTACGGCTTGCGCCAGCGACACTTTCCGTTCGTGTAGCGGCGTGCGATGCCATCCGTATTCAAGATTTTTTCGAACCGATAAATGTGGAAATAAATTCGCCTGTTGCGACACATATCCCAAGCGGCGTTGATGCGTGGGCACAAAATGTGTCGCGTCTTGCCACACTTCGCCGTTCACTTGCAAACTACCTACCGCGTGCTCTAATCCCGCGATGCAACGCAGCAAAGTGGTCTTACCCGAAGCGGACGCGCCGAATATTGCCGTCACACCACGCTCAGGCAAACACTCGTCGAATGCCAATGAAAAATCGCCACGAGAAAATTGCAAGCGCGCTTGTATCATTTTCTGCGCCCCGTCGAATTGAAGTGATACAACAACAGTAACGCGACAAATGCGAACACCAACATGAGTAACGACAAGCCATGCGCGGAGGCATACTCCATCGCTTCAACATGGTCGTAAATCTGCACCGCGACGACGCGCGTTTGATTTGGGATGTTGCCGCCTATCATCAGCACCACGCCGAATTCGCCGACGGTATGTGCGAAGCCCAGCACCGCTGCGGTCATTACACCCGGCTTGGCAAGCGGCAACACCACGCTAAAAAAAGTGTCCCCTGCCGAGGCGCGCAAACTCGCGGCGGTTTCCAAAAATGATTCAGGAATCGCGGCAAAAACATTGTGCAAAGGTTGCACCACGAAGGGCAGTGAATAGATGACCGAGGCGACCACCAAACCTGCGAAAGTGAACGGCAATAAATCCAAATGCAATGCTTGCATCGCCTGTCCCAACCAGCCCTGCGGCCCCATTGCCAGCAACAAATAAAAACCAATCACGGTAGGCGGCAACACGATGGGCAACGCCACCAACGCGCTCACCGCACTCCTGAAAATACACGTCGTGCGCGCCAACCACCATGCCAGCGGCGTGCCGATTAACAACAAAATCAGCGTCACTGTCGTGGCGAGTTTGAGCGTCAGCCAGAGGGTAGCAATATCAGCTGGAGAAAGTGCGAAATCCATTTAGGGCCACCCTTTACTTTATGTCGCCAAATTTCTCGCCTGGCAGCGTAAAACCGTAGCGTTTCATCAGCGCGCGCACTTCTGTGCTCTCCATGAATTGTGCGAACTCATGTGCCGATTTATTTTGCGCGGCGCGTTTGGTAATCATAAAACCTTGCTGCAAGGGCTGATGTAAATCATCGGGTATCAACACATAAGTACCGCGCTTGTTCAACTCAGGACTAAGTGCCAGCGACAGCGCGATGATGCCGATTTTCGCATTACCGCTCTGCACAAATTGCGCGGTCTGCGCGACATTTTCGCCATACACCAATTTGCTTTCCACCGTATCCCACACGCCCACCGCCTTGAGTGCTTCTGCCGCGCGCTGACCATACGGCGCGTGTTGCGGATTGGCGATGGCGATGTGTTGGTAACGCGCATCGGCGAGATCGCTCAACTGTTGCACAGCTTGGTTCGCACTCCACAACACGATGCGCCCCAAGGCATAAGGCTGCACCAGACTCGCGGCATAACCCTCGTCATAGAGCGCGCGCGGATAAGCGATGTCGGCAGAAAAATATAGATCGTAAGGCGCACCCTGGCGTATCTGCGTATTGAATTTTCCTGACGAGCCGTAGATGGTTGCGACTTGCACAGCGGGATGAGATTTTTTGAACAACGTCACCACTTCTTCCAGCGCAAATTTCAGATCCGCCGCTGCGGCGATTGAAATCTGTTCAGCTTCGGCTGATGGGCTTACGAATGAAAAATAGCCCATTAAAATTATAAAAATGAACTTCCTCATTTAGTCGACTTTTGCTTTTGCATGAGCGGGACGAAAGACTTTGCATTGCGTTTCATCTGACTCCAGATACGCGCCGTCTATCAAATCTATGCAATACGGAATCGCGGGAAACACGGCATTGAGGCAGTCGTCTATCGCAGAAGGTTTGCCGGGCAGATTGATGATTAAACTCTTGCCGCGTATGCCCGCCGTTTGACGCGACAAAATGGCTGTGGGTACGAATTTCAGCGACGCGCTGCGCATCAATTCGCCGAAGCCTGGCATCATTTTTGCACACACAGCTTCGGTCGCCTCAGGCGTGACATCGCGTACCGCTGGGCCTGTGCCACCTGTGGTGACAATCAAACTGCAACCTTGCTCATCGCTCAATTCGCGCAACGCGGCTTCGATTTTCGCTTGTTCATCTGGGATGATTTTTGCCACCGCATCCCACGGAGAAGTCAGCACGCGCGTGAACCAAGCGTGTATCGCCGGACCGCCTTTGTCCTCGTATTCACCGCGACTGGCGCGATCCGAGATAGTTAAAATACCGATGCGTGCAATGCTCATTATTATTCCTCGAATCCCATCTCATTTTGAAACGCCGTGCCATCCAATAATTGCACAGTCACGCCCTCACCCGCTGCCAATCCGTTGCTGTTCGAGGATGCCACTAACAAGCCATCGGCGCGCGCCACCGACAGCGACACGCCGCTGCTTTGTGTACCAGTGGAAGTCGCCACATATCCATCCGCATCACGACTCAACATCACGCGGATGAACTCGGTTCTACCCGGACGAATTTTTATCGCATGAGCCAATTTTGCCGTCACTGTGCGTCGATACAAGCGCGTGTGTCCCATCATCTGACGCAATGCGGGTGCGACAAATTCCTCGAAGCACACCATGCTGGAGACGGGATTACCAGGTAAGCCAAACACCGCTGTTTTGTTTGTCGTCCCAAATGCCAGCGGATGCCCAGGCTTCATCGCCACGCGCCAGAACAACATCTTCACCCCCAATGACTCTATGGTGGGACGCACATAGTCATGCACACCAACCGAGCTGCCGCCCGACACCAGCAGCACATCAAAATGCAAACCGCGCTGTAGATATTCCGCTAACTCTTCGGGATCGTCGCGCGCGATGCCGAGCAACGACGGCTCTATACCCAATGCCTGTACTTGCCCCATCAACGCGTAACTATTCGAGTTGGGAATTTTGTTCGCATCGACAGGATCGTCCATGTCTTCCAACTCATTACCCGTCGATAAAATCGCCACCCGTGGGCGACGTATGACTTGCAAATGCGCGGCTTTAACCGTCGCTAAAATACCCACCACACCCGGCGTGATTTCTGTGCCCGCACTCAACACGACTTCGCCGTCACGCATGTTTTCGCCTAAACGACGAATATCACACCCTGCCGCAACCGCACGCATGATTTTGACGCGACCGCTCTCTATCGCCTCGGTATCTTCCACGCGCAACACCGCATCCGCACCCGCTGGCACAGGTGCGCCCGTCATAATCCGTGCGCACTGCCCCGCTTGCAAAGTGTGCTGCGGCATGTCGCCCGCCTTGATGTCTTCGATAATGTTGAGTGTAGCGGGAACGCCAGATAAATCCGCACTGCGCAGCGCGTAACCATCCATCGCCGACACGTCGTAAGGCGGTTGATTGCGATTGGCATAAACGTCTTCTGCCAATACACGCCCCAAAGATTTTTCTATCCCGATGGTTTCGACATCGAGTTTCTTGACGGATTCGAGCACGCATCGAAGCGCGTGATTCACTGATAAGTGTTCCATGCAACTATTCCTCTATCATCAATATTGGGGTTATTTTCCTAGCATGTGGCCCTGACAACTCTATTGTCCACTGCCGCATTCACATCTTGCGGCGTGTCTAAATCTACAAAATTTTGTTGCGTCATGGTGTCATCGAACAACTCAGATTCATCCACATAGCGCACGGATAATTTTTCCAACACGGCGCGCAAACTATTTTTTTCGCCGTTCGCTAAATGAGCGCGTATCACGCCCAAAATACTCACCGCATAAAATGCTGCCAGCGGTTGCGGATGACCTTGCACCACAGGCACCACCGCTTGAAATTCACCGCGATATTCACCGAGTTTTTCTATCATCTCGGTCTGCAAAAAAGGCATGTCGCAAGCCACCAAGAATGCCCATTTCGTATGGCTCTCGGCGAGTCCGGCGACCACGCCCGCCAGCGGTCCGGCGATAGTTTTGTCATCATAAACTTGGGGTAAATTTATTCCTGGACGCGGCTCGCGCACGCTGAGAATAACTTCGGAAAATAACGGTTGCATGACGGCAATCACATGTTGCAGCAACGTTTGTTCGCCCAGCACCACATGGGCTTTATCGCGCCCCATACGCCGCGATTCGCCACCTGCCAAGATAATGGCGGTGCAATCGTCTAGCATCGCGCCAACAAAAAATTAACGATGCCGCTGATGTCGTCCAGCGCGTAATGCGGTAACTGCGGATAGACCTCGTCCATGTCGCTGACCAGCGCGATCAACTCATCTTCCAAGGTGCAGCGCGGTATGACGGAATGTTCACGGCGCAACACTTCGATTTTCTCGCCTGCCGCATGAGAAAAACCTTCAGCTAACACAATGTCCGCCTCGCCTAAAAAACGTTGTGCCAACTGCATCGGTTCACGTCTATCGACAGCATCGACAACCAGTTGCAAAGCATCGGATGTCACCAACATACTCATCGCCGCACCCGCTTGTTTGTATCGCCAACTGTCTTTTCTAGGCGTGTCCAACTGCACTTTGTGATGCGCGTGTTTGATGGTCGCCACACACAATCCTCGCTCGCTCAATTCACGCACCAGCTTCTCGATGAGCGTGGTTTTTCCTGCACCGGAATGACCGACGAAAATGAATACAGGTGGCGTTTTTAACCGCGCACTCATGGGTGTTGTGTCACCCAGGAATCACCGCTAGGCGTGATTTCTTTTTTCCAAATCGGCACACGCTGTTTGAGTTCGTCTATCAACCAACGGCAGGCATCAAACGCTGCCGCACGATGTTCTGCGCCTGCTGCAATGAACACAATTTGTTCCCCCGCGCCAATGATGCCGATGCGGTGCACCAGACGCGCATCCAGCAAACCAAATTTGATTATTGCTTCGCTGCGCAAATTATTCATTTCCACCAATGCCATGCTGCCGTAGGCATCGAAACTGATTTCACTGACCTCGCGTCCCTCGGAAAAATCACGCGCGCACCCGATGAAGGTGGCGATGCCGCCCATACGCTGCGAACCAGCACGCAATGCAAGCAATTCTGCATCTTGCGAAAAATCTTCCAGTTGTATACGCACCGCCGTCACACTTAGCCTCCAGAAAATTTAGCCATAAATGCAATCTCATCGCCGTCATTCAGGACTATCAGTTGATCCCTAACTTGCCGATTATTAACCGAGATGAAACTGACCCCGCGAAACGCGTCGGCATAACGATTTTGCAGGTTCGCAACCACATCTTGCAGACGCATCCCCGAATGAAAATCTGCCGCCAACTCACGCACACCGGTGAGTTCGGCGACGGGCCCAAAAAATAAAATTTGTATCATGTTGCGCGCACCCAAATACCACTCTTGCCGCCGCGCTTTTCTTCCAGTTGCACACACTCGATGCGCATTTCTCTGTCTATCGCCTTGCACATATCATAGACTGTCAACAATGCCATGCTTACCGCACACAACGCTTCCATTTCAACGCCGGTTTGTCCGACACAATTCACCGTGGCAAAAACTTTCAGCGCGACACATCCGCTGGCATCAGCCGGCAGTGTTTCGTCGTAAACAATTTCGACTCCACTCAAGGGCAAGCTGTGACACATGGGTATCAAGTCCGCCGTGCGTTTCGCCGCCATCACCGCCGCCACATCTGCCACCGTCAGCACGTCACCCTTGGCGATTTTCCCTGCTCGTATGCGTGCCAGCGTCTCCGGCAACATGCGCAGAATTCCACTGGCAATCGCCACGCGTTGGGTGACGGATTTGTCCGCGACATCCACCATGCGCGCCCGACCAGATGATGAGAAGTGGGTTAATTCTGTTGGTTTTATTTCCGACATTACGATTCCAATTTAACCGCCGATATACGACATCTCTATTCTTTTCCCGCTGTTACTTTGCGTGTTACGCAATTCCGAATAGCGATCTTCGCGCCGCCCCCATTTATCCGCGATGATGTTGGTCAGCACTGCATCCGACATCCCTAAGCGCAGCGGCTCACGCAAATCCAAAGCGTTGCTCGCAAACAAACAAGTGTAAAGCTTACCATCAGTCGCTAATCTGGCGCGGGTGCAATCGTGACAGAAAGTTTGTGTCACCGAAGCGATCACGCCGATCTCACCGCCGCCATCCAGATACTGCCAACGCGCCGCCACTTCGCCCGTGTAATCGGCATCCGCCACACACAGCGGATAATGCGACGCGATGCGCTGCAAAATCTCGCGCGCCGTCACTACCTCGTTTAATTGCCACGCATTCGAGCTGCCTACATCCATATATTCGATGAAACGCAACACAATACCGCTATGCCGAAAATGTTCCGCCATCGCCACAATTTCGTGTTCGTTCACGCCGCGTTGTACCACCATATTGACCTTGACCGGATGCAGCCCTACCCGTTGCGCGGCGGCAATGCCATCCAGCACGGTATTCACCGATTCATCACTATCGCTCATGCGCCGAAATGTCTCATTACTTAATCCATCCAGACTCACCGTGATGCGCGCCAAGCCTGCGTCCTTGAGCGATTTCGCCTTCTGCGCCAATGCCACACCATTGGTGGTCAATGCGATTTCGACTGGCTTTCCTTCTATGGTTGTGAGCTGGGCGATTCTTTCCACCAGTCGCTCGATGCCGCGCCGCAACAGCGGCTCGCCGCCGGTCAAACGGATCTTCTGCACCCCCAAGGGGATAAACAGTTTTGCCAAACGTTCGATTTCTTCAAAACTCAACAACTCGCTACGCGGCAAAAATTCGTGATGCGCGTCGAACACTGCTCGAGGCATACAGTAAGTGCAACGCAAATTGCAACGGTCAGTCACCGAGATACGCAAGTCGCGCAGCGGACGCTGCAAGCTGTCGAGCAACGGTACGGCGTGGGTACGTTGAACCTCTAAGGCGGCATAGTCGCGCATAGCCAAGCTAGTTCGAATTGGAACGATATTGAATAGGCTAGCCATGAGAACAAATTCTGGATTTCTTTGCAGCACAGATTTCATCGAGTTTCGCAGCCTATCCTACGGTCAGACGCGCTGCGCCAAAAGTTTGCGTATCTCCGGCACGCAAGAACCGCATCCCGTACCCGCTTGCAGACACGCTCCCACCGCTTCGACTGAGTTCAGACCTTGCGCTTTGATAGCGTGCAGTATGGTTTTTTCGCCCACATTAAAACAGGCACACACATTGCGTCCGGTATCAGCGGCAGCACCCTTAGGTGGACGCGCAGACAGCAAACCGGCTAGGTCTACCGTTGCCAATTGCGGCAACGCAAACAGGCTACTGAGCCATGCGCGTTCAGGTAAACGCTGGTCGGGTGCGATGAAGAATGCTGCTTCCAATCGTCCATTTTTCAAACATGCGGTGCGATAACGACCCATTGCCGCATCGCGATACTCAATCCAGTCGCCCGTTAATCCCGATGTGCGCTGCGCCCAATCGCGCCAGACTTCGGGCAACGCGTCACCCGCAATCTCGTGTCGCCAATAAGCTGCACCTTGCGTGGCGGCGCAATAGCTCGCATCGGCAATATCCAGTCTTGCACGGCTCAACACAAAGCCCTGCCATGCGGGACGATAAGGTTCGATTTTTACGGGCGTGTGCTTGGACTCAGGCTGACCCGAAATTGGATCGGTGATGGGTGCGACCAGTGCATCAACACGTGCCGATTTAGCAAAGTGATCGTTCCAATGCATGGGTACGAACACCGAACCCGCGCGTTGCTCGTCGCTGATTTGCACCCGCGCCAGCATCGTCCCGTGTCGGCTGGTCAAACGCGCCAAGCCGCCGTCTTGCAGTTGCTTAGTTTGCGCATCGCTCGCATGAATCTGCACAGATGGCTCGACCACATGCGCATTCAAGCGCGGCACTTTTCCGGTGCGCGTCATAGTGTGCCATTGATCGCGCATACGACCCGTGTTCAGTACCAGCGGATACTCGGCATCAACTGGGACCGCAGGCAATTTCGGTGCGACGGCAACCATGCGGGCTTTGCCGCTAGGCGTGAAAAACTTGCCATCGCCAAACATGCGCTGCGTGCCTTTTTGCGCGCTGCGAGTGACCGGCCATTGCACTGGCTGCATCTTGTCGTATTCCGCATCGCTCAATGCCTGCAACGCACTGATGTCGAAGGCGCGCGCGCCTGCATTTTCATACCCCGAAAGTCGCGCATGTTCGCGGAATATCTGTGCCGTTTTGGTGTAGGGAAACGCCTCGGCGTAACCCATGCGCTGCGCAACTTGCGTGATGATCCACCAGTCGGGACGCGCCTCACCCGCGCTCGCCAAAAACGAACGTTGCCGCGAGATGCACCGTTCCGAGTTGGTCACCGTGCCGTCTTTTTCACCCCATCCCGATGCGGGTAGCAGAATATCGGCGCACACCGTGGTGTCGGTTTGCTGCACGCAATCAGATACCACCACCAGTTCGCAATCTAGCAATGCGGCGCGCACTTTATCAGCATCTGGCAAGCTGACCACGGGGTTCGTCCCCATGATCCACACCGCCTTGATTTTTTTGTCCGCGATGGCTTGGAACATCTCCACCGCCTTGAGTCCAGCAGCTTGCGCGATACACGGGGCATCCCAAAAGCGCGCCACCAAGTCGATACTTGCTGCATCGGAAAAATCCATGTGCGCTGCTAGTTGATTGGCCAGTCCGCCAACCTCGCGTCCACCCATCGCATTGGGTTGCCCGGTCACCGAAAATGGCCCCATCGCTGGCTTGCCGATGCGCCCCGTGGCGAGGTGCACATTGATAATCGCGTTCGCCTTATCCACCCCGCTGGACGATTGATTGATACCTTGCGAGAAGATGGTCACGGTGCATTCTGTGCGCGCAAACAGGCGAAAAAATTCGCTGACCTGCGTCTCGGAAACACCGCAAACTTGCGCAACTTTAGGGATGGAGCTCACGCTACGCGCCGCCTCAAATGCGGCGGCAAACCCTTCCACATGTGCCTCAACATAAGCCAGGTCGAGCGCGTCTTCACGACGCAAATGATGCAGCAGTCCGTTGAATAAAAAAGCATCTGCACCGGGGGCTAAGGCGAGATGCATATCCGCGATGTCGCAGGTTGCCGTGCGGCGCGGATCAATCACCACCACTTGCATTTCAGGGCGGGATTTTTTTGCGGCAAGCAGACGTTGATACAGCACCGGATGCGCCCAAGCGTAATTCGATCCAACAATAACAACCAGATCAGCCTGCTCCATATCTTCATAGCAAACCGGCACAACATCCGCACCGAAAGCGCGCTTGTGTGCAGCCACCGCCGTGGACATGCACAGCCGCGAATTGGTGTCGATGTTCGCGCTGCCGACAAAGCCCTTCATCAGCTTATTGGCTACGTAGTAATCCTCGGTGAGGATCTGCCCCGATACATAAAATGCCACCGCGTCTGGTCCATGCTGATCTATGACTTTTTGAAAGCCCGTTGCGACTTGCGCCAGAGCGTCATCCCAACTTGCACGCTGCCCCTGCACAATAGGATGCAGCAAACGCCCCTGATGCTCCAAAGTCTCGCCCAGAGCCGCACCCTTAGAGCACAAGCGCCCAAAATTCGCCGGATGCTGCTTATCACCAAACAGCTTCACCTGCGCGTCCGCGATGTTCACCGTCACCCCGCAACCCACGCCGCAATAAGGGCAAGTCGTTTGCGTAATCTTTGCGTCAGACATGCCTAAGTCTTTGGGTTGATGAACACGAGGCCGCTCTCAACCTTGATGTCATGGCGATGCGCGCAACCCACATCGGGCGCGACCGCCGCCCCCGTCTCCAATTCGATCATCCAACTATGCAGCGGACACGTGACACGCTTGCCATGCACGATGCCTTGTGCCAGCGGCCCGCCTTTATGCGGACAGCGATTGTCCAAGGCGAAAACCTCATCGCCCACACTGCGAAACAGCGCGATTTCGCCTGTCGAGGTATTCACGATGCGCGAGCCTTGACGCGGAATATCATCCAGCTTGCCGACTTGTATCCAGTTCATTTTTTGTTTCCCTTATTCGATGGTCGCCAGTGCTGCGTATTCGTGCGCATCTTTGCCTTCGGCGCGCTCCTTCCACGGGTCATCCTGTGAATAGCGTTGCGATTCAAGGAAGCGCGCATACAACTCTGCACGCCCCACTGCGTCTTCAACAACGCGTTGTTTCACATAGGCCAGCCCGACACGCTCTATCCACGGTGCAGTTCTATCCAGGTAGTGCGCCTCTTCGCGATACACCTGCATGAACGCGCCGCAATATTCCATCACTTCAGCCTCGGTTGCTACCTTGCACAGGAAATCCGTGACGCGCACTTTGATACCGCCATTGCCGCCGACATGAATCTCGTAACCAGAATCCACGCACACCACGCCGAAATCTTTGATGGTGGCTTCGGCGCAATTACGCGGACAACCCGACACCGCGATTTTGAATTTGTGCGGCGTCCAAGAACCCCAGGTCATCTTCTCGACCTTGATGCCCAAACCGGTGGAATCCTGCGTACCGAAGCGACACCACTCCGAACCCACGCAGGTCTTCACCGTGCGCAATGATTTCCCGTAAGCATGTCCCGAGACAAAACCTGCTGCGACCATATCGCCCCACATCTTGGGCAGGTTCTCTTTCGTCACGCCCAACAGGTCGATGCGTTGACCGCCGGTAATTTTCACCGTTGGCACTTGATACTTGTCCGCGATGTCGGCAATAGCGCGCAGCTCCGCAGGCGAAGTCACGCCGCCCCAGATGCGCGGTATCACGGAATACGTGCCGTCTTTTTGGATGTTGGCGTGTACCCGTTCGTTGATAAAACGCGAGCGGCTATCGTCCTCATACTCACCCGGCCATGCCGAGAGCAAATAAAAATTCAGTGCAGGACGACAAGAATGGCAACCGTCCGGTGTCTTCCAATGCAATGCTTGCATCAGTTGCGGCAGTGACTTTATGTTCTGCTGCGTGATAGCCGCACGCACTTCTTCATGTGTATCTTCGGTGCAGCTACACATCGCTTTTTTGCTCGGCTTGGTTGAATAATCTCCGCCCAAAGTGTTGGCCAAAATGGATTCCACTAGTCCGGTACATGAGCCGCACGAACTGGACGCTTTGGTATGGGCACGCACCTCTTCCAATGTGAATAATTTTTTCTCGACGATAGCATTGACAATCGTGCCCTTGCATACGCCGTTGCAGCCGCAGACCTCCGCCTTATCGTCCATGTTCGCCACGCTCGCCGCACCGCCATGACCTGCGTCACCCAAATGCACTTGCCCGAACAAAATATGTTCGCGCATCTCGCTGACATCCGTACCATCGCGCAGCATTTGAAAATACCAAGGGCCGTCTATAGTGTCGCCATACATCACCGCACCGCGCAATTTGTTGTCGCGCAGTACCAGTTTTTTATACACGCCGCGCGCCGAATCTTGCAGCAATAACTCTTCATCTTCCGGACCTGCGTTGAAGTCGCCCGCCGAAAATAAATCAATGCCGGTTACCTTAAGCTTGGTCGAGACGGAAGAACCTTCGTAACGCATACGGCCATATTCGGCGAGATGATTGGCGGCCACTTTAGCCTGCTCAAACAAAGGTGCGACCAAGCCGTAAGTCTGACCTCGGTGCTGCACACACTCACCCACCGAATAGATTTTTGGATCGTAAGTCTGCATCGTGTCATTCACCACGATGCCTCGTTCGCAATGGATGCCGGCAGATTTCGCCAGTGCAATATTGGGACGGATGCCCGCTGCCATCACCACCAGATCGGCCTCGATTTCTTCACCGTCTTTGAAGCGTAACCCGCGCACTTTATCCATGCCAAAAATGGATTCGGTCTGGCGCGACAAATAAAATTTCAGTCCGCGCTTTTCCAGCGCGTCCTTCAATAAGCCGCCGCCAACTTTGTCCAACTGACGTTCCATAGGCCAATCACACAAATGCACCACCGCCACTTCCATGCCTTGTAAAGTCAATCCATTCGCGGCTTCCAGACCAAGCAGACCGCCGCCGATAACGACCGCGCGCTTGCTAACCTTGGCAGCAGCCTGCATTTTTTCCACATCGTCGATGCTGCGATAGGCGATGACACCAGAAAGATTAACGCCGGGAATCGGCAGGATGATGGGATTAGAACCCGTCGCAATTAGCAATCTATCGTATGGTACAGCCAATCCATCATCGGTCTCCACAACGCAACGCTGACGGTCTATCTTGGTCACCCACTTTCCTGCATGCAGTTTGATGTTGTTGTCTTTGTACCAACTCCAATCGTTCAGCACCGTGTCCTGAAATGCCATCTCGCCGGACAGCACCGGTGACAACAAGATGCGGTTGTAATTGGGTTGCAACTCAGCGCCGAACACCGTGATGTCATATTCGTCGGGCGACATCTTGAGCAACTCTTCCAGCGTGCGTATGCCGGCCATGCCGTTGCCGATGACCACCAAACGCGTTTTATTTTTTTCCATTATGTGTCCTCTTCAACGTTTTTATGTTCGTGCAAACAGTGACTTGCTCGAAAAAATTCCAACTTCATCACCCGCATTCAAGGTGTCAGAACTTTGCGCTACCTTGCGATTGAGGGTGCAAACCACATGCTGACGATCCAGCTCATACGCCCACACGTTGCCGCGTCTGCGCAAACCATCCAGCAATTTTTCCAGCGTATTCATCTCGTCTGAGATTTCGATGCGCTCTGACGTCATCATCAAAAACTCACTGGCGCGCCCGAAGTACATAACTTCTACTTGGTTGGTGCGAGCCGCAGCCAATAAATTTCTAAACAATTTTTTCATCGCCTCACGCCGCTTTTTTAGCTTGTTTTTGATATAAAAATTCCAGCACCGCACCGCGCAGCCGGTGGTAATTCACATCGTTCGCCAGTGCCAGACGATTGCGAGGTTTAGGCAAATCAACGGTGAGGATTTCGCCTATGGTAGCGGCGGGTCCGTTGGTCATCATCACGATCCGATCCGACAACAACACCGCTTCGTCCACATCATGCGTGACCATCACCACCGTGCTGTTGGTGGCAGCGACAATCTTCATCAGCTCGTCTTGCAAATGCGCACGCGTCAATGCATCCAGTGCGCCGAATGGCTCATCCATTAACAATACTTTGGGCTGCATGGATAAAGCGCGAGCGATACCAACACGCTGCTTCATCCCGCCCGAAATCTCATGCGGATATTTATGTTCAGCATGAGTCAAATCCACCAAAGCCAATGCTGCACGGGTGCGTTGGTGTAGTTGCGCCTTGTTTTCCGTCGCACCAAACACGCGTTCCACCGCGAGATGGACATTCTCAAAACAGGTCAGCCAAGGCAACAGCGAATGATTCTGGAACACCACGCCGCGATCAGGTCCTGGCCCTGCGATTTCTCGATCCGCACACAACATCACCCCCTCTGTCGGCATCAGCAATCCGGCAATCAAATTCAGCAGCGTGGATTTTCCGCAACCCGAGTGACCGATCAAGGTGATGAATTCACCGCGTTCGATTTTCAGATCAATATCCTTGAGTGCGACGAATGTGCCTTGCTTGGTCGAAAATGACATTTGCACGTTCTCGATTTGTACATATTTTTTCATGTTATTTCCGCTCAGTAACTGAAACGTTTAGCGATTTTGACTAGCAAAGTTTCCAACAACAATCCGACGATGCCCACAATGAAAATTGCGATAATGATGTGCTCGACATTGAGGTTGTTCCATTCGTCCCACACCCAAAAACCAATGCCCACGCCGCCTGTCAGCATTTCCGCTGCAACGATTACCAGCCATGCCGTACCGATGGCTAACCGTATACCGGTCAGCATGTAGGGCAAGGTCGCAGGAAACAGAATTTTGGTGAAAATTTTCCACTCCGATAAATTGAGTACACGAGCGACGTTCAGATAATCCTGTGGCAACTGACGCACGCCCATCGCGGTATTGATAATCATCGGCCAGATGCTGGAGATGAAAATCACCCAGATAGCGGCAGGATTCGCGGCCTTGAGCACCAACAAACCTATCGGTAACCAAGCCAAGGGCGACACCGGTCTAAGCATATTCACGATGGGCGCACTCATTTTGTTGAGAAAATCGAAACGCCCAACCATGAACCCCAGCGGAATACCCACCAACGCGGCAAAACCAAAACCGACACCCACGCGTTGCAGCGAGGCCAAAATATTCCAGCCTATACCCTGATCGTTAGGCCCCTTCTGATAAAAAGGGTCGCTGAATAAAGCAACCGCCGAGTCCCATGTTTTCATGGGCCCCGGCAGGTTTTCGCTGGTTTGCGCCAGCACCGCCCAGAACAAGATGAACAGGGCGATCCCCAGCAACGGCGGCACTAGATTCTCAGCAAGATATTTTTTAAACTTCATCATGCTTTTACCTTAAAACTGGCGGCATACTTCTTGGGATCCTTACCATCCCACACCGTGCCATCCATCAACTTGGAAGTGCGCATGACATTCTTAGGAATAGACACTTTGACTTGAGAGGCGGCCTGTTTGTACAACTCGATCTGGTTGATTTTCTTCGCCACTGCTAGATAGTCTGGATCTGTCTTAAGCAAACCCCAACGTTTATGCTGCGTCAAGAACCACATGCCGTCAGATAAGTACGGGAAGTTCACCGCACCGTCGCTGCAAAATTTCATGTAGTTAGGGTCGTTCCACTTCTTGCCCAAGCCGTCTTCGTACTTGCCTTCGAAACGTTGATCGATGACATCGACCGGACAATTCACATAAGCTTTGTCGGCGATAATCTCTGCCACTTTATGGCGATTCGCCATATCGTCGATGTACTTGGACGCATCCAGAATTGCCATGATTAATGCACGTGCGGTGTTGGGATATTTCTGCGCAAACTCGGCGGTGCTGCCCAATACCTTTTCGGGATGATCTTTCCAAATGTCTTGAGTTGTCGTCGCGGTGAATCCGATTTTGTCGTAGATGGCACGGTTGTTCCAAGGCTCGCCCACACAGAAGCCATCCATATTGCCCACGCGCATATTGGCGACCATTTGTGGCGGCGGAACGGTAATAGTCTTCACATCGCTCAATGGATTGATGTCGTTAGCAGCCAGCCAGTAATACAGCCACATAGCGTGCGTGCCCGTTGGGAAAGTCTGGGCAAAGGTGTAATCACGCTTCTCACTATCGACTAGTTTCTTCAATGCCGCACCGGTGGTCACACCTTTATCTTTGAGCTGATTCGACAGCGTGATGGCCTGACCGTTGTTGCTCAGCGTCATCAGCACCGACATGTCTTTTTGCTGCCCGCCTATGCCCAGTTGTACGCCATAAATCAGACCATACAAAACATGCGACGCATGCAGCTCACCATTGACCAATTTGTCCCGCACCGCAGCCCATGAGGCCTCTTTGGAAGGAATGATTTTGATACCGTATTTCTCATCAAACTTCATCACTGACGCGATCACCACCGACGCGCAATCGGTCAAAGGAATAAAGCCGACTTTCACCTCTTTCAATTCGGGCGCGTCCGAACCCGCCGCCCAAGCCGAAGCGCGAGTCCCCATAGGCACCATAGACATGATGCCCGCCGTGCCCAACAACACGCCTGCCTGTTTCATAAAATCCCTCCTACTGTTTTGTTCCGGTGTGCGTGTCTCAACAATGACGTTTGATTCAGTCGTGACGCTGTCAGTTTTAGAATGTTCCACTTGCTTATCTCCTTAAGAAATTTACCCACATAAAATAACAACTTGAGTGCTGCAATTTTTCAGTTGCTTAGTAAGGCGATTTTTAATCGCCCACTTTCATCCAACACACCCACCCCTATGACGCGGAAAAACTATAACCACGTGTAGGATGAGTCTTAATCCAACCAGCCATCGCGAAAGGTTCTAATGCTCGACGCAAACGGCGTATATGAACATCAATGGTTCGCTCTCCCACAACGACGTGCTTATTCCATACCTGCGCTAACAACGTGCTGCGGGCATGAACACGTTCGGGCTGGTTCATTAAAAATTTCAACAAACGAAACTCAATCGGGCGCAACAAAAGTGGCATCCCGTTAGCCGTTATGCGGCCAGTATCCTCAGACAAAATTAACCCTTCAACGACGATAACGGCATCGCTTATGTATCTAGATTTATAGCTCTGAGCGTAGGTAAAACTAGCGATGTTCAGCGAGATCACAATCATTCACTCCCAATAAAACGCACCCATAAAAAAAGGTGTCCGCCGCGTGATACGCGGTGGGACACCTTTGTCCTTTACTTATTAGCCTACAAATCGCCGTTGATTCGTGCTGCATAGCTATTAGCAATAGCCATGCCAATCATTAAATTATTTTAATTACTGCTTATATTCATGATGTTGTTTATTTAACAATTCTATGAGTCGTGAAACTAGATGGCTAAAATGATTACTCTTGGTGCAGCCCGATACCAAAACAGTGCAAGCAAAACCAACCTTCATACACTCAACTCTTTCGCCAAAATAATCGCCTCGGCAATTTCTACAATGCGTTTGCCTTTGCTCATCGCCATGCTGCGCATACGCTTGTACGCATCGGGTTCGCTGTAGCCGTGATCTGTCATCAATATCGCCTTGGCTTGATCGACTAACTTGCGTTCGACCAGCTGCCCTTTCGCTTCTTTCAACTCGTCGCGCAAACGTTTGTGTTCAGCGAATCTGGCTGCGGCTACTTCTATAATGCCGCTCAAATCTTCGCCTTGAACCGTGTGCGCGACATATGCACTAACTCCGGCGCGCATCGCCTGCTGAATGCTGTGCTGATCATTTCGCGCACCCAGCACCACCACAGGCTTTTCCAGTGTCGTGGACATCAGGCTAATCTGCTCCAGCGTGTCACGCCCCGGCGCGTTGGCATCAACAATGATGACGTCGGCAGAGGCTGCTTGTATCGAACACTCGTCTACCTGCTCCCACTCCAACACGCCGACCACATCGAAGTCAGCCAATTCCAAACTGGCTTTCAACCATGCCGCACGATCTCTTACATCATCTATGATGAGAATTTTTTTCAACTGGACTCCTCGTATTTTTCAGTCCTACTTACGCTGCACACACACAAAATCGCACAACCACGGTGCGCGGCACTGAAAATAAACGCACTCTTGGTGCGTTATCGCGCTACGCAAAGACGGCTGATCTCTCTTTCCATCCAGGAAAATTCTGTTGCGCTTGAGCGCGTAACACTTCGCCCAAAACAATCAGCGCGGGCACACCCACATCCCCAGCCGCATCAGGCAGTTGAGCCAGCGTAGTGTGAGATTTTTTCATATTGGGTAATGAGGCATTACTGATAATCGCCACCGGCGTATCGCCAGACAAGCCACGCTGCATCAAGGCTGCGGCAATCTCAGTTGATTGATGAGAAGCCATGTATAACACCGCCGTGTCGGCGACCAACACGCTTTGCGCCCAATCACTCACGGCTTCATTTTCACCTACGCGCGGCGTGACGAATACGACATTGCGACTGAGACCGCGCTGAGTAAGTGACACACCCAACTCAGCCGCTGCCGCCAATGCCGACGTGATACCAGGGACGATTTCGTATGCGATACCTGCTGCTTGCAAGGCGGCGATCTCCTCTTGTGCGCGACCGAATATCATCGGGTCGCCACCCTTCAGACGCACGACTAACTCATAATGTTGAGCCGCCTCAACCAGACTGCGATTGATAAAGCGTTGATCCGTAGAAACTTCTTTGCAGCGCTTGCCCACCGCGATCATCCGCGCCGCTGGATGTGTCATCGCCAATAATTCAGGCTGCACCAACGCGTCATACAAAACGACATCTGCCTGCTCTAATAATCTCGCACCGCGCAAGGTAATCAAGTCGGCCGCTCCGGGGCCCGCACCAATCAAATACACTTTACCCATTATTGTTTACCCAAGTTTTTTAGGTTCGCTTTATCCACAGGCCAGATAAGCAATATTTATGCCTAAGCAATACAAGCAAGAAATATATTCAACTAAGCACGGAGGAATTGCGGAACTTAAAAGATGGGGGGGTAGGATATTCGGAAATCGTTACTAAAAATGTAGGCATTCCAAGATAGTACGCACAACTACCTTCTGACTGCTGTTGGGACAAGCGTGTCGGTTGCCCGCTTAAAATCCCAAATCTTGCAGGCAACACCACTCTGAACTTGTCATTCAAAATAGCAGCCTCAAACGGCTGCTTTGGTCGATTCAGCAATGCGCACGTAACTGAACTTTCAACACTCGTAGCAGTTTAACCAGGCAGCCAACAAAAAAGGAATGTGCGTACACATTCCTTTTTTGTTGCTCGCTTAAAACATAGCGAGCGATTGCTAATGCTTTTGCTTAGACGTTGAACAAGAAGTTTAGAACATCGCCGTCTTGCACTACATACTCTTTACCCTCTACGCGCAGTTTGCCTTTTTCCTTGACACCCGCTTCGCCACCACAAGCGATGAAATCTTCATAGGCAATAGTCTGAGCACGGATGAAGCCGCGTTCGAAGTCGGTGTGAATGACACCCGCCGCTTGGGGAGCGGTATCACCCTTATGGATAGTCCAAGCACGCACTTCTTTTACGCCTGCTGTGAAATACGTTTGCAGACCTAGTAACTCATAACCGGTACGGATGAGGCGATTCAGACCGGGTTCTTCCAAGCCCATCTCAGACAGGAAATCCATCTTGTCGGCATCGTCCAGATCGGCCAATTCAGCTTCGATCTTGGCGCAGAGGGCAACAACAGGGGCGCCTTCTTTGGCCGCGTGTTCTCGCAAGCGATCCAGATGCGGATTGTTCTCGAAGCCATCTTCCAAGACATTACCTACATACATTGCGGGCTTAATGGTGAGCATACACAAGGGCTTGAGCGCGAGCTTCTCTTCTTCGCTGAAGTTCATCGTGCGTGCAGGTTTGCCCTCATTCAGATGGGGTAGCAGCTTTTCTAAGATAACGACCAGCTTCTGAGCATCCTTATCACCGGAGCGCGCCTTTTTAGTGTCGCGATGCAAAGTACGCTCAACCACTGCCATATCGGCCAGTGCCAATTCGGTCAAGATGACTTCGATGTCGGACAATGGATCAACTTTGCCCGCAACGTGGATCACGTTTTCATCATCGAAGCAGCGCACCACGTTGACGATAGCATCGGTCTCACGGATGTTGGCGAGGAACTGGTTACCCAAACCCTCACCTTTGGAAGCGCCCGCCACCAGACCCGCGATATCAACGAACTCAACGATGGCCGGTTGCATGCGTTGCGGCTTAACGATTTTCGCCAGCTCCGCCATACGCACGTCTGGCACTTCCACGATGCCTGTGTTCGGCTCTATGGTGCAGAAGGGATAATTTTCCGCCGCGATACCCGCCTTGGTCAGTGCATTAAATAAAGTGGATTTGCCTACGTTAGGCAGACCGACGATGCCGCATTTCAAACTCATGTGTTTCTCCTAATTGCTATGCAGCTTCAACATCGCCGCTTCCATTTTGCCTTCAATAATAAGGTCCGCGATGTGCTGTGACTTGTCCATCGCCGTATCGATCAACTCACGCTCTTCGCGGCGCGGATCGTTCAGCACATAATTGCTCACTTCACTGCGCTCACCAGGATGGCCTATGCCTACTCGCAAGCGCCAGAAATCTTTGGTGCCCAGATGCGCGATGATGTCCTTCAAACCATTGTGACCACCGTGACCGCCGCCAGTCTTGAGCTTGGCTGTACCGGGGGGCAGATCAAGTTCGTCATGCACCACCAATATCTCGGCAGGCGTGATCTTGTAAAACTGCGCCAAAGCCCCAACTGCGCGACCACTCACATTCATGAATGTCTGCGGCTTGAGCAGCCACAATTCATGACCGTGCAGATTGCCGCGTGCGGTCAGGCCGTGGAACTTCGCTTCACTATTGAAGTTCAATTTATGGTGACGCGCCAGCTCATCCACCCACCAGAAACCAACGTTATGGCGGGTATCTTCGTATTCGCGTCCTGGATTGCCCAGACCCACTATCAATCGTATCGCTGTCATAGCTTATAAATGCAAAAGCCCGCCATGCTGATATGCACTGGCGGGCTCTTATTTTTTACCGATTACTTCTTGGCAGCAGGTGCAGCTGCAGGTGCGGCGGCAGCAGGCGCGGCTTCCGCATCGGCAACAGCTTCAACTACGCCGCGTGGCACTTGAACCACGGCAACCGCGTCAGATGCATGGTGATGACCAGCGATCTCAACACCTGCTGGCAACTTGACGTCAGCAACGTGAATAGTGTGTCCCAATGCCAAACCACCCAAATCGATTTCGATGAATGTAGGCAGATCCTTGGGCAAGCAAGCCACTTCCAGTTCGTTCAGCACGTGGCTGATCTTGCCGCCGGCTTTAACGCCAGGTGCCGAGTCTTGGTTCAGGAAGTGCAATGGCACCTTGATGTGCATCTTCTTCTTCATGTCCACACGCTGGAAATCCACGTGCATGACTTGTTGACGGAAAGGGTGCATTACGAAAGCGCGCAACATCACAGATTCTTTCTTGCCGGCCAAGTTCAGATCCAGCACGGATGCGTGGAATTCTTCCGAGCGCAACTTGTGGTAAATCTCGTTGTGATCGATGTCGAGGGTAACTGCATCACCTAAGCCATACACCACACCTGGCACGCGGCCGGTGTGACGCAGACGGCGGCTCGCACCCGTACCTTGCGTATTACGAATTGTTGCATTGATCTCGATAGTCATTTACTTCTCCAAAAACAGTACCGTCCGCGACCAGACGATACAAAAATGCGGCGACCAAAACGGTCGCCGCGAAAACTTTACTCGGCAAACAGGGAACTAACCGACTCTTCGCTATTGATACGGCGTATGGTCTCGGCCAACAATTCCGCCGTACTCAACTGGCGTATCTTTTTGCAGTTACGCGAGGCTTCGCTCAATGGAATGGTGTCGGTAACAACCAATTCATCCAGCGCAGATTTTTCGATGCGCTCGATTGCTGGCCCGGACAACACCGGGTGCGTACAGTACGCCAATACACGCGAAGCACCGCGCTCTTTCAGCGCATTCGCCGCTTCACACAGCGTGTTTGCAGTATCGACCATATCATCCATGATGATGCAGGTACGACCCACCACATCACCGATGATATTCATTACCTTGGCCACATTAGGCTTGGGACGGCGTTTATCTATAATCGCCAAATCCGCTTCCAACTGCTTGGCCAGCGCGCGTGCGCGTACCACGCCACCCACGTCCGGAGACACCACAATCAGATTGGGATAGTTATTTTTCCACACATCCGACAACAGAATCGGACTGGCGTAAATATTGTCCACCGGAATATCAAAGAAACCTTGAATCTGATCCGAATGCAGGTCCATGGTCAACAAACGGTTCACACCCGCGCCTGTCAACATATCTGCGACCACCTTGGCGGTGATGGCGACACGTGCAGAACGCGGGCGTCTATCTTGACGGGCGTAGCCGAAATACGGCATCGCAGCAGTAATACGGCCTGCGGAAGCGCGCTTAAGCGCGTCCACCATGACCATTACTTCCATCAGCGAATCATTTGTAGGAGCGCAAGTCGATTGCAGCACGAACACGTCTTTACCGCGCACGTTCTCCAACAGCTCGACCATTACTTCACCATCGGAGAAGCGGCCCACGCTAGCACGACCCAGAGGGATATGTAGATGCTGCGTGACTGCTTCAGCGAGCTTAGGATTGGCATTACCGGTGAATACCATCAAGCTGTCGTTGGACACGTGCGCTCCCTTTTATCAAAACATTTAGGGCACACGCCCAAGAATCGAACTGTGACTCGCTCGCTATCGCAAGACCTGTGTCCACTGTAGTGAACGAGCCGCAGCTTTACTGCATTTGGCTGAGGAGGTAGGGATCGAACCTACGAATGCCGGAATCAAAATCCGGTGCCTTACCACTTGGCGACTCCCCAATAAACTTCTTCACACCCAATCATGCAACGGATGCTTTATTAAACCTTGCGTGACCACACCACGCATTTGATGCGCTTGCTGCAACGCGCTCAATGCGTCTTGTGCGGCCTCCCGAGTTGCAAACTCGGCAAACACACATGCCCCGGATCCTGTCATCATCGCAGCGCCATATAGACCTAGCAGTTCGATGTGACGCGCAACTTCGGGGTATAACTTGCACACCACCGCTTGCAGATCATTTCGCAGTTGCAATCCCGACATTTCAGCCCCGTGTTTCGTCTGCCATATCGAGAGGGCGCGCATTGTGATTGAAACCGAATCCCGTGTCAATTCACTATGCGTAAAAATTTTTGCGGTCGGTACATGCACAGGAGGGAATAGCACGACATACCAAGTCGCGGGGATAGGAAATGGCTGCAATTGTTCGCCCACACCCTCAGCAAATGCACTCTGGCCGAACACGAACACCGGCACGTCAGCACCCAAGCTCAGCCCAAGCTGCATCAGTCGTTCACGCCCTATACCCAAACCCCATAATTTATTCAGAGCCAACAAAGTGGTCGCCGCATCCGAGCTGCCACCGCCCAAGCCGCCCCCCATGGGGATGCGCTTCTCTAAACCGATGTCCACACCCAGTTGGCAGCCCGTCTCCTGTTGCAACAGCCGCGCAGCACGCACACACAAGTCTTGCTCGACCGCCACACCCTCGATGTTATTGGTGCGGCGCACTACACCGTCGCCACGCAGATCGAAGTGCAGCGTGTCATGCAGGTCTATAAAACGGAACAAGGTCTGCAGCAGATGGTAGCCATCGGCACGACGGCCGGTGACATGCAGGAACAGATTCAATTTGGCGGGCGCGGGGCAACTCAGGCGTGTAGGCTTCATGGCCACTCCCATTCGTCTATCAATAATTGCACTTGGATGTCTGCTCGGCTGAGCGTAATACGTGCGGGTAAGCTATGTGCACTATCATCCACATAGCGTGTGTAGCGCACTTCCCAGCCGGCTTGGTGCATCACATGGATACGACCCAGTTCATCAAGCTCGATCTCTAGCGGAAGACTGGCATCTGCCCGGCCCAACAACCAGTGATGCAACACCTGCAAGGGCAAGCCCCAGCCCAGCACCTGCTGCATCAGCGATTCAACATCAGCAGCCTCGTAGCGCTTGCCATTTTGCTCCAGACTCGCGACATGATCATCGCTGACGATGCGCGCACCGGTGATGCCCAGCGGGCCCTGTAACAGCAACTCGTCGTGCATACCCGAATGCTGCCAGCGCAAGCCGCCGTTATGTCTTTGAGACAGATGTTTCACCGCCAAACGCCCGTTAATATTGAAGGCCGCAGTCTCGCGGTCGGTGACTTTGACAGGCTGCACATTAGGCACGGAGGCACACGCACTCAATACCAGCAGCAACAGGTAAGGCCGAATACGCATAACTCAGGGGATATATCGCTTGATGACAGACTGTAGTAACTCGCTATCGGGATGGGCTTTAAGACTATCGCCCCAAACGCGCTTGGCTTCATCCTTATCGCCACGCACCCAAAGCACTTCACCCAGATGGGCCGCAATCTCCGGGTCCGGATTGCCCGCAAAAGCTTTGCGCAACATCTCTACGCTGAGATCCAACTTGCCGCTGCGATAATAGCCCCAACCCACGCTATCCATGATGGATGGATCATCGGGTGATAGTTGCAAAGCCTTCTCGACCAATTCCATCGCTTCCGGTATGCGCACATTCCGTTCCAACATGCTGTAACCCAAAGCGTTGTAAGCATTCCCGTCCTGGGGGCTGATCTGCATCAACTTGCGCAGCTCCTGCTCGGCGATGTCGTGCTTGCCGATCTTATCCGCCATCATCGCTGCCTCGTACAACAGCACAGTGTGATTGGGCGACTGCTGCAATGTCTTTTGCAACAAGTCATAAGCTTGTGAATATTGCTTCGCGTCGCGCAGCAATTGCGCCTCTATCAAGACCACTTGGATACGCTGCTCGGGATTGATGGGCTGGTAGTCATGCAATACCTGTCGCGCCGCTTCTAACTTGCCTTGCTTGCTTAACAGCACAGAGATACGCATCTGCGCGCCAAACAGATGCTCACCTGTTTTGACTTCACGATAATGCGCGAGCGCTTCATCATTCTGCTTCTTGGCCTCACTCAACTGACCAAGGTAGTAATGCACTCTGTCGGTATCTTTTTTATCCTTGCCCAATGCCAGCTTGAGCTGTGTCTCTGCACCTTGAAAATCCTTCATCTGCAAGGACAGCAGTGCGATAGCGAAAGCCAGATCGGGATTGTCCGGAGTGTGATCGGCGACATGCTGAAATTGTGTGCGCGCTTCGGGGAATTGCTGCTGTTCGACCAGTGCGCGTGCATATTGCAAACGTACATCATGGGCATCAGGATGTTGTGCCAGATAGTCTTTCAAGACTTGCAAACCTTGTTGTGGTGCGGTCTTCTGCAGCAGATCAGCCTCTAATCCCGCAGCCACACTCCAGTCTGGACGCAGTTCGCGTGCTTGTTTCGCCTCACCCAGCGCCAAGCTCGTGTCACCCGCCGCACGCGCCAACATCGCCACCGAAATGTGCGCTTCAGGCACTTTGGGGTAAGGTGCGCTCAGCTCTTGCATTATCTTCAGCGCAGCCGGCTTATCGGGATAGCCGAGCAACATTTGCTGTATCTGAAAAAATGTTTGGCCGGCATTGGCTTCGTCTTCTTTGAGAATCTTTGCGAACTCCACCTGAGCTTCCTGCAACTTGCCACCGCGCATCAAAATGGATGCCAAGATACGCGTAGGCATCTGCGCTTCCGGTTCCAGCTCTTGCCAGAGTCTGAAAGCACGGGCGGATTTTTCCATATCGCCGGACTCGAAGGCGATCTGTGCCGCACGCTTGGCCAAGCGCGGATCTCGCGTTTCCTCCGCCAACTCCAGACTACCGTTCACCGCAAGCGCGGTGTATCCGCGCTGATTGGCGACCTCTGTGAGCAAATATTCATACAACCAGGCACTGGTCAGCTCCTGCTTGGGCAAGTTAGCCCTGGACTCATCTTCCTTCTCGGCGACCGGCGTGCTTTCGTCGTCGTGTTGCGCCTCATTCTCGGCGACCACGGGAGCGCTGTCGACAGCCGCACGTTGTGGCGCTTGGGCGCAGGCAGTTAACAGTAGACTGGTAACGATCAAAGTGACTTTGAAATATTTGCTGGGGCTCATAAACCTTAGGAAGTTTGATTTTGATGCGGGTGCTCATATTAGGTTATATTTAGCGCTCTTCACAACCACGAGTCACACACTTTGCCTAACGCCACACCCGATATCACTCTCACAGCGCGCAAACTCAAGCGCAGTTTCGGCAATCAAACAGTCATACACGATGTCTCCCTGCAGTTGAAACGCGGCGAGGTATTGGGCCTGCTGGGTCATAACGGCGCGGGCAAAAGTACCACGATGCAGATGCTTACAGGCTGCATCACACCGGATAGCGGGACGATAGAAGTCTGCGGCATAGACCTGGTGAAACAGCCCACACTGGCCAAGGCTCACTTGGGTTATCTACCAGAAACCCCGCCGCTGTATCGCGAACTACGCGTAAACGACTACCTGATCTTTGCCGCACGCTTACGCGGCATGTCTGCCAAAGATGTGCCCGAGGCTTTGGCACTCACCATGCAACGCTGCGGACTGAACGACAAGCGCAATCAACTTATAGGCACCTTATCCAAGGGCTACCAACAACGCGTAGGCATCGCCCAAGCCATCATCCATCAACCCGCAGTGGTTATCCTGGATGAACCCACGGTGGGCTTGGACCCAACCCAGATACGCGAGATACGCACCCTGATACGAGAGTTGGGCAACCAGCACAGCGTCATCCTCTCTACTCACCTGCTGGGTGAAGTGGAAAGCATTTGCGACCGCGTCGAAATCATGCAACAAGGCAAACTCATCTATGGCGACACCAGTGCGCGCATGCAGCGCTATGGACAGGTCTCGGGCTTCACAATCAGCTTCCGCAATCCGCCCGCGTTGAGCATATTGCAAGGGGTGAGCGGCGTGAGCCGAATCGAACAAGTGAATGCTAATCAGTTCCGCATCTTGCACAGCGCAGAACAAAACCCCAGCGCAGAGTTGCTCACGCTGGCAGCGCAATATGACTGGCAACTGGAGCAACTCACGCCGCTGCAAACCAGACTGGAAGATGTATTCGTGCAGATCACCGATGAACAGAACGCCGGAGTACAACCATGATACGTGTCATCGCACTGCGTGAATTCCGTTCCCTGCTTTCCATGCCCTCGACTTGGTTTGTCCTCGCCGCGATTCAATTCATCTTCGCCTGGTTTTTTCTCGCGCGTCTAGATGCGTTCCTTGAGATACAACCCCAACTCGCCCAAATCGCCAACGCGCCCGGTGTGACTGCCAGCATTGCCGCACCCTTGTTCAATGTCATCGCACTGCTACTGATGATGCTGATCCCAATGTTCACCATGCGCTTGATTGCTGAAGAACGCCGCAACCAGACCTTGGCGCTGCTGCTGTCCTCACCCCTGTCGAGTGCGCAGATTGTGTTAGGCAAATTTTTGGGGCTGATGATGTTCCTCGCTCTGCTGATCGTGACGGCACCGCTGATGCTATATACCTTGCAGTTGGGCACTCCGCTGGACCATGGTCTGCTATGGTCCAACGTGATTGGCTTGTTCATGCTCACTTGCTGCTATGCCTCCTTGGGTCTGTACATCTCATCGCTTACTGCACAGCCCATCATTGCCGCCATAGGTGCGCTGGCTGCGCTGCTCGGCCTGTGGCTGGCGGATATCAGCAGCAATAGTGCCGAGACTCCTTGGCATCAGTTCTCGCCTTTGTTCCATTTCCAAAATTTCAACTATGGTTTGATGGACAGCGGCGATGCCGCCTACTTCATCTTGTTCAGCACGGTGTTCCTGTTGCTGACCATGAAGCGCCTGAACAACAACCGCATCTACGGATAAACCATGAAGATCCTCCGCAACAGAACGCTAAACAATCTGCTGGTCACCCTGCTGATCATCGCCAGCGCAACGGGCTTGTACTATCTGGCTAGCAGTCACACCTTGCAGAAGGACATGACCTACGCCGCCAGCAACAGTCTGTCAGAGGCCAGCATAGAGGTCACCAAACAGCTCAACGGCCCCCTCACAATCACGGTCTATGCGACCGAAGATGATGCCCGTCAAGGCAACGTACGCAAGATCATCGGCGACTTCTTGTCTTTGTATCAACGCTACAAGAAGGATATGGAAGTGGTCTTTATCGACCCCCAAAAAGAATCTGCAAAGGCTAGAGCAGCCAACATTCAGCTCAATGGCGAACTCGTGGTCGAATATGCCGGGCGCACCGAACATATCACCCAGATCAACGAACAGGTAGTATCCAGCACCTTGTTGCGCATGGCGCACACCCAGTCTCAACTGGTGATGTATCTCAGCGGTCACGGCGAACGTAAACTCGACGGCATCGCCAACTTTGATCTGGGCATCCCATTTGGTGCCAAGCTCAAACAGAATGGCTACAAGATCGGCAGCCTCAACCTCGCGCTGACCCAAGAAGTTCCTGCTAACGCCAGCATGCTGGTCGTCACCCAACCGCAGACTGAAATGATGCCGGGTGAAGTCGACAAACTGCTGCGATATGTCGACAAGGGCGGCAATCTTTTGTGGCTCTTGGATGCGGAAGCCTTGCGCGGTTTAGAACCGCTGGCTGAAAAACTGGGTTTGATCCTGCCTCCCGGCATCGTCATCGATCCTGCCGCAGAGCAGATGCGTGCGCCCACTGATTGGGCTATAGGCGCTTCTTATACGCCGCATCCCATCACGCGCAACTTCGATCTCATCACTGCTTACCCCGATGCTCGCCCGCTAAGTTGGAACGAAGATAAAGACTGGCAACGTCATGTCTTGGTCGAGGCTGCCAATCGTGGCTGGGTGAGCCGTAGCGGCAAAGCCAAGTTCGACAAAGCGCATGACACACCCGGCCCGGTCATCATCGCCAGCGCCTTGCAGCGCAACATCGCCGATAGAGAGCAACGCATCGTCGTGGTCGGCGATGCAGCCTTCCTATCCAACAGCTTTGCGGGTAACGGCGGCAACGTCGACCTGGGTTTGAATATGGTGAACTGGTTGGCAGGCGAGGAACATCTCATCACCTTACAGCCCCGCAGCAGCAAAGATAGCAGCATCAGCCTAAGCAAGAATCAACTCGCCATCATCGGTCTGGGCTTTATCGTGGTGTTGCCGCTGATACTGGCTGCATGGGGTGCACTGTTGTGGTGGAAGCGCCGCCGTGCCTGAGTTACCTGAAGTAGAGACCACGCGTCGTGGCTTGGAACCGCACGTCACTGGCGCAATAATCACGGGCACGGTGATACGCAATCGTCGTCTGCGCTGGCCTATCCCCGACCTTGCGCTACAGGGCCTGAAAATTCAGCGACTGACACGACGCGCCAAATATCTGCTGCTGGACTGCGGTAGCGGAACGTTGATCTTGCATCTGGGCATGTCGGGGAGTCTGCGCATCTTGCCTCTGGATGCGCCCATCAAGCCGCACGACCACTTCGATCTTCTGTTGGATAACGGCAAGCTGATGCGTTTGCATGATCCTCGGCGTTTCGGTGCGGTGCTGTGGCATGAAGGTGACATCAACAGCCACACGCTACTCGCCAACCTCGGCCCCGAACCACTAGAAGAAAACTTCGATGGACGCTATTTACATCGCGCCACACGCAATCGCAAAGTCAGCATCAAACAATGCCTGATGGATAACCATGTGGTGGTGGGCGTGGGCAACATCTACGCCAATGAGTCGCTGTTTCGCAGCGGTATCAAACCGCAATTGCCTGCCGGCAAACTCAGCTTACCGCGCTGTGTACGCTTGGTCGCCGAGATACGCGCAACATTGGCTGAGTCCATAGAGAAAGGTGGCAGTACCTTGCGGGACTTTGTAAACTCCAACGGACAGCCCGGCTATTTCCAGCAGAACTACTGGGTCTATGGCCTGGCAAAAGAACCCTGCAGGCGTTGTGGCACAGCTATCAAACAGATCACTCAGGGGCAGCGTTCCAGCTTCTACTGCGGCATCTGCCAAAAATAGGATGCAGGAAACTTGAATATTTAAAACCAACACATTCCCGACTATGCGCACATTTTTTACATTTTTGATCGCACTGGCCTCAACACCTGTTGCCTATGCAGAATATCTGCCACGCCCTGACCATGTATTGGTGGTGATAGAGGAAAACAGTGGCTATAGCCAGATACTCAACATGCAGCACGCCAATTCCTACATCAACGGCCTGGCGCGTCGCGGCATGTTGCTCACCCGGTCATACGGTGTGACTCACCCTAGCCAACCCAATTACCTGGCGCTATTCTCGGGTTCTACCCAAAATGTTTCTGACAATGCCTGTGGCTATAGCTTCGATAACGACAACCTGGCCACAGCCTTATTGAGTAAAGGTCTGAGCTTCGCCAGCTACTCAGAGTCGCTGCCCACGATTGGTGATTTGAGCTGTGCCTCCGGTGCCTATCAGCGCAAGCACAATCCACTCTCCAACTGGCAAGGTACACGTTTGCCAGCAAAGATGAATTTACGTTTGGAGGATATGCCCCAGGACTTTAGCAAGTTGCCCACGGTAGCTTTCCTCATCCCCAACCAGAACAACGATATGCATGATGGCAGTTTCGAGTCTGCCGACGCTTGGTTGCAGACCCATGTCGCGCCTTATGTCGAGTGGGCATACAAGCACAATAGTTTGTTGATTCTGACATGGGACGAGGACAGCGGTCGCGAGGGCAATCATGTGGTCACACTGCTGCTAGGCCCCATGGTCAAGCAAGGTTTGAGTGACCAGCGCGTCGACCACTACAAGGTGCTGCGTACCCTGCTCGATTTCTACAAATTACCCGCGATGGGTGCTGCGCGTGATGCGACCGCGATACAACATATTTGGAAAAAACACTGAGATGCCGCTATTCGGTGGGAAAAGTATCGGGCCCTTCTGCCACTGGGAAGATGACACACTGATACTCAACATCTTGGGCAGACCCAATTCCAAAAGAGACGCAATAGGCGGGGTAATCGGACATCAGCTCGAAGTCTATGCCGCAGCCGTACCGCGTCGCGGCGGTGCAACCGCCCACATGATGCGTTTTCTAGCGGGAGAATTTGACGTGTCCGTTAGCGCGATAACCGTCGTGTTCGGCGAGAAGAACGTCAACAAGCAAATCCGCGTGCACGCCCCCAACAGACTCCCCACCGTAATCGCCGCCTATCACACCAAGAAGTAGTGCTTTCTAAGTTGCACGCAGGCAGCTAAGCTGTGCTGCACACCACTATGGGAAACGCATGATGCTAGCCTATATCGCCATCGCACTCGTCGCACTGTTGCATGCCTACTTTATGCTGCTGGAGATGTATTTCTGGGATAAGCCCTTGGGCTTGCGCACCTTCAGAACCACACAAGAATTCGCCACTGCTTCGAAAACGCTGGCTGCGAACCAAGGCCTGTATAACGGCTTCCTCGCCGCCGGACTGTTATGGGGTCTCTATCTTGGGGCCGCAGGACGAAACATCGATATTTTCTTTCTCGTCTGCGTCATCGTCGCGGGCATCTACGGTGCACTGACAGTGGGCAGGAAGATACTCTGGATACAGGCTATTCCTGCCTGTATCGCCTTGGCCTTGCTCGTCATGGAGTGATCCACATAAGAAAAATGCCGCGTGCGTGCACGCGGCATGGGGTGTGCCACTAAGCTTATTTAGCTGCGATTAATCTTTCATATTTCGCTTGCAATTGTTCCTTGGTCTCCGGATTAGAAAGGTCCAAAGGGATGCAATCTACGGGGCACACCTCCACACATTGTGGTGTGTCGTAATGACCTACACATTCTGTACATTTATTAGGGTTGATGACGTAGATGCTATCGCCTTGCGAAATCGCATCGTTCGGGCACTCGGGCTCGCATACGTCGCAGTTGATACATTCATCGGTAATCAGTAGTGACATTTATTTCTCCTCTATATGGCCGGGTCGATGCTATATCGGACCGTTTATTTATTGCTATTACTTGTAAACTTTTGTTGCAATCTTTCCACCACGATGGGTGAGACGAATTTGCTCACGTCGCCGCCGAATTTCGCCACTTCGCGCACCATGGTCGCGGATATAAAAGTGTATTTTTCTGCAGGGGTTAAAAACAGTGTTTCCATTTCCGGGTACAGGTTGCGGTTCATGCCCGCCAACTGAAATTCATATTCAAAATCGGACACGGCGCGCAAACCGCGCAGTACTACGCGCGAACCCTGCGCTTGCACGAAGCTCATCAATAAACCGTCAAAGCCCTCGACGCGGACCTTGGGTTGATTTGCAAACACTTGACGCGCCATCTCGACACGCTCTTGCAGATTGAACAGGGTATTTGCCCTGCTCGCCGCAACTGCCACCACCACCTCACCAAACAGTCCTGCCGCCCGTCTGACGACATCTTCGTGTCCTTTGGTGATGGGGTCGAATGTACCTGGATATACGACCTTAATCATGTTGAACTCTCAATAGTTGGTAATGCACTTGCCCTGCCTTAGCCGACTTCACGACCTCCCAACCCGCCGGGGTAGTGATAATTGCGCCAGATTCGACATAAAGCAATCCTGACTCGCCGAGTTTAGCGGGTAGCATTTCAAACAATTTGGGTAGTAAATCGGCTTGGAATGGCGGATCAAGAAAAATCACGTCATAACGTTGCTTGTCGCGCGTGACGAATTCTAGCCCATCTTGGCAATAGGGGGAAATATTAGATAACGCTAATTTCCTAATATTTTCTTCCAACGCGCGAAAAACCTTGGGATTCTTCTCCACCATCACGACCTTCTCCGCCCCGCGCGACAAGGCTTCGAAGCCCAATGCACCGCTGCCCGCAAATAGATCCAGACAAGTGCGCCCGTACAACGTCTGCCCTAACCAATTGAACAAAGTTTGGCGCACTCGATCCGGAGTGGGACGCAGACCTTCCGCATCCGGGAAGGTAATGACGCGGCTGCGCAGCTCGCCGCCATTGATCCTGACCTTATTTATTTCTTATCTCCCTCTGGCGCACCCACAATCACAGTCGCCATGTGCTGAGGATCGATATGACGCTTGAAGGCATCACGTATCTGCACCACGGAGACCTGATCCACTCGACGGGTAAAGTCGTCCAAATAGGTCAGTGGCATGTCGTAGAAACCGATGATGCTCAGGTATTCCAATATCTTGCGATTGCTATCGATGCGTAGCGGGAAGCCGCCTACAATGTTCTGCTTGGCAGCGATTAATTCCCGCTCAGTTGGACCTTGGGCGATAAAATCGGACAGCGTCTTGCGTACCAATGCTAGAGCTTCATCCGCCTGCTCCTTCTTGGTCTGCAATCCAACTTGGAAAGCACCGGTCTGTTTAAGTGGCATGAAGTAGCTATACACGCTGTAAGCCAGTCCTCTCTTTTCGCGGACTTCGTTCATCAAACGGGAGACGAAACCGCCACCGCCCAAGATGTAGTTACCAACATACAAAGGGAAGTAATCAGGATCGCTGCGCGACATTCCCGGCGCACCAATCAGAATGTGGCTCTGAGTCGCGGGATGAGAAACACGCAGTTCGCTAGCGGGTATTTCCTTGACCACCTGCGGCAGTCTCAGCTCGACCGCGGTCTTGGGTAATTGGCTGGTCAGTTGTTCCGCAATGACGCCGGCTTGTTCACGAGACACGTCGCCCATGATGGCGACGACGGCATGATTCGCGTTGTAATGGGTGCGATAAAAATCCTGCAAATCCTGTACGGTGAGTGCACGCACGCTATCTACCGTGCCGGAAACCTGCAATGCATAAGGATGATCTCCATACACCGCTTTCTGGAAGGCCTTGTCTGCGATACTCTCGGGCTTGGTCTCTGCTTCTTTAAGGCCCGCGATGATACGTGTCTGTTCGCGCGCCAATATCTCGGGCGAATAAAGTGGGTGCTGCAGCACGCTTGCCATGATGGCCAAGGCCTTGTCACGTACGGCGGTATTGCTCAAGGTGCGCAAGGACAGGCTCGCTCTATCCTGATCGAAACCGCCGCCCAGTTGCGCGCCCAGATCGGCCAGTCCTCGTGCCGTGTCATCTTCGTTCATGCCCTGCGAACCCAAGTCCAACAGATGATGCGTGATGGCGGCCAGTCCGGATTTCTGCGCGCTATCGTAGCTACTACCGCCAGGTAGGCTGACGGCCACATCCAGCATGGGAATGTCATGATCTTCTACAAATAGCACTTTCGCACCGCTGACACTCTGCCAATGCTGGATGCTCGGTGTAGCAAGTGCACCGGCACTGCAAGCACAAAAGACCAGTGCGATAGCTGGCTTAATGAATTTAGTGAGCATGGAAATTTCCTTCAGCACGTTTAGGTTTGTCGCTCAATGGCTGTGGCTCCAAAACCGCCACGGTCAAACTGTCGTCCTGCAATACATTCTGTGCAGCCTGTTGCACCTGCTCTGCAGTCACTGCCTGTATTTTATCCAACATCACCGGTATCGCCTGGTAGCCCAGACCTATACTTTCCATCTGCCCGATTTGCATCGCGCGATAAAAGGTCGAATCCTTTTTATAGACTTCTTCCGCCATCACCTGCGCTTTCACGCGCTGCAATTCTTCGGCACTCACACCATCTTTGACCAATAGTGCGATCTCGCTACGCAACGCGGCTTCCACTTCCTGCACAGTCTTGCCGGTGGACGGTGTAGCTTCCAGCGTGAATACACTGGGGCCGCGGGCGACCGAGTCATAGCTTGCGCCCACATCGCTGGCGATCTGCTGCTCACGAACCAAATGTTTGTTGAGTCGCGCAGAATCGTTACCGTTCAAAATGCCTGCGAGGACCTCTAGTGCATATGGCACGCTGTCTTTGCCAGGATTACTCATCGTCGGCGCACGATAACTCATGACCAATTGTGGCAATTCTGCTGGTGCTTTGACCACGATACGTTTGATGCCAACCTGAGGGGGTTCTGACAACTTCCTGCGTATCGGCAAATCGTGTTTGGCAATCTTGCCGTAGAAATGTTGCGCCATGCCGAACACCTCTGAGGCCTTGACGTCCCCTGCAATCACCAAGGTCGCGTTATTCGGTGCATACCAGCGTTGATACCAATTCTTGGCATCCGCGACTGTCATCGCTTCCAGATCATCCATCCAACCGATGACCGGGTGATGATAGGGATGTTCCATATAGATGGCGGCATTCATGCGCTCTTGCAACATGCCACTGGCCTGATCATCTGTGCGCCAGCGACGTTCTTCCATCACGACCTTGATCTCTTTTGCGAACTCGTTCGCGGACAGATTCAGATTGTGCATACGATCTGCTTCCAAGCGCATCGCCAGTGCTAACCTGGATTTGTGTAATTGCTGAAAATATGCGGTGTAGTCATTGCTGGTAAACGCATTTTCACGACCACCGGCTGCAGCGATACGCTTGGAGAATTCGCCGGCCGGAACAGCATGAGTGCCTTTAAACATCATGTGTTCCAGCACATGTGCAATACCGGTCTTACCGCTAATCTCATCCATGCTGCCGGCCTTGTACCAGATTTGCTGCACCACCACGGGCGCACGATGATCCTCGTCAACCACGACCTTGAGACCGTTGGAAAGCGTGTGTTCGTATATCTTTGCCTGTACTGTGGGGGTAATACTTAATAGCAAAGTCATTCCCAACAAAAGAATTTTCATAGCTATAGCCCTAATTGGTTCAACAGAATAAAATGCGTCTCGCATTATCCGACATTTTCCAGCCTAGACCACCCGAATCGATGTTTAGTTTCCTCAAGAAAAAATCTTCTGCCGAGAGCGCTCCGAGCGACGCGACAAATGCCCAGTCAAGTTGGGTCGCGCGTCTGAAGGCAGGTTTGTCACGCACTGGCAGCCAGTTCGGCGAGTTGTTTAGTCGTGGTGGCAAGATCGATGACGAGCTCTATGAAGAGCTTGAGACACTGCTGATCACAGCTGATGTAGGCATGGACGCGACACGCACATTACTGGCCGATCTGCGTCGCACAGTTAAAGAACAACATCTGACAGAGGCTAAGGAGCTTAAGCAAGCGCTGGCAAACTGTATGGTTAAGCTTTTGCAGCCCTTGGCGCAACCATTGCAGGCACACACTCACAAGCCTTACGTCATCATGATGGTTGGGGTTAATGGTGCAGGCAAGACCACCTCCATAGGCAAGCTTGCCAAATATCTTCAGGGACAAGGACTGTCTGTATTGCTGGCCGCCGGCGATACCTTTCGCGCTGCAGCACGCGAACAACTCATTACATGGGGTGAACGCAACAACGTGACTGTCATCGCACAGCAAAGTGGTGATGCAGCGGCCGTAATATACGATGCCGTACAAGCCGCACAGGCGCGCAAGATCGATGTTGTGTTGGCTGACACCGCCGGGCGTCTTACCACCCAGGCTCACTTGATGGAAGAGATCAAGAAGGTCAAACGTGTGACCAGCAAAGTCTTGCCAGAAGCACCACATGAAGTCTTGCTGGTTTTGGATGCAAATACTGGCCAAAACGCGCTTAGTCAGGTCAAAGCATTCGATGCCGCGCTTGGTGTGACCGGTTTGATACTCACCAAACTTGATGGTACAGCCAAGGGGGGAGTGATTGCTGCCATTGCCAAAGCACATCCCATACCCGTGCGTTTTATAGGTGTAGGCGAAAGTCTGGATGACTTACGCCCATTCGATGCCGAAGATTTCATTACCGCGCTTTTGGGTCTGGACGAATGATCAGCCTCAGCCAAGTACACAAACGCTATCCCGGTGGTTACGAAGCACTGAGTAATGTTTCCTTCGAAGTCGCGCAGGGCGAGATGGCATTCCTGACCGGGCACTCAGGCGCGGGTAAGAGTACTTTGCTGAAGTTGGTTGCCGGCATTGAGCGTCCCAATTCAGGCAGCGTGCTAGTCAACAATCAGAACGTAGGCGTCCTCAAGTCCTCGGCACTTCCCTACTTAAGAAGAAATCTGGGCATCGTCTTCCAGGATCACAAGCTGCTATTCGACCGTAATGTGTTCGACAACGTCATGCTGCCCTTGCAGATATGCGGATTCGACCATAAGGAAAGTGCGCAGCGCGTGCGCGCTGCTTTGGACAAGGTAGGCCTGCTCAAACGTGAAAAGGCAAACCCTATTGCACTTTCTGGCGGGGAACAGCAAAGATTGTGCATCGCACGTGCTATCGTCAATCGCCCTACCATCTTGCTGGCTGATGAACCTACCGGCAATCTTGACGCCGATTACGCCTCCGACATCATGACAATCTTCAAGTCCTTCCATCAAGTCGGTGTGACACTACTGATCTCTACTCATGATACGGGCGTGCTGCAAGCCCATGACAAGGTGCGAATCCTGAACCTCAAGCAAGGCGTATTGCAATCTAACTCCTCGACACATTCTCTCTCATGAAGCGCTTCATTACACAACATCTCAGAGTGATGCGTGTCGCCATTGCCCGTATCTTTAACCCGCCACTTGCCGGCTTGCTTAATACACTAGTGATAGGAATTGCACTCAGCCTACCCGCCGGCATGTATGTACTACTCCAGAATGCACAGGGTCTGGTACTACAGCTTTCAGGTATTCCGCAAATCAGTGTTTTTATGAGCCTCGACAGTCGTACTGATGATATTGAGGCGCTACGTAAATCTTTATCACAAAATCCAGCGATTGATCACCTTGAATTCGTTCCCAAGGATCAAGCCCTGCAGCAACTTAAGCAAAGCACCGGGCTGGCCGATGTGATTGGTGGACTGGAGAAAAACCCATTACCTGATGCATTTATTGTTCGCCCCAAAGCGGGTACTGCCGAATTTCTCGACAAGCTGCGTATTGAGATTGCCAAATTACCTAAAGTCGAACTGGCGCAACTCGACTCAGCTTGGGCTTACAAACTTGAAGCGCTGCTGAAGTTTGCTAACCTCGCTGTATTAATACTAGCAAGCTTGCTTAGCCTTGCTTTGATAGCCATCACCTTCAACACCATCCGTTTGCAAATACTCACTCAACGCGATGAGATAGAAGTCTCCAAGTTAATCGGCGCATCCGATGGCTTTATACGTCGGCCCTTTCTATATTTCGGTGCATTACAAGGGTTGCTGGGGGGATGTACGGCATATCTCATCATCTTTATCAGCTTGATATTGCTAAATCATCCTCTTGCCAATCTCTCTCAACTCTATGCGAGCCAATTTAGCCTTAACCCACTTGGTTTAACCGATAGCTTGTCTTTGCTTGTATTCTCACTCTATCTTGGCTGGTTAGGTGCTTGGTTATCTGTAGCCAGACACCTCAATCAAATCGAGCCCCGCTAATCTTCTAAATTATCCAATTTTTGTAGAACCATTAGTGAATTTGGCACTCACAGTCTAGGAGTGCTAAAATACGCGCAAGGAGATACCCAGAATGAATAACAGCATGATGAACTTACCGATGCCATCTGCTCTAGGCAGCTTGGAAAGTTATGTACAAGCGGTCAATCGTTTTCCCATCTTGACAGCCGAGGAGGAGTTTTCATTGGCTACTCGCTTGAAAATGAGTAACGATCTTGATGCTGCGCGTCAGTTGATCGTCTCTCATCTGCGCGTTGTTGTCAGCGTAGCGCGTGGCTATGCAGGATACGGTTTGACTCAAGCCGACCTGATACAGGAAGGCAATATTGGCCTGATGAAGGCTGTTAAACGCTTCGATCCACAGCGTGGTGTTAGACTGGTTTCTTTTGCTTTGCACTGGATACGTGCCGAGATACACGAGTTCGTGGTTAAGAATTGGCGTATGGTTAAAATCGCCACGACCAAATCTCAACGTAAATTATTCTTCAATTTGCGTAGTTTGAAGCAAGGCCTAGGCCCGCTCAAACCACAGCAAGTCACTGAGATTGCGCAACAACTAAATGTCTCAGAACACGATGTACTCGATATGGAGTCACGTTTTTCCGGCCACGAATTAGCGCTGGAATCCGACAACACTGACGGCGATGACGCCTACTCGCCGATACAATATTTGGCTGACAATGCCGAGTATGAGCCTTCCAACATCCTTGAAGCCAACCAAGCGGATCAGATTCAGACGACAGGATTGGCAAATGCGCTGTCCGACCTGGACGAACGTAGCAGACGCATCGTAGAAGCACGCTGGTTGAATGAGGATCATGCCGCAACGTTGCACGAGCTGGCGGCTGAATTCAATGTATCTGCGGAACGCATTAGGCAAATAGAACAGAAAGCACTCAGCAAGATGCAAACTTCCCTGACAAGTTGAATTGAATATATCAAGATGTTAAAAAGCCGCAGATTCTGCGGCTTTTTAATTTACAGCTTATTTCACAATCTTTAAGAATGGCTTTTGCGGCATTGGCTTCATATCGCTTTGACCCTCACCATCTGGGGGTTGCTGGTCTTCAGCCTGAAAGATCAAGCCTTGTCCAGTTTCCTTAGCAAAGATACCGATAACAGCCACCACAGGAACAATCAGGTTGAAAGGTGACCCACCGAATCTACCCGAACAGGTAATGTACTCGTTCCCCATTTCCAAATTTCTTACGGCACTGACGCTAAGACTTAAGACAATTTCACCATCCCTGACATAAGCCATCGGTACTTCTGTCTTCTCATTCACCTTAACCGCAAGGTAGGGAGTCAACGCGCTATCCACACACCATTCATATATCGCCCTTATCAAATAAGGGCGGGTGGACAACTCACTCACTTACGCATCGCTCTTTCAGGCGATGTCAAAGCATCGATGAATCCCTGACGTGAGAAAATACGCTCAGCGTACTTCATCATCGGGGCGGCATCTTTGCTCATCTGTATGCCGTATTTATCCAAACGCCATAACAGTGGTGCAATCGCCACATCCAACATGGAGAATTCGTCACCCAGCAGGAACTTCTGCTTGGTCAGAATCTGAGACAACTGTGTCAAATTGTCACGGATCGCAATCCTTGCCTTGTCTGATGCTTTGGGTACGCCTTGTTCGATCACATCGACATGCGCGTATAACTCTTGCTCAAAGCGATGCAGAAACAAACGCGTTCTTCCGCGTAAAACAGGATCAGGTGGCATAAGCTGAGGATGCGGAAAGCGTTCATCAATATATTCGTTGATGATGTTAGCTTCGTAAAGAATCAGATCGCGTTCAACCAGCACAGGCACCTTGTTGTAGGGATTGATCGCGGCCACATCCTCGGACTTGTTTAGCAAGTCCACGTCGATAACCTCGAAATCCATACCTTTTTCAAACAACACGATACGGCAGCGGTGGCTGTAGGGACAGTTAGTCCCCGAATACAATCTCATCATTACCACTTACCTCTAATCAACTGATTACGGTGCATCAAACCACGTACCAAGTAATATCCGACACCACCAACAATGGCACTGATAACGACGGTCGCTACGATAGGGTAAGAACCTGTACCGTTTATGCCACCAATCCAAACATAACGCTCGAACACTGTACCAATGATGATACCGACTGCGACTGCATTGATGGCTACAGGGCTATGACGTGGTCCTGGGAAACAGAACACGCTGAAAGGTACGACGAATTTCAGAACCAATACTGACCACCAGATGAAAGTGTAATCACCATTTTGCATACCGAACACACGATCCGTCTCATCAGGAATATTGCCGTACCAGATAGTCAGGTACTGAGCGTAGAAGGTATAAACCCAAAGTAGCGTGAATGCCAGCAGCATCTGAGCAAGGTAGTTGTAAATCTTGGTTGGGACTGGGCGCAACAAGCGTTCACGTGTATTCAACACGTATACCCAAACCACCAAGAATGCCAAGAACATACCAAAGTTACTCACGAACTGTTGCAAGCCGTAGATTGCGCTATGCCAGTGTGGAACCAGAGTCATTTCAAAATCCCAAGCTACCATGGTGCTGTAAAGCACGAAGAAGAATGGAATCCAAGTAGCGATATGATGGAAGCGCAATGCATCTTCCGGGCTACGTTCACTCACAGATTGACGCTTGATGAACACCCAGTACAAAGCCATCATGAACAACATGCCGATCACCTCGCGGGCAATCAACCAGTGAGGTTGATACCAGCCGGGCATGTGATACTCACCATGGTCTTGAGCATTCCACCATGGGAATGTGTGCTCACCACCAACCAACAACACGATCAGCAGTACGAAGGCCAAGGGGAACAATGCAAACAACGAACTTGCAAGATGACGTACTTCAAAACGCCATTTTGCACTCACCAAGTGCAGTACAGAGCAAAGCGCAACACCACTTAATGCCAGTGACAACACCACCACAAAATTGACTGTCAGAACAGCCCAGTTACTGTATTCGAACATTTCGCTGTCTCCTATTTTGCTTGTGCTGCAGCCGTTGCAGGCGGAGCTTTTTGCAAGACTTTACGCACATAGTTAACGACCTGCCAACGCTCAGTCACGGACAGATCGTTCGCATAACTAGGCATCACCGCACCACCTATCGTCATATATCCGAAGATATAACCATCCGGATACTCTTTGGGATTCCAACTGTGCATCTCATTGCTGTTAGTCAGATTCCAAGGTTGCATGATCAGTTTTGCACCAACCAAACCATCTCCCGTGCCCGACTGTCCGTGGCAAGGTGTGCAATAAATCGTAAACAAACGTCCACCCTGCGCTACCGACGCGTCGTCAACTGGAACCGGATTAGACATATTGCGTGCCGCTTCCAAGTCTTTAATGAAAACTGTCGTTCCCTTTACCGGGACTGAGCGCTTGGGAAATACCTGCATCCCTGGCTCAGCCGGATTGACACTTTCTTGAGGCTTGATGCTAATTGTGTTCGCCATATCTTGCGACCATGGCCAAGCTTGCGCCCATGTCGGGACGACTAACAATGCTACTGCTAAGGATAACTTTTTCATTTCCCTGCCTCTTCTTGAATTTCCAATGCCTCGTGTTTTGTGAATATTGCTTTCAACACGCCAGCAGACTCTTCATCCGTCTTAACCAATATAGCGATCTGATCTTCAGATACCTTTGAAGTATACAAAGGGGAACGCTTGGCAGGTAAACCTGCACAGATTAGGAAGCCCAACACAGTGATGTACACACCACCCAAGATGAACATCTCATATGTCAGCACGAAGTTCGGCGGGAATGGAACGATAGGTTTACCACCCTTTATCTGCGCATAGAAGTTCGCTTGTGCGCCCGAGATCAGGAAGAAACCCAGCAGACCACCCATCAATGCGCCAAACAATGTGAACCATTGCACATAGACAGGCTTGTCTCCCAAGAACTCTTCAACTTCAGGGTGCTCAATCGGTGACTTGACGATCATGTCTTCATTGGAATCAAACCCTTTGATAGACGTGTTTCGCAACTCAGTAACAGCAGCTTCAGCCTCATGAAAGTTGCTGAAGACAGCCAGTAAATGACGTTTGCTCATTTAGTGTGCTCCCTTTCCAGATTCTTGCATTCCGGAGTCTTCGAGTTTTTTGCTCGCCAGAGTGCGGTGATAAACCATTTCTTTCACTTCATACATGGACACTGATGGGAATACCTTACAGAACACCATGAACAAAAGTGTGAACCAACCGAAGCTACCGAACACCATGCCCCACTGTACCCATGAAGGCCATTGATCATGATCCCAAGTCCATGGATAAATACCATGAGAGAAGGTCGGCGCAACAATCATCCAACGCTCCAACCACATACCCAAGTTCAACAACAAAGATGTAACCAACAATACGGGAATGTTGGTTTGGAATCTCTTGAATGCCAAGATCAACGGTACGACAGAGCCACAGAAAATCATGCCCCACCAAGCAATTGCATATGGTCCCGTAGCTTTCTGGATTAGCACCTCCTTAGAAGCAATATCATGGCTATACCATACAGAGGCAAATTCAACCGCGTTCAGATATGTCCAAACCATAGCGATTGCAAAGGTCAAACGTACTGTTTTCTTCAGAATCGCGAGTGTCATGTACTCTTCGAATTTGAAGGTATAACGCAAGATGATGAACAGTGTGATAATCGCAGCACAACCAGAGTACAACGCACCCGCCACAAAGTAGGGAGGGAAGGAAGTCACATGCCAGCCAGGCTGTTGAGACATCGCAAAATCGGAAGCAACAATGGAGTGCACCGATACCGCCAAAGGAATCAAGAAGCAAGCGATAGTCAAATAGGTCACACGGAAATTACGCCATTGACGATCTGTACCCTCCCACCCCAATGCCAACACTGTGTACAACTTCTTGCGCCAACCTGCGTGCAAGTGATCGCGGCAGATTGCCAAGTCGGGAATCATACCCACGAACAAGAAGATCACAGATGAACTCAGGTAAGTGAAGATCGCCATCGCATCCCACAACAATGGGGACTGGAAATTAGGCCAAAGACTGCGGTCATTCGGATAAGGAAGTGAATAGTAGAACTGCCACAAACGACCCAAGTGAACCATCACGAACAAGCCCGCCGTCATCAACGAGAATGTCGTCATTGCTTCAGCAAAGCGGTAGATCGGTTTACGCCAGTCAGCATGCATCAGGTGCAAGATCGCCGACAATAACGTACCGGAGTGACTCATGCCGATCCAGAAGATGAAGGTCGCGATATACAGACCCCATACATGGGGATTGTCCATATTAGCAACACCCATACCCATGTTGTATTGATAGACCTCACACCCCACTGCAACACTGAACACAGCCAGTGCGCCAAACACAATCACCCAATACAACTTGCGGGGTGATTCCAAACTCCTGAGCACATCCGTGTTGATTTTGGCCCAGGCGATGTCTTCGTTAATATCTTTCATTGTTATTCCCTAAACGAGTTGTAGCGAATCAAATCGCGCTTTCGCGCACGCGTTCCAGATACATCACAGAAGGATAAGGACGCAACTCCTCCAAGATGCGATAGCCGCGCAAGTCGCTTCCGCCTTCTTCTTTGTCTTTTTCCTGTTCATCAACAGTCAGTTCAACACGCTGAGCTTTCCACTGTTGGTGCACTCTGGAATCAGGATCCACCAAGTTACCGAATGTGATCGCATTTGTTGGGCAAACTTGCTGACAGGCAGTCTGCACTTCACCATCACGCAAGATTCGGCCTTCATTCTTAACACTACGCTCACCGGCACGGATACGTTGCACGCAGAATGTGCACTTTTCCATCACTCCCTTGCCGCGCAAGGTGATGTCCGGATTCAATTGCATAGTCATTTCAGCCGGCCATACATTCTCTGTAGTGGGGTAGTCGTACCAGTTGAAATACCGCACTTTGAACGGGCAGTTAGCCGAGCAGTAACGTGAACCGATACAACGATTGTAAGCCTGGGAATTCAGACCGTCAGCCGTGTGATTGGTCGCACCAACAGGGCAAACCGTCTCGCAAGGAGCAGCTTCGCACTGCTGGCACATCATAGGCAGGAATTGCGCCCCCTGATCAGGGAACTCCCTACCGTCTTCGGGCCAATAACGCTCGATACGCATCCAGTGCATGGCTTGACCATGCTCATATCTGTCTTTTCCGACAACTGGCAAGTTGTTCTCAGCGTAGCAAGCCACGCTGCATGCATTACAGCCAGTACAAGTATCCATATCGATACTCATCGCCCACTTGTATGGGTCGTGCGGCACATCATCTACCGGATGTGTATGCCGGAACTCCGCCCAATTTTCTAATAAGTTAGTTACCGACATGCTTAGACCTCCTCCGAAAGATCGACTTGATCGCTAGTCACAGACAAGGCAATTCTTCTGCCATCCTGATGACCACCGGCTGCGCCTTCATCTTTAACTACAATCACACGTTTACCCACTTTACTAATGCTGACCATGGTCTCGTGCATCGCCAACTCGCCAGTCTCCCGATCGAAAACACGATTCAAGATATGGAATGGGTTCACACCATAGCCCTTGGCATAACGACCCATCGCTTCATGACCCCGTCCCAGCGGGATAGAGACAGCATCGGGATGTATACCAGGGAACAAGTAGGCTTGAGCCTTGATAGAGCCGCTCTTAGATTCCACTTGCAAGATATCGCCTTCGACTATACCCAGCTCGGCAGCTTTTTTGGGATGAATCTCAACCCATGAATCCCAAACGATGGTCGTCAGTGGATCGGGCGACTCTTGCAACCACGGTTGATTTGTATGACGACCATCACGCAAGTGCGCACTAACACTGGGGATCAAATTGAAAGGATACTTACTATCTTTTTCAACCGGTGCTGGCAGATTGATATCTACAGCCATCTTATCGCTCAGCTTGTTCAAATTACCGCTTACATTGATGATACCGCTGCCCAACAAGCCATTCCAGAACACATCGTCATCTGCGCCAGAATCTGCGAATTGCGGCTTATTCTTCAACAATGCTGTACGCAGATATGCGTAGTAATCATCGAAAGCATTGTAAGTTTCGGGATTGCGTTGCTTAAGCAGCGCCAGCAAAATATCACCCATGCCGCGTGTATTTGGATGCAACTTTTCCATCAGCGGCTGTTGCACACTAATCTGCACGCCATCCGGCTGATACTCAGCGACTTGCGTACCCCAATCTTCCAAAGCCGAATCCAATGGCAACACCAGATCCGCTTGCAAAGCCGTCTCATCGAGATAATGCGCAAAGGCAACTTTGAAGCCTGCTTTAGCCATGTTGTCTTTGAAGCCCATCTCAGCCGGCGTAGTGAACACAGGATTCACGCCATAGGTGAACAAGACCTTGGTTTGACCGCTTGCCAAACGATTATTAACAATGCGCGCACCCGCTGTATTACCGATAGTAGGTGCAATCTGCGGGAAAGGCACCGAAGCAGAAGCTTCCACAGTCTTACCAACGTTGCCCAACACCTGATTGAGCAAGTTGATGGCAGCAGCATTCTGCGAACCATGCTCATAACCCTCGGCAGCACTACCCAGCAGAACCAAACTAGGGGAACGCTCCTTCAGCATTGCCGCCAACTTTACTAAATTTTCAGTACTAACACCCGTATCTTTGCTTACGCGCTCTTTGTCATATGCATTAACCAGGGCCGAAACATTTGCCGGCAATGAAAGACCCGCCACACCCAGTGCATTGATGATACCCAGCGCCAATATACCTTCCGTACCGGGGCGAACCACCAACCAGCGATCTGCATTTGCACCAGTCAAAGTCATCTTGGACTCAACTTGCACCAACACACCGCGCTGACCATCCACACCCTTGCGGAACTCGGCATATTGTTGCGAGAAGTGAACAGGTGACACCCATGCGCCCAAGAAATCGGCACCAAAGGACAGCACAACTTTTGCCTTATTGATACTGTAGCGAGGCATTTCCATGCCGTAGGACTTTAAATTTGCCGCACGCTGCACAGCGGGTGATATCGCTTCGTACACATAGTGATTCTTGCTGGACAACGTTTCCAGATAATTACCCAGCAACGCCTTCAGGTGACCGCTGACCGTCCCCGTCAGGAAGTCGATTTGGTCACCACTTACGCCATTAAGTTTCTCGGCGATGAGTGCATACGCCTTATCCCAAGTGATCGTCTCACCGGAAGAACCCGTACGCAGCAGTGGCTCACGCACACGGTCTGGATTGTAGTGATGCTGCACACCCGCCTGACCCAAACCGCACATCTTGCCGCGATTGATCACCGAATCAGGATTGCCTTCCAACTTCAGCACACGACCTTCACGCACCCGACCGGTGATACTGCAACCCGCATCGCATTGTGCGCATGTCGAATTGAAGTATACGGAGATGCCAGGCATCACATAGTCTGCAGCTTCAACATAGGAAACTACCGTTTCTTTACCGTCTTCCACAGATGTATTACCGCAGCCGGATAAGGCCACAGCAGCGCCACCCCAGCCCAACACCTTCAGAAAATCACGTCGATCAAAATTGTTGTCCATCTTCACAACCTCACAGAAAAATTCTCTAAACGCGCACGCATTAACTTAGTAATGGCACGACGAACAATCATTTGGACCCTTAGCCACTTCAGCACCGGCTGCATTTGCAGCAGGCTTCTTGAAGCCATACCAATAAGCCTGACTGCCGATCGACACACCGTTTGCAGCCAATGATCCCATAGAGGAAGGCATACCTTCCGCATTGATCAGAGAACCATTGCCGGAAGCCGTGACAGGATGATCTTTTTCGTGACAGGAGATACACCATCCCATCGCCAATGATTTTTGGCGACGCGCGACCGTCATCGTTTTCACATCACCATGACAAGCGCCGCAAACCTCTTGAACCGGGCGGTTCTGCTGGAATACGAAACGCTTTATGTGGCGCTCATGATTGAAGCGCACGAAATCGGGCAAATCATGAACCTTCTTCCAAGGAATGGCTTTTTTAGCTTCCCAGTATTCGAAGAGCTTCTTGATACGCGGCGTTTCACGCACTGATTCAATATTTTGATGACAGCCGATACATTTCTGTATAGGTGGAATACCCGCCACAGAATCACGACGCGCATAAGTATGACAATACAAACAATTAATCTCCATGCCACCCTTGAGAGGGTCGCTATTGGTAGGGTCATTGGGATTGCGCAAACCGGCATGACGGTTATGTGGGAATTCGATGGGCTGCTCGATGGCAGGTCCCAAATCATCGGCGGTGGTTAATGGTGCAAGTTGCACATCAGCGGAATAACTGCTGCTGGCAGCAAACAAACCCATTAACAAGATAGAAAGACGAATAAAGCGGTGCATCGTTAGTGGCTCCCCCAACAAACAATTTAACCCACGTCAAATTGGAAATGACGTGAAATATAAGTAAAACGGATTATTTTCGTTGCGACATGTCGCGTAATAATTATTATCTTGATTTATATTACATACAGTAGAGTTCAGTACTGCGACACGGGGCGAATAATGTCTACTCTAAAAAACAATGTCAACACCTCTTACCTATTTAAATCCCTATTCTATTAAAAAACCTTTTGCGCACACTTAGATACATCATTTGCTTATATAGATTCAATATTACCTTTAGGACTTTTATTTTATGAATGAAGAGCAAGCCGTTTTGGATTTTTTTTCGCAGCCTGAGAATCTCCCCTTGGCACTTTCTGTTGCCGAACAAACCGATCAGATACGAGAGCAACTCAATACTCGCTTCTGGTATGAATTGATGGAATGCGTCGCCCGACACATGTCCGAACACGACTTAGCCTGGCGCATTGCAACCACTGAGGATAAAAATCTCGAAGGCAGTCTGGTGGGTTTCAATTGTCTACTGGATACAGATCAGCCGCTTTATCTAAGACCCATGCTTGAACAGCAAAATCTTGGCAAAGGGTTGCAGATCTACTTGGGATTGATGTGGAGTGGCACACCTATGCCCGAGCATTTGACGCTACCGGCGGTCGGTGAACTGCGCGAGCGTCTCAACGCAGCGGGATTTAAAAGTAACGAATCCTTTTTAGCTTGGCAGTGGCTACCCATCTACCCTAGAAGTAAAACTTTCCTGCTACGCTTCAACGCCAATCCGGAATTGGTATTCGCCGAAATAAAGGCAAGCTTGGATAAGATGTTATTGAACCATCGCGTGCAAATCGATCAGGCAAACTCGGCACTGCAAACCGCGCCTCGCAGCATGAAAATTTCACTGGATCAGTTGCGCACAAAACGCGCTTAACTTTTTTGTTGTCAGACGGGGTTCGCCTGATCGAAGTATCGATGCTTAAGTCCGAATTGATTTGCAAGATGCAGGCCGAGTGCCTGTATGCCAAACTGCTCGGTCGCATGATGTCCAGCAGCAATAAATGCCACGCCACTTTCTCGCGCCAGGTGGTAACTTTGCTCTGATATTTCACCCGTGATATAAGCGTCCACCTCGCGCACAATTGCCTGCTCAAAGTATCCCTGTGCCCCGCCTGTGCACCATGCAACCCGCTTGATTGGGCGTCCATCACCGGCTATGAATTGTGGTGTGCGGCCCAACTTGATTTGTATCTCGGCAGCGAAAGCTTCTGCTTGCAGGGCTGCAGCAAGCTCGCCTATATTGAGTAGATTCTGCTCTCCGCATCTATCAGTAGTACGAATGCCTAATCGTTCTGCCAACTGTGCGTTATTCCCCAGTTGCTCATGCGCATCAAGCGGCAAATGGTAGGCAAGCAGGCTTATTTCATTGGCCAACAATGCCGAAATACGCCGTTTCTTGATCCCCACGATGCTTGCATCCTCGTTGCGCCAGAAATAACCATGATGTACCAGCAGCGCATCAGCCTTCCATGCAATTGCTGCATTAATCGCTTCCTGCGATGCAGTCACCGCAGTCGCAATTCGCAAGACCTCATCACGACCCTCTATTTGCACACCATTCGGGCAGTAATCTTTGTATAAATCGGTTTGCAATAAGCTTGCGCTATAATCGCGCAGTTCTGATAGACGCATACATATTTCCCCAATTATTGTTACGGTTCAATTCATCATATCATGCGTAAACACTGGCTCTTGTTCACCCAAACAGTCACGATTGGTTTGGCACTGTTATTCATCATCCATACACTCAAGCCGGAGCTGTTGCCTAATGCCGCGCGCAATGGTGTGGTCACACTATATGAAAGCGCGCCATCCGTTACCCAGCCACAGCCCATGATGATGAGCCTGAGCGGTGCAGCCCAGAAAGCCATGCCGGCTGTCGTTAACATTTTCACCCGCACAGATATCAAAGCGCCCAGTAATCCATTCAAAGATGATCCGCGTTTCAAATTCTTCTTCGATGAACAAGGTGATGACGAACCCCAGAGCAGCTCCAGCCTGGGCTCGGGTGTAATTGTCAGCCCTGATGGCTACATCATCACCAATCATCACGTCGTCGAAGCAGCCGACCAGATCGAGGTCGCCCTTGCTGATGGTCGCAAAGCAAGCGCGCATGTCATAGGCTCCGATCCCGAAACAGATCTGGCCGTGATTAAGATAGATTTACCAGGCAAGCTAACTGCCATCACTTTTGCATCTACAGACCAAGCGCACATAGGCGATGTGGTCCTCGCCATCGGCAATCCTTTTGGTGTAGGCGAGACCGTCACCATGGGCATCATCAGTGCGTTGAAGCGTGACCACCTCGGTCTCAACACCTTCGAGAATTTCATTCAGACTGATGCCGCTATCAATCCCGGCAATTCCGGTGGCGCATTGGTCGATGCAAAAGGCAATCTAATAGGTATAAATAGCGCGATCTATTCACCCAATGGCGGCTCACTCGGTATCGGTTTCGCCATCCCTATCAGCACTGCCAAGAAGACGATGGAACAGATCATTCAGCATGGCTCTGTGACTCGCGGCTGGATCGGCGCCGGCGTACAGGAGCTCACCCCCGAGCTGGCAGAATCGTTCAAGCTTGGCGATGCCCATGGTGTACTGATCACCGAGATCATCAAAGACAGTCCTGCTGAGCGAGCTGGCATGAAAACCGGTGACCTATTGTTTGCCATCGATGACCAATCGATCAATCAATGGTCTGCGATGCTCGAAACCATTGCCAACATCCCGCCCGGCAAAACCATAGACGTTGCTATCATGCGAAATTCAAGCAAACAGATTTTGCATATCAAAGTCGCCAAACGCCCCGCCCCCAATCGCTAGTTCACAAAAAATGCCAGTCAGTGTTAAGTGACTGGCATTACGCTTAGGCGGCGTTTGATATTTCCACATTCATCAAGTCTCTATTGCCTTAACTTTTATCGTACTGGCAACTAATATTCCCGCCTCGTACAACAACCATAATGGCATCGCCAACATGAATTGCGACACCACATCCGGTGGCGTGAAGATGGCGCCGACCACGAAAGCGCCAACAATCACATAGCGGCGTATATCGCGTAATTTCTCCACCGTAACGACGCCCATACGCACCAGTATCACCACCGCAATAGGTACTTGGAAGGTGATGCCGAACGCCATGAACATACCCAATACAAAACTAAGGTATTTATCAATATCTGTCATTACCGCCACACCCTGCGGTGCGCTCGCAGTGATGAAACCGAACACTATCGGAAACACGATAAAGTAAGCGAATGACATACCGCAAAAGAACAGCAATGTACTGGCGATAATAAGCGGCCAAACCAGCCGCTTCTCATGTGCGTACAAACCCGGCGCGACGAATCTCCAAATCTGATAAAGGATGTATGGCAATGCAATCAGGAAGGCCGCCATCATCGCCACTTTAAGCGGCACGAAAAATGGCGTGGTGACATCGGTGGCGATCATCTGCGCACCCTTGGGCAGCTTCGCCAAGAGCGGGTGAGCCAACCATGTATATAAATTCGCAGCCCAGGGGAACAGGGCAACGAAGACCAATAGTAGCGCAACGATGGAGTGCAACAAACGCGTGCGCAGCTCGATCAAATGCGCGACGAACGACTCCGTAGTGGTCTTTTTCTTATCTGCCGTATCGTTCATAAAGTCACAACGCTGTTTTCATAGTGACCGAACCGCACATGACGGGGAAGGCGACCAAGATCAGGCGCTTGGCAATACACGGAGAACTTACCACCGGACATTTCAAGACTTGCCATCTTGCTGCGCATTTTCTGATTCTCCGGTTTGCAACGGGAGTTGCGCTTGTTGTGCGATCTCTTTGATCGGTTTAGCGACTGCGACATTGAGTTGTCGCACCTGCTCATTGAGATTTTGATCGAGTTTCCTGACCGATTGCTGAGCAGACTCCGCTTCAGCCTGTATCTTCGCTTTTAACTGCCGCAACTCGTCCATCGCCATATCTCGCTCGATGTCGGCCTTGACACCGTTGACATAGCGCTGGGCGCGCGCCCATAGCAAACCGAGCGTGCGCGCCACTTTGGGCAGACGCTCGGGCCCGACGACCACGAGCGCCACCACTAGGATCATCACTAGTTCGGAGAAACCTATCTCAAACATCGGGGCGGTTACTGCTGCGCTCAGGAGTGATTGGAATTCTTATCCTTCACTTCGCCTTCTATTGTCTCTCCACCTTCTTTCAATTGTGGAGTCGAATCACTTTCGCTCTTCATGCCCTCTTTAAAGCCTTTAACGGCACCGCCCAAATCACTGCCGAGATTGCGCAATTTTTTTGTCCCAAAAATCATTACCACGACCAACAATACGATCAACCAATGCCAAATGCTGAATGAACCCATGATGCTCTCCTAAAAAATAGTGCTTGTTAGTCTCGTTTGACCATGGGCGGAATATTACCGCCGCCTATGATGTGTATATGTAGATGGAACACTTCCTGCCCGCCACCTTTACCGGTATTGATGACGGTTCTGAATCCATTCGTCAAACCCTGTTCGGCTGCCAATCGTGGCGCCAGCGTCATCATCCTGCCTAACAGTGCAGCATGTTGTTCTTCGGCATGGGCAAGTGAATCCAGATGTAATTTGGGTATCAACATGAAATGCACCGGCGCAACCGGGTGGATGTCGTGGAATGCGTACACCTCATCATCCTCATAGACCTTGCGGCTGGGAATTTCACCGCGCGAGATCTTGCAAAACAGGCAGTCGCTCATATTCACTCCGGGGCTCGGCTATTCTTCTCAACGATACCGGACAGGCCTTCACGTCGCGCCAATTCGCTTAGCACATGCTGCGCACTCAAACCATGGTGCGCCAACAACACCAGGGTATGGAACCACAGATCGGCAGTCTCATAGACCAGTTGCGTTTTGTCGCCGCCCTTGCTTGCCAGGATCACCTCAGTCGCTTCCTCGCCGACTTTTTTAAGGATGGCATCCTCGCCCTTGCTGAATAATTTGGCAACATACGAGGTGTCAGGGGCAGCCCGCTTGCGCGCCTCCAATGTATCCGTCAAACGTTGTAAGATTTCTGCTTGCATGGGATGCTCACTCACTTTTTATATATGTCGTCTGGTGATTTTAGGATGTCGTCGACTTCGCGCCACACCCCGTTTTCCAACTTACTGAAAAAACAACTCTCGCGTCCGGTGTGACAAGCGATGCCGCCTTGCTGTTCGATTTGCAGCAGCACGACATCGGCATCACAGTCCACACGGATCTCTTTGACGATCTGGAAATGGCCGGATTCTTCACCCTTATGCCAAAGCTTCTTGCGTGAACGTGACCAGTAAACCGCCTGCTGCTTTTGCCAAGTCAAACGCAAAGCCTCACGATTCATCCAAGCCACCATCAACACGCGACCCGTCACCGCATCTTGCGCGATGGCAGGAACAAGTCCGTCGCCCGACCAGTTGATCTTGTTCAACCAGACTTCGCTCACAGCCGCACCTCTATGCCGCGTTCGGCCATAAAGTGCTTGGCTTGAGGAACTGTATATTCACCAAAGTGGAAAATACTTGCCGCCAATACCGCATCCGCCCCGCCCTGTTGCACGCCATCGGCGAGATGCTGCAAATTGCCCACGCCACCACTTGCAATGACGGGGATTTCCAATGCATCGGTCACCGCGCGCGTGAGTGCCAAATCGAAGCCACTCTTCTGACCGTCTCTATCCATGCTGGTTAGCAATATCTCGCCCGCACCCAGTTGCTGCATCTTGCCAGCCCAAGCGACCACATCCAAACCGGTAGCCTTGCGACCACCGTGAGTGAACACCTCCCAGCGACCCGGCGCGACCTGCTTGGCATCTATCGCCACGACAATGCACTGCGAACCGTAACGTCCCGCCGCATCGGCAACCAGTTGTGGATTAACCACCGCAGAGGTATTGATACTCACTTTGTCCGCACCCGCGTTGAGCAGATTACGCACATCTTGCACCTCGCGCACACCGCCACCCACCGTCAGCGGAATGAATACTTGAGAAGCGACCTGCTCGATGATACGAAAGATGATGCCTCTATCGTCCGAGCTGGCAGTGATATCCAGGAAAGTCAGTTCGTCGGCTCCCTGGGCATCATATTTTTTGGCAATCTCGACAGGATCACCGGCGTCGCGCAATTCCACAAAACTCACGCCTTTGACAACGCGTCCCGCAGTGACATCCAGACAAGGAATTATTCTTTTCGCAAGCATCAGATTTCAGGGTTCAACTCGTCTGCCAAAGCCTGCGCTTCACGCAAATCCAAGGAACCTTCGTAGATAGCACGGCCTGTAATCGCACCCGTGATACCTTCGCTCTCCACTGCACAAAGGGCGCGCACATCATCCAGATTGGTGATACCGCCGCTCGCGATGACAGGCACGCGTAGCGGTTTAGCCAACTCGACAGTTGCCGGAATATTGACACCGGACAACATGCCATCGCGGCCGATGTCGGTGTAGATGATGGCTTCCACGCCATAGCCTTCAAAGCGCTTGGCCAGATCGCCGACATCGTGACCGGTCAACTTGGACCAACCATCGACAGCAACCTTGCCAGCCTTGGCATCCAAACCCACCATGATGTGGCCGGGGAACGCATCGCAAGCCTCGTGCAGGAAACCGGGCACTTTGACCGCAGCCGTACCAATGATGATGTAAGTCACGCCCAGATCTAGGTAGCGCTCTATGGTCGCCAGATCGCGGATGCCGCCGCCCAATTGCACAGGCACATCCAAACCAACGGCTTCGATGATACTTTTTACCGCGCTGGCATTCTTTGGCGTACCCGCAAATGCGCCGTTCAAATCTACCAGATGCAATCGGCGCGCACCTTGCGCCAACCAATGTTGTGCAGTCGCGGCAGGGTCTTCCGAGAATACGGTGGCATCTTCCATCAAGCCTTGTTTCAGGCGCACACAATGACCGTCTTTTAAATCAATCGCAGGAATAATTAGCATGGCAGTACGTAAGTAATTAAGGGTTCCATTTAGTAAAATTTTGCAGCAACTGCAAGCCCGCTGCGTGGCTTTTTTCAGGGTGGAATTGCACCGCAAACAGATTGTTTTCAGCGACCGCACACACGAAAGGTGTGGGATAGTCGCTGGTAGCTTGTATCAAGCCTGACTGCTCGGGGCTCACATAATAACTGTGCACATAATAGAAGCGCGTATCTTGTGTTATACCCTGCCACATCGGATGCCCGGGCACGATTTGGTGAACGCGATTCCAGCCCATGTGCGGCACTTTCAACCGATTGCCTTGCGCATCTTTCAGGCCGTGCTCGAAACGTAAAACATTGCCGCGCAACAGACCCAATCCCGCAACATCGCCTTCTGCACTATGCTCGAATAACATTTGCAAACCGATGCAGATGCCCAAGAATGGCTTGTTGCGTGCCGCCTCGAGCACAGCAACGCGCAGATCACGCGCATCCAACTCGCGCATGCAGTCCGGCATCGCGCCTTGACCCGGGAAGATCACTCGTGAGGCACTCGCCACGACCTTGGGGTCATCCGTAACCACCACGTTGGCCTCGGGAGCGACATTGCGCACAGCCTGCTCGACCGAACGCAGGTTGCCCATGCCGTAATCAACAATTGCTATCATTTTTCTTACAGGGAACCTTTAGTCGAAGGCATCATGCCTGCCATGCGCGGGTCTTGCGCCAGCGCCATGCGCAATGCGCGCCCGAATGCCTTGAAGAGGGTCTCGGCCTGATGATGCGCATTACTACCGGCAAGATTGTCGATATGCAAAGTCACCAAGGCATGATTGACAAAGCCCTGGAAGAATTCATGAAACAAATCCACATCGAACTGACCGATACTGCCGCGCACAAAATCGCAATTGAACACCAAACCAGGGCGACCGGATAAATCCAGCACCACGCGCGACAAAGCTTCATCCAACGGCACATAAGCATGGCCGTAACGGCACAAACCCTTCTTGTCGCCGACCGCCTGATTGAATGCCTGTCCCAAGGTGATGCCGATATCTTCCACCGTGTGATGCGCATCAATATGCAGATCGCCCTTGGCGATGATGGAGATGTCCAACAGCCCGTGTCTGGCAATCTGATCCAGCATATGTTCGAGGAAAGGCAAGCCCGTCTCAAACTTAGACTTGCCCGTTCCATCCAGATTCAGCTCCACGCTGATCCGGGTTTCCAATGTATTTCTTGTAACGCTAGCTCTACGCATGTTCATCGCCTTATGCGAGTTGGGTAATCGTGTCTTGCAGTGCTGCCAGGAACGCTTCATTCTCGGTCGGCGTACCGACGGTTACGCGCAAACAATCTTGCAACATCGCGTGACTGCCGTGCAGATTTTTAATCAGCACACCGCGCTGCTTCAAGCCCTCAAATATCTCTTTGGCGCGCGCCACGCGCAACAACAAGAAATTCGCCGCACTGGGGTAGACCTGCACACCGGGAATCTCGGCTAAAGACTGCGCCAATTTGCTGCGGTCTTGCTTGATTTGTTCGGCCTGCGCCAGCAACACCTCGTGATGCGCCAGCAACTTTTCCGCTACCAGTTGAGGCAAAACACCGACATTATACGGCAAGCGCAGCTTTTCCAACTCATTCAACCACAGCGCGTTCCCCGCCAAAAAGCCCAGGCGCAATCCCGCCATGCCCAACTTGGAAAAAGTACGCATCACCAGCAAGTTTGGATAATCCGCCAGATGTTTAATGAAGCTATCTTCGGCGAAAGCGTAATACGCCTCATCCACCACTACCAAGCCCGGCGCGACTGAAATGATTTGTTTAATGTCAGCGGCTGAAAAAGGATTGCCGGTTGGGTTATTCGGATAAGCCAAAAAAATCAGCGCGGGTTTATCACGCTCGATGGCAGCCAGCATCGCGCTCATATCCAAAGAGAAGTTTGCCGCCAGTGGCACGCCGACGTAACGCATACCGAGGAAGGTCGCGATCATTTTGTACATCACAAAAGATGGCTCGACACTCAACAGCGTTGCACCCGGCTTATTCACCGCCATCGCCAACAACTGTATCAATTCGTCCGAGCCGTTCCCCAACAGCACCTCCATGCCGTCGCCCAACTTCAGCAAACTGCGTATCTGCTGCTTCAAAGCTTGCGGATTGGGATCGGGATAGCGATTGATGGCGGACGCACTCACCAGCACCGCGATTTCATCGCGTAACGCAGGCGGAACCGAATAGGGATTTTCCATCGCATCCAGCTTGATGAAACCCGAGCTGGGCGGGATATGGTAAGCGTGCAGGGCTTGAATCTCGGGACGAATCAACTGTGCAAGCAAAGAAGAAATTGACGACATAAAGTTACGCGATAAAGCAATCAACACAAGGCTGCGCAGCTTACCACAGCGGGACTTTATCGTGCTTGTGGTGCACGCAAAAAACCCGGGGAGGGTGGTCGGGCTGAAGCCCGACCTACAAGCGATTGGATTATTGGGGTTAACGACAAGCGGATGTTGTCGCAATTTTCAACGTACAAAAAAAACAGGGGAGACCGAAGTCTCCCCTGTTTCATTTTTGCTTTAGCGGCTTGGGTTACGCGATAAACCGCCAACCCAAGCTACAGTAGCTATCCGATAACTTGGATTAGAACAATGCTTCCATCATCAAGCCAGTTTCTGTCTTGCCCGCTGGAGTAACGCCAGCAACTGCATTCCACTGAGAACCGGAGTTCATTGTGTGAGTCAGGCTCAGCTCAACGTTTTGTGCCAACTCGTAAGTTGCACCCAACATGATCGCGTTATCTTTCAACGCTGCACCGGCTGCATCAACTGCACCAGACTGACCCAGACGCATCGCCACTTGAGCGGTAGCGATGTGAGGGATCACGCCGATTTCAGCAGACAAGTTCAAAGATGTACGTGACTTGGTACCAGCGTTGAATCCGTTAATCACTGTCAATGTAGAAGCTTCAGCTGTACCGTAAGAAGCGTAGAAGCCAGCTGGCATCTCAGCAACTTCACCTTGCAACTGCGCATCGATCGTTGTTGCGTGGTATGCAGTACCAACTGCTGGTGTCAACAACTGAGTAGAACCGCCGAAGTTCTGGATACCGAAACCAGCGTCAAAAGCGCCCAGATCCATAGTGTATACAGCACGTGCGTAGGTCAGGCTCAGGCCAGGAGCGCCAGCGCCAGGTGTCAATGGTGCGCCACCTGCTGGTTCCCATTTACCCAAGCTTACGAAGCCCATAGAACCGTTAGCAACAACTTGTGCGCCCGTTGCAGCGATGTTAGTACCCAAGTACTGAGAAGCAGAAACAACGTTCACGTGGTTACCAGCACCGCCGTTAGCAGTTACAGAACCATTGTAAGCAGCCAGCTTGTGTGTGTTAGCCGCGCCAGTGTTCAATGTTTCGAAGCTGTAAGCAACGCCTTGACCTGTGCTGGTGTGTGTTACGAAACCCACACGGTAGTCACCAACCGGGAACAGGGCTGCCAATTTTGCAGCACCCGCGATTTCAGTCAGGAAACCGGCGAATTCAGCGATACGACCACCGAAGAAAATCGCTGTCTCACCACCGAAAGAAGGTACTGTGAAACGTGTTGGGTTATTTGAACCAGATACGTTTTCGTAACGCATAGTAGTCAAAACGCCCATGTTCAGACGATCAGGAATGTCCAAATGTTCGCCTTCAACCTTACCTTGTGCGCCCATCATGGTGAAACCAGAGGACTTGAATGCACGACCGAAGCCGTTCAGCAATGGGAAGTGTTGGAAGTGACATGCAGAGCAAGCCATACCTGTTTGACGAGCAAACACAGGAACAGCAGAAGCTTCAGGAGCGAATGCTACAGCAGCCATAACGCCTGCCAGTGAGAGAACGATTTTCTTCATTATGTTTTCCTCAGAATTAAAATTATCTTAAAGATACTTTTGCCGTGCCAATAAGACCTCCCTACCAGCACTGGGTGTGCACTCTATAGAAGCGCGCAAGCGAGTGTCAAAGATTTTTCCGAAAGTGTTGTATTTTTGCAACAGGGTGTGGTGGTTAGGTCAAGCTAACCTTCGAGACTTTGCGACACCCAAACGCAACTCTCACCATATCGCTAGACGCTACTAACGCATCACGCTACTACAAAATCCATGGTTACCCATTTCAAATGCAGCGAGACCAAGGCTATTTTTGACGGGCATCGCGTAGCGCGCTTCGTCAATTGACCTTCCCCCGAAAAATCGTCTTCCAATGGTGACGTAAAATTACGCACATATTGGAGATGAAGATGAAGAAGATACCGAAGCAGGCATATACCCCCGAATTCAGAGAATTGTCAGTCAAGCGAGTTCAGTCTGGACA
>DAIDMQ010000040.1 GCA_027448945.1 Gallionellaceae bacterium
GGGCGCATCGGCGATTGATTTGCACTCGCAAGCGCTGCTCACGGCTTTCTTGCATAGCTACCAAACAGCAGACGCAAACAAGAGCCTGAGCGACGTCACCTACAAGCTGACGGACTTGTTGAGGCTGGTTTTTAATCCGAATCTTTTCTATAACGATCCAAACAATAAAGACAATCCCAAAGCCAACTTCCTCGAACTCATCGTCCAGCATGAGGCAGGCGTACAAGGTTCGATCACCCCCGACGCCATGGTCACCCGCTTTACCAGCGACATGTGGAAGATCGCACAGGACGGCGGCTTGACCATGCCCGGCGCGGTAGGTGACATGCTGCCGGACGGCACCTTGCTGCAACCGATACGCCAGGCGCTCAACCGCACACTCATCGCCTTTGCCATGCAGAAATATTACGAAGAGCAACTTGCCGTTGGTGCTACGCCTGCCGAACTCTTCACCGATCTCGTTACCGATGGTGGTTCGGGAGGCATCCACTTCGATATTGCGGATACATCCAAAGACATCGCTGCTGCCATATCAAACAATAAACAAGTCGATCTCACCGCGAAACAGGATGGCAAATACCTGCTCAAGGGCTACCAATACTTGCAGACCTTCATCGGCAGCAGTTTATTCACCGCAGCCGAACAACAGATCATCAAAACCATGCTCCCTGTCCTACGCGACTGGTACATCCAGGCTGGCGCAGACGGCATGACCGCCACCGACACGCAGAACCGTGGTGCATTCATGCTCGGCGGCACAGGGCAAGACACGCTCACTGGCGGCACGGCTGCTGATCTCTTGGTGGGCAACGCAGGCGACGATGTCCTCAAAGGCGGAGACGGCAGCGACATCTTGATGGGTGGCGCAGGCGTGGACACCTATGCGTGGAATGCCAGTGCCAATTCAGGCATCGACACCATTCTTGATTCAGACCAACAAGGCTATCTGCGCGACGACAGCACCGCCCCCATCGTGTTAACAGGCGGCAGCCAATACGGCGACAACCGCGTGTTCAGCGGAAAGGATGCTAACGGAGCGAACCACATTTACACCTTTGTCACGGGAGACCGCGCTAGTGGAGGCGACCTCATCGTGGATGGTGCGATGCTCATCAAAGGCTACAACCCGAATGCGGGCAATCACATGGGCATCAGCTTTGCGGATGCGACCCCCTTGCAGAAGCCGGCGACCACCCTCGACATTACAGGCGACATCGTCCCCACCGACATCAACCCCGACAAAGCAGGCATCCAGGCCGCCCCCGATGACTACGGCAACCCCGTTGGCACTGCCGGGGCTTATCAAGACAGCCTGTTTGGCAGCACCGGCATTGCGGGCTTTGAATTTGCCGATGGCACTACCCTCAGCACCACTGAGTTATTGGCGAGGGGGTTTGATCTGGGGGGCACGGTGGGTAATGCCTCACGATGGAGAGGCGAAGCGGCGAATGATGAAGCAGCTCACGCATGGAGGGCCGCAGCATGAACACGATTCAACGCTTAACGATACGCGTAGCCAAGTTCGGATTGTTGTTGATGCTTGGCGCAAGCATGAGCGCCTGCGCCGGATTTTTCGGCTCAAGCTGGAGGGAAGAGGTGCTGCTGCATGACGGCAGCAAGATCATTGCGGAACGCTCGACTTCACGAGGCGGGCGGCACGAGATCGGCCAGAGGCCCCCGTTCGAGTGGCAGCGTCTGAAATTCACCATGCCTGTTACAGGTGAGCGCGTTACCTGGGAAGACAACTATAGCGAAGATATTGGCACGTCCAGTTTTTTGCCGATGCTGCTGGATGTACATCAGGGCAGTGCGTATCTGGTGGCAGACACCATGGGCTGCCTCTCCTACAACAAATTGGGCAGGCCCAATCCGCCGTATGTCGTTTTCAAATACGAAGGTAAAGAGTGGAAGCGCATTCCGCTGCAAGAACTGCCTGCCGAGATCAAAACGCCTAATCTGATATTTTCTTCGCCGGACGAGACGGCGAAAAAAATCAGGGAAATCCCCGTATCGGCGCAAGCCATTCAAGCAATCATTGCTCGCTATCCACAACCCCAATACAAAACCATCCTGCGGGAGGCACTGCAAGCAAGTGCGCTCTGTCCAGAAAGAGTTTATTTAGAAGATGAAAAAAGCTGGGTTAGTCCAAGCTACATAGAAAGCAAAAAACGTTATCAACAATTGATACGAGAAAATTCTGATGCAAGAAAAAAGTCGTCTGCCAAAGAAACTCAAAACTTGAATAAGTAACGCTACCTTACATCCCTTAAATTTGGAGAACATCATGATTAGCCTAATCGAATACGCACTAATGGCAGGCGCTGTCTATCAAGATACAAAAGCAAAAATAAATTGGTTGCCCGTACCGACAGGCTGGGTTGAAACGGAACATAAGGTAAACCAAAGCAGCGGTTTTGAGATTTCTCAATTTCGGAATGGCACCGAAATCGTCATCTCCTTCGCAGGCACGGCACAAGTTGCCGACTGGATACACGGCAACATCCCCTTGGCGGGAGGCAATCTCTCTGACCAATTACGTCAAGCGGCGGATTACTACCTGCAAGTCAAGGCACTTAACCCGGG
>DAIDMQ010000041.1 GCA_027448945.1 Gallionellaceae bacterium
ACCGACCCAAGGTTGTAGCTCCCTCTCTCACCCCGGATGCACTACACTGTTCAGCCACTTCCCATTTGAGCCCGGACAGTTGTAGCTCCCTCTCTCACCCCGGATGCACTACACTTGTATCCGCTTGGCAAAGTCGGAGCCGTGGGTTGTAGCTCCCTCTCTCACCCCGGATGCACTACACTGAAAAAGCTAGTCGCCGTCAGCAACGAAACGTTGTAGCTCCCTCTCTCACCCCGGATGCACTACACTAGGCTTCACGCAAACGCCCGCCAGGACTCAATCTGGTGGGCATTTTGCTTTAAAAAACGGTACTTAAAACAGCAGCATTTGGTTAATTTTGAGCGCTTTTTCTTGAAAAAGTGGCATCCCCACCAACAGTTTCATGCTGGCAAATTGTTTTTCAGTGACGCTCAAACAGCGTATCGAGCCTGCCGCAGGCAAGTTATCGATCAGCCGTTTGTAATGTTTTTCAAGCGTGTCACTGCCATTCAAAATACGTCCGTACACCGAAAATTGAATCATGTCGTAGCCGTCATTGATGAGGAAGCGGCGAAACAAGGTGTAAGCACGACGGTCTGCTTTGCTCACTACCGGTAAATCGAAGAGCACTATCAATCGCATAAATCGCCGTGTCTCCTCACTCATGTCAGCACTCCAAACGGTGCTGTTCTATCCCAATGAGTACCGGCAATTCGAGCAAGGCCTCGCTGCCGCCGTCATATATTCGCGCAAGGCTTTCAATCATTTGTTCGATGGCGGATAGCACCGACATCTTGCCGCGAGGCATCCCTACATCTACGTTGAGCAGTCCCACCAAGGCAACCTTATCTTGCGGCATGAGTTCATCGCGTATCAGCGGCAGATTTTTGGCGACGAATAAATCGACAACGGGGCGAAAAGGTTCGATCACATCGTCGGCAAGGTTGAATGCATTTTGTTCGCTGGAGTGAAAAATGCCGAGCGAGGGGAGCAGGCCATGCGCAACCAAGCCGCGCGCAATTGTGCCGCGCAATACAGCATAGCCATAATCCAGCGCCGCATTGGCAAACCGCGCTTGTTGACGATGAAACCCTTTGCCGAAAAGCTGGGTGAAATAGAAGGCGGCAGCTTGCCCTTCAAGATTGCCAACATCACCGGAGCGAACCCGTCTGGCGTATGAATCCAGCCTGTCCATGCCATCTCGCCCTGCCAGTTGCAGGCAGTGTTTTTGATTTTCGATCTTTCTACGCACGATGGCTGCCCAAGTTTGCTTGCACACTGGGCGTGGCAGGTCGAGTTGCAAACGCATCCACTTGGTTGCGCGTGAGTGCGAGAGAAAGGGCAGGAACACACCGCTGGGGTGGTGTGTGTCACCTGTGGCGAACAGGCTGATGCCGTATTCGCCACAGGCCGAAAGCACCGGATGGGTGAGGGTGATCTCGCGGTGGTTGAGCACGATCACCGCGATGTCCTCGAACGGTACAAAGGCGGTTTGCTCCTGCTCAATCGCAAGCGAGTAATGATCCCGCTTGAGTTTGGCAGGGCGGGAGATGACCACGCTACGCCAAGTCATGGCGTTTCTCGGCTGGGGCGGGGTAGATGTTGCCGAGGACATCGACGTTGAATTTTTCGACGGAGAAAGCCATTTTTACACCTACCCGTATGAGGCCGTCTTTTCCAACCTGCGTACTTCTGTCGTGCGCCCACAAACCAATTGCGGCAGTCGCTCGGTCGCAACCAGCAAAGTAGCCCAGTGATGAACTCCCTTTCAATTTCACACGCATCAGGTCATTCGGGTAGAGCGAAAAACAGAACGCAAAACTCTCATCAATCAACGTCCATTCGTTTTCGTCTTTGAAGGCCACAATCGCCCGATTCGGCAATTCCTTCGCCACGCTGTGATGCACATACACAGGTACCAGATGGAACTTGTTCGCCTTGGTGAAAACATCCACGCGCAACATGGAGTCGTTCTTGGCAATGCCGCCGCGTATGGGGATGCCGGAGAGCTTATCGATCACCATCGTGACACCGCGCACGATGGGGCCAGTCGGGTAGCCTTCGCTATCTGGTTTGCGTAATGGGTTGCTGGCGGGGAATGCCTTGTCGCCCTTTCCGCCATGCTGTTCCAAACGCTCACGAATCGCTGCATACAATCTTTCGTTACGATGCGGGTCAACCAGTTTTTCGATGTCTTTCAATGTCAGGCTGGTGAGTGACACTTTTTGCGTTACCCCACCTTGTGCTTTCAAACCTTCACGCTGACCATAGATGGTGTCTTTATGCGCCGCACCACTATTGCGTCGTTGTGGCGCACGCGAAACGAATAGCGGTTTGACGGTTTCAAGTGCTTCTGGCGTGTAAGTGCCGAGCCGCTGCATCTCCTCGCGCAACATCGCGGGGTCATCCAGTTTGAGTCGTGCTTCCAATTCGTTGCGGAAGTGTTGCCATGGGTTTGGGAAGTGTTGTTCCAACTGGTCGAACATGTCGGGATTTGGAATCTCGCCTGTGGTGACATCCACAAAACCCTCGCTGGCTTTTTCAATCTCCTTGCGGCGCGAATAATCGGACAAGCGTTTGACCATGCTATGGCTACAAGCCGCAACCACGGCAGCATCGAGTGCATGGTGGCGGTCTGACTCAGAGCGCACCTTGCTCAAGCCCCAACGCATCCGCAGGAAGGAAGTCATCTGCCCGCTCAACACCACACAACGTTTTGCTTCGCTGTCCACATGCAATTGCAGATATTGCTCGACGTAGTTCTTGAAAAATTTGCAGATGTAGCGCGTGTCGTTGAGGTTGCGGTCGCGGAAGGATTTGGATTCCTCTTCCCCAAAGTCTTTGCGCAACAAACGACTGCGCTTGGCAAGGCGATAGGCTTTGTTGCCTTCAACGTAGGCGACAAAATTGCGCCAACGTTCGCTGCCTTCTTTTCCGCCAAGATATTCAAACGGAGTGCGGTTTCCTTTGTTACGGTTCTCGCGCGAAAGCACCAGCACACGATTGTTTTTGCTGTCATCGAAGCTGCGCGAGTAGGGCAGGGCGTGGTCGATTTCGACATAGCCTTGCTCGAACAAGCGGCGAATATCTATCGCCTCAATCGAGTAGGCACACTTGCCTTGCTGTTCGCGGTATAGCTGATACTTCTCGAACTCCTTGCCTTTCACTGCCCCGACGATGTTGAAGTCTCGAGCAAATTGGGCTTTGTCCTTGTCGTTGCGTTCGCGGAACTCGTTTTGTGCTTTTGTCACTTTGTTGCGTTCATCGAACGGACGCGATAAATCCCGCGCCATTTCGATATGCACCTCATGCGGCGAGCCGTATTCCTTGATGAGGGCGTTCACCACCTTGCGGGCTTGGTTGAGTGCGCGTAGCACCACCGGGTTACGCGGGATGTCCATGTCGTCGTTGAACACCATGCGGCCATCTTTGTCGCGCCCGGAATAGAAGGGCGGTAGATATTTGTGTTCGCCTGCACCGACTTTGTGTAGCTGGCTGTGATGGTAGCCTGCTTGAACGCAGGCTTCGTCGTAACGCAGTCCGGTTTCCATGTGCGGCACGATTTGTCGGAGTGCTTTGAGCGATAGGTTGCTGAATTTGTCGAAGCGGATGTCGAGCAGGGTATCCACCATCTTTTCTTTGTTTGGCAAATCCAGCTTGCGCAATTCGGTTTCGACTTCTGCATCGTCCTTGTATACGCTCAACACCCAAGCAATTTGGTCGAACAGTTGCGGTTTGCCTTCGAGCGCATCGGTTGAAATCTTTTGCCATTCCGCTTCCAGTGTCGCGTCTTTTAGCGCTTTGTGCAGCGTTTGCCATGCGGGAAGTTTGGCAAGTACCGTAGTTTCCGGGTCTTTGGTCTTTTCTTCACTGGCGCGCTGAATGGGGTAGGGCAGCCCTGCGAATTTGAATCCCTCTTTGTTTAGGTAGCCCGCTTTGACGAGGGCGCTGCCGAGTTGCTTATAGGTCAAGTCGCTCGCTTGTTGATAGGGCAACAGGAGTGCAGTGCGCCGCTCCGCTTCATTCAATGGGCGGGTCGTACCATCAACGACGATGCGCAGATTGTTGAGGCGGGTGAGCCAGACATGGCGTTCGGCGGTGAAGCTGGCTTTGGGGGCGCGATATTCAGCTTTCTCGAAAGTGCAATGCCCCAGCATCTTCAATAAGTCATTGCCTGCGAGAGCTGGGTTTTGCGCCCAGAACAGCCCGCTCTTTTTATCGCCGTTGCCGAGGATAGTTGCTTCCAGTTGCTCGTTGGCATAAGGATTGTTGAATTTACGTTGTTGCTTGAATAGTTTTGTTAATTCTTCAGCCAGTAATTTGCGTGAGAGTGCTTTGCTGTAATCGCCCTGCTTGTTGCGTGCGGCTCCCTCGGTGATTAGTTCACCATTTTTATTTAATGCAAGTGTTCCGTCTTCCTTAACACTTGTTTTTACAAATTCTTGCATAACCATTTCAGCCGCGCTGCGATAGCGCTTTTCCTGCATCAGCTTCTTGGTGCCTGCGAGACCTATCTTCACTTTGCCGCTTTCACTCTTGCCGTCTTCCGCCGTCTTGGCTTCGGCGCGGCTAACCCAGTGGAAGCCGCGATGTTTGCACAGGTGGTAGATCACACGCGCCCATTCTTCGGCGGAGAGCAAACGATCCAAGCCCGCCACGCGAAGCTGCCAAGCTGATGTGATTTGTTGACCTTTCGCGGGTGGTTGCTTGAACAGGTTGGTGTCGGCAATCAAGCCTTCGCGTTTCAGCAGCCGCGCTAATTTGGTGAGCCGCCAAGCACGACGACGCAGACGGCGGCGCATCAGTCGGGCAGTGCGCCGCGCAAGGTTGAGCGATTCGCCTTCCTTGGCAGTTTCAGCCTTGTCGAAGCAGCGCACGCCAAGGTCAACGATACGGTTTTCGCCCAACACTGCCCAGCCCACCGAAGCGATGCCGATGTCCAAACCGAAGGTGAGTGCACCCAAATCTTTATACTTGCCAGTCATGCCATTCTCCGTAATAATAAAACCGTTGTAGTAGTTCATCCGGGGTGAGAGCCGTTGCTACAATAAAGATAAAGCCGAAAGGCTGAATCTGTATCCAAAGCCCGGCAACGCAAGTTGCCGGGCTTTACTTTTTTCAGTGTCGAGTGCCGGAGCATAAGGGCTTGCCGTTATGCCGGCAACAGCGCCGACGGTCTATATAGTTTTAATTCCTTTACTTTCAAACAGTCGTTTGATACGCTTGTTTAGCATTTTGGGCAGTCCTTGCCCGTCGCTGTTTTATTTAACCCGTTTCGAGACCGGCGGTTTCCGCCTTAGGCAGCAGTACTTTCCATTTGGACACACACTATGAATACCACGACCAGATCTCTCGCCCTGTTATTGACCGCACTTCTTGCCTCGTGCGGGGATAAGCCCGCCGCCGCGCCTGCCGCCGCGGGAAAAATGCCGCCCCCGGCGGAGGTGGAAGTTGTCACTGTGAGCAGCGGTGATGCAACGGTGACCCAAGATATGCCGGGTCGTTTGCAGGCTTACCGGACGGCGCAGGTGAGGGCGCGAGTGGAGGGTGTGATTGAGAAGCGCTTGTTCCGCGAAGGCAGTGATGTGAAAGAGGGTGATTCGTTGTTTCGTATCGATGCGGGAACGATACGCGCGGCGCGCGATGCCGCTCGTGCCGATCTTGAGGCGGCCATGTTGAATGTCGAGCGTTTCAAGTCTTTGCTGGAAATAAAGGCGGTCAGCCAGCAGGATTACGACCTTGCCAAGTCGCGAGCCAAGCAAGCACAGGCGGCGATGATCCGTGCCGAGGAAGATCTGACAAACGCGCAAGTCCCGGCTGCGATTTCCGGTCATATCGGTCGGGCGCTGGTGGATGAAGGTGCTTATGTCAGCAAGGCGGATGCGACACCACTGGCGACCATAGAGCAGATCAATCCTATTTATGCCAACTTCAGCCAGCCCAGCGGCGAGTTGTTGCGCATCCAGCAAGCCGTCAGTGCGGGCAAGATGAAACGCAGCGAGTCGGTTAATGTCGAGTTGTTGTTGGAGGACGGTAGCGTATATCCGCTTATGGGCAAGATTTTCTTCCAGGATATGGCGGTCGATCCGAGCACGGGTTCGGTTGCAATGCGCGCGGAGTTCGCCAATCCAAAATATGAGCTGTTGCCCGGCATGTTCGTGCGTATCCGTTTTCCGCAGGCTGTAACGCAAGGCAGTCTGCTGGTTCCCCAGCGTGCAGTGCAGGCGAATTCGGACGGGCAGTTTGTGATGGTGGTGGGCGCCGAGGACAAGGTGATGCCGGTGCCGGTGACAACCAGCGGGATGTCCGGTACGGATTTTATTATCGCCAGCGGTCTTAAAGGCGGTGAGCGTGTGATCGTGAACGGTTTGCAAAAAGCGCGACCCGGTTCGGTTGTGAAGCCGGTGCCTGCGAGCGGCGATGTAGTGGCCGCCGCCCCTGTCATTCAAGAAAAGAAATAAGCCATGTTCGCCAAATTTTTTATTGATCGTCCCATTTTCGCCTGGGTCATTGCGTTCATCATCCTGTTGGGTGGCGCGTTGGCATTGAAGAACCTGCCGGTGTCGCAATACCCTTCGGTCGCGCCTCCCGCCTTGTCTGTCAGCATTACGTATCCGGGTGCTTCGGCCCAGGTGATAGAAGACACGACCGTTGCCCTGTTGGAACAGGAGATGAACGGTATCGAGCATTTGTTGTACATGGAGTCGGCTTCGGAGTTGGGTAATGGCAGTATCACCCTGACTTTTGAGGCGGGTACCAATCTGGATTTGGCTTCGGTCGAGACGCAGAACCGTATCAAGCGTGCGGAGGCGCGTTTGCCGGAAGATGTGCGCAGGCTGGGGCTGACAGTTGCCAAGACCGCGCGTAATTATGTGATGTTCGTTGCGCTCTATTCGCCGGACAAGACATTGGACGACGTTGCCCTGGGCAGTTTTACGGCGGCCAATGTGCTGGACGGTATACGTCGCGTGCCGGGGGTGGGCGAGGCGCTGATGTTCGGTACCGAGTATTCGATGCGTATTTGGCTGGATAACAAAAAACTCGATTACTACAAACTTTCTCCCGCCGATGTCTCCCAGGCGGTGCGTGCGCAAAATGCCGAGATCGCCACGGGTGAATTGGGCCAGGTGCCCGCTATGCCGGGGCAACAGCTCAACGCGGTTATTGTCACCAAGAGTCGCCTGTCAACACCGGAACAATTCGGCAATATTTTGATCCGTACTAATCCCGATGGCTCATCGCTCCGTATCAAGGATGTTGCCCGGGTCGAACTTGGTGCGCAGGACTATTCGCGCAGTGCGCGCATCGACGGCCAGCCAACGGCCGCTGTTGCGATTCGCTTGTCGCCGGGTGCGAACGCCCTGAGTACGGTTGCGGCGGTAAAAGAAAAGATGGCCGAAATGGCCAAATATTTCCCCAAGGGCGTGGCCTGGACCGTGCCTTACGATACTTCCAAGTTCATCGATATTTCTATCAAGGAAGTGTTGAAGAGTCTGGCCGAGGCTTTGTTGCTGGTGGTGCTGGTGATGTATCTGTTCCTTGAGAACTGGCGCGCCACGCTGATTCCCGCGATTGTCATTCCGATTGCGTTGACGGGCGCGCTGGTCGGCCTGTATCTGTTGGGTTATTCGATCAACGTGCTGACGCTGTTTGCGATGGTGCTGGCGATTGGTATCGTGGTGGATGATGCCATCGTGGTGGTGGAAAACGTCGAGCGCATCATGAGTACCGAGGGTTTGTCGCCGCGTGACGCGACACGCAAGGCGATGGATCAGATCGTGGGTGCGATCATCGCGATCACCCTGGTGCTGATGGCGGTGTTTATTCCGATGGCGTTCTTCCCGGGTTCCACCGGTGCGATCTACCGGCAATTCGCCGTGACGCTGGTGCTGACCATGATGTTCTCCGCGCTGATGGCGCTGACGCTGACGCCGGCTTTGTGCGCGGCGCTGTTGCGTCACCAAAAGCATCAGCTTCAGGGTGGGGGCGGGTTCTTCGGTTGGTTCGACCGTTTCTTCGCCCGCACCACCAACGGTTATGTCAGCGCGGTGGGCAAGGTGACCAAGAAGACCACGCGCTACTTGTTGGTCTATCTGGCAATTTTCGTCGCGATGGGTTGGATGTTCACCAAGTTGCCGGGCAGCTTTTTGCCGCAGGAGGATCAGGGCTATTTCATCAACGTGATGCAATTGCCGTCGGGTGCGACTAAAGAGCGCACGCTGGAAATCTTGTCCCAAGTCGAGGGCTATTACCGCAAGCAGCCCGAGGTTGAGCACGTGATCGGCGTGGCGGGTTTCTCTTTCTTCGGGCGCGGTCAGAATATGGCGATTGTGTTTGTGACCCTGAAGAATTGGGATCAGCGCGGCTCTCCCGAGAGCAGTTCGCTTTCGCTGGTGGGCAAGGCCAATATGGCATTGTTCCGCATCAAGCAGGCGATGATTTTTGCAATCAATCCGCCACCGATCCCGGAACTTGCGGCGACCGGCGGCTTCGATTTCCGTTTGCAGGACCGGGGCGGTAACGGACGCGAGAAGCTGATAGAAGCGCGCAATATGGTGCTGGGTCTGGCGATGCAGAATCCGGTATTGGCGGGTGTGCGTCCCGAGGGGCAGGAAGCCGGGCCGCAGTTGTTGCTGGATATCGACCGCGTGAAGGCGCAGAGCATGGGTGTTTCCATCACCGATCTGAATGACACGCTGCAATCGACATTGGGCGTGGCTTACATCAACGACTTTATCCGTCAGGGCCGTATCTTGCGTGTGCAGATGCAGGCCGAAGCGGATATGCGCCGTAGTCCGCAAGATATTCTGCAATTGTCGGTACGCAATAACAAAGGCGGGATGGTGAAGTTGTCCGAATTGGCAACGGCTCACTGGGTGGTGGGTGCGCCCAAACTGGATCGCTATAACGGCTTGGCATCGATGAAAATTTCGGGTGCGCCTGCACCGGGTCGCAGTACCGGCGAGGCGGCTGCCGCGATGGAACAAATCGCGGCGCAATTGCCGCCGGGCTTTGGCTTCGAGTGGTCGGGTACTTCTTTCGAGGAGCGGATGTCGGGACAACAGGCGCCCTTGCTGTTCGCCATTTCGTTGTTTGTGGTGTTCCTGTGTTTGGCCGCTTTGTATGAGAGCTGGTCTATCCCGTTTGCGGTGCTGCTGGTTGTGCCTTTGGGTATCTTCGGCGCGGTGATGGCGGTGACGCTGCGCGGTCTGCCCAATGACGTGTACTTCAAGGTGGGCTTGATTGCGATCATCGGTTTGTCGTCCAAGAACGCGATTCTGATTATCGAATTCGCACGCAAGTTGCAGGATGAAGGGATGAGTCTGATCGATGCGACTTTGGAAGCATGTCGATTGCGCTTCCGCCCCATCTTGATGACGTCCATCGCGTTCATCATGGGTGTGTTGCCTCTGGCGATTTCGACGGGTGCGGGTGCACAGAGCCGTCACGCCATCGGTACCGGTGTGATGGGCGGTATGATCGCCGCGACGGTGCTGGCGGTGTTCCTGGTGCCGGTGTTCTTCGTCGTGGTACGCAAGATATTTCCCGGCCATGCGCGTAGCCATAAGGAGAATTCACATGAATAAGCCGTTGAGATACTCCGCCCTGATGGTTGCAACGTTGTTGGCGGCCTGTTCCATGCAGCCTGCTTACGAGCGTCCTGCATTGCCAGTCGCGGCGGCCTGGTCGGCCACGGACAGTGGCAAGCAGGCAGTCGCCGATATCGCGCATTATTTCCCCGATGCACGGTTACAGAAGCTGATCGATGTTGCGTTGGAGAACAATCGCGATCTGCGTATCGCCACCGCCAGAGTCGCCGAGGCGCAAGCGCAGTATGGCATCGCCGGTGCCGACCGTTTGCCGAGCTTGAGTTTGAACGCGGGACGCAACGCCTCGCTGACGCCCGCCAGCGCATCTTTCACCGGCAACAAGCTGCAATCTTCACGTTACGATGTAAACGTCGGAATTGTTTCTTATGAGCTGGATTTTTGGGGGCGTGTGAGCAGCCTCAACGATGCCGCCAAAGCCGGTTATCTGGCGACCGAAGAGGCACAGCGCGCTTTCCGTCTCTCGCTCATCAGCGATGTGGTGAACGCTTATCTGTCGGTTGTCGAATTGCGCGAGCGCACCGCCCTCACTGCCGCCACCTTGGAGGGCCGTGGCCAGGCGAGAGACATGGCGGCCAAACGTTATGATTTGGGTGCGGCGGGTGAGTTGGACAATCTGCAAGCGCAAGCCGCTTATCAGGCGGTGGTGGTCGCGCGCGCGGATCTGGAGCGGCAACTGTCTGCCGCAGAGAATTTGCTTGATGTCTTGGTGGGGACTTCGGTCGGCCAGATGAAGGATCTGCCGGCAGGCCGCGCCTTGGCTCACCAGGGCATACAAGCCGATGCGATGGCCGGCTTGCCTGCGGATGTGTTGTTGCAACGGCCAGATGTGCGCGCGGCAGAGCAACGATTGTTGGCGGCCAATGCCAACATAGGCGCCGCACGTGCGGCTTTCTTCCCGCGCATCGCGCTGACCGGCAACGCCGGTTTTGCCAGCCGCAATCTTAACGGGCTGTTTGGCGCGGCGAGTCGTGCGTGGAGTTTTCAGCCGCAATTGACCTTGCCTTTGTTCGACGGGGGACGCAATTCGTCCAATCTCGATCTGGCACAAGCACGCAAGGTCATCGCGGTGGCGGATTACGAAAAGACCGTACAGCAGGCTTTCCGCGAAGTCTCAGATTTGCTCACGGCACGCGACAAACTGGCTGAGCAACTGGCCGCACAGAACGACAACAGCGAGAATCAAAAGCAACGTTTGAAGTTGGTCGATGCGCGTTATCAAGCGGGTGTGTCAAATTACCTCGAAGTGCTGGACGCGCAACGCGATGCCTATGCTTCCGAGCAGGCAACGTTGCAGATACGCCGCGCTTGGTTGGGTGCAAACACGCAGTTGTATAAAGCATTGGCGGGTGAAGCGGCCGAGCATCAGGATGCACAAACAAAATGACCGAGGCAGAACTCAAATCCGCCAGTGAGTTGACCCGCGAACGGCTCATCGCAGCCGCCCGCGAGGTGTTCTCGCAGAACGGGTTCCAGGGTGCGACGGTGCGCGAGATCTGCCGCCGTGCCGAGGCCAATGTCGCGGCGGTGAATTATCACTTTGGCGGCAAGGATGGACTGCTTGCCGAGGTGCTGAACTTTGCCCCGCTCAAAGCGTTGCAAGCTGCCAATGCCACCACTTCCGCTTGCCCCAGGGAGCGTTTGCAACTGTTCATCCACGATTTCATCCACATGTTGCTGGATGAACAGCATGCATCATTGCAATGCCAGATCATGGCGCGTGAACTGGCCGACCCCACCCCGGCTTTGGACCAGATCGTGCGCGATGCGGTCGCTCCTCTGCATGAATTCCTTGGCAATTTGTTGCGCGAGATCGGTGGCAAGAGTTTAAGCGAGGCGCAATTACGCCGCAGTGTGTACAGCATCCTTGGCCAGTGCATGTTCTATCGCAACTCGCACCCGGTGTTGTTGAGACTCAATCCCAAGCTGCGTTACGACCACCGCGAGATCAACGCTATCGCGGCACATATCGGGGAATTCTCGCTGGCAGGCATCGCGCATTTGGCACAAGCGGACTAGGTACTTTTGACTGTTGACAGGCGTTATGCCTACGAGGACACTGCGACACGATTTTGCAGCGGCGTTTGGCGCAGCAGGATCGGAGCGAGATTCCCCATACCGGGTTAATTGAAGGAGTGCATATGATCAAGAAAACGAGCATGACTGTTTTGGCAGTATCTTTGTTGGGTATGTCTGTGGCGGCTTTTGCAGCCAAGCCTTGCGAGGAGTTGAAGTCCGAGATCGATGCCAAGTTCCAGGCCAAAGGCGTACAAAATTTCACCCTGGAGATTGTGGCTGACGGCGCCGATGATACCGGCCGTACCGTAGGCACGTGCGATGGCGGCACCAAGCACATCAGCTACAAGCGCAATGGCGTGGCCCCTCCGCCTGTGAAGGCTGCGGATGCGCCGGCAGCAGCCCAGTAATCTGCAGTGTTGAAACAAAGCGCCTGTGCCTATCCGGTACGGGCGCTTTGCATTTATCCATTACAATTTCACCCCCACACCTGACATCGGAACACGCCATGCAACAACTTACCATCACCCGCCCCGACGATTGGCATCTGCACTTGCGCGATGACGTGCTGATGGCCTCGGTGCTGCCCGATACCGCAAGACAATTCGCGCGCGCCATCGTTATGCCCAACCTGCGCCCGCCGGTGACGACCACCGAACAGGCTGTGGCCTACCGCGAGCGCATCCTGCAAGCCCTGCCCGCCGGCATGAAGTTCGAGCCGCTGATGACGCTGTATCTGACCAACAACACCGGTGCGGAAGAGATACGCAAAGCCAAGGCCAGCGGCATCGTACATGCAGTGAAGCTCTATCCAGCAGGTGCGACCACTAACTCCGACGCAGGCGTGAGCGATCTGCGCAAGACCTATGCTGCGCTGGAAGAGATGCAACGTTGCGGTATGCCGCTGCTGGTGCACGGTGAAGTCACCAATGCTGACATTGACATCTTCGATCGCGAAGCCGTGTTCATCGACCGCGTGATGTTGCCGCTGTTGAAAGACATGCCAGCACTGCGCGTGGTGTTCGAGCACATCACCACCAAAGATGCCGCCGACTTTATCGCCAGTGCCGCAGACAACATCGCCGCCACCCTCACCCCGCAACACTTGCTCTACAACCGTAACGCCATGTTGGTCGGCGGCATCCGCCCGCACTTCTATTGTTTGCCCATCCTCAAACGCGAGACTCACCGCGAGGCCTTGGTGAAAGCCGCCACCAGCGGCAGCAAGAAATTCTTCCTCGGCACCGACAGCGCCCCGCACGCACAACACACCAAAGAAAACGCCTGCGGCTGCGCTGGCTGTTATTCCGCACATAACGCCATCGAGCTATACGCCGAAGCCTTCGAGGCGGCAGGCGCGCTAGACAAACTCGAAGCTTTCGCCAGCTTTTACGGTGCGGATTACTACGGACTGCCACGCAACACAGACAAGGTCACGCTACGCAAGGAAGAGTGGAAAGTACCTGCATCGGTGGGGTTTGGCGAACATCGGCTGGTGCCGCTGCGGGCGGGGGAAATGATGTCATGGAAGACTGTTTATTGAGTCCGGATTCGGCTTGGGGCTAAAAATAGTGTGCTCAATTATGGCTGTGCGAAATAAGCAGAGAACATGTCCCCGACATCGCTAGACTGCACAGCCAAGAAGGTGCATGTGTGGATGATGTTTAGGGTGTCTATTTTACTTTATGTGCTTAGGAGTAGCCGTGTCTGATCTCAAAGACCCAAGAGTCCTGTTCGCGGCAGAGCGAACGTTACTCGCTTGGAACAGAACAAGCCTTTCGTTAATTGCCTTCGGATTTGTTGTCGAAAGAGCCGGTCTGCTTATTCAGGCGATTGCACCCGCCGGTGCTCATGTTGCTCAGGCCACCCTGACGTTTTGGTTGGGTCTATCGTTCATCGCGCTTGGTTCGTTTACTTCCGGCTACTCCGCACGGCAATATGCAATTGTTCTGGGTACGCTGAGTCCGGCAGAATTTCCGCCGGGATACAAGGCAAAATGGGGGCTGGCAATTAACGTCGCCGTTGCTGTTTTAGGGGTGTTTCTGATTATCGTAATGGCAATTGGGCGCGTGTAATGAATAGCCCGCATCAAAAGTTTAAATCAATGGGGGCGGGGTCATTCCCGCGGAAATTAGGAAATGGGGTCAGACTCGATTTAATCAGCCATGCGTCTGCCATAGTGCTGTGCCGCATAACCTATGGCGATACCTTGGATTAAATCGAGTCTGACCCTCATGGCAAACCCTCATGGCACTAATTTTCACTCCAGACTTTACGGTTACAAAAAACACTTCTATCTTGTCAGGGCTAAAACAGAGCTTTTTGTAACCGAAGAACGACAGGTACAGGGATCAACCCAAAAGGTTTTGCATCTTCGCGCCAAATAATTTTCTAACTCGGCAGTTCGTGCGGATGCTGCACGATAAAGCCTTATTCGGAGTGATAACATGAACCCCACCAGATTAGAATCCGGCCTGATCTGAAAGACCAGTTCGACCGCTTGGCCTGGGAGATGGAGGCGTTCTTCGCCTGTCACACCCGGCCTTATGCATGAAGCTGCGTTATATCCCGCGAGCCGGATCGGAATCTGGCAGGAACCCATGATACATCGCGCCGGAGAACACGCCGGCAGTCAGACAAATGATCACCATCCTTACGACTTTGAATAGACACTATGAGCCAACTCTTTACCCCCTATCTCCTCGGCAAACTCCGCCTCCCCAACCGCATCGTCATTCCGCCAATGTGCCAGTACTCGGCCGTGGACGGCAACGCGACCGATTGGCACATGATGCATTACGGCATGCTGTCGCATTCGGGGTCGGGACTGTTGATCATCGAGGCGACGGCGGTGCTGCCGGAAGGGCGGATCTCGTTCGCTGACCTCGGACTGTGGTCGGATGCGAATGCGGATGCCTTGAAGCATGTGCTGGATGCGGTCCGCAAATATTCGTCCATGCCCGTCGCCATCCAGTTGGCACACGCGGGGCGTAAGGCGTCGTGCGATCTGGCGTGGCAGGGCGGCAAACAACTCGGGATGCAGGCAGGCGGTTGGGAGACGGTGGCACCCTCTGCCCGGCCTTTCTTGGAGAGCGATCACGCACCGCACGCATTGGATGATGCCGGTATGCGGCGCATCGGGCAGGCGTGGGTCTCCGCTGCCTTGCGTGCACAGCGTCTGGGCTTGGATGCCATCGAGGTGCATGCCGCGCATGGTTATCTGTTGCATCAATTCCTCTCACCATTGAGCAATATGCGTACCGATGAATACGGCGGTTCCTTGGAGAACCGTATGCGTTTTCCTTTAGCGATATTCGATGCGGTGCGTGCTGCCGTGCCCGAAATGACGGTGGGCATACGCATCTCTGCGACAGACTGGGTCGAGGGTGGTTGGGATATCGAGCAGAGTGTGGCCTTTGCGCATGAACTGAAGCAGCGCGCTTGTGATTATATTCACGTGTCCAGCGGAGGTTTGTCGCCCGCGCAGAAGATTGTGGTTGGGCCAGGTTATCAAGTGCAGCTCGCCGAGTACATCCGCGACAAGACCGCTATGCCGACCATTGCGGTGGGTCTGATCACCGAGCCAGAGCAGGCCGAGGCCATCATCGTTGATGGGCAGGCAGACATGGTGGCTTTGGCGCGTGGCATGCTCTACGACCCGCGCTGGCCTTGGCATGCGGCAGCAACGTTGGGCGCGAAAGTCAGTGCGCCACCGCAATATTTGCGTTGCCAACCTAGCGGTCTGCGTCAGTTGTTCGAGCCGGATATCAAGTAAGTGCCTGACCTTGGGGAAAACGAGTTTCTGTGGTCGTATCATCGCCGTTCCGCAGTTAAAATGACGCGCCAGTAATTAGGAGGATGCACGTGCCACTCTTGAAATATCTCGCTACCCTGCCAACAGCAGGTGATGGAGTTTATCTGCACCCCTCCTGCCAAGTGATAGGAGATGTGACGCTGGGTGACGACAGCTCCGTTTGGTGCAACACGGTGTTGCGCGGCGATGTGAACCGCATCGTGATCGGGCGCGGTTCGAATGTGCAGGATCTGACCATGGGCCACGTGTCGCATAAGACAGCGGATAAGCCGGATGGCTCACCGCTCATCATTGGAGATTATGTGACGGTAGGGCATTCTGTTATCTTGCACGGCTGTCACATCGGCAACGAATGCTTGATTGGCATGGGCTCCATCATCATGGACGATGTGGTGATCCCGGATCGGGTGATGATAGGTGCGGGCAGCTTGGTGTCGCCAGGCAAGGTGTTGGAAAGCGGTATGTTGTACATGGGCAGGCCCGCCGGCGCAGTACGACCCTTGACTGAGCAGGAAATTGTTTATCTGCGTTATTCGGCCGGGCACTATATGCGGCTTAAAGACAACTATCTGCAAGGAGTGAAACGGGATGTTTAGTAAGGAAATTTTGTATAGCAGCGAGGACGGCCTAGAGCATGAAATCGAGCGCAAATGCATCGCGCTTGGTTTGAATGTGGAAGACGAGAGTCGCGTTACCTTGTTTGCCAAGGATTTGTTGGCCAACCTGGATGCAATAAGGGTGCAAGCCAATGAGGGACATCGCATTTCCAGACTCAAGTTGGAGATATATGGGCTGTCGTTGTTGATGCACCATACCAATAATGAAGTATTCGGAAAAGGGTATCTGTCGCAATTCGATGTTGTGGCAAAACAAGAACGCACTTGGGCCATCATCGCCCGCGCCATTTGGCGCGAATTGGAAAACCGTCACACTCAATAATCTTTAGAAAGTATAGAAGTATGAACAACTCGGAACTGAGAGCAGTCAATCGCGCCAAACTGGTGTTGGAGACCGCACAAATGCCTTGGCGCGAGATGCAGCGTTATTTTGCGAGTGGCGTGGCGCTTTATGTCGCACCCGATCTTGACCTGGTTGAAGTGGCGCTGGTGATGTCCGAGGATAATGCCACTCAGATCCAACAATGGATGGCCGCCGGGCAGTTCGGCAAAGTCAAAGACGAGCAAGCAGCAGACTGGCATCAAGGCGATGTGATGTTGTGGTCTGTGGTGGTGAGTCCGTGGGTATTGGTGCAGCAGCGCAAATCCTGAGTCTAGTCTACTACGGCATCTGCAATCTCCTCTTTTCCGAGCTTTGTGCAGGCCGTAAAACCCTCTAGTTTTCTTGAAACTTAGGCGTCCGAACAAGACCTTGTAGGATATAGGGTTCAAGCCTAAAATGAATAAAAATGACTAGGCGTGGAGGATGTAATGAGAAAGCTGCTTTCTGTAGTTTGTCTTTTGTCAGGTTTGTTACCGGGTGCCGCGATGGCTGCAGAGCCTGACACAGAACAGGGTTTGGCACTGTTGCAACAGGGTAAGTATGCCGAGGCATATGCGTTGTTGGAGCCATTCGAGATCGATAAGGCAGGCGACATCAACTTTGATTACCTGCTTGGCACGGCGGCGCTGAATAGCGGCAACCCAACCAAAGCGACTTTCATCTTCGAGCGCATCTTGGCCCAAAACCCCAACTATGTAAGCGTTCGTTTGGATATGGGGCGTGCTTACTACGAGATGCACGATTATGCGCGTGCCAAGATCGAGTTTGAGACGGTCATCATATTCCAGAACCTGCCTCCCGATCTCAAGTCGGCAGCAGACCAGTATCTGACTGCTATCAATCAGATGCATGAAGCCAGCAAGACCGCCTTCACTGCCTATATCGAAGCCGGTTTGGGTCATAACGCAAACATCAACAGCGGTATCTCGAAAAGCCAGAATCCTGTCTATTTGCCCTCTTACGGCATTTTGTATTTCATGAACCAGACTAATCTGAAAACCTCGGATCGATATTTGAATACCACTGCCGGCATGGAAGTGAATCACCAGGCAACAGATACCATCTCGCTATACGGCGGTGTCGATGCGGCGGCGCGTACTTATGACATATACAACACCTCGAACTACGGTTCCGTGTCGGCTCGCGGTGGCGTGAGTATCAGAGAGGGTTCGTGGATATTCAGAACAGGCATAAACGGTGCCAACAACACTTTACATAGCGCGCATAGCTATGACACTACAGGCATTGATGGGGATGCGCGTTATCAGGTCAACGCCAGTAATCAGGTGAATGTAACGTTACAGGGTATGCGCTTGCGCTTCGCAGATCCCCTTTTGCAGGTGCAGAATTACAACCAATCGTCGGTGACCGCAGGCTGGATGATGGCGCTGGGCAGTGGCGGGACAGCAATGACCTTCAGTGCCACAGGCGGCAAAGAGCGTGCATTTGGTCGCGATGACGGCAATAAGACTTTTCAGGGTGTGCGTGTAGGCTGGCAGTCAACCCTCACACCGACTACGGGTGCGTTCTTTGGGTTGGGCGCGCAGCGTAGTAAATTTGATGCATTGAATCCCACATTTCTGACTTATCGTAACGACAAACTCTACGACCTCAGTCTGGGTGTGTCTTGGGCTTTTGCACATGCATGGAGTCTGCGCCCACAAGTGGTTTATGTGCGAAACGACTCGAATGTTCTATTCAACAAGTACAGCGGCACCGATTATTCTTTGAATCTGCGCCGCAGTTTTTAGTCAGGAGGCAATCATGCATATCCGTCAGTTAACCATAGCTACCTTACTATTGCTGCTGACGATAAGCAGCTCAGTGTTTGCTGCGGCAGGCGTGTTTCAGTTCGTCAGAGGGGATGTGCGTCTGGTTGATGCAAACGGTATCGAACGTCCGGCGATCAAAGGCAATACCCTGAACGAAGGCGATAGCATCAATACCGGCGGGGATGCCATGGCACAAATCAATATGGCGGATGGCGGCTTCATATCTGTGCGTCCCAACACCAGGATGAAGATCGATACCTATATCTACGCTGGCAAGAATGACGGTAGTGAAAAGAGTTTTTTTTCCCTGCTAGTCGGAGGCTTTCGTTCACTTACCGGCTTGATAGGCAAACACAACAAAGAAAACTATAAGATCAAAACACCTAGCGCCACCATCGGCGTAAGAGGGACAGATCATGAGCCTATGGTTATCTTGCCTGGGCAAAAAGCTTTGGGTAAACCGGGCACCTATGACAAGGTGAATTTCGGCGCTTCATTCATCGCCAATGACAAGGGCATTATCAACATCAATCCAAATCAGGTAGGTTTCGTACCGAGTGCCAATATGGCGCCCGTAATTTTGCCCAAAATCCCCTCTTTCTACAGGCAGTCGCCACCAATGCCAGAGAAAAATGCGATACGTTCTATGGGCGTCTTGGATAAGGATAAAGCGGGTGACAAGTTGGGTGATCCAAAGACAGGCCAACCCCCAACAACAAAAGAGGCAGTCATCAACACTGATAAGGCCGTCATTGCACCTTTGCGTAGTTTGACCACAACTACGGCGATAGTCCCACTCAAGAGCGAACTATTGCTCGCACCTTTGCCCTCACTGAGCACGACTACCAAGCTCGCGCCCTTATCAACCGGTACGCAACCGTTGATAACGACAATCACAACTACAACGACCAAGACGCTAGATCCACTGGCTGCCCCGGCGACTACAAGTACGACAACGGTTGATCCGACTCTAAACTCAAGCACGACAATACTACAACCTGTGCTATCGACCACGACCACTACGAACACTCTATTGTCACCCACGACAACCACCACATTGATCCAACCAGTCTTATCGCCTACGACAACTACCATATTGACTCAACCAGTACTGTCACCCACAACGACGACTACGACGACAATCCTGTCGCCGACGACAACTACGATCTTGCAGCCCAAGATCCTTCCTTGATTTAAGGAGAATGACCATGAACACTCCCAAAATAAAATTGATCTTAGTCGCGCTAACCAGCGGCCTTATGGCTACCGCTGCCTGTGCCGAGGATAAAATCATATTCACCACGGGCGATGTGCAAATACGTGATGCCAGCGGGCAGTTAAGGCCGGCGATGAAGGGAGAGCCTATCTATGCCGGAGATACGCTGGTGACAGCGCCGGGCGGTTATGCGCAAGCCAAATTGGATGCAGGCTTCATGGCAATTCGACCTAAGAGTCAGGTTAGGTTGGATGCGCCGCAACTTCCAGTTGACACTAGAGCCGGGATTTTGTATCAAGTGACGCTGCAACAAGGTGGTGTCAGGATGATCTCTGGCCAAGAGGATGCACCCAAGGATGGGCATAGAGATCTACGCGCTCCCCCCAGAATGAGTATCGTCACACCCAACGCTAAAATCTCGCTGAGTAACGCCGATGGTGAGGCGATGATAGTTCCGCCTAAGGTGATTGGGGCAGTTCCCACCACCTTTAGCCTGGTTAACAATGGAGAGGCATCGGTGCGTAGTGACGGCGGCGCGATGACAGTCATGCCAAATCAAGCCGTGAGCGTCTTGGGTAAGGCTATACCAGATAAGGTCGCAATCACGTCATTGCCAACGATGTTGCCTTTAATATCTAGTCTTGCTTTACCTTCATCGCTGACGCCAAGTACTACTGTCCAACCCGTGCAGCCTGTAGCTAAGCAAAGCACGATAGTCGGTATGGTCACGCCAACGACAATAGCTCCTCCTTTGGGCAAAACGGATGTCTTGGGGCTGCCACCAACCTTGCCATCCACGTTGTCACCCAAAATCGCAACGCTTCCGGTGATACAGCCACCGCTTGCATCGTTGACGCCGCCCTTGATTCAGGCGCCAATTGTGGCTGCACCGCCACCTGTGGTCAAACCGCCGGTGTTCACTCCACCACCAACCTTGATACTTCCTCCTATTGTGACGCCGCCACCACTGGTGATTACTCCCCCCATCTTGGTGATTGCGCCAGTGATCAGACCACCTACTTTGGTTTGCACCACAGTGGTTATCAATGGGCTGAAGCAACAGATTTGCAAATAGTGGATCTAAGCACTTCTTAATGAACTTACGCTTTATTTTAAAAGCATATTTAAATAAAAAAGGGGCGCAAGCTCCTTTTTTATTGGGTGTTTATACTCATATGCCATTAACCCTCATTAGTTAAAATTCTGACTGCTGCGTCTAGCTGTATCGTATATCAATAATCTGTTTATATTGAATTATTTTAATAATACGCATAATTCTTATGGCTTCTTGCGAGGAAATAATAATCCCATAATAAAAATATGGTTAAATGCTCTCGGGCACATTATTGGGTGCCGAGATGCTTAACGCAGAAGGAAGGGTATACATGGGCAAGTTTCTTTGGACGGCACAACTGAATATAGGCATTGATGTCATCGACCAGCAGCATCGTAGAATCGTTGAGTATATCAACCAGCTAGAGGATGCACGCTCGGGTGAATACAGCAGAGCAGAAGTGGCTATCATCATCAATGAGTTGGTGGATTACACAATCTCTCATTTTGCCTTCGAAGAAAGTATGCAAGAAGAAGCTAACTATCCTTTCGCCAAGTCTCATAAGAAGGTACATGATCTATTTGCTGAACGGGTCGCGGTATTCCAAGCCCAGTTTGATCAAGGCGAGGATATCATCAAGGCCTTGAACAGTATGCTGGTCACTTGGTTGTTCAATCATATAAAGCGTGACGATGTGGATTATGTGGAATCGGTAAAAGCCAATCTGCAACGTCAGAACGAGTTCGTGGAGAAGAAGAAAGGCTTATTCGCTAGGCTATTTGGATAATCCTCAGATATTCAAGCGCCGATATTGCACCGCTTCTGCAATGTGTACGGTCAATATCTCGTCACTCCCGGCCAAGTCGGCGATGGTACGGGCGACTTTGAGGATGCGATGGTAAGCACGCGCTGAAAGATCGAGCCGAGTGATGGCCTGTCGTAACAAGGCCTCACCTTGTGCATCCGGTTTACAGTATTCATCTATCTCAGTCACATTCAATAAAGCATTCGCTTTGTTTTGGCGCGCCAACTGACGTAGTCTTGCCGCCTCTGCTCGGCTTTGTATTGCCGCACTCGTTTCACCATCCGCATGTTTGAGCAGGTCTTGTTGCGCAACGGCGGGTATCTCGATCTGGATGTCGATGCGATCCATCAAGGGGCCGGAAATCTTGCTCCGATAACGCGATACTTGATCAGGTGTACAGCGGCACTTGCCGTTATAGTGACCAAGATAACCGCAGGGGCAAGGATTCATCGCGGCGACCAACTGGAACTGTGCCTTGAAGTCAGCACGGCGTGCGGCACGGGAGATGGTGATGCGCCCACTCTCCAGCGGCTCGCGCAAGACCTCTAAGACGCTACGATCAAATTCAGGGAGTTCATCCAAGAACAACACGCCGTGCATGGCGACGGAAATTTCGCCAGGGCGCGGATTACTGCCACCGCTGTAATTTCCAAAATTATTTGCGACAATGCGACAACCCATACAGAATTAACTGCGAATGACTGACTCCCATACCCTGCCTGTTCGAAAAATCCCCATCGGTACACGAAGTGTGACCGGCACCATGCCCGATGGCTCACGGTTTGAGTCAACTCTCGAACGCGACTTGATGTACATCCTTCGTTTCGACATCAACGTCGATAAGTACGTAGCTCAGCCCGTGAAGATCGAATACAAAGACAAGGATGGACGGCTAAGGAGTTACACCCCCGATATTCTGATTCATCACCGAAAGGATATTCTTCCCGCCAAGAATATGCCAAGCATTCTTGGCGAAGTGAAGTATCGAGAAAACCTGCGTGAAAACTTTGCAGAACTGCGACCAAAATTTAAAGCAGCAATCCACTATGCAAAAGAGCACGGTTGGAAATTCAAAATCATCACAGATCGGGAAATTCGTACGCCTTACATGGCGAATGCAAAATTCTTGCTGGGCTTCAAGAATCCAGACCCCTATCCGAAATTCGAGATTTTGCAGATGGTCTTGAACAGGCTGCGGGAATTGCGAGAGACAGATGTTGATAGCTTGCTTACTAGCATCTACCGAGACAAGTGGAATCAAGCAGAGCTCTTACCTGTTATATGGCATCTGATTGCCATTCGGCGTATCGGCAATGATTTGACTCTACCAATAACGATGCGAAGCAAAATCTGGCATATGGGGAATTGAAATGGCAATTGGCGAAATCAAATTAATACCTGGCTGCACCGTCCTACATAAGGAAAAACAATACGTGATTGTGGACATCGCGGGACTTGATGCAGTGATTGCTAAGAATATGGTGTCAGGAAAGGCCGAGAGAATTGCAGTAAACCAACTGGAGCCAGATATTCCCTCAGGACAGAATATAGTGCGCCAGGATTTATTGACCGTAAAAGATGATGATTGGCTTGAAGCTCATAAGCGCTTCCTTTCAATCCGCCCCCTGTTAATTTTGTCTGACGGACCCAGAACCAAAGAAATGGTGAAGCGTGTCGCAGATGACAACTCGATCAACACAGCTACAGTGTATCGCTGGATACGCGCGTATGAAAAAACTGGACTTGTGTCTTCTCTCCTTCGATCTTCACGCAAAGACGCAGGTAACTCCCGACTTAAGCCGGAAGTTGAAAAAATCATCAGAGAAGTAATTGAAGAGGAGTATTTAACGGAAGAGCAGCCAACCCCTGCAGATGTTTGGGATGTCCTAAAGGCCCGTTGTTTAGAATTGAAATTGCCTACGCCCCATCCGAATACTCTTCGAAATAGAATCTCATTAATTTCAGAAGAAAAGAAGTTGATGAAACGAAAAGGTAAGAAGGCTGCCAAGGAAAAATTTACTCCACACAAAGGATCATTCCCAGGCGCGGACTATCCACTTGCCGTTATACAGATTGATCACACGCCGATTGATATGATTATAGTGGATGATATTAATCGCAAACCAATCGATAGGCCCACGCTTACTCTCGCAATCGACGTGTTCAGTAAGGTTGTTGCAGGCTATTACATCAGTCTAGATCCTCCCGGTGCCCTATCGACGGGTCTGTGCTTGACACATGCAATTCTGCCAAAGGACCAGTGGCTTGCAAAACTTGATATTTCTACCCCTTGGCCAGTTTGGGGAAAGATGCGTGTCATTCACACTGACAATGCCAAGGAGTTCATTGGGACAATGTTATCCAAAGCCTGCAGCGAACATAACATTGAGCTTGAACAACGCCCAAAGGGCGAGCCCCAGTATGGTGGGCATATAGAGCGATCATTTCGTACCTTTATGAAAAAGGTGCACACAGTGCCAGGAACGACTCGTTCTAATGTGAAAGATAAGGGCGATTATGACGCTGAGGGAAATGCATGCATGACCCTCTCTGCATTTGAGCACTGGTTTGCTATCTTTATAGTCGAGTATTACCACCAAAAACCTCATAAGGGGAACAACGATGTCCCCCCAATTGTGGTGTATGAACGAGGAATTTTGGGGGATAGCAATACACCAGGCGTAGGGTTGCCTTCAAGAATTACCGATGAAACTAAGTTTAAGCTGGATTTTCTTCCCTACGAAATGCGTACAGTCCAAGAGTATGGGATCGTGATTGATGAGATATATTATTTTCACCCAGCGTTACAGGCTTGGATGCATGCCATTGATCCAGAAGATATCAAGCGCAAGCGAAAATTTATCTGCAGATACGATCCTCGTGACTTGAGTACCATTCACTTTCTTGATCCTGATACAAAGGAATATGTCGCTGTTCCTTATCGCGACATTACTAAGCCTCCAATCAGTATTTGGGAATTACGTGCGGCTAAAAAACGCTTAGCTGAGGAAGGGTATACAGATATTAATGAAGAGTTAATTTTTGGTGCCGTCAGAAAAATGAAAGACATCGTTGCCTCTGAGGTAACTAAAACAAAGAAAGCACGAAAACATGAGGCGCGTAGCAAGGGCTGGAAGAAATCTAAGGAGCACATACCTCCTGTGAAGCAAGAACCTTCTCAAAGTCCTGAGGAAGTTGAGGATGACATCTTTTCAATGCCGATAAAACCATTTGATGATCTTCAGGAGGCATCGTGAATACGGAAGATCGTCTTGAGCCAAAAGCAAGGCAAGCCTTGGCACTGCCTGATGACCAGCGCATTCAGTTCATTTTTGAAGAGCGTTGGATCGGATACACCAAAGCGAATGAAATTATCACTCGGCTAGAAGATTTACTCGTGCATCCAAAAATTGGACGGATGCCAAACATGCTAATCACTGGAAAAACCAATAATGGCAAAAGCCATCTGGTGAAACACTTCCGGGATTTACATCCCGCCACGGATAACCCTGGAGGCGAAGGAATAAAAGTTCCAGTGTTGTATGTTGAGGCTCCAGGCAAGCCTGATATCACACATCTGTATAGCACCATTCTGGATACGCTATGTACACCTCGTAGAACTAATGAAACTGAAAAAAATCTGCAAATGCAGGTTGTAGATGTGTTAAAGAAAATTGATCTCGGAATTATCGTGATTGATGAAATGAACAACCTTGTGGCAGGGACTCCACGTAGTCAACGAGCCTTCCTCAACTCGCTCAAGTACCTAGGAAACCAACTTGAACGTTCCATTGTTGGGGTTGGAACAGCAGAGGTATTACTTGCACTGCAAGTTGATCCGCAACTTTCAAATAGGTTTTTACCAGCCGTACTTTCAACATGGGAGTTGGATGTTGAGTTTCTCCGCCTGCTTGCTAGCTTAGAGAGGATGTTGCCGCTAAAAGATCCGTCTAATCTGACAGAAAAAATGATGGCGAAGAAACTACACGCTATGTCAGAGGGGTCAATTGGCGAACTCTCATTACTATTGAATACCGCCGCAAAATGGGTGATTCGAAATATTAAAGCGGGCAAGTCAGAATGTATAGACAAAGAAGCGCTTGATAAGTGTGGGTTCATCTCAGCATCTAACCGTAGAAGCGAAGCTAACAAAGTATGACTTTGACCGGGCTAAGCGGGAACCTCTGGCCAATTCATCTGAAACCATTTCCAGATGAATTGCTCTCCTCTTGGCTAATTAGACTAGCCCATGGTCATGGGCTGAAGTTGCAGACGTTTTGCTCGCTTGTATTCGGGCGTGACAAGTCTATGTGGAACCGAGACATCGATAAATCAGCTCCAGATTGGTTGATTGCCAAACTTGCTACCTGCACGGGCGCATCAATGCAGGCAGTAGTTGATACCACCCTTAAATCATTTGAAGGGGTTCTGTATGAGCATCACCAGTCGAATGGGAACACTAAGTGGATATTACCATTAGGTGTATATCACCGAACACGGCGCAGCAACGGCCTGCAGTATTGCCCCCACTGCCTGACAGAAGATGCAGAGCCATATTATCGAAAGCGGTGGCGCCTTGCGCTTTCTACGGTGTGCACTAAACACAACTGCTACTTACTGGATGCCTGCCCACAATGTGAATCGCCTTTGGCACCACACCGAGTGGATATGCGAGGCAAGGAGTTCTATCTTCGCGGTTCGTTGGGCGCTTATTGTTGGAAATGTGGATTCGACTTACGTTCAGTACCAACGATGGATCTGAAAGATAGTGCTTCGGCAAGATTGCAGGTTCAGCTTGAGTTTGCACTGGAACATGGATACGCAGATTGGGCAGGTAACAAAGCTATGCATTCGATTGTTTTCTACGAGGGTTTGCGCGATCTGATTGCTGGTATGACTTCGAAACAAACACGAGAACGGCTAGTCTGTTCCACGCAGTTGCGTGGCCCAATACTGAATGAATGGCCTCGTTTGCAGTTTGAACTGACCCCTCAGAAAAATAGGCGTGAGTTGTTTGATGTGCTTGCCGTAGTGCTGAATGACTGGCCGACCAGCTTTGTTAGCCTGATCCAAGAATGCAAATTGCGCTATGCCGACTTGAAAGGAGATAGCGTACAGAGGATGTATTGGTACGAGGATGTTATTCAAAGAGTAGCTGGCAGCGGATATACGGCAGTAGGGGAAGAGGAAGCAAATTCTATAGTTAACGCTGTTATTGCTAAGCATGGTCAATTTTCACAAGGCAAAGCCAGACAGCTTGCAGGGCGTGATATCTCTGCGCACCTTCAAGATCGGAAAGTTCTGCCTGTATCGGATGAGGTGTATGAGGAGTTGCTTACGAGCATAGACCATCAGATTGCGGGCACATTGGATGAAATAGATCGTGTCTGTTTGATCCGTGACAAGGTAATGTTTGCTACCGGAAGGGTGCTCGGACTAAGGGAAGAGCAATTGGCGAATCTAACCTTAGATCAAGTGCGGGTACTTGTTCCAGGGAAAGAAAAATTAGATTTTACAGATGTTGCACGCTCGCCCGGGCAAATAAGGACTTGGGTAGAGTGGTATTGGGTCTCAATGCGGGCACAATTGCGACCGATTCCAAGTATCAATCAAATTTTCACATCGGCCAAAACAAGACACGGATTTCGACATAGCTCCATAGGCCGTAATTTTCAAAAAACCGTAGCTAAGATACCGTCTTGCCTGTCAAGCATGATTCGCAGACCAAGACGAATCAAAAGGCACGCCAGACTTCAGCACACCGTAAACAATATGCAGCAACTTGCGCATCACCGCCCCGATAATCACCATGTTTGGTTTCCCCG
>DAIDMQ010000042.1 GCA_027448945.1 Gallionellaceae bacterium
GGACTACGGCATTGACGAAGGCTCCGTGCACAGCACCATCCAGCGCTTCAACCTGCGCTTCCCGCAGATCATCGGTGGCAACCGTCGTGATCCGAGCAGCCCGGCCCTGCAGGTGGGCCCGGTCGATTTCTACCCGACCTCGTACCTGTATGCCCCCAACGGTGAGATCGTGATGTTCGTGCCGGGCATCATCAGCAAGCAGAAGATCATCGCCTTCACCGAGCAGTACCAGCCGCCGGCAAACAGCGCGGTCGCCAACGCCGCACCCGCTGCCGCGCCCGCAGCTAAACCTGGCGTACAAAAGGCCAGCATGCAGAAGGCCTCACCCAAGTCCAAAGAGCAGGACAAAAAAAAAGCAACGACCGTCTACTGAGGCAGTAAAACGATAGGCATCCAGGCGGGGGAGACCCCGCTTTTTTATTTGCATGTCGTGAGAAGACACAAAAAAGTCATTCGGCTCTTTACCGTGCACGGCCGCTTCGACTATAATCTTGGGCTTCGCGATGAGCCTGGAACACCATTTCAGGTCATCGGGGTCGGTAGCTCAGCCGGTAGAGCAGCGGACTTTTAATCCGTTGGTCGCGAGTTCGAATCTCGCCCGACCCACCAAATGCAGGAACGCCGCCTTAGCTCAGTTGGTAGAGCAACCGCCTTGTAAGCGGTAGGTCATCAGTTCGAATCCGATAGGCGGCACCAATTTAAACCCACTAACTCAAAAAGTTAGTGGGTTTTTTATTTTGGTAGAGTTTGGAAAAATATCTTTGTATCCCGTCGAGTTTAAATTTCAGTGTGCCAAAAAGCATCGCAGCCAAGCTGCTACGCACTTGGCTTGCAATAATTGCTTATCGTTTCATATTTGAAATTGCGCCCACAAATAATGCGCTAGGGCGAATCAACCTAACTTTCGTGCAAGTTGATTTTGATGAACAGCCATAATCGAGAAAATGTAACTCTTTGTCTCGTGTCATGAGTTGTTAGTGTTTCTATGAGGCAACCAACCATTGTTGAGGCAAAGCGCGCTTTCTGCATACACAAAATATTGGCCTCGGAAATACGGAGGCAGATGAATTTTTACAACGTTTTGCGCACTTTGGTGATGCTCGGTTCATCGGGGCTCACTTTTGCTATGAAGCCTATGCGACTCATCAGCTTGAGCATATTGTGATTGTTGCTCAGTACTTCGCCTTCTATGCTGCGCAAGCCCTTCAAGCGTGCGGCCTCCATCAGGGATAGCATCAGCTTTTGACCTAATCCTTTGCCTTGCATGGAATCTGCGATGGCCAGTGCAAATTCACAGCTATCGCCGTCCGGATTGATGGCATATCGAGCGACCCCGAGTTGTATCTCCTGATCGTGTTCTGTCATCACCGCGATGAGGGCCATTTCGCGGCTGTAGTCTATCTGGGTGAGTTTGGCCAGCATGGCTTCAGTGAGTTCATGCACGCTGTTCATGAAGCGGAAATACTTGGATTCATCGGACATGTCATGCACGAAGCGCTGCACTAGGTTGGCATCTTCTGGGCGCACGGGGCGTATGGAGATGTCGGTGCCATCGGCGAGTTGCCATTCACTGACTAAGTGTGTCGGATATGGGTGGATGGCCATATGTGCATAACGGTCGGTGCTAGGTTGGCGATATTCCACCACCACGCGTGCATCTGCGGCCAATGCGCCATTCTCGTCAAGAATGAGCGGGTTGATGTCCATCTCGGTGAGGAGTGGCAGTTCGCACACCATTTCAGACACGCGCAACAGTACGTCTTCCAAAGCCACCATATTGGCGGGTGCCATGTTGCGGAACTTGCCCAGCATCTTGGCGATGCGGGTGTCTAGTATCAGTTCTTTGACTAGGAATTGGTTCAGTGGCGGTAAAGCGACAGCACGGTCACCCATGATTTCCACTGTCGTGCCACCTGCGCCGAAGGTGATGACAGGGCCAAACACGGGGTCGGTAGTCACGCCTATCATCAGTTCGCGACCATTGGGTTTGACTATCATTGGTTCGATGGAGATGCCGTCCAACTTGGCTTCAGGGCGGTTGCGCTGCACGTTATCCAAAATCTGTTGATAGGCCGCTCGCACTTCGTGGGCATTGCGCAGATTGAGCATCACACCGCCTGCATCGCTCTTGTGGCTGATGTCGTGCGAGTTGATTTTCATTGCGACCGGATAACCCAGTTGCTGGCCGATCAAGAGTGCTTCAGTCGGAGAGTGTGCGACTAGGGTTTTGGCGACGGGGATGTGGAAGGCGGACAACAAGGCCTTGGACTCCATCTCGGTGAGCACTTTGCGACGTTCCTGCATTGCACCTTCTATGATGAGTCGTGCGCTTTCTACATCTGGTTCCACATGGTGTGAGAACGGTCCCGGCATCTGCATCAACAACTTCTGGTTGCGATAGTAGGCGGACAAGTGCGAGAACACTTCGACCGCAGGCTCCGGTGTGCGGAAGTGCGGTCTGTGGGCTTTGCTGAAAGCCTCGCGCGAGCTGGCTACTTGCGTCTCACCCATCCAGCAGGTGAGCAGGGGTTTGCTATGGGTGTTGGCTAAATCGATAAGCGCCTGTGCGGATTCCAGCGGCTTGGTCATCGCCTGCGGCGTGAGGATGGCCAATACGCCATCGACATTTTCGTCTTCCAAACAGGCTTTCACCGCATGGTGATAACGGTCTGCTTGCGCATCACCGATGATGTCGACCGGATTGCCATGCGGCCAGTTGGGAGGCAGATGCTGGTTCAGGTATTCAATGGTGCCATCGGATAAGGTTGCCATGGTGAGCCCAAGATCGGATGCCCTGTCAGTCGCCATGACACCGGGGCCGCCGCCATTGGTGACGATGGCGAGTCTGTTACCTACGGGACGGAATCCGCAAGAAAGTGCTTTGGCTGCAGTGAAGAGCTGTGTGATGGTTTGCACGCGTACAGCACCTACACGACTGACCGCTGCGTCGAACACATCATCAGCGCCAACCAACGATGCAGTATGCGACATCGCGGCTTTAGAGCCAGCGGGATGGCGGCCAACTTTGACCAGAATGACGGGCTTGATGCGGGCTGCGGCACGCAGGGCACTCATAAAGCTGCGAGCATTGCGGATACCTTCGATGTACATCAGGATGCTCTGGGTGTTTGGGTCGGAGACCAGATAGTCGAGTATTTCTCCGAAGTCCACGTCTGTGGATGAACCCATCGAGACCACGCTGGAGAAACCCACATCGTTGCGTTGCGCCCAGTCTAAAATCGCCGTGCATAAGGCACCCGATTGTGAGATGAAAGCGATGTTGCCGACATTGGCACCGCCTTTATTAAAGGTCGCGTTCAAGCCTATCGATGGACGCATGATGCCCAAACAGTTTGGGCCTATCAGGCGGATGTTGTAGCGGTGTGCGGCTTCCAGCAACTGGCGTTCCAAGGCGGCACCAGCAGGACCTGCTTCACCGAAGCCTGCAGTGATGATGACGGCGGCTTTGACGCCGTGTAAGCCGCAGGTTTCTATGATGCCGGGCACAGTTTGTGGCGGAGTGGCGATGACGACTAATTCGACAGGTGAGCCTATGTCGGCGATGCTGGCGTAGGCGCGTTTGCCCTGTACTTCGGCATTTTTGGCGTTGATGGGATAGAGCGCACCTTTGTAGCCGCTCTCCAGCATATTTTGGAAGACGATCTGGCCAACTGCGTCTGGCCTGTCACTGGCGCCGAATACGGCAACTGAAGTAGGTGCGAAAAGAGTATTGAGGTAATGCTTGCCCATGATGTTCACTGATTGTTAGAGTATTGCCGATATTAACAGCTTGTAATCATAAAACCCTATATGCAGTCAGCTTATATTTCTCATCCGCTGTGCCTTAAACATGATATGGGGACACATCATCCAGAGACGCCTGCCCGTATCAGTGCCATAGAGGACCAGTTGATCGCTTCAGGATTATTCGGTTATCTGCGTCATTACGACGCACCTGAGGCAACCCGCGAACAGTTGTTGCGTGTGCATGATGCGCAATATGTGGATCAGGTTTTTGCGACCGCTCCCAAGCAAGGCGTAGTGGAATTGGACGGTGATACTTCCATGAATCCCTATACCTTGCCGGCGGCATTGCGCGCAGCCGGGGCGGGCACACTCGCGGTGGATGCAGTGATGGCAGGCGAAGTCGAGAATGCCTTTTGTAACATCCGTCCGCCCGGACATCATGCAGAGCGCGGGCAGGCGATGGGTTTCTGTATCTTCAATAACATCGCAATTGCGGCGGCGCATGCCCTGACACATCACGGACTGCAACGCGTGGCGATAATAGATTTTGACGTGCATCACGGGAATGGAACAGAACATATGTTCCATGAAGAACCACGTGTGTTGATGTGCTCTACTTTTCAGCATCCCTTTTACCCCTATTGCGGGGCGGATAGCAATAATCAACATATGCTTAACGTGCCGCTTGCAGCGGGGGCAGGTAGTGCGGAGTTTCGTGCTGCAGTGACGGATGTCTGGTTGCCAGCTCTGTATGTTTTTCAGCCGCAGTTACTACTGATCTCGGCAGGCTTCGATGCGCATAGAGATGACGATATGTCGTCCTTGCGATTCATGGATAGCGATTACGCTTGGGTGACAGAACAGTTGAAAACTGTTGCAGAACAGTGTTGTGCGGGACGCATCGTTTCACTATTGGAAGGGGGATACGAGTTGTATTCTTTGGGACGCAGCGCCATGCAGCACATTAAAGTCTTGAGCGGCCTTTGAATCCAGTGTAATCATGCGGCAACATGAACATGGCCGGTGTGGCAATAATTTAGGCGCGGTCTGGGCTATTCTTAGGTAAGATTCAGCATGCGCGCCTATCCGTGGCGCGCTTTTCAATCCGGCGATCATTCAATATGAAAATTCACGAATATCAAGGCAAAGAGCTCCTACGACAGTTCGGTGTACCTACCCCTCGCGGTACTGCATGTTTCACTGTAGATGAAGCCGTGGCAGCAGCGCAGCAACTGGGTGGCGCAGTCTGGGTGGTGAAAGCGCAGATCCATGCGGGCGGTCGCGGCAAGGGTGGTGGCGTGAAAGTTGCGAAGTCGCTGGACGAGGTGCGTAGTGCGGCGCAACAGATACTGGGTATGCATCTGGTCACGCATCAGACAGGTAAGGACGGCCAAGTGGTACGTCGCCTGTTGATCGAAGAGGGTGCGCAGATCGCTAAAGAATTCTATCTGGGTATGGTGGTTGACCGTGGTACGCAGCGCGTGGTACTGCTGGCCTCTAGCGAAGGTGGTATGGAGATCGAAGAGGTTGCCGCACACCAACCCGAAAAGATACACAAAATATTCATCGATCCCGCAGCAGGCCTAGTTCCTGCTGAAGCCGCTGCAGTAGCCAAAAAGATAGGTATACCAGGCGCTGCTGTCGCCGAGACAGTGTTGGTGTTGCAAGGTCTGTATCGCGCCTTCGTTGAAAAGGATGCGATGCTGGCCGAGATCAATCCGTTGGTATTGACCGCTACGAATCGCGTCATCGCACTGGATGCAAAATTTAATTTCGATAGCAACGCACTGTATCGTCACCCAGAAGTCGTGGCTTATCGGGATTTGGACGAAGAGGATGCGGCTGAGATCGAAGCTTCGAAGTTCGATTTGTCCTACATCTCTTTGGATGGCGACATAGGTTGTCTGGTGAATGGAGCAGGTCTGGCGATGGCGACCATGGATATCATCAAGTTGTATGGTGGTAGTCCTGCCAATTTCTTGGATGTCGGCGGTGGCGCAACTACCGAGAAGGTTACTGAGGCGTTTAAGTTGATGCTCAAGAACCCCAATCTCAAAGCCATCCTAGTGAATATCTTTGGAGGCATCATGAGGTGTGATGTGGTTGCTGAGGGTGTGGTTGCCGCTGCAAAAGAAGTACATCTGACTGTACCGTTAGTCGTGCGCTTGGAAGGCACGAACGTGGACCTGGGTAAGAAGATATTGGCTGATTCTGGCCTCCCCATAATCTCCGGGGCTGACATGGCAGATGCCGCACAGAAGGTCGTTGCCGCAGCGAGGAATAAATAATGTCTATACTCATTGATAAGAATACCCGCGTGATGACACAAGGGATGACTGGCAAGGTCGGTCAATTCCACACCACCAATTGCATCGCCTATGCCAATGGCAAAAATTGCTTCGTGGCCGGTGTCACGCCTAATAAGGGCGGGCAGAACTTTGAAGGTGTGCCCGTCTATAACAGCGTACTGGAAGCGAAGCAGCAGACTGGTGCGACAGTATCTGTCATCTACGTGCCGCCACCTTATGCTGCCGCCGCCATCGATGAGGCGGTGGAAGCTGATCTGGATTTGGTGATTTGCATCACCGAAGGCATACCCGTCCACGACATGCTTAAGACCCGCTACAAGATGAAAGGCAAGCGCACTTTGCTCATAGGACCCAACTGTCCTGGTCTGATCACGCCTGATGAAATCAAGATAGGCATCATGCCCGGACATATCCACCGGAAAGGTCGTATCGGTGTTGTGTCGCGTTCTGGGACGCTGACCTATGAGGCGGTCGGTCAGCTCAGCGCGCTGGGCTTGGGCCAGTCTTCCTGTGTCGGTATCGGCGGTGACCCCATCAATGGCATGAAACATATCGATGTGCTCAAGTTATTCAATGATGATCCGGACACTGATGCGGTGATCATGGTTGGCGAAATTGGCGGGAGTGACGAAGAGGAATGCGCACGCTGGATTAAAGACAATATGAAGAAGCCTGTGGTAGGGTTTATCGCCGGCGTCACTGCGCCACCCGGCAAGCGCATGGGTCACGCGGGCGCGATCATTTCGGGCGGACAGGGAGGTGCCGACACCAAGCTGGAAGTGATGGAGGAATGCGGTATTCATATCATCCGCAATCCGGCCGAGATGGGTCGATTGATGCAGAAGATTTTAAATGGCTAAAGATACTGAAACCGGAAAATTCCGATTTTTTTCGCCACTCAGGAAAGATTGATAAATGTTAGAGCTATTAGCAACTACAGTTGTATTGATGGAAACCCCTCAGTTCTGGGTGGACGTGTTCAAGATCATCATGATTGATATCTTGCTCAGTGGTGATAACGCAGTGGTCATTGCTTTGGCCTGTCGCAATCTGCCTTTGGAGCAACGAAAAAAAGGCATCTTGTTTGGTGTATTGGGGGCTATCTTGTTGCGCATAGTGCTGACATTTTTTGCCGTCAGTCTGCTTTCCTTGCCATACCTGAAGTTGGTCGGTGCGCTCTTGCTGATTTGGATAGGGGTGAAGTTGTTGATGCCCGAAGAGGAGCACGGAGAGGATAACATCAAGGCTGACACGCGTTTGTTTGGCGCGGTGAAGACTATCATCATCGCCGACTTTGTCATGAGCTTGGATAACGTGTTGGGCGTAGCCGCTGCCGCCAAGGGCAACACATTGTTGCTGGTGTTTGGTCTGCTGATCAGCATCCCTTTGATTGCATGGAGCAGCCAGTTAGTCCTCAAGCTGATAGATCGTTTTCCCATGGTGATCTACGCGGGCGGGGCTTTGTTGGGCTATGTTGCGGGCGAGATGTTGGTCAGTGAGAAATTGTTTGCAAGCCTGATCGAGTCTTATCACCAGTTGCATCTGGCTGTGCCCGTTGTCGGTGCACTGTTGGTATTGTTGCTGGGTAGGTGGTTGGCGGTGCGCAAAGTTGGCGCAGCTGGCGTGATCGATCTGCTTGATACCAAAGTGGACGGAAAGTAAACGGAGAGTGCAATGAAGATATTGATACCAGTAGACGGCTCTGAAAGTGCGAACCATGTAATTAAATATGTGTTGAGTAGCAGTGCATGGTTGCAGCAGCCACCGCAGATATATTTGCTCAACGTGCAATGGAAAGTGGCGACAGGCAACGTAAAGTTGTTCATCAACAAGGATACGATCAACGATTATTACCGCGAGCAGGGATTAGCAGAGTTGGCCGGTGCCAAAGCGCTGTTAGATGCGGCGGGCGCTGCTTATGAGTATCACATCAGTATTGGTACGCCAGCGGAAGCTATCGTGCAATATGCACAGGAACACGAGATAGATCAGATAGCCATGAGTAAGCAGGGGCAGGGTGGTTTGCAATCTTGGTTGTTGGGTTCGGTGGTCAGCAAGGTGTTGCACTTAGCAGAGTGCCCTGTGTTGGTACTCAAGTAATCGTTTGCCTACACCAAATTACCTAGATAGTTATCGTTAAATCAATGGCTTTGTGGTGTGTTTTTATGAAATACATTAGTATGGCTCACACTAAGTACGCTCACTGAGCGGGGGAGTGGAGATGAAAAACGGGTCATTCTGGAAGCAAGATTGGTTTGTCGGAATATTGGTTTCGCTCGCATTGTTGTTTGCGATGAACACAGACTTGATGCAAAGCTTAGAACGCAAAGCTTATGACTTGGGCGTGAAAGCCACTAATCGAATTCCCAGTGACAAGATTGCAGTGATCGCCATTGATGATCAGAGTATCGCGAATCTGGGACGGTGGCCATGGCCGCGTGAAATTCACGCCAAGATGATAGATGTGTTAACTGCCGGGCATGCCAAAGTCATCGGTTATACGGTGTTTTTCTTCGAGCCGCAGGTAGATGCAGGCTTAAGCTATATATATAAGATCGCCGATCTGGTGGCGAACTCTACGATACAGCAAACTCCGGATGCGCCCGTATTAAATGAATTATTGCTGGATGCTGTAAAAAATCTGAATAACGATCAAAAGCTTAGCGACAGCATGGCCAAAGCCAACGATGTGTTGCTGGGCACCTATTTCGATCTGGGTGAGCCACAAGGCAAGCCTGATCAAGCCCTGCCCGAATATGTGGCACGCCAAAATTTGCCGAATGTACAAATGGGTGCAGCTGCTCCTGCTTTGCCTTTACCTGCGCGCAGTGTATTGGCTCCCATCGCGCTGTTGGGAGAGCATGCCGTATCTATGGGGCACTTGAATAGCATTCCCGATGTGGATGGTGCGGTACGTACCGAGCCGCTGGTAATCAGCTATTACGATCAGTATTTCCCGTCACTATCACTCATGCTTGCTGCCAAGAGTTTGAATTTGGAGAACAAAGATATTGCTGTGAATTTGGGTGAGAGTGTCGTACTAGGTAAACAGAAGGTTGCCACTGATGCCGCGATGCAGATGCATAGCTTCTTCTATAAAGATAACGACGGCAGACCTGCTTTCCCTGTGGATTCTTTTTACGATGTCTACAGCGGCAAAATATCTGCTGACAAATATCGCGACAAGATTGTTTTGATAGGTGCTTCTGCAGCGGGAGTGGGTTCTATGCAGGTGACCCCGATCTCGCCTGCGATGGCCCCGGTTTTGATCTTGGCGCACTCGGTCTCTAGTATTTTGCAGGGCGACTACTTTGTCACACCACCTTGGGCCTCGCTGGTTGAGTTGGTGGTATACGCGGTGACTGCGTTGTATTTGATACTTATACTGCCCAGGTTGGGTGCAGGTGTTGGTGCCTTGGTGACTGCAAGCTTGTTCGCGGCCCTACTGGCCTCGCATTTCTTCCTGATGACCAGGCAGGCGATGTGGCTACAACTGATGTTGCCCGCGACCTTGCTACTGGTGGGGCATTTGTTATTGACGACCAAACGCTATTTGCTGACTGAGAAAGGCAAGCAAAAATCGGATGCCGAGTCTGCCGAAAGTAATCGTATGCTGGGTTTGGCATTCCAGGGACAAGGACAACTGGATATGGCATTTGACAAATTCCGCAAAGTGCCTCTGGATGCAAGCCTGATGGAGGTGTTGTACAACTTGGGTCTGGATTACGAACGCAAGCGTCAGTTCAATAAAGCAGAGTCGGTATTCAAATACATGGCTGAGTTTAATCCTAAGTTCCGAGATTTATCACAAAGATTGAATCAGGCTCATGAGATGGCTGAGACCATCATTTTGGGTAGTGGTGCTACGCGAGGCAACTCTAGCACCTTGGTATTGGGGCGATCAGGCATGTCCAAGCCCATGTTGGGTCGCTATGAGATAGAGAAGGAGTTGGGCAAGGGTGCGATGGGCGTGGTTTACTACGGCAAAGACCCCAAGATAGGGCGCGTGGTGGCAATTAAAACAGTTGCATTGTCACAAGAATTTGAGGCCGATGAATTGGCCGATGTCAAAGAGCGATTTTTCCGCGAGGCTGAAACTGCTGGCCGACTCAATCACCCCAATATTGTCGCAATCTACGACGCCGGTGACGAGCATGATCTGGCATACATCGCGATGGAATTCCTCAAGGGAAAAGATCTGGTGCCCTATACCAAGCCCGATAATTTGCTCCCTTTAAAGACCGTGATGAGCATCATCATCAGGGTTGCTGATGCACTGGATTATGCGCACAAGCAAAACGTGGTGCACCGCGACATCAAACCAGCGAACATTATGTATGACCCAGACAGTGATACGCCCAAAGTGACGGATTTCGGTATTGCACGAATCACAGATTCCAGTAAAACCAAGACGGGGATGGTGTTGGGTACGCCGTCGTTTATGTCGCCAGAGCAGCTCGCCGGCAAAAAGATACAGGGGAGTTCTGATCTGTTCTCATTGGGCGTGAGCTTGTATCAATTGGCTTGTGGTAAGCTCCCGTTCGAAGGCGATTCCATGGCGCAACTGATGTTCCATATCGCCAATGATCCACCAACAGATATTTTGAGCGTTAATCCCGATCTACCACCCTGCTTGGCAACCATAATCGAGAAGATGTTGGAAAAAAAGATAGAAGATCGTTTTGCGAGCGGAGCTGAGGTGGCTGAAGCTTTAAGATCATGTGCAGCAAGCATATAGGATAAAAAACGATGAAAATTGCAGAGGCGTTGCAGATCGTTAGCTTGACCCATCCCGGGATGGTGCGTACGCATAACGAAGATAGCGTGGGTGTAGAAGCCGCATGTGGACTGGCCGTTCTGGCAGATGGCATGGGTGGGTATAATGCGGGCGAAGTGGCGAGCGGAATTGCCGTCTCGGTCACCGCAAGTGAAATTGCTCAGCGTTTGCAACAGGCCAACCCGACAGATATGGATACGGACAGTCGCGAAGAGTTGGGGGTGACTTTGCTCAGGAACAATATTCGCAAGGCCAATACTTCCATCTACCAAGCTTCTCAGAGCCAACCGCAATATGCGGGGATGGGTACGACCATAGTCGCGGGACTGTTCTACGACAACCGCGTGGCAGTAGCGCATGTGGGCGATTCGCGTATGTATAGGTTGCGCGGAGAAGTGTTGACTACAGTGACTAGAGATCACTCTTTATTGCAGGAGCAAATCGACAGCGGGCTGATTAGTCTTGAGGATGCGCGATTCTCCAAGAATAAGAATCTTGTGACGCGTGCAGTAGGTATCGATGAGAATGTCTTGCCCGATGTGCACGTATATGATGTGCAGATAGGGGATATTTATCTGCTCTGCTCGGATGGATTAAACGATATGGTGGAGGATGCGGATATTGAATCCGCATTGTTTGCGATGCAGGGGAATTTGCCCCTGGCTGCAGAGCAGCTGATACAGATGGCGAATGATAATGGCGGACGTGATAACGTGTCCGTCATGCTGGTAAAGATTCTTGGGGATTATGCTGTGCCACGCAGTTTCTCATCAAGGATTATGAATTGGTTTAAAAAATAACTGTGTAAGAGGTAATGCTATGGCCGCAAAAGTGATATTGAGCATGGACGGGGTACAAATAAAAGAATTCCCGTTAAGCAAAGAGCGTATGACCATCGGGCGGAAGTCCAGCAATGAAATTGTGATCGATAACCTCGCTGTGAGTGGTGAGCATGCTGCCATCATCACCATATTGAACGACTCTTTTCTTGAAGACTTGAACAGCACCAACGGTCTGGTAGTCAACGGCGTAGCAACCAAGAAACACTTCTTGCAGAACAATGATTTGATCGAGATTGGCAAACATTCGCTGAAATACGTGAATGATCAAGTGAGCAAGACCAGCGCTGCCGAGTTCGAGAAGACAATGGTGATGCGCGGTCCTGTTAAGCTGCAAGCGGCACCTGTAGAAATTGCGGAGCCTGCCGCTGGTTTCACTCAGACTCAAATCCTGGCGAATAAGACACCTGTATCAGCACAGCCGGCAGCGGATAAGACAGATAAGATAGATGTCCCAGTAACGACCAGTCAGATTGCTGTTGTGCAGATACTGTCTGGACCTAACGCAGGTAAAGAGCTTGAATTGGTGAAGAATCTGACTACCTTGGGTAAGCCGGGTGTACAGGTTGCAGTATTGGCCAAACGCCCCCATGGTTATTTCATCACGCATGTGGAAGGTACTAGCTTTCCTGCTGTAAATGGCAAGGATTTAAGTGAGCAGCCACATCAACTCAATGATCATGACCTGATAGATTTGGCGGGTGTGAAGATGGAGTTCTACTTCAAGAGTTAGGGGAGATGATTTGAACCCCTTTTACCGACATATCATCCGGTTTCGGACGTTCTCTAAGGGGTCCGTTTGAAGAAGAATGCAATACTCATTGCGCTTGGTTTAATGCTGGTATTGCTTTTCGTAGGCAATGCAGCAAATTTCTATCGTTTAAGTCTTGTCGACCGACTTTCAGCCATCGTATACGATTACCGATTGCGCATCAGTATGCCGCGCACGCTTGATGATCGTATTGTCATCCTAGATATAGATGAAAAAAGTCTGAAAGAAGAAGGGCGTTGGCCATGGAGCCGCAATCACTTGGCAGCGTTGATGGATCAATTGTTCGATCGCTACAAGGTCGACGTTGTGGGCTTCGACGTGGTGTTTGCGGAACGTGACAATAGTTCGGGTCTGGATGTGCTGCAAAAGCTGGGGCAAGGTCAACTCAAGTCGGATCAAGCGTTCCAATTAGCCCTGGATCAGATTGCACCGCAGCTCGAGTACGACCAACTTTTTGCTGAAAAGATCAAAGGCCGTAAAGTCGTCCTAGGTTATTATCTGACAAATCAGAAAAGCCAAAGTGAATCGGGCATGTTGCCTCCGCCCGCATTTCCCGCTGGTGCATTCAAGGGTAGCTTGGTGGCTTTCACCACTTGGAATGGCTACGGTGCAAATTTGCCAGAACTGCAGTCGGCGGCCTACAGCGGCGGGCACTTCAATCCCTTGGTCGATAGTGATGGCGTGGTGAGGCGCGTGCCGATGTTGGTCGAATGCAAAGGCGGTTACTATCCATCGTTGTCCTTGGCGATGGTGCAGGCCATGCTGGGTCAGCCCAAAATCGTTCTGGGTATGGCCGAGGATAAGAGTAGCGGATACGCTGGCCTAGAGTGGTTGGAGTTGTTTGCGGGGGGCCGTACTTACAAAATACCTGTTGATCAGGATGTTGCCAGCTTTATTCCCTACCGTGGTCGCCAAGGAAGTTTTCGTTATATTTCTATCTCGGATGTGTTGCACGAGCGTGTCGATGCGGAAGCACTGCGGGGTAAAATCATCCTGGTCGGTACAACAGCCCCTGGATTATTGGATATGCGTTCTACGCCAGTCTCCGAGGTATATCCCGGTGTGGAGGTACATGCCAATATGATTGCGGGTATCTTGGATCAAAATTTGAAGCAACAACCAGCATACATGTTAGGGGCGGAGGTATTGTGGTTGTTGTTGATAGGCATCACTTTGAGCGTGGTTCTTCCGTTACTGACCCCGATGCGCGCAATTCTGGCTTCGGTTTTCGTATTCGCACTCAGTCAAGCATTGACCTTGGGGATATGGCAATACGCCGATTTGGTCATGCCCATCGCTAATAGTTTAGTCATGGTCGCGCTGTTATTCGCCTTGAATATGTCTTACGGCTATTTCGTCGAGTCGCGCACCAAGCGACAGATTACAAATTTGTTCGGTCAATATGTACCCAGCGAATTGGTCGACGAAATGAGTAAGCGCCCGGATAGTGTCTCCATGGTGGGCGAGAGTCGTGAGATGACGGTGTTGTTTTCGGATGTGCGCGGATTCACGACTATTTCTGAAGGTCTGGATCCTAAAGAGCTCTCTATGCTGATGAATGAATTCCTAACGCCATTGTCGCGCGTCGTGTACAAACACAGAGGAACGATAGACAAGTATATGGGGGATTGCATCATGGCATTCTGGGGAGCTCCGCTACCGGATGGAAATCATGCCAAGAATGCGATTCTTGCAGGTATAGAGATGCAGTTAACATTAAAAAATCTGCAAGCACACTTCAAAGAGCGCGGCTGGCCTTTAATCAAGATCGGGGTTGGTATCAACTCCGGTAGGGTCAGCGTGGGAAATATGGGTTCAGAAGTACGTGTTGCTTACACGGTGATGGGAGATGAGGTCAATTTGGCATCGCGTTTGGAAGGTATTACCAAACAATACGGCGTCGGTATCATCGTGGGTGAGAATACGCGCAATACGGTGAGTGATTTCGTCTATCGCGAACTTGACCATGTGCGGGTAAAAGGTAAAGATAAGCCCATTGCGATATATGAGCCTTTGGGTTTGCAATCTGAGATTGATAAGTCGACGTTAGAAGAGTTAAAGCTGTTCCATGAGATGCGCCGACTCTATATCAAACAAAACTGGGAGCAAGCAGAACTTCAATTGATGAATCTGCAGCGCATTTCACCCGAGACCGAACTTTATGAAATATATATGGATCGCATCGCTCATTTTAGGAAGAGCCCTCCACCAAGCGATTGGGATGGTGTCTTTGTGTTTGAGACCAAATAACCGGGGACATTGATAATGAAACTCAGAGTGTTGGGATGCAGTGGGGGGATCGGTGGCAATCTGCACACCACTTCATTTCTGCTCGATCATGATGTACTGATAGATGCCGGTACTGGATTGAACGAGCTCAGCTTGACTGAGCTGAGTGTGATAGATCATATTTTTGTGACGCATTCCCACCTTGATCACATCGCTTGCATACCACTGCTGTTGGATAGTGTTGGTTTTATGCGCGAGCGTCCTATCACGATATATGCGACTGAAGAGACTCTAGATATTCTGAAGCAACATATTTTTAACTGGAAAATATGGCCAGACTTCAGTGAAATTCCCAACATCCAAAAGCCCATCATGCGCTATCAGACGATAGCGTTGGGTGAGGAAATCGTCTTGCAGGGTCGTAAGATTACAGCGATACCTGCGAACCACGTTGTCCCTGCGGTCGGTTATCATTTGGATAGCGGTGTTGCTAGCCTGTTGTTCAGTGGAGATACGACTACAAATGATGCACTGTGGGATATCGCCAACAAGATCAAAAATCTGCGACACATCATCATAGAGACAGCCTTCTCGAACAGCGAAATCGAGATGGCCATCCTATCCAAACATCTGTGCCCGAGTTTGCTGGCCAAGGAATTGAAGAAGTTCAAAGGTGATGCGCAGGTTTACATCACGCATCTTAAACCCGGTGAGGTTGAGTTGATTATGCGTGAGATTGATCAGATAGAACAAAGATTACATCCCAAGATGTTGCTAAATAATCAAATCTTTACTTTCTAGAGATACGGACATGAGCTATGCACTGGACATCAGAGTGTTAGCAAGTTTGGAACCCATCGCTGCATTCAGTGCTGCCCGTCTGCGCGAATTGTTGGATTATTGTCACACAGAAAATATCCCCCAAGGTACGGACCCATTCAAACGCCATGGCCTGAATGGCCAGTCTGTATACCTGGTGCGTGGCGAGATAGAGTTGATTTATTTGGACGGGAATCGTGTGGTCGTGAACGCACAATCCGAGTGGGCTAAGCATCCTTTGGGTAAGCGTCAGCCCAATATTGTTAGTGCTATGGCGTTGGAAGATAGCCAACTACTAAGAATCGAGGATGAGTTGCTGGACCGCATGGTGACATGGGACCAACTCTCCGGACATGACCTTTCGATGCCTGATAAACAGGCGGCGAGTGAAAGTAAGAAACACTTACTGAACTCCGGGATGTTTAGCGCCGAAAGTCTGCGCAACGGACCTTTGGCTCACTTGCCTACAGCGAACATCGGGCAATTACTCAACCGCATTGAAACGATTGCGGTATGGGCGGACGAAGTCATCATCAGGGAGGGAGATGAGGGTGATTACTACTATTTAATCGATACTGGACGCGCTCAAGTTACGCGATTGGTTGGTGGTGTAAATATGGTACTGGCGGATTTGAAGGCGGGTGATGTATTCGGTGAAGAAGCATTGGTTTCTGATGCAAAGCGCAATGCGACTATCACGATGATGACAAATGGAGTTTTGTTGCGCCTGGGTCGTCAGGATTTTTTGGATTTACTACAAGAGCCTTTGCTGCATAAGGTGAATTTTTCCAATGCACAGGCAAGCGTTGCGAATGGAGCAGTCTGGTTAGATGTCAGACATCCGCCCGAATACCGATATGACAGATTACCTGGGGCAATCAATGTGCCGTTAAACGATATACGCAGCGCAATCGGTGTTTTGGATAAAGATAAAAAATATATCGCTTATTGCCAGAGTGGTCGTCGCAGTGCGGCGGCAGCATTTATTTTGGCGCAGGCAGGATACGATGTTGAAGTGTTGGATGGCGGATTGTGGTCTGAGTCTGCAGTAATGCAATAACCAATTAGCAAGGGATGGGTAATGAGTATTGATGAGAATACAGGTGGCGTGAGCGGTAAGTTACAGTTCACCAAAAGCTTGAACGACGTGATCAACAAGGTTCATGCCGCGAACAATATAGACGAGATCATGCTCGATGTGAGCAAGGATATTTGTACGTCATTCAATGCAGATCGACTCACCATTTATGTGGTTGGTGAAGACGGCGCCTCGCTAATTTCCAAAGTTAAAACCGGACTGAATTCTTTTAAAGATCTGAAGTTGCCGATTGCCGAGCAAAGTGTCGCCGGTTATGTGGGGGTGCACAAAAAAACCCTCAATATCAAAGACGTTTACGACGAAGAAGAATTGGCAAGTCACAGCAATCATCTGCGTTTTTTGCAGGAAGTCGATAAACGAACCGGTTATCGTACCAAGCAGATGCTCATAGTGCCTATCCTTGATCAGGATAATGGCTTGGTGGGCGTGATACAGGTCATCAATAATAAGGCGGGACTGCCTTTTTCTTCCATGGTGGAAGAAGGTTTGCAAGAGTTGGCACAAAGCATGGCAGTAGCCCTGCGCCAAAGACAGAAGATCAATACAGTCAAGACCAAATATGACTTTCTGGTTAGCGATGCGGTTTTGTCTGCGGCTGAATTTGAGTTGGCGACCCGTACAGCTAGGCGCAAAGGGGTCGATGTAGAAGAGGTGTTGATAGATGAGTTCCAAGTTGGTGTGCCTATCTTGGGTAAGGCGCTGTCCAGTTTCTTCGGCGTCGAATATGAGCCTTTCAAAGCGGATCGCATCAAGCCATCAGACCTGTTGCGCAACCTTAAGCGCGAATATGTGGAAAGCAGCCATTGGCTACCGATAGAGGAAAATCAGGATGGCTTGGTTATTCTTACCACAGATCCCGAGCGCATACAGGCATCACGTATCGTCAATAACATCTTCTCGCGCCACAGATTGGTATACAAGGTCTGTTCACAAAGAGAATTCAGACAAACGCTCGATGCATTCTATGGTGGTGGCTCTAGTGCCGATGGAACAGGTGGCTTCCTGGCAGATGAGTCCTCTATGGATGATTTACTCTCAAATCTTGGGGGGGATGAGGAGGAAATCGGCGCGATTCAAGATGATGTAAGTGCCGCTGCCGATAACGAGTTGGTTAAACTCGTCAATAAAATTATTGTGGATGCATATCGTATGGGTGCTTCCGATATTCATATCGAACCATTGCCAGGGAAAGGCAAGACTCAGATTCGTGTCCGAAAAGATGGCACCTTGATGAATCTGATCGAGGTTCCCGCGACATACCGCAATGCCTTGGTGACAAGGCTCAAGATTATGTGCGATCTCGATATTTCCGAAAAACGGAAACCACAGGATGGCAAAATTAAATTTAAGAAATTCGGACCGCTGGATATCGAGTTGCGCGTAGCGACGATCCCGTCACAGGGCGGTGTAGAAGACGTGGTGATGCGTATTCTTGCCTCGGGTGAGCCGTTACCACTCGAAAAGATGGGATTCTCGGCGCGCAACAACGAACTTATCAAAGCTACAGTCAGCAAGCCCTATGGCTTGTTCTTTGTTTGCGGCCCCACCGGTTCTGGTAAAACGACAACCCTTCATTCGATTTTGAAATATATCAATACGCCCGAGACCAAGATTTGGACCGCTGAGGATCCTGTCGAAATCACCCAAAAGGGTTTGCGTCAGGTTCAAATCAATAAGAAGGCAGGTTTGGATTTTCCGACCATCATGCGCGCTTTTTTACGTGCCGATCCAGATGTGATTATGGTTGGCGAAATGCGCGACAAAGAAACAGTTTCCATAGGCATTGAGGCTTCGCTGACCGGCCACTTGGTGTTTGCAACCTTGCACACCAACAGTGCACCAGAGTCCATACTCCGGCTGCTGGACATGGGGATGGATCCTTTCAATTTTGCGGATGCCTTGCTGGGTATTCTTGCGCAGCGTTTGGCCAAGCGCTTATGTGCGGATTGTAAAAAACCGCATGTCGCTAGCCCGGATGAGATGAAAGCGATACTGAATGAATTTAGTCTTGAGTTGGCAAACACAGAGACGTGGAAGAAGGATCCCGCTGCATCTATGAAAGCGATATATGCAGAATGGGTCAAATCCTTTGGTGACGAAAAGGGGCAAATCACGATTTATGAACCTGTTGGCTGCGACAAGTGCTCAAAAACAGGCTATAGAGGGCGTGTTGGCTTGCATGAATTGCTAATAGGTTCGGATATTATCAAGAAGGGTATACAGGAACATGCGCGTGTTGCGGAGCTGCTTGCATTAGCCTTGGAAGATGGGATGCGTACGCTCAAGCAGGACGGAATAGAGAAGGTATTGCAAGGAATAACCGATATGCATCAAGTTCGAGCCGTTTGTATCAAGTAATAAAATGTCTTCCGTACCCAACCTTAGGGATCGTTTAAAAGAACTCAATGAGATAGGTATCGCCTTGTCTCAGCCCTTGGATATTAACAGTCTGTTGGAGACGATATTAGAGGCTGCCAAACGCATCACTAATGCCGATGCGGGCACCTTGTATCTGCACGAAAATACAGAAAAAGTTCTCCGTTTTAAAATATTGCGCAATGACTCCCTGAATATAAAGATGGGGGGTGTAAGCGGTGAACCCATCACCTATTACCCCATCCATCTATATCTTGAAAATGGCGAGCCCAATCATGCGATGGTAGTTAGTCACTCCGCGCTCTCCGGCGAAACAGTCAATATTCCTGATGCATATGAGGCTGAAGGTTACGATTTTTCCGGGACCCAGAAGTTCGACCGGAAAACAGGTTATCGTTCGCAATCTTTTCTTGCCGTGCCGATGCGCAACCATGAGGGGGAAGTGATAGGCGTATTGCAACTGATTAATGCCAAGAGCCGAGAGGACGGCAGCATTGTGCCGTTCTCGGTGGACGATCAGCAGTTGCTGGAGTCACTCGCTTCCCAAGCGGCAATTGCGCTAACAAATCGACGACTAATCGAACAAATGCAAGAATTGTTCGAGTCATTCATCAAACTTATTAACACGGCATTGGACGACAAGTCCGAATATACCGGGGGGCATTGCAAGCGCGTTCCGGAGCTGACGATGATGTTGGCGGAAGCTGTGAATCGCACTAAAGTCGGTCCGCTCAAAGACTTTGTAATGACGGAAAAAGACAGGTACGAGCTCAAAATTGCAGGGTTGTTGCATGATTGCGGCAAAATAACGACCCCCGTACACATAGTCGACAAGGCCACCAAGTTGCATACGCTGTTGGACCGAATAGAGCTTATTGACGATCGGTTTGAAGTACTAAAGCGGGATAGTGAAATACAGATGCTGAAGGAACTGCTGCTGTCAGCAGAAGATGTGGGCAAAGAGAAGCAAGCCGAAATTAACAGGATGCATCTGTTGCGTATCCAACAGCTGGATAGCGACCGGGATTTTCTGCGTTTTTGTAACATCGGCAGCGAAGCGATGTCTGATTCGGATCAGCAAAGAGTGAAGCGGATTGCTGCATACCGATACCTCAACCCAGAAGGCCGGGAAGCCAACTTCCTGACTGAAAATGAAGTACTCAATTTGACCATACGCTCGGGCACGCTAACCAAGGCCGAGCGAGAAATCATCAATCATCACATTGTTGTGACCATCAAAATGCTAGAAGCCCTACCCTGGCCCAATCACTTGAAAAGCGTACCCGAGTATGCGGGCGGACATCATGAGCGCATGGACGGCAAGGGATACCCTCGAGGGTTAAAGCGGGAAGAAATGTCGGTGCAAGCGCGAGTGATGGGCATAGCTGACATCTTTGAGGCGTTGACGGCAAAAGATAGGCCCTACAAATCGGGTAAGACGCTAACAGAGTCACTCACGATCTTGGGGAAGTTCAAGCTCAATGGTCATATCGACCCAGACCTGTTTGATGTGTTTATCAGAGAGAAAGTCTATTTGGATTACGCACAAAAATTTTTGTCATCAGAGCAGATCGATGAGGTTGATCTCGCTAAAATTCCAGGCGTAAATTTATGAGGTTGAGCTGACGTAAATCGTCACCTCGTTGACAAAATAAGCAAGGCGAGTCAGTTTGATAAATAGTGTCCCTTAATTTAAGTCATTAGAAACAGTTTGATGCGATCTTGGCATGGCGCTTGCTTTAATAAAAACACACACCCAGTGTGTTAGCCGGTAATAAAAGTACTTAGGTGCAGTTATTACGGTCAACTAAACGAAACTATTTAACAAGGAGCTTTACATGAAGACAATTCAAAAAGGTTTTACATTGATCGAGTTGATGATTGTTGTTGCGATCATCGGTATTTTGGCAGCTGTTGCGATCCCAGCTTACGGTGATTACACAGCACGTGCGCAAGCCGCTGAAGCGTTCACGCTGATGGATGGTTTGAAGACTCCGTTGACAGAGCAATATACCAGCACAGGCGATTTCCAATTCAATACTGGCAATACTGCAAGTGATGTGGCGGGTATTCCTACTGGCAAGTATGTGGCAACAGTAGTGGGCGGTACGGCTAATACTGCTGCTACTTCGGCTACCCCAGCCACTACTTCGCTAGTCGCTACTTACAAGACTGCCGGCGTAAGTAACAAAATTGCCGGTTTGAAAGTTCATATGCACTATGACACGACTTCTGGTGCTTGGACATGTGCAAGTGGCGATTCTGCTAATGACACTGCTGGTTCTGCAGTTTTGGGTGCTAACCCGCTGACTACAGCAATCTTGCCTAAGTCTTGCCAATAATTTTGTAACGTCCAGCTTTCGGATGGATAAACAAAATGAACCCCTCGCAAGAGGGGTTTTTTACGAACGGAAGCGATCGTTTCCCTGAATCATTTCATAGGGATGATTTTGGCAAGTGTTTGCCTATACTGATTGGAGATTGCGATGAAAAAACTAAATAATGGATTTACCCTGATAGAGCTCATGATCGTGGTTGCGATCATCGGCGTGCTGGCCGCAGTCGCAATCCCCTCGTATCAGGATTATTCGGCGCGGGCGCAGGCGGCAGACGCATTTACATTGTTGGACGGGCTTAAAGTGCCGATGGCAGAGCAGTACAGCAATACCGGGCTGTTCTTAATCGGTGGTGCATCCGGTGTTCAGGCGGTGACTGTGGGCAGGTATGTACAGAGTGTCGTTTCAACGAGCTCTTTGGGGGCGAGTCCTGCAGATAAGACATCTATAGTGGCTAGGTTTAAGAGTGCTGGGGTAAGCAATCGATTGCTCAGTCAATCGGGTGGCCCGGCAAGCGTGCATATGTTCTACAACACGCTGGATAACAGGTGGTCTTGTGCGAATGGAGATTCAACATTAACAGATGCCCAAGCAGTGGCTAGCGGTATGGTTGCCATACCCAACAATCCGACCGGTTTGCCTATGGCGATATTGCCCCAAGCATGTCAATAACAGCATTTTTATAGATAGGATTTATTTCTTTGCGGCGGAATCTGTCATTTCGCGCAATTCGCGCAGATCGCTTTCTATAATCGACATCTGGTAAAAACTCCCGCCGGCTTGCTTGGCGAGCTCTAATTGTTCCATCGCAGCGCGCGGATTTCCCTGCCAAGCATAGCTGTAGGCCAGCGCTTGATGTTGCTCCAAACCCTTGCCCAAGTGCTCATAGCAGCGTGCTTGTAATTGATACAGCTTGGTGTCATCAGGATGCTTGGCGATATTGTCACCCAAGAGCTTGATGGCAGTTTCGGCCTCATTTGCTTGCAATAGCACTTGAGCGTAGTCGTAAATCAGCGCGCGATGGTGGGGGAAGTTCTGTAGCGCTGTCTTGTAAAAGGCGAGTGTCTCCGCTTCATTATTGTTTGCAACCTTCAATTGACCCGCCAGCGTGGTCACCATCGCGTTATCATTCACTTGTTTCAATAAACTCTGCATTTCCTGATCTGCACGAGCAATATCATTGATACGCAACAAAGCCAAGATCAAGCCATAACGCTGAGCAACGGGGTTGCCAAATTTTTTGACGTACAAGGCATCTTCAAAATAACTCAGTGCATCGGCAGTCGATTTTTGTGCAGCGATTATCCGTGTGCGTGCCAACTGAAAATCAAGACTGTCCTGCATCAAGCTATAAGGCTGTTTGCTGACGCGGTTCTCAATATCTGCGACGCGTTCACTGGTGATGGGGTGGGTGCGCAGATAGTTGGGGGCGTTGCCCTCCAGTAAGCGAGTCGCACGCTGTAGTCTTTCAAGAAACTCGGGCATGGCATGGGCATTGAAACCCGATTTTTCGAGTATCTCCAAACCGATGCGGTCCGCTTCTTGTTCGTGGAGCCGGGTGAAATCCAGTTGCTTTTGCACTGATCTGGCTTGCGCACCGACAATGGCCGCCTGTGAGGCTTGCGGACTGTTGCGAGCGGCGAGGATGGCGACAGCAATGGCCGCCATGGAAGTCAGACTATCGCCTTGTGTACCATTCAGCAGTCGCGCGTAGTGGTGTTGTGTGACGTGTGCGATTTCATGGCTGAGTACAGAGGCCAATTCTGATTCACTTTGGGTGGTGAGCAATAAACCCGCATTCACACCGATAAAGCCGCCGGGGATGGCAAAGGCGTTGACAGTCTCGTCATTCATCGCAAAAAACTCAAATTCCAATGAGGGTTCAGTACTGTTTGAAACCAGCTTCGAACCGATCTGGTTCAAGTAGTCATTCACCTCGGCATCATCCAGAAATTTACGGCTCGCGCGTATCTGCAACATGCTTTGCTGGCCGATTTGACGTTCTTGTAGCGGCGATAGGGTGCTTGAAGAGATGTCTCCCAAATCGGGTAGTCCTTCGCTGTAGGTAAAGGGCGACCAGCAAAGTAGGAGGGCGAGGGTCAATTTTTTCATGGCGGATATGATAATGGTATTCGGTACGCATGGCTGGTAAATCCGGCTGACGGAGATGATTCTTTGTAACAAAACCTATCGTAAACGGTCGACTACCGCAGCCCGGGCTAGACAGCCGTCTCCAAATTGCGCAGAATTCGCGCCCCGTTGATATGCATTACTAGGAACTCTCATGTCGAATTACAAAGATATTACCGTTGCGGAATTACAGAAGATGCTACAAAGCAAGCCACCCCGCTTGATCGATGTGCGTACAGATGCAGAAGTCGCACGCGGCAAGATACCGCAAGGTGATTCTTTGCCCTTGCATTTGATTCCGCTCCGCATCAATGAACTCGATAAAAACACCACCACGGTTTTCTATTGCCAGATGGGCGGTCGTTCCGCGCAAGCGGCTGCATTTGCAGCAGCCAGCGGATTCGCCGAAGTCTACAACCTGCAAGGTGGCATCACAGCATGGCACGCTGCAGGTTTGCCGATTGCATGAACGAAATCGATATCGAACTGGATGTTCGGCAGTTAGCCTGTCCACTACCGATCTTAAGGGCTAAGCGTTCTTTGTCCGCGATGAGCAGCGGGCAAGTGCTGAAGGTGTTGGCAACCGACAAAGATGCCCCTAAAGACTTCGAGGTGTTTTGTCGTCAGACGGGCAATGTGTTGCTGTCTTCCGACACGAATCAGGAAGGCGTGTTTGTTTTTACCATACGCCGACGTTAAGCTCAGCCGCTATGGCTATAGCGGCGATGCCATCACCCCAACTTGCTGCGCTGGGCTTGCAACTGTTCTAGCGTAGTTCCGAACGCTTCCATACGTTTCTTTTCTTGCTCCACCACGGCTGCGGGTGCGCGGGCGACGAAGCTTTCGTTGCCTAGCTTGGCTTGTGCTTTGTTGATCTCGTTGCTCAAACGGGTAATCTCTTTGTCCAAGCGCTCACGTTCGGCAGCCACGTCGATCTCCACTTTCAGCATCAGCTTGAAATTGCCGACGATGGAAACGGGCGCATCGCCTTCTGGCAGTTCCGCCACCACATTCACTACGCTCAACTTGGCAAGGCTGCTGATGTAAGGTGCGAGTGCGTTTAACACTGTCGCATCGCCCGCAGCGATAAGCGGTACACGTGCGGCAGGTGATAGATTCATCTCGCTGCGCAGACTGCGGCATGCGTTGATGAGCGCTTGCAGCAGTGTAATCCGAGCGGTGGCGTCTGCATCGATCTTGTTGGCATCAGCCTTGGGATAGGCTTGCATCATGATGCTGTCACCCGTTTTGCCGGCAAGCGGCGCAACGGTCTGCCACAGTTCTTCGGTGATGAACGGGATGATGGGGTGCGCCAGTCGCAACATGACTTCAAGCACGCGCACCACGTTGCGTCGTGTGCCGCGTTGTTGTGCTTCGTTGCCGTTCGCCATCTGCACTTTGGCCAGCTCCACATACCAGTCGCAGTAAGTGTTCCAAACCAGCTCGTATACAGTGCGTGCCGCCATGTCGAAACGATAGTCGGCGAAGTGCTGCGCCAACTCTGATTCGGCTTGCTGCAATTGGTTGTTCATCCAGTGATCGGCCGCCGAGAGTTCGATAGGCAGTGATACATCCAGACCCACGTCCTTACCCTCGCAATTCATCAACACGAAACGGGAGGCATTCCATAGCTTATTGCAGAAGTTGCGGTAGCCCTCGCAGCGCTGCATGTCGAACTTGATATCGCGGCCTGGCGAGGCGAGTGAAGCGAAAGTGAAACGCAAGGCATCGGTGCCGAAGGCGGTGATACCGTCGGGGAATTCTTTGCGCGTGCGCTTCTCGATCTTTTCCGCATCCTTCGGGTTCATCAATCCGGTGGTGCGTTTTTTCACCAAGTCTTCGAGGGTTATGCCGTCGATCAGGTCGATGGGGTCGAGCACGTTGCCCTTGGATTTGGACATCTTCTGACCTTCCGCATCGCGAATCAGGCCATGGACATAAACATCCTTGAACGGGATCTGGCCGGTGATGTGCTTGGTCATCATCACCATGCGCGCCACCCAGAAGAAGATGATGTCGAAACCGGTGACCAACACCGACGAAGGCAGGTATTGCTGCACGAATTCATTTTGCGCATCGAACGGCTTGGACATATCCCAGTCCAGCGTGGAAAACGGCCACAGCGCGGATGAGAACCAAGTGTCGAGCACATCGTTGTCGCGGGTTAGCTGGCCTGCGTAGCCCGCTTTGTCGGCCAGCTTGCGTGCTTCGGCTTCGTCGTGCGCAACAAACACTTCGCCGTTCACGCCGTACCACGCCGGGATCTGATGCCCCCACCACAATTGGCGCGAAATGCACCAGTCCTGGATGTTGTTCAGCCACTGGTTGTAGGTGTTCACCCAGTTCTCGGGATAGAACTTGATCTCGCCCGAGCTCACGCATTCCAGCGCCTGTTCGGTGATACTCTTGCCGCCGTCGCCCGGCTTGCTCATGGCGACGAACCACTGGTCGGTCAGCATTGGCTCGATGACTACGCCGGTACGATCACCGCGCGGCACTTTGACTTTGTGCTTGTCGGCTTTGATGAACAGGCCTGCCGCTTCGAGGTCGGCGCAGATCTGTTTGCGTGCTTCAAAACGATCAAGCCCTTGGTATTTCTCCGGGATGATTTGAACAACTTCATGATGATCCCAGGCTTGTCTGACCGCTTCTTTCGTAGTGTCAGATTTGATGTTTAGTGTTGTATTTGTTCGCCCTTTGATTTTTCCATCAAGAGTGAACACGGAAATCATAGGCAGTCCATGGCGCTGACCGACGGCATAGTCGTTGAAGTCATGCGCAGGCGTGACCTTCACCACCCCCGTGCCAAACTCCTTGTCCACATATTCGTCGGCAATGACGGGGATGGTGCGGTCGCACAGCGGCAGCGTCACTTGCTTGCCGATCAGGTGTTTGTAGCGCTCATCTTCGGGATGCACCATCACGGCCACGTCGCCCAGCATGGTTTCGGGGCGAGTGGTGGCAACCGTGAGATGTCCACTGCCGTCCGCCAGCGGATAGCGGATGTGATACATGAAGCCGTCTTCTTCCTCTTGCACCACTTCCAGATCGGAGACGGCTGTGTGCAGTTTCGGGTCCCAGTTCACTAGGCGCTTGCCGCGATAGATCAGGCCTTCGTTGAACAGGCGCACGAAGGTCTCGGTGACAGTCTTGTTCAATGCGGGGTCCATGGTGAAACGTTCGCGCGACCAATCGGGCGAAGTGCCGAGGCGGCGCATCTGGCGGGTGATGGTAGAGCCGGAATGTTCTTTCCACTCCCACACTTTTTCGAGAAACTTCTCGCGACCCAAGTCGTGGCGCGACACACCTTGCGCATCGAGTTGACGCTCCACCACGATCTGAGTGGCGATACCCGCATGGTCGGTGCCCGGTTGCCACAAGGTGTTGTCACCCTTCATGCGGTGATAACGAGTCAACGTGTCCATCAGTGTTTGATTGAAGCCATGACCCATGTGCAGCGTGCCGGTCACATTAGGTGGCGGCAGCTGGATGCAGAATGATGCTTGCTTGTTCGCATCCAGCCCGGCTTTGAAATAGCCAGCCTGCTCCCACTTGGGATACCAATGCTCTTCTACGTTCTTGGGGTCAAAGCTCTTGGCGAGCTCGTTATTTTTTGCTTGTTCCATGATCTGATGTCCGAGGGCTGCAACGCGCGATTAAGCGCGGGTCGAAAGGGGCGGAATTATAAAGCAGGATGAGGGCGTTAGGATGCAGGATTCGGGGCTCAGGATACAGAAAACCGGTGCATCTATTAACTGAATCCCGTGTTCTGCATCTTATTTCCTAAGAACATTACGTAACAACTCTGGCAGTTCGTCTTTCAGTTCCGAGATGGCAAGCTTGACGGCCTGATGATGCAAATGTTCGAAATGACGGTTGAGCTTTTCAGTGAAAATGGTTTCCAGCCTGCTTTCAAAATGGCTGACCAGTTGCTGCATCTCTTCTTCGCTGATACGGGTTTCCAAGATAGCCTCCGGAGGCGCTACCAATGTTGCCGCAATACTTGTAGGCTCGGGCGTCGTATAGGGTATGGAGGTGGGGGCGGTGACCTCTGTTGCTAAGTTCGTATTCCAGATCAACTCGGATGCCAAGTGCGCGATGGAGTAGGGGTCGAAGTTTGCATCCACACTGGCCTCAGACGCGATTACCTTGGGCATAGTCTCGGCCGAATTTGTATCTGCGGGCACCACGATTTCGGTGAGCATCGGGATGTCCAGCGACGTCTCCTCCGCTCTGAGGATGTCTGTGAGCAGGGGCAGGTCTTCGGGGTTGGTTGTGGGACTCATGCTTTGGCACTCAGGTCGAAGTGGCGCAACTCGTAGCCGCGATCACGATAGAACTTATAGCGCTCTCTACCGCGCAGGCTGTCTTGCTCGTCACGACTGACCAACTCTATGACACGTTCGAAGCGGCTGAAGTACCCCGGCGTCTCTGCATGCAAACTGATGTATAGCTCATGATGCGGAAACTTACCTTCAGTTTGTGCAAGTAGAACGGGTGTGTCTGATGCCTCGTCTGCAGCCGAGGCGCAGTGCGGGATGAAGGCGGTAGGCGGGTAGTGCCATAGCATCTGATCCAAAGCCTTGTAGCTTGTGTCATCAGGTGTGCCGATGACGACACGCATGCCGTTCTGTAACGCTTTTTGGCTGAGCTGACAAGCGGTGCGTAGCTTGTCATCACAACCTGTATAGAAATCGACTTTAGTCATTTAATGAAACCAGCTAGTCAAAATAAACGCGACTTTGAGTTGAGGGGCTCGATACACATCTTCCGATAACGGATGGATCTCACTACCTTCAAATCATCCTACATTACTTGGATGATGCGCGATCGATAAGGTATTGGGTCAGCAACGGTACAGGCCTACCAGTCGCACCTTTATCTTTGCCTGATCTCCAAGCCGTACCTGCGATATCCAAATGTGCCCAGCGGAAATCCTTGGTGAAGCGCGACAAGAAACATGCCGCAGTGATGCTACCACCCGCTCTCCCGCCGATGTTCTGCATGTCGGCAAAGTTGCTGTCGAGCTGTTGTTGATAGTCATCCCACATAGGCATATGCCAAGCACGGTCATGCGCAGTATCGCCCGCTTTGAGCAGCTCTTGTGCTAGCGAGCCATCATTGCTGAACAAGCCGCTGGCTATATGGCCCAGAGCGATGATGCAGGCACCTGTAAGCGTAGCGATGTCGATGACGGTATCGGGTTCGAAGCGAGCCGAGTAGGTCAGCGCATCACACAGTACCAAACGCCCTTCGGCATCGGTGTTGAGTATTTCTATGGTCTGGCCTGACATGCTCTTGACGATGTCGCCGGGCTTGCTGGCGGAACCGTCGGGCAAATTTTCGCTGCTGGGAATGACAATCACGACATTGAGTTTTAGTTTCATCTCGGCAATCGCTTGCATAGTACCCAGCACACTGGCCGCACCGCACATGTCGTATTTCATCTCATCCATCTCGGCGCCGGGTTTGATTGAAATGCCGCCGGAGTCAAAAGTGATACCTTTGCCGACCAGCACGACGGGCTTTTGCTTTTTGTCGGCACCCTGATATTCCAAAGTGATGAGCTTGGCGGGTTGACGACTGCCGTGCGACACCGACAGTAGCGCATGCATACCCAGTTTCTCCATGTCTTTTTCTTCCAAGACGGTGACTTTGAGCTTGTATTTCTGGGCCATCTCTTTGGCTTGTTCGGCCAAGTAAGTCGGTGTACAGATGTTGCCTGGCAAATTACCTAGCGTCTTGGTCAATGCAATACCGCTGGCCGTCGCACTTGCCTGTTCCAATACGGTTGAAGCGACGGCGCCGGGTTTATCGGCACAGCCAAGCATGAGTTTTCGTAATGTCGGTGCCGAAGCTGGCGCGCTTTTTAACTGGTCGCAGCGGAATACCGACTCGGACGCCAACAGCACGCACTGCTTGATCTTCCAGGCTTCGTCGCGATCTTTTACGCTCAAGTCGGTGAGGTAGAGCGCCGCATCTTTGCCGGCGGTCTTGTGCAAGGCGGTCATACAAGCGCGGACGGCATCCAAATATTGCTTGGCGCCGAAATCGGCCGCTTTGCCCAAACCGACTAGCAATACGCGCTCGGCAGTGATGCCGGCGACACGTTGCAGGATCAGGGTGCTTCCCAGTTTGCCTTCCATATCACCTTGAGCGATGACATCGCTGAGGTGATTCTGTGCGGCGCGATCCAGGGACTGACCTGCAGCGGTGAGTTTGCCTCGTGAATACACACCCACCACTACACAAGCACTGCGCTGTTTTTCCGGACTGCTTTGTTTTATGCTAAATTCCACGCGCTGCTCCTCAAATTAAATACACTGTTCTAATGTCCGATTATCCGCAAACTCAAGCCATAAAGTCAAAGCAACCACGCAGAGGCGTTTTTCAGCGGGCCTTGGTGCGAGAGTTTGCGAACAATGGGATGTTGTTGTTCTCTGTGTTGCTTGCCATCGTCGTCATCAGTCAGCTCATACGATTCTTGGGTGAAGCAGTCAGCGGCCGTTTGGCGGTAGATGGCGTATTGGCGATGTTGGCCTTCAGTGCGATGAATTATCTGCCAGTACTGCTCTCCATAAGTCTCTTTTTGTCCATTTTGCTGACCATGTCGCGCGCCTATCGCGATAGCGAGATGGTGGTGTGGTTCGGCTCGGGCATCTCGCTGAGCTATTGGGTACGTCCGGTTTTGACTTACGCACTGCCGGTAGTGGCAGTCATCGCCTTATTGAGTCTGCTCTTGTCACCCTGGTCATTGTCCAAGGCAGAAGAGTATAAGCACACTTTGGAGAGTCGTGACGATGTGACGGCTGCGACACCGGGAACTTTCCGCGAATCCAAGCAGGCGGATCGGGTCTACTTCGTCGATAACGCCGAGATGGGATCTAATCGAGTGGGCAATATCTTCGTGCAGTCTGATCAGAATGGTAAGTTGGGTACCATGATGGCGAAGCAAGGCTTGCAGGAGACCAAGCCGAATGGAGACCGATTTCTGGTGCTATTGAAAGGCACGCGCTATGAAGGTACGCCAGGACAGATGGATTACCGCGTAGTCGAATTCGACCGTTACGCGGTGCGTATCGATAGTATGCCCGCAAAGCAGGGCATGTCTAATCTGAATGCCAAGTCCACCATGGACTTGATTAATGAGCCGACGCCTTGGAATCTTGCCATGCTGGAATGGCGCGTTGGACTGCCGCTCAGCGCAACAATATTGGCATTGTTGGCGATCCCCTTGAGCTATGTGAACCACCGTGCTGGACGCTCTTACAATCTCATCGTCGCACTCGTGTTGTACATGTTGTACACGAACATGATCAGCGTGACTAATAGTTGGGTGGGGCAGCAAAAGATATCTCCCCTTCTGGGTATATTGGGCTTGCACAGTTTGATGCTAGCGCTCGCCGTGGGCCTGTTGTATTGGCGTATGTCGCTGATGACGGTGCGTAGGATGTTCAAACGATGAAAACTTTGACACGTTATCTGGCAAAACAGATCTATGGCAGTGTTGGTTTGGTGTTCAGCGGACTGATACTGTTGTTTGCTTTCTTGGATTTTATTAATGAGCTCAATGATTTGGGGCAGGGTGACTATAGCTTGCCCTATGTCCTGCTATATGTTGCGCTGACGATACCGGGCCACATTTATGAATTATTCCCCGTCGCGGTATTGGTAGGCGCGATATTGGCATTGGTGCAGATGTCGGCGAATTCCGAATTGACTGTATATCGAGCTTCAGGCGCCTCATTGGTGCAAATGGTTTATGCCTTGTTTAAGATTGCTTTGCCGCTGGTGATTTTGAGTTTGGCCTTTGGCGAGTTTGTTGCTCCTCCAAGTGAACGTATGGCACAACAACTCAGGATGCGGGCAACGAATACATCCGTCACTTTGAAGGAGTTTCGCTCCGGTGTTTGGGTCAAAGACGAGCAGAGCTTCGTCAATGTGAAGAATGTAATGCCTGACACCAGTCTGAACGATATTTCAATCTACCAATTTGACGACCAATATCATTTGATCTCCATCATTCAGGCCAAGCATGGAAGCTTTGTCGAAGCCGGTTTGTGGCGGCTTGAGGATGCAGTGGAGACGCTATTTGTGAATGGCACGACCAAGGTCGATACCAAGGCCAGTCAGGAATGGCGCTCGTCCCTCAACCCAAATTTGCTCAGTGTGTTGCTGGTTGTACCCGAACAGATGTCGGCATTGAGTCTTTATCAGTACATACAGCATCTGCGTGACAACCATCAGCAGAGCACACGCTACGAGATATCCATGTGGAACAAGCTGACTAACCCTTTGGCAGTATGGGTGATGATGATCTTGGCGCTACCGTTCGCCGGTCACCAGCATCGTTCCAGTGGTATAGGCAGCAAGATATTCTTGGGTATCGTGCTGGGACTGTCCTTTCACTTCTTTGGACGCCTGTTTGCCAGCTTGGGTGCATTGAATAATTGGCAACCCTTGATGAGTGCCAGTGCGATGACAGTGGCTTATCTGATGATAGGTGTGACTATGCTGTGGTGGACCGAGCGTCGCTAATCAATTAACCCCAATTCGCTCAGGAAGCGCCGAATAAGTGTCTGCGCGGGCGCGTTGCCGCGTTGCGCGGTGCTAGCCTGTTCGCCTATCTACTTGATGTTTCGTGGTCTGCGCTCCGTGCGCTGCATACAGCTCGCCGACTTATTCGGCGTTTCCATCGCGAAGATAAGGGCAGTATTTTACGTCTCTTGGCGAAATCAGCCTTGATGAGCGAGCAAGTCCCGTGCGCGTGTCAGCGCATCTTCCAGATTGGCCGACACATTCCCCATGCCCAACTTGGTGAAGAACCCGGCCTGATGCATCAAGAAATATGGCTGGGTGTGGGGGCCACACAAGATCAAGTGTTTACCCCGCTTAAGCAATTTCTCATGTAACGACTCCAATACATGCAGGGTGCTGGCATCCATGCTGATGACTTCGCTCATATTGAGGATGAGTACCTCGGGTTCGGTGTGTTGTTGATGCAATACGCTCTCTAATTTGTCGGCGACACCAAAGAACAGCGCGCCATACAAGCGGTAGATCAATACGCCGGGTGGTGCCATTTTTCGCGCACGTGTTGCTTCGCCGTCATCCGGCATAGGGGTGTGTTCTTCTGAGAGTCGCACATCCGATAGCTCGGTCATTTTGCGGATGAAGAATATTGCCGAGAGTAATAATCCAACTTGTACGGCAACGGTTAGACCAAAGATCACGGTGAATAGAAAAGTGATTCCCATTACGACCAAATCGCTTCTAGGATAGCCCTTGAGTCTGTGCAATACCTCCCACTCACCCATGTTGATCGCAACGATCAGCAAGATGGCGGCCAGCGAAGCGAGCGGGATGTACTGAGCCCAGGGTGCGGCGATGAGGATGATGAGCAGTAAGGTCAGGGCGTGCACGATGCCGGAGATTGGACTTGATGCACCGGCACGCACATTGGTTGCCGTACGTGCAATCGCGCCAGTCGCGGGGATGCCACCAAAAAAGGGCGTCACGATATTGGCGATACCCTGAGCCATGAGCTCCTGATTTGGGTCGTGCTTGTCATCTATCATGCCATCCGCCACCGCAGCCGAGAGCAGCGATTCGATTGCGCCCAACAGGGCGATGGTGAAGGCCGGCATGATGAGGTGTCGTAGTGCGCCTATGGAGAAATCCGGCATGGTGAAGTCAGGCAAACCTTGAGGGATGCCTCCGAAACGCGTGCCTATGGTGTCTACAGGCAAGCTGAATACAGTCACGATTAACGTGCCTAGGATCAGCGCCACGATGGGCGACGGGAAGTGTTGCGCCCATCTTTTGGGATAGAACCAGATCATGAGCGCGCTCAGGGTCGCAATCACAAAGGTGAGTGCATCGAAACTGGGCAGGGCATGCCAAAGTACGGCAATTTTGGCAAAGAACTCAGCCGGTAGCTCCTTGGTCTGCAAGCCCAGAAAGTCTTTGATTTCACTGAGCGCAATCAATACTGCGATGCCATTGGTAAAACCTGTAATGAGTGGACGCGGAAAATATTTGATCAAACTGCCCAGTTGAAAAGCCCCCATCAGCAGCAGCATTACGCCCGCCATGATGGTGCAGATGAGCAGGTTGGCGTAACCATATTGCGCGATGATGCCGTAGACGATAACGATGAAAGCGCCTGTAGGTCCGCCTATTTGCACCTTGGATCCACCCAGTGCAGAGATGATGAAGCCGGCGATGATGGCCGTGAATATGCCCGCTTCAGGTTTGGCACCGGAGGCGATCGCGAAGGCGATGGCTAAGGGGAGTGCGATGATGCCGACGGTGATGCCGGAGGTGAGATCGGTGCTGAATCTGGATCTATCGTAGCCGTGCATGGCATCGATGAGACGGGGACGAAAATATTGCGAGAGTTTCTTCAAAATTATTTTATTCATGGCCGCTGTGTCAGCACCTCCCGAGGCTTGGTTAAATGCATTCCGGCCATCAATGTTTGACTTGATGCACGCAGTCTAGCGCGGCAAGTTTATAGCACTCGGCCAGGGTCGGGTAATTGAATACATTGCTGATGAGGTCGGTTACTGTGCCGTTCAGATTCATCACTAATTGACCGATATGGATTAACTCACTGGCTTGTTCACCGACGATGTGTACACCGAGTAAACGTTGATCACGCGTGTCCATCAGGAGTTTGAGCAGGCCATGCGTGTCGCCGATGATCTGGCCTCTGGCGCTGTCTTTGAAATGCGCACGACCGATTACATACGGGATATTTTGCTGTTGTACTTCGTTCTCTGTGAGACCCACATATGAGATCTCCGGGATGGTGTAGACCGCCATCGGCAAGTTTGCAGCGAGTACGTGCTGGCCGCCACCGAAGGCGCATCGTACCGCCGCTCTACCTTGCTCCATCCCTGTCGAGGCCAGCGCGGGCCGGCCGATTAGATCGCCCACCGCATAGATGTGAGGCACACTGGTTTTAAAATCCGCATCCACTTCTATCCAACCGTCTTTGCTCACGACGCCCGCCTGTGCCAGATTCAATCCGCCACTGTTGGGTTCGCGACCCTGTGCGAACAACACCGCATCAGTGCGAAACTCCTTGCCACTTTCCAGCGTGGTTACAGTGCAGTATTCCTCGCGGCGTATAGAAGCGATGCGCTGCCGCATATGGAAGGTCACGCCCATGTTCAGGAAGCTATCGGCCAGCACATCGACTACATCCTTGCTTAGGTAAGTGAGCAATTGCGCGTGGCTATCCACGACATCCACGGTCACACCCAGTGAGGCAAATATGGACACGAATTCGCACGCGATCACGCCTCCCCCGACGACCAGCAAACTATCGGGGAGATGGTGCAGATTGAGGATGGAAGTTGAGTCCAGAACGGTTTTCTTGTCAAAGGGGATATTCGCAGGACGACGCGGACGAGAACCCGTGGCGAGCAAGATGACATCAGCGGAAAGTAGCTGGGTTTTGCCGTTGGCATCTGCGACTTGCAGAGTATGCGCATCGACGAAAGACGCCTCTCCGGGAATCAAAGCCACGCCGTTGCTTAGCAGACGTTGCAGGATGACCGACTCCTGTTGGGCAATCACGCCTTCTTTGCGTCTGATCGCATCTGAAAGCAGGCTATGGCGGCTCCGCACATCCGGTATCACGGCTTGGCGCATCCCGCCCGAGCGGGAGAGTTGATACGCCACTTCGCGCATTGCCTTGCTGGGAATCGTGCCCGTCTGTAAACCTGCACCACCAATTTTGGGCTTGCGCTCTATGATTGCTGCCCGTTTACCCATACGTGCTGCCTGCCAAGCTGCATGCTGACCCGCAGGACCAGAACCGATGATGAGAATGTCGTAGTTCACTTGGTTTACCGTGTCTTGGAGTTATTTGATGCGCATGCCGGGTTGTGCGCCGCAGTCTGGTGACAGCACGAACAAGCCGGGTGTGTCGCCTGATGCAGCAAGTACCATGCCCTCAGACATGCCGAACTTCATCTTGCGTGGTGCGAGATTAGCAACCATCACTGTCATGCGACCCTTAAGTTTCTCAGGATCGTAGGCGGACTTGATGCCGGCGAAAACTGTGCGTGGTTGCGCTTCGCCGATGTCCAGTGTCAGCTTCAATAACTTCTCCGCACCTTCCACATGCTCGGCATTCACGATATGCGCGACACGCAGATCGACCTTGCCGAAATCATCGATGCTGATGGTTTCGGCAATCGGCGAGATGGCAGGTTTTGCGGCGACAATTTCAGCCGCAGGTGCGAGAGTTTGTTTGTTGGCTTCTACCATGGCTTCGATATTCTTGGGATCTATACGGGTCATCAGGTGTGAGTAGTCATTGATCTTGCCGCTCAATGGTATGGCGGCATCCGACCATGACAGCGGGGAGATGTTAAGGAATTGCTCAACTTGTTCCGCCAACTTGGGCAGGATGGGCTTGAGATACAAAGTTAGCAAACGAAACATATTAAGGCTGACGGTGCACACTTCGTGCAGCTTGGACGCTTGGCCTTCCTGTTTAGACAGCGCCCAAGGCGCTTGCTGCGCGACGTACTCATTGGCACGATCAGCCAACTTCATGATCTCGCGTATTGCACGACCGAAGTCGCGTTGTGCATAGGCGGTGGCAATCTGTTCCGACATGGCAAGGAACTCACCCATCAATACCGCACCGTCGCAGCCTGCAAGCTGCTCAGCCTTGGCAACTTCCCCATCAAATTTCTTGCTGATAAAACCCGCCGTGCGGCTGGCGATATTGACGTATTTTCCGACCAAGTCGGAATTTACGCGTGCAACGAAGTCTTCTAGGTTCAGGTCGATGTCTTCCATCGTGCCATTCAGTTTCGCCGCGTAGTAATAACGCAGGTGTTCCGGGTTCAAGCTTTGTTTAAGGAAGCTGTCTGCGGTGATGAATGTGCCACGCGACTTGCTCATCTTCTCGCCGTTCACGGTCAGGAAACCATGCGCGAAGATTTGAGTCGGTGTGCGCAAGCCCGAGAAACGTAGCATTGCGGGCCAGAACAAAGAATGGAAATACAGGATGTCCTTGCCGATAAAGTGATACAGCTCGGTCTGGCTATCTTTGTTCCAGTAGCTGTCGAAGTCCAGACCCTTGAGCTCGCACAATTTCTTGAAGCTGCCCATGTAGCCGACCGGCGCATCTAACCAAACATAGAAGAACTTGCCCGGTGCATCGGGGATCTCGAAGCCGAAGTAGGGCGCGTCACGCGAGATGTCCCAGTTGGACAAACCGGCTTCGAACCATTCACGCATCTTGTTGGCCGCCTCGGCTTGCAAAGGCGCGATGGTCTGCTCGCACTGTGTGCCTTGTGTCCACGCGCTCAAAAATTCTTGGCAGCGTGCATCGGAGAGTTTGAAGAAATAATGCTCCGAGCTGCGACGTTCAGGCTGTGCACCGGATACTGCGGAATAGGGGTTGATAAGCTCTATGGGCGCGTAAGTCGCACCACAGGCTTCGCAGTTGTCGCCGTATTGATCTTTGGCGTGACACTTAGGGCACTCACCCTTGATAAAGCGATCCGGCAAAAACATCTCTTTAACGGGGTCGTAAAACTGCTCTACCGATTTGGTCTCGATCAAGTCGTTTGCGCGCAACTTGCGATAGATGTCTTGCGCGTAGCGTTTGGTCTCGTCACTGTTGGTGCTGCCATAGTGATCAAATTCGACATGGAAACCGTCAAAATCAGCCTTGTGCTCATGCCATACACGGTCTATCAATTGCTCGGGTGTGATCCCCTCGTTCTGTGCACGCAACATGATGGGTGTGCCGTGTGTGTCGTCCGCGCACACATAATGCACATCGTGACCTTGCATTTTCTGGAAGCGTACCCAGATGTCGGTCTGTATGTATTCAACCAAGTGACCGAGATGGATGCTACCGTTTGCGTAGGGGAGGGCGGAGGTGACGAGGATTTTGCGAGCCATGAGTAAATGCCAGAATGCGATAAAGACGCGGATTTTAGCAAATCGGGGGCTATAACGGCGAATTCAAATCAGGTGGGATGGCGATTCATCAAGCAGCTGAAACGCTAATTGGTTAAAATCGCGCCCGCACCGATTTTTATGAAGGAAGCAGTGATGAGTATCAAGTCAGACAAGTGGATACGCCGCATGGCGGAACAGCACGGCATGATAGAGCCGTTTGAGCCTAATCAGGTCAAGGAAGTGAACGGTCAGAAGATTGTCTCTTACGGCACATCCAGCTATGGCTACGATATTCGCTGCTCCAATGAATTTAAGCTGTTCACCAATATCAACAGCACCATCGTCGATCCGAAAAATTTTGATCCAAATTCGTTCGTCGAAGTTACGGCGGACTATTGCATCATCCCCCCTAACTCCTTTGCACTGGCGCGCACCGTGGAGTATTTCCGTATTCCGCGCAGCGTGCTGACTGTGTGTTTGGGTAAATCTACTTATGCGCGTTGCGGCATCATTGTCAACGTCACGCCGTTTGAACCTGAATGGGAAGGTTACGTGACGTTGGAGTTTTCCAATACCACGCCGCTGCCCGCGAAAATTTACGCCAACGAAGGGATAGCCCAAGTGCTGTTTTTCGAGAGCGATGAAGTGTGCGAGACCTCGTACAAAGACCGTGGCGGCAAGTATCAAGGTCAGCACGGCGTAACCTTGCCGAAGATGTAACTCAGATGCCGCACCAAAAAAAAATCATCTGGCGTTCCCCCAAAGGCAAAGTCATCTCCTGCGTGGAGAAGAACAAGGTGATGGCGGAGAATCTCGACGAGATCCGCCAGATATGCCAAGATGCCTTGGAAGATGCGGTGCTAATGGGTTGTGATGAGGTTCAAGTGCGTGCTGTCCTGACCGAGCTCATCGTCTCTTTGGATAATCCTTATCCACCTCAAGAATAGTCATCCCGGGGTCATAAATTCCTTGCCACGCAAAATATTAAATCTGCGACAATCCGCGCCTCATTTAGCTTGTAGCACTTAATCCCATTGGGAGTTTTAACATGAAATTTCGCTTTAGCTCCGACATCACATTGGTCTGCGACCAATATGAGTCTGCACTGAAACTCAACCCCGCATTTTTATTAGGAGTTTGATATGAAATTTCGCTTTCCTATCATCATCATCGACGAAGATTTTCGCTCGGAGAACGCCAGTGGTCTGGGCATACGCGCGCTCGCTGACGCGCTGGAAGCCGAGGGCATGGAAGTCTTGGGTGTGACCAGTTATGGTGACCTGACTTCATTTGCGCAACAACAGAGCCGCGCCTCCGCTTTTCTGTTGTCCATCGACGATGAGGAATTCGGTTCGGGTAGCAAGGAAGATACGGAACATGCGTTGAAAAGCCTGCAGGCTTTCGTTGAGGAGATACGTTTTAAGAACGCTGATATCCCTATCTATTTGTATGGCGAGACGCGTACTTCGCGCCATATACCGAATAACATCCTGCGTGAATTGCATGGATTCATCCATATGCATGAGGACACACCGGAGTTTGTCGCGCGTCACATCATTCGCGAGGCGAAGTCATATTTGGATGCTTTGGCACCACCATTTTTCCGTGCTTTGTTGCATTACGCGCAAGATGGTTCTTACTCTTGGCACTGCCCCGGTCACTCGGGCGGTGTGGCGTTCCTGAAGTCGCCTGTAGGCCAGATGTTCCACCAGTTTTTTGGCGAGAATATGCTGCGCGCCGACGTGTGTAACGCAGTCGAAGAGTTGGGCCAGTTGTTGGATCACACGGGTCCGGTCGCGGCCTCTGAGCGTAATGCCGCGCGTATTTTCAATTCGGATCATTTGTTCTTCGTCACCAACGGTACGTCCACATCCAACAAAATCGTGTGGCACTCCACGGTTGCACCTGACGATATCGTGGTAGTTGATAGGAACTGCCATAAATCCATCCTGCACTCGATCATGATGACAGGTGCGGTACCGGTGTTCTTGACGCCGACCCGCAATCACTACGGCATCATCGGACCGATACCCAAGTCTGAGTTCGATATGAAGAGCATACAACGCAAGATAGATGCGAATCCCTTCATCAAGGATAAGACCAAGCGCCCGCGTATCCTGACAATTACCCAGAGTACCTATGACGGTGTGGTCTATAACGTGGAGATGCTCAAGGAGATGCTGGACGGCAAAATCGACACCTTGCATTTCGATGAGGCATGGTTGCCGCACGCGGCATTTCATCCTTTCTATCAAGATATGCATGCCATTGGCCGCAACCGTCCACGTGCCAAGACTTCGATGATTTTTGCCACCCAATCTACGCACAAGTTGCTGGCTGGCCTGTCCCAGGCATCGCAAATATTGGTGCGCGAATCCGAGTCGCGCAAACTGAATAATCACATGTTCAACGAGGCCTATCTGATGCATACCTCGACCTCGCCACAGTACGCCATTATCGCCTCCTGTGACGTGGCTGCGGCGATGATGGAAGCGCCGGGTGGTCCTGCCTTGGTGGAAGAATCCATCGCCGAAGCCTTGGACTTCCGCCGTGCCATGCGCAAGGTCGACGAAGAGTACGAAAGCGACTGGTGGTTCAAGGTCTGGGGTCCCAGCAATATTGCCGAAGAGGGCATCGGTACGCGTGAAGATTGGGTGTTGCATGCCGATGACAAATGGCATGGTTTCGGCAATCTGGCTGAAGGCTTCAATATGCTTGACCCAATCAAGGCAACCATCATCACGCCAGGTCTGGATGTGGATGGAGGTTTTTCGGATGACGGTATCCCTGCTGCAATGGTCACCAAATATCTGGCTGAGCATGGCGTGATCGTGGAGAAGTGCGGGTTGTATTCCTTCTTCATCATGTTCACCATTGGTATCACCAAAGGCCGCTGGAACACGCTACTCACCGCATTGCAACAGTTCAAGGACGACTACGACAAGAATCAGCCGATGTGGCGCATCCTGCCGGAGTTCGCGGCGGCGCATCCGCGCTATGAACGCGTCGGCTTGCGCGATTTGTGCCAGCAGATACACGAGACTTACAAGCTGCATAACGTGGCGCGGATGACGACCGAGATGTATCTGTCAGACATGCAGCCCGCGATGAAACCATCAGATGCATTCGCAAAAATGGCGCACGACGAGATTGAACGCGTCGAGATCGATCATCTGGAAGGCCGTATTACGGCGGTATTGCTGACGCCTTATCCGCCGGGCATTCCGCTGCTCATTCCAGGTGAGATATTCAACAAGACCATTGTCGATTACGTGAAGTTCGCGCGCGATTACAACCAGAAATTCCCCGGCTTCGAGACCGATGTGCATGGTCTGGTGGCGGAGATAGTCGATGGTCAGAAGCGTTACTATGTGGATTGCGTGGCATAAGTACGACTCGATAGACGTAAAAAAGGGCGGAAATACCGCTCTTTTTTATTGCCCTTAATATTAGGGCTTAGATGCCGATAGAACGCCACAAGCGCATCAATTGGCGAGACACGCTTAGGGATGCCTTGGCGTATTCGCCACCGTCAATTTGTAATTGTGCCTCGGCAGTCTTGCCATCCAGCGCCAGTTCCAGTGTGTGTCCCGCACATTTGTGGAAATGAGTGTGTGAAGCGATCAGCGCCTTGAATTCCGGATTGTTGCCGAAGTCGCGTGAGCCCGTGCCATAAATCCATTTGCCGAGTGCGCATTGGTTGTCTACAGAAACAATGCGCGGATCAAGCGCTTCGGTACCCGTGCCATCGATGACGCCTTGTAAGCGTATTTTCCATTTGATATGGGCTTCGAGGGCGGTCTTGAAGTTCAAGCCGCCGACTTCTTCGTTTGTCTCATCCTTGAGTCCTTCGACTTCTTTGTCGCCGGAACCAAATATCGATTTCCACCAGCTCATGCTCACACCCCCGCAAAATTCTTACACTATCGCCGATTGACATTGCCGGATTATTGCATGCGTCTTAACTGTTTGAAAATTAGCCGCTTCTAATGTTAGTCTGGGCGGGGTGGTTTGCCGAACATGGTGTGGTCTATGTTCAAGCTGACAGGCTTGTTCAGTACGAAGGAGGGCAGGATGGTAGAGATCGCAGCATAGACCAACAGGCCGCCGAACAATTGGTCGCTGATGCCATATCGCTCATGCAAAATGTCGGCCAAAACCATGGTGAAGATCAATGTGGGTGCCAAAGCGATAGAAACATCAAAGCTGCTTTGCAGGCTGTCTTTGTGCACCCAGTACCTTTGTGCCGTGGTGGTCGCAATGCGTAGTGGCAATATCACTGCAGAGATGCTCAAGCCTATCCACAGCGACTCCCATTGCAAGGTTTCCTCTGTGACCCGCATCCCGCTGTAGAAAAAATAGAAGGGTACGAAGAACGAAGCGAACAATTTGACTGCATGGAGATTCTCATTCGAGGCCAGTGTAGGCATCTTCTCCCGCAACTGGCGTGCTGCAAATCCAGTCAAGAAGGCGCCGACCAGATAGTAGACGCCAATTTGCTTGGTGAGATAAGCGGCGATCAGTCCCACCATCACCAGTAGCGAGAACTCTGAACCGGGCGCATGGGGGATCACGATGCGTCCTAGTACCACCAGTAGCACTGGCAATCCGAAAGCGATTGCCAGTAATACGCCGGAAGAGATGAACAACGAGGAAGCTGAATCAGATTTGAGAATGATGAATAGCAGCAGGAGTGCTAGTAGCTCGGTGGCAATGGCCTTGTTGGTGACCCAGTAACGTTCGTTGTCATCCAGTCCCAATCTTGGCAGCGATTCCAATATAAAACCGGTAGAGGGCGTGAGGATGGCCAACGCGATCAAACCGGCGATTTGCCAGCTGAACTTGAATATGAACATCACAAACAGCACGCACGACAACAACGCTATGCAACGCAAAGCCAAGTGACTTAACAAAGGTAGAGCGTTCTTGCGTAGCTCATGCACATTGACTTCTAAGCCGGCAAACAGGAACAACGAGGAGATACCCAGAGCAGCCAACAGGCTTAGCGTAGAGTCATTGGTGTAGTCGGCGACCAATATGGCGGTCAGTATGCCCAGACCGAAGCAGGTCAGCGGTGCGGGAATACGGTATCTCTGCATCGCTTTTGGAATCACCAGCAGAATGAAGATGACAGCCAGATAAACAATCTGCGAGGTGATGTTAGGTATAGGCATTACTCACTTCCAATAAAAACTTACATGTCAGTTTGGGTGAGCCGAGGGTAACACGACCCACCTGATATTGGTTGCGTACAACACTCAAGGCTGAGGCCTGCGCTTGTGCAAGGTGATGGGAATGATGGACGGCGGCGCGGTCTTGAGAATATTCTTCTTCATCTTGCCCATCACATGCATCTCGCAAGGTTTGCAATCGAATTTCAAGGTTAGCCGTTCGCTGCCGTTGATCAGCGTCATAGGCTCCGCACGGACTTGACCCTGCACGCCGGCGACGCCCTTAGCTTGCTTGGGACAGAGACTCAGCGAGTAACGTATGCAGTGGCGAGTCACCATCAGCGAGACCTCTTCAGTCTCCCCATGCGCTTCGTATGCCGCATCTATCAGCTTCACACCGTGTTGTGCATAGAAGTTACGCGCGGATTCGTTATACACGTTGGCTAAAAACGACAGCGTTTCTTCCGGATAACGTGCGGGCGGTTGCACGGCTTCTTTGCGAGTCAGTCGTGGGTAAGCGAGTAAACGAGCCGCTGCCAATTTGTTGACTGCATCACGGCGTAGTTTGTTCAATGCGGAACTGGCAATGAATCTGGCTTGTGTCCAAACGATGTCCAGTGTGCCTAACTCGAAATCGGAGCCGCCGAGGCGACCGAGTTGTTCGCGTACGCTCGCTTCGGCTTCTTCGGGATGTTGTGCAACGAACTTCTCGAAAGCGATGTCTGCCGACGCGCTGATGCCGTCTTCATCTTCTAGGCTGAGCATGTAGCCTTGCCCGGTCTCGGCGAAGTGCGCAGATACGCTTATGCGACGTTCGGCAGACTTCTTGGTCAGTGCATGTTCCCAGGTATGATCACGGTTACGGCTGATGGCGATGCCTGCGCGCAATCCTTCCAAGGTGTGCATGGCCTCGTTGGGATGGATGCGCCAGATAGTGCCGTCCTCGGTGTCGTGTTTGCGCTCCACCACGTTGGCTTGCAGTCCATGTACCACGCGCTTGTATTGATAATTCATGCCATCGCTATTGGCGAGTGAGTCATGCGTAGCGATTTCGAACCACTTATCGCCGACCTGAGTGACATGACCGAGTTCCAACCCGACGAAGGTCGGCGTGTCGAACGCGCCTATATCGTCTTGGCGGCCATTAGAGAAATAGTCGGTTGCCCCTCTGTGAAAGGTCTTATCCGGATTTGGGGTGAACAGCAGTGTGGTCTTGCCGCTGGAGGCGGCACTTAAGTCGCTGCGCTCTGCCAGGATCTCGTCGAGTAACTGGCGATAGTGGCCGGTGATGTTCTTTACATAGCCCGCGTCTTTGTAGCGGCCCTCGATTTTGAAGCTGCGTACACCTGCAGCGATCAAAGCACGCAGGTTGCCGCTTTGGTTGTTGTCTTTAACCGACAGCAAATGCTTGTCATAAGCGACTACGCGTCCCTGAGCGTCTTCCAGGTTGTAGGGTAAGCGGCAGGCTTGCGAGCAATCGCCCCGGTTCGCCGAGCGTCCGGTGTGTGCGTGGCTGATGTTGCACTGTCCCGAGTAGGCCACACATAGCGCGCCATGGATGAAATGCTCGACGATGGTGTCGGCGGGCAGGGCGTTGCGTACGTTGGCGATCTCTTTGATGGTCAACTCGCGTGCCAGCACGATTTGCGAAAAACCTACATCGGCAAGGAAGCGTGCCTTCTCCGGCGTGCGGATGTCGCATTGTGTGGAAGCATGCAAATCGATAGGGGGGAGATCCATCTCCAGCAAGCCCATGTCTTGGACAATGAGTGCGTCCACGCCCGCGTTGTGGCAGTCGTATGCCAGTTGTCGTGCGGCCTCCAACTCCGCGTCGTGCAAGATGGTGTTGAGCGTTACGAAGATGCGCGCGTGAAAACGATGCGCGTATTTCACCAGTTCGGCGATGTCTGCGATGCTGTTGCCCGCTTTGTCGCGTGCGCCAAAGGCGGGGCCACCTATGTATACAGCATCGGCACCGTGCAGAATGGCATCGCGACCGATGGCAGCTGTCTTGGCAGGAGCCAAGAGTTCGAGTTTGTTGCTGAAATTATTCGACATGGGTGTCACACCACTCCCATCATCACCAACGCAATGAATGCAGCGAACAGAACAAAGTGGCTGATACCTTCGATGGCGTTTGTTTCGCCGTCATGCAGATTGTTCATCACGGTGAGGAAGGTGAGCAGCAACATGCCACCCTGTATCGGTGTGAGTGCCATGATGATGCGCTCGCCGTTGAGGAGCGACAGCAGTTCAATCACAGGCAGGGTGAGTAGCACCGTGGCGAGTGATGCCCCCAGTGCGATGTTGACCGTAGTCTGCATCCTGTTCTGTTGCGCGGCTTTGAGTGCCGTCAATATTTCGGGGCTGGCGGAGATGAGTGCGACCAAAACCGCAGGGATGGATTTGGGCAAGCTACTACCGGCAAGGCCAGCATCCAACAAAACAGACAACACTTCGGAGAGTAAGCCGACCAATACGATCGCGCCGAGCATGATGCCGACATGCAGGCTGTTCGGGCTGTGTGCCTCGTCATGGGCTTCTTCATCCACACCGGCGGAGTATTCGAAAAAGGTGCGGTGTTCCACTGTCTGCAAACGCAGGAAGGCCGCGTACATCACCGCCATGATGCAGATAGAGAAGACGGAATAGATATGCCATTGTGAATCTGGCACGAAGTCGGGGATGAACATGCCAACGCCGATGGCGACCAGCAACATGGCGACAAAAGAATTGCCCGAATCCACGTTGTACTTGGAACTGCCATGTTTCAAGCCGCCGACGATAGCCGCCAAACCCAAGATACCGTTGATATCGAACATCACCGCCGCGAACACGGTGTCGCGCGCCAGTGTCGGGTTGGGTTCGCCCATCAGCAATACCACCAAAATCACTACCTCGACCGAGACCGCCGCGAGCGTCAGAATCAGCGTGCCATAGGGTTCGCCAAATCGCACCGCCAGCACTTCTGCGTGGTGCGCGATGCGGAACGCGACCCCGATGATGGCGGCGAGGATGACCAGTAGCAGTCCCCAAAGTATGGCACCACCGTGCTCAACGGCAGCATGTTCGAGGGCAAATCCCAAGCCTAGAACGACAAGGGAAATGGCAATGGGAAGTTCGGCTTTAATATTTTTCATGATTTACTGACGTTGGTAAGTAACGAAATGGTATTCCAAAGGCTGCGGTTCAGCTTGTGTGTGGCGCTCACGCGAGAGGGTATGCCACTCGGTCTTGTCGAAATCGGGAAAGTGAGCATCACCTTCCACCTCTTGATGTATCTCGGTGATGTACATCGTATCGACTAGGTCCAGCGCCTGACGATAAATATCTGCGCCGCCTACGATGAAGACTTCGTCATCTGCGACACAAGCGGCAATCGCCTCTTGCAACGAGTGCGCGATGACGCATCCTTCGATCCTCAACGACGTGTCGCGCGTGACCACCACCGTCGTGCGTCCCGGCAAAGCTTTTCCGATGGATTCGAACGTCTTGCGCCCCATGATCATGTGATGCCCCATGGTCAGTGCCTTGAAATGCTTCAAGTCATTAGGGCAGCGCCAAGGTAGGGTGTTGTTCACGCCGATGGTGTGGTTCTGCGCCATGGCAACGATGAGGGAAAGCTTGCTCATACAGCTACGGGGGCTTTTATTGCTGGGTGAGGGTCATACCCCTCTAAAGTGAAATCTTCGAACTTGAAAGAAAGAATATCCTTAACCGATGGATTGATCTTCATGGTCGGCAGTGCTCGCGGCTCGCGTGAGAGTTGTAGCGCAGTCTGCTCCATATGGTTGGAATACAGATGCGCATCGCCGAAGGTGTGCACGAAATCGCCGTACTGCAAGCCGCACACTTGCGCCATCATCATGGTGAGCAGTGCATAGCTGGCGATGTTGAACGGCACACCGAGGAAGATGTCGGCGCTGCGTTGATACAACTGGCAGGACAACTTTCCATCGGCCACATAGAACTGGAAGAAAGCGTGGCAGGGTGCCAAAGCCATCTGATCTAACTCACCTACGTTCCAAGCGGAAACGATGATGCGTCGTGAGTCTGGATTGTTTTTGAGTTGCTCGACTGCGATCTTGATTTGGTCGATAACGCGGCCATCTACCGTCGCCCAAGAGCGCCATTGTTTGCCATAGACAGGACCGAGGTTGCCGCTCTCATCCGCCCACTCATCCCAGATTCTCACGCCATGCTCTTTGAGATATGCGATGTTGGTGTCGCCCTGCAAGAACCACAGTAATTCATGGATGATAGATTTTAAATGACACTTTTTGGTGGTCACTAGAGGGAAACCCAGCGCGAGGTCGAAGCGCATCTGATGACCGAATACGCTGGTCGTGCCAGTACCCGTGCGGTCAGATTTCTTGGTGCCGTTACTCAGTACGTACTGCATTAAGTCTAGATATTGGCGCATGGTGTAACCCTTTTAATCGCGGCATTCCGAGATTTTTTGAGGGCGCAATGCTAGCACAATTCCACTATATTCAGTCTGATGCAGACCTTCCGAATAGTAGACAGATACGGGTGTTGATGCCCAATCTGCGAGCCTACCCAAGGCTCTGCGATAGCTCACATACTGTGAGCAGTTCTTAAGCGTTGTGTTCTAACGGTCTATAATTTGGCCAAATCGTTCGTATTCGCGTATGCCATCGAAGGTGACCTTATCGTTTGGAAGTCTAAATAGTTTGGAGGGCAAGATGTCAGGATGTATACGCTGGTTGTTGAATCACAAACCTAATTTTTTCCCTAAGTGGCTTTTCATGTCATTGTTGATATGTGGTGTGCTTGGCGTTTTATATGGCTTGGCCTTGGGAATGTGGTTTGTCTCAACAGAGGTGGATTTTTTGTAATTACCCGACTATTCGTAAGTTTGGCGCAAGCAAAGTGCAAATAATTACAAGGTTTTTAAAAATTGTTTTGACTCATTTCAATTATCAGCGTAAAACGCTGGCAGTTATTTGATTCAAAGTGTTTGCAGTGCAGTAGTTTCCATGTGCGATCCTGGTTTCAAATAGTTTTTCGGGAAGTTTCCCGTTTTTTATTAAGGAAGTAATAACATGGCAACAGGCATCGTAAAGTGGTTCAATGACGCAAAAGGTTTCGGTTTCGTAACTCCTGATGATGGTAGCGAAGATCTGTTCGCACACTTCTCAGCGATCAACATGAACGGTTTCAAATCATTGCAAGAAGGTCAAAAAGTTACTTTTGAAGTGACTCAAGGTCCTAAGGGCAAGCAAGCATCTAACATCCAAGCTGCTTAATAAGCACTAGGATAGTTAAAAGCCCGGCACGAAAGTGCCGGGCTTTTTCGTTTGCGCGTCACACAAGCAACACGGCAATCACCCAGTAGCGGGCGAACTTACCGAGTGCCATGAATACAGCTGCTTGCCAGGGGTTGAGCCGCAACCAACCCGCAGCCAAACAAAGTGCGTCGCCCAGCAAGGGTGTCCATGCCAGCAACAACGCAGGCGTGCCGTAATGCCTCACCTTTTCCACATGTTTGAGTTTTTGCGTCAAGGGCAGCATACGCCCCATGCCATAAGAGATCACGCCGCCTATGGTGTTGCCTAGCGTGGCGACTAGTAAGGCGAGCCAGAGTGTGTCGGGATAGGTTTTGAGTACGGCGAACAGCACGGCCTCCGAACCGCCGGGTAATAACGTTGCACCCAGCAGGCTGCTGATGAATAGGGATAGGAGGCTCGCTGACTCGGTCATTAGGGCGCTTCTAGAAATTCCAACTGCGTTGAGATGCGGCGTTACTCACTTCGTATTTTGACTTTCTAAAAGCCCTTGCGAAATATGTGGGTTGTCTTAGAACTTGATGGCTGAAAAAACTTTCTTTACTAGGCTGTTCGTTGCTTCCAGAGGGTTCGCGCGGATGGCTTTTTCCTGCTCAGCCATCATCACGAACAGACCGTCGAGTGCTTTCTGGGTGATGTAACTTTCCAGATTGGCATTTTTGGCATCGACTAAGCCGAGTTGTACGCCTTTGCCGGCGAACTGGTCATACTTCTGCGCCAACTGAACCTTTTGCATCGCGTTCACGACGATGGGCTGAAACTTGCCGCTCAAAGCCGTCTCGGTGTTGGTGCGGAAATATTGCGTTGCGGCATTATCCGGCCCCATCAAGATGTTCTTAGCATCGGTCACACTCATATTTTTCACCGCACTCACCAGCAATGCCTTGGCTTCAGGCACTGCGGCTTCAGCTGCACGATTCATGGAGACGTTCAGTTCATCGGCATATTTACCCATGCCCAGTCTGCGCAGACCGTTATCCAGTTTTTGCAGGTTCTCGGGGAGGGGGATGCGCACTTTTGGATTGCCCAGATAACCATCGGTCTTAGCCAAGCTCGCGACTGCAGTCATCACGCCTTGATTTAGGGCCTGCTTCAAGCTGGAGATCTGATCCTTGTTGCTGATATTTGCTAAAGGATCGGCTGCAGGTGCCGCCGCTTGAGGTGCGGCTGCTTGTTTTTGAGGCAGTGCCTTGTTCAATTCCCCTTTGAGGTCGTTGAGACTGAATGCACATGCGGACTGAGCGAAAACCAAAGTTAATAATACGGAGGATTTTTTCAGCATGATGTTTCCTTGGATTTCGACGTGGTCATTAGAGAGCAGTCGCCGTTACTCACTATGTGGTAAAGGCGACCCGCGATTTTATTAACGTTTCTTAGGTGGCATCAGGTCGGTGATCGTGCCTTCAGCCATCTCTGCTGCGAAGCAGAAAGTCTCCGACAGAGTCGGGTGTGGATGTATGGTAAGACCGATGTCTTCCATGTCTGCGCCCATCTCCAGTGCCAGTACCGCTTCGGCAATCAACTCACCCGCGTTCACACCCACGATACCCGCGCCCAAGATGCGGCGTGTCTTGGGGTCGAGTAGAACTTTAGTCATGCCTTCTTCGCGTGCAACCGACAGCGCACGACCGGAAGCAGCCCAAGGGAAGGCACCCTTCTCGTAAGCGATGCCTTGTGTTTTGGCTTGGGTCTCGGTCAAGCCCATCCAAGCGATTTCCGGATCGGTGTAGGCGACGGAAGGAATGGTCATCGGCTCGAAATATGCCTTGTGTCCCGCGATGTTTTCCGCAGCGACTTTACCCTCATGCACCGCCTTATGTGCAAGCATGGGATCGCCCACGATGTCGCCGATAGCGTAGATGTTGGCAACGTTGGTGCGCTGTTGTTTGTCGACGGGAATGAAGCCCCGTTCGTTGACCACCAAACCTGCCGCTTCCGCACCAATCTCACGACCATTCGGGCGACGACCAACTGCCATCAATACACGGTCGAACAACTGCGGTTCAGCAGGCGCCTGTTCGCCTTCGAAAGTAACCAGCAAACCTTCTTTTTTAGCTTCTATCTTGGTGACTTTGGTCTTGAGCATGATGGCTTCGTAACGCTTGGCGATACGGGTATGCAGCGGCTTGACCATGTCTTTGTCGGCACCCGGCATGAGTTGGTCCATCAGCTCGACAACAGAAATCTTGCTGCCTAGTGCATCATACACGGTGGCCATTTCCAGACCGATGATGCCGCCGCCGATGACCAGCATGCGTTTAGGCACATCTTGCAATGCCAATGCACCAGTCGAGTCGATGATGCGAGGGTCGTCGTAAGGGAAACCGGGGATGCGCGCGACGCTAGAGCCTGCGGCGACGATAGCGTTATCAAAGGTGATGACTTTTTCACCGTCCGCGGTTTGTACCGCGATGCTATTAGGCGAAGTGAATTTCGCGAGGCCAGTGACAACTTGTACCTTGCGCTGTTTCGCTAGCGCGCCCAAGCCACCTGTCAGCTTGCCGATGACGCTTTCTTTCCACGTGCGTATCGTATCGATATCGATTTTGGGTTTCGCAAATGTCACGCCGTGATGTGAGACTTCTTCGGCTTCACTGATGACCTTGGCAACGTGCAGCAGGGCTTTGGAGGGAATGCAACCTACGTTCAGACATACGCCGCCCAAAGATGCGTGCTTCTCTATTAATACGACTTTTTTGCCCAGATCGGCCGCGCGGAACGCAGCGGTGTAGCCGCCGGGGCCTGCGCCCAATACCACTACTTCGGCATGCAGATCGCCTTGCGCGACGGCGACATTGGCCTTGGGCGCAACAGCGGGTGCTGCTGGTGTTACCGCGGCAGTTGCTTGCGCAGGGGCGGCGCTTGCAGCGGCAGCCACTTCCATGATGATAATCAACGAACCTTCAGAGACTTTGTCGCCGACCTTGACCTTCACTTCTTTGATGACACCGGCTTGGGGTGCAGGCACTTCCATCGCCGCCTTGTCGGTCTCCAAAGTCAACAAAGACTGTTCAGCGCTTACGGTATCGCCCGCTTTGACGAATAACTCGATGACTGCAACGTCTTTGAAATCGCCGATGGCGGGTACTTTGACTTCGATCATGCTCATGTTCTTCCCTCTGTGATGTAGGTCGGGTTTTAACCCGACATATAGTCGGGCTGAAGCCCGACCTACGATATATTGCTTAACTTCTGATTTGCCCATTACCCAGCACGATATATTTCTGCGAGGTAAGTCCTTCCAGTCCCACCGGGCCGCGCGCGTGAATCTTGTCGGTCGAGATGCCGATCTCAGCACCCAAGCCATATTCGAAGCCATCCGCGAAACGGGTGGAGGCATTCACCATCACGCTGCTGGAATCGACTTCGCGCAGGAAGCGCATCGCCTTGGTGTAGTTCTCTGTGACGATGCTCTCGGTGTGTTGCGAACCGTAGCGAGCGATGTGATCCATCGCGCCGTCCAAGCCGGCTACCACGCGTATGCTTAAGATAGGCGCGAGATATTCGGTATACCAATCTTCCTCGGTCGCAGCGCTCATTTGTGCGACCAGTTTGCGAGCTGTATCGTCGCCACGCAACTCCACACCCTTGTCCAGATAGATCTTGCAAAGTTTAGGTAGCACCTGAGCCGCGACATCGCTATGTACCAGCAAGGTCTCCATCGCATTGCACACGCCGTAGCGATGGGTCTTGGCGTTGTCGGCGATGCGTATCGCCTTGTCTAGATCCGCCTCGCTATCTATATAGACATGGCAGACACCGTGCAGATGTTTGATGACAGGGATACGCGCCTCATTGCTGATGCGTTCTATCAGACCCTTGCCGCCGCGAGGAACGATCACGTCCACATAGTCTTTCATCGTGATGAGTTCGCCTACTGCGGCGCGGTCTGTGGTGCTTATTACCTGCACTGCATTCGCGGGTAGCCCCGCTGCTTGCAGACCCGCGTGGACGCAGGCTGCGATGGCTTGGTTTGAATGTATTGCTTCGGAACCGCCGCGCAAGATGGCCGCGTTACCCGACTTGAGGCACAGGCCTGCCGCATCTGCCGTCACATTGGGACGCGACTCGTAGATGATGCCGATCACGCCCAGTGGCACGCGCATCTTGCCGACTTGTATGCCAGAAGGTCGATAGCTCAGGTCGGTGATGCCGCCTATCGGATCTGGCAGCGTGGCAATTTGCTGCAGGCCTTCTGCCATGCCGCGCACTGATTTTTCGGTCAGTGTCAGTCTGTCTATGGAGGCGTCATCCAAACCGTGGCTACGCGCAGCAGCGACGTCCTTGGCATTCTCGGCAATGAGATGTGTGCTGGCGCTCAAGATCGCATCGGCGATAGCCAGCAAAGCCTTGTTCTTGGTGGCTGTATCGGCTTGCGCCATCTGTCGTGCTGCGGCACGTGCTGCCACACCGACGCCCTGCATATAGGTTTTGATATCACTCATGCTTGTGTGCGTGTTTTTGCAAAGGGCGCATTTTACCTCAAGTGCTAGAATGCGCGCCCCAAGTTATATCTAAGCGTAGCAATGTCAGACATCCTAAATCAGATACTCGCGGTCAAAGCACAAGAAGTCGCGGCCGCTAAGAGTCGCAACTCACTTGCCTTGATGCGCATGGAAGCGCTGCAGGCGCCAACTAACCGCGATTTCGTCGGCGCGATACGCGCCAAGATCGCTGCAGGCCAGTCCGCCGTGATCGCCGAGATCAAGAAGGCCAGTCCCAGCAAAGGTGTGATACGCGCGGACTTTCATCCCGATCAGATTGCTGTCAGCTATGCGCAACATGGCGCGGCCTGTTTGTCCGTGCTGACAGATGAGCAGTTCTTCCAAGGCAGCGCCGACTATCTCAAGCAGGCACGTGCAGCCTGCGAACTACCCGTATTACGCAAGGATTTCATCGTTGATGAATATCAAATCTATCAGGCTAGGGCGATGGGTGCAGATGCCATTCTATTGATTGCCGCCGCCTTGCTAACCGCAGAGATGCGCCGTTTCGAAGCGCTGGCGCATCAGTTGGGCATGGCCGTTCTGGTCGAAGTGCACAATGAAGTCGAGCTGGATGCGGCTTTGCAATTGAATACACCCTTGATAGGGGTCAATAATCGCAATCTGCGTACTTTCGAGGTTAGCTTGCAAACAACTCTAGATTTGCTGGTGCGGATTCCTGCTAACCGTATCGTCGTCACCGAGAGCGGCATCGTCACCGCACACGATGTGCAGCGCATGCGTGACAACGATGTACACACCTTTTTAGTTGGCGAAGCTTTCATGCGCGCAGACGACCCTGGCGCAGAGTTGTCACGCGTGTTCGATTGAAGCTATACCCTTATAAATAAAGGGACTAGCGGGGTAGTCGAGTGTCTGTTTAAGTGGTCTTTGTGATGCTTTGTGGTAAAAAAACAACAGTATTGTGAACTTTTTGTTAAAACCTATTGCAGAGTCTTGCGTGAAATATTTCATAGTAGATAATCCGCCCCGAAGTTTCCGTATCGGAACTTTCTTGTAATCGTTGGTGGTATCGGCCGCCGACTTTAGAACATAACCACTTAGGAGTTTTACATGCAAAAGAAACTGATCGCACTGGCTGTTGCTGCTGCTCTGACTACACCAGCGTTAGCTATGGCTGACGTGACTGTTTACGGCAAAGCATTTTTGGACGTTGAGTCTGTAAACAACGACCAAGCAGGTACTTTACCTGCAGCACGACTTTTGAAATCTAACGCAACGCGCGTTGCAACAAACGCATCCCGTTTGGGCGTTAAGGGTAGCGAAGATCTGGGCGACAACCTGAAAGCTATTTTCCAATACGAAGTGCAAATGGATGCAAACGGCGTTGGCGGTAACGGCTTGGGTAACGGTACACGTAACAGTGGTATCGGTATGGAAGGCGACTTCGGTAAAGTAATCGTTGGTCGTTGGGATTCCCCATACAAGGTTGTGCATAACAGCGTTGAATTGTTTGATAATGCAACTGTGTTTAGCGCGACTAACGTAGTTGGTCGTTCTGCAAACGGAAAAAACTACAACAATCGTCAGTCCAGCATGATTCAATACTGGACACCTAAGATGGGTGGTTTCCAAGCGGCTTTGATGTACGCGCCAGACGCAGCACCTACAGTTATTGCAGCAGCAGCAGCAGCGGGTAAAACTATCCTCGCGTTGTCCGGTACATACGATCAAGACGGTATCTACGCAGGTTTGGGTTACGAGTCACGTACAGACCAATCATTTGTAAATACAACAGACAGCGCAATGCGTCTGACAGGTAAATACACTTTTGGCCCAGCTTGGATTGGTGCAACAGTTGAAAGCGTTAAGACCAACACTGCCCCTGCAGTTAGTTACACTCAAAACATCTATGAATTGGTTGGTCAGTACAACATTGATGCTAACTTCATCGGTTTGAGCTACGCCAAAGCGGGTAAGAGTAACGTTGCGAACACAGGCGCAAGCCAAGTTTCTTTGAAGTTGGGTCACAACTTCTCAAAGAAAGTTGAAGGCTTTATCGCTTACACGCAATTGAAGAATGATGCTGTTACTGTTGCGGGCACTGGTGGTACTTACGCTCTTAGCGCTGGTACGCCATATGGTATAGCTTTGGGCTCTACACAGTCTGCTTTCGGTGCTGGCATGAGCATGTCCTTCTAATAGCGCTTGAGGCGACTACGCTCGCATAAGCAACATTAGTTTGATATAGGAACGGGACACTTAGGTGTCCCGTTTTTTATTGACGCTGGCAGTTGAATTCTCTACATTGCGCACTCTGAATTAATCGGCGGAGTACGAATCTTGAGTGTTGATCGTTTGATTGTGGAGTTTGATAAGGGCTTACGTACCTTGTTCAGTGAGGCGCACAGCGTGCGCAGCTACCCAGATGCGGGTCTGGCTGATGCACCCCTTGATGAGGCTGAAAAGAAGCATGCAGCGGCGTTGATGCGCGTCAATCACACTGGCGAGATATGCGCCCAAGCGCTCTATCAGGGGCAGGCACTGACCGCACGCGACCTGCAGGTGCAACAGAGACTGCAGCAAGCGGCTCAGGAAGAGACTGAGCACTTGGCTTGGACCGCGCACCGTGTACACGAGCTGGGCGGCCACCTGAGTGTGCTCAATCCGCTCTGGTATAGCGGATCCCTGGCGATGGGTGCATTGGCGGGTTTGTTGGGTGATAAATGGAACTTGGGCTTCTTGGCCGAGACCGAGCGTCAAGTCGGACATCATTTGCAAAGTCATTTAGAGAAGCTGCCGGTACAAGACGGAAAAAGTCGCGCCATTGTCACGCAAATGGCCGTCGATGAAGCCGCACACGCGAGTATGGCGGCCGAGCTAGGCGGTGCAGAGTTGCCGCAGCCTGTGAGGGTCGCGATGCAGCTCAACGGCAAACTGATGACGAATACGGTCTATTACGTTTGATCTTTGATGTTAGGCATAAGCGAGAAGTCGTAAGTTGGTGCGGTTCGCTCCGCGTGACTTTTCTTGCAACTCCCTGCTTGCGCCTTACGGCTGCTCTTGTACCACTTCAAAATCATGCGTCACTTTGGCGGTCGCGCCTAGCATGATGGAGGCTGAGCAGTATTTCTCGGCCGATAGCTTGATGGCTTTTTCGACTACTTCTGGTTTGATGCTGCGTCCTTTGACGACGAAGTGCATGTGTATGCTGGTGAATACTTTGGGGTCGGTCTCGGCGCGTTCTGCGCTCATTTCCACATAGCAGTCTGTCACGTCCTGGCGGCTTTTCTTAAGAATGGTGATGACGTCATAACTGGTGCAACCACCCGCACCGATTAGCAGCATTTCCATAGGGCGTGGTCCCAAGTTGCGGCCACCACCGGCAGGTGCGCCGTCCATCAAGACGCCATGACCGCTTTCGGTCTCACCCAGGAAGGCGACTTGTTCTACCCATTTGACGCGTGCTTTCATTTGCTGGCCTTTAGTATTTAGTTGGTCGCTGATTTTATGCGATACCGGAGAATTTCTGTCATCTCGTGGATGAAAAATTTGCTATCCCGCAAAGATTCCGTATCGGGAATCAAGGCCAACACGCCTGAGTGATCACAATGTGTGTAAGCAGTTGCGGTGGCGATCACCTTGAAGCCAGACTGCGCTAAGCAGGTGACGGCGCGTGACATAACTGTCAAGGGCATTTTCAAAGGTGTTGTTGGAAGCATTTTTAATTCATTGCAAGGTCACACCGAAGTGATAATCCCGAATAGTAAAGGATTTGCAGGTCTGTATTAATGCGGGTATGTGGCGGTCCTGAAGAAGGAAAGCCAAAAAGAGTTTGACACATCCGACGTGGCTGGCCTAGAATGCGCGCCCTTCGAGGTTTACTTATAGAATTTTTAGGAATTGTGGCTATGAAAACATTTTCCGCTAAAGCCCAAGATGTCCAGCACGACTGGCTTCTGGTTGACGCAGCAGACCAAGTGCTAGGCCGCTTGGCCGCACAAATCGCTTCCCGTTTGCGCGGTAAGCACAAAGCGATCTATACACCGCACGTGGACACTGGCGATTTCGTCGTTGTTGTCAATGCGGACAAGCTGCGCGTGACTGGCAATAAGGCTGAAGCCAAGTTGTACCATCGCCACACGGGTTACCCAGGCGGCTTGTACACAACCAACTTCACAAAGATGCAAGCGCGTCACCCTAGCCGTGTTCTGGAAAAGGCCGTTAAGGGTATGTTGCCTAAAGGTCCTTTGGGCTATGCGATGTTGCGTAAGATGAAGGTGTATTCCGGCGCGGCGCATCCCCACGAAGCGCAGCAACCAAAACCAGTTAACTTGTTGAAGGCGTAATCATGAGTGTGACATATAACTACGGTACGGGTCGTCGCAAGAGCGCGGTTGCTCGTGTGTTCATTAAGGCAGGCAAAGGCGACATCACTGTCAATGACAAGCCAGTTGACGTTTTCTTCTCACGCGAAACAGGTCGTATGATTGTTCGTCAACCGTTGGAATTGACTGAGATGCTCGGCAAGTTCGATATCATGGTTAACGTAAGCGGCGGTGGCGAGTCTGGTCAAGCGGGTGCGGTTCGTCACGGTATCACTCGTGCGCTGATTGACTACAACGCTGATCTGAAGCCGGTATTGAAGAGCGCAGGTTTGGTAACTCGTGATGCACGTGAAGTCGAGCGTAAGAAGGTCGGTTTGCGTAAAGCGCGTCGCAGGAAGCAGTTCTCCAAGCGTTAATCTATACGAGCTTGCCGAATGGCGGTTTAGATGGATGCAAAAGCCGCCTTCGGGCGGCTTTTGCATTTTGGGTTTGCTGGCTCTGTGCGGTGTATTTGTAATGCTGTTCGGGTATGCTATGCGCTGCTTCCGAATGGAGGCGATTGAATAAGGAATGACGATGATCAAAGTAGGTATCGTAGGTGGAACAGGCTATACCGGCGTTGAGTTGTTACGGCTGTTGGCGGTGCATCCCCAAGTCTCTTTGCAAGTGATCACCTCGCGCGCTGACGCGGGTACGCTGGTGAGCCAGATGTTCCCGAGCTTGCGCGGCTATGTGGATTTGCCTTTCACTCATCCCGATCAAGCCCATCTTGAGCAGTGTAATCTGGTGTTCTTCGCGACGCCTAATGGCATTGCCATGCAGCAAGTGCGCGAATTGCTGGACGCGGGTGTTAAGGTAATCGATTTGGCGGCGGACTTTCGTATCCAGGATATTGCCACGTGGGAGAAATGGTATGGCATGCAACACGCCTGTCCCGATCTGGTGGCTGAAGCGGTCTACGGACTGCCCGAGGTGAATCGTGCGCAGATCAAGTCCGCACGGCTGGTCGCCAATCCGGGTTGCTACCCGACTGCAGTGCAATTGGGTTTCATTCCCTTGCTGGAAGCAGGTGTGATAGATGCAAACTATCTGATCGCTGATGCAAAGTCTGGTGTATCGGGTGCGGGGCGCAAGGCAGAGATTGCCACTTTGTTTGCAGAGTCTTCTGATAGCTTTAAAGCTTACGGCGTTGCTGGCCATCGTCACTTACCCGAAATCAAGCAGGGCTTGGCGCGCGTGAAAAGCAGCCAAGTCGGTCTGACCTTTGTGCCGCACCTGACACCGTTGATACGCGGTATACATGCCACACTGTATGGCAAGTTGAATCGTGACGTGGATCTGCAGGCATTGTTTGAACAGCGTTATAAGGATGAAGCTTTTGTCGATGTGATGCCTGCAGGCAGTCATCCTGAGACACGCTCGGTGCGCGGCTCCAACCGTTGCCGTATTGCGGTACATCGTCCACAAGGCGGTGACACTGTGGTGGTACTGTCAGTCATAGATAACCTGGTCAAAGGTGCTGCGGGGCAGGCGGTGCAGAATATGAACATCATGTTTAATCTGCCTGAAGCCACCGCACTGAATATCGTGCCATTGCTGCCATGATGTATCGCAAGCTCAAACGCAAGTTCAGCATCGATGCCACCCAGCTTTCGGTGCGTCCGCATGTGGCTTGGTATGTACGCTGGTCAATTTACATTCCATTCGTGTTGGCAGCGATAGGCATGGCATGGTGGGCGTATGACAGCGGTTTGGAGTTTGCCGGTTTCCATAGAGGTCAAACCAGGCAAGAGTTAGAAGAGTTGCACACCAAGGTGGATGCACTGACTCAGGAAAATGCTCTGCTCAACAGCAAAGTCGCGCAGTATGAGCAGCAGATTGAGATTGATCACGCTAGTAATGCGGAGACCGCCAAGCAGTTGAAGGCTTTGAACGATGATAATGCCCATCTGGAAGAGGATTTGGCTTTTTTCCAAAATCTGACCGAGGCCAAGGGCAAAGTCGGAGAATTGGGCATACATCGTCTGCGTTTGGATCCCGACTCTATGGCGGGTGAGTACCGTGTACGTTTCCTGTTGGTGCAAGGCGGTCAGCGGGCAAAGGCATTCATAGGTACTTACCAATTAGTTGGGACCATCGTTGAAAATGGCCAGCGGACTAATGTGGTCTTTCCAGAAAATCAAGCGGATAGTGCTCAATTTAAACTGGATTTCAAGTATTATCAGCGTATCGAGCAGAGTCTGCACATACCGGTAAGTGCTCAACTTGAAAGCGTGCAAGTTAGAGTATTTGACAATTCTGGCACACGTGAACCCAAGGTCAGACAGAGTGTCGCACCGACATAAAACTATTTATAGGAGTACCTGATGTTTTCTTCCAAACACAGCAAGCCACAAAACCGTATTGATTCTTTGATTGGTTCGGGAACCATCATTGAGGGTGATTTGAACTTTAGTGGCGGAATGCGTATCGATGGTCAGGTAAAAGGCAACGTTGTGGCGACACCTGGTAAACCTAGTACGTTGGTATTAAGTGAGCAGGCCCAGATCAATGGCAATGTGAACGTGACGCATCTGGTCGCCAATGGTTTGATTAATGGCACGGTTACCGCGAGCGAGTACTTAGAGTTACAAAGTAAAGCCAAGGTTGTAGGTGATGTGAATTACCATACAATAGAAATACAGTTGGGGGCGGTAGTAGATGGACGTTTGCTACATATCGCTAATGCCGAACAAGACAAAGTGATCGCTTTGAAGTCGAACAACAAGGCGGGATAATTTTTAAGGAGTAGAACATGAATGCAATGACAGAAGTGCAAGACCCGTTGGTATTTACAGACAACGCGGCAAATAAGGTAAAAGAATTGATCTCCGAAGAAGGCAATAGCGACCTGAAGCTGCGTGTATTTGTAAGCGGTGGCGGTTGCTCTGGTTTTCAATACGGGTTCACTTTCGACGAAGTGACTAACGAAGATGACACAGTGCTGGACAAGAACGGCGTGCAGTTGCTGATTGATCCCATGAGCTTCCAATATTTGGTCGGCGCCGAGATTGATTATCAGGAAGGTCTGGAAGGTTCACAGTTTGTCATCAAGAATCCGAATGCGACGACGACTTGTGGTTGCGGCTCATCCTTTTCGGTATAAGCTTAGTCAGAATCGGCAGTAAAGAAGAGGGGCGCTTGGCGCCCCTTTTTCATGCCTGATGTATCGCGCCTAGAATGCAATTGTGCCTAGCGCCTGTGACATTAGGAAGATTCCCGGGTAATCCGGAGATTGTTTGCTGAGCCAGCCATGCGAAGGCTATAGCTTCAAGATAGTCACCATCTACCCCGAGTTGTTCGGTGGTTGTAATTTGGGCCGTGGGTAATAGTTGTTGTAGTCTGTTCATCAAGGTTCGGTTATGTGCTCCACCGCCGCACAAATAGATTTCTTGCGCGCCTGAGCAATATTCCATCACGCTTTGAGCAATGCTGACGCAACTCAGTTCTAGCAGTGTTGCTTGTACGTCTTCGGGCCGCTCGTTACCTTGTAGCAGCACGTTGAGCCAGCCCATGTTGAATAGATCGCGACCGCTACTCTTGGGTGGTGGCTCGGCAAAATAGGGTTCGCTCAACATCTTAATTAGAAGATTCGGCAGCACTAGGCCGCTCGCTGCCCAAGTCCCATTCGCATCGTAAGGCTTGCCTTGGTGCTGTAAGCACCAAGCGTCCATGAGTAGGTTGCCGGGGCCGCAATCAAAACCGGATGTTGGCGAGAGAGGTGAGAGATCGGTCACATTGCTGATGCCCCCGATATTGAGTATCACTCTATGGACCTCGGGGTGGCGCAATAATCGGTCATGAAAGGCAGGGACTAGGGGTGCACCTTGCCCGCCCGCCGCGATATCTCGGCTGCGAAAATCATTAACAACAGAGATGCCGGAAAGTTCTGCGAGCAGAGAGGCGTTCCCTATCTGTAGGGTGTACGCGCTCTCCGGTCTGTGTCGTATGGTCTGGCCATGGCAGCCTATTGCCCGTATCTGTTGAGATGTGATGCCGCTATGTGCCAACAGGGGCGGTATGCTGAATGCGTAAAGACGTGCCAGTTGGTTGCTTGCAAGCTGGCAGCGATGTAACTCGTTATCGGAGGGTAGGTGTAAGGCCAGCAGTTCAGCACGTAATTCGTCCGCAAAGGGAAGGTAATGCTGGGCTAGCAGAAGTGGGGTATCTGAGCTTAAATCAACAAGGACGGCATCTACGCCGTCCAAGCTGGTTCCCGACATCAGTCCGATGTAATACTGCTGCACGGGAGGATCAGTCTAGTTTTGCCAAGTTGGTGTTGCGTAAAAGTTCCAAGCGTGCGACGAAGTTATCGGCTACAGGTTTGAACGCTGCGTACTGTGCGTTGCTGATAGGCTTTGCATCTGGCAGGGCGACACGCAAGGGATCATGTTGTTGGCCATCGACCTTGAATTCATAGTGCAGGTGAGGACCAGTTGCTAAGCCTGTCATACCAACGTAGCCGATAATTTCTCCTTGGGAAACATGCTGGCCTTTATGCAGACCTTTGGCATAGCGTGAAAGGTGGCCATAGACAGTGGTATAGCGCCCTTGGTGGTTCACCATGATCACATTGCCGTAGCCGTTTTGTTTGCCGACCAAGGCAATCACGCCGTCCGCCGTCGATTTCACGCCAGTACCTGTAGGTGCGGCAAAGTCCACGCCCTTGTGCGCGCGCCATTTATTCAGTACCGGATGGAAGCGCGAGGAAGTGAAACCCGAGCTAATACGTGAGAATTCTATAGGGGAACGCAAGAAAGCTTTACGCACGCTCTTGCCCTCGGGGGTGTAGTAATCACCGTGGTTGGCGTCACTCTGGAAGTAAACGGCACGGTAAGTGTGACCTTGATTGATGAACTCGGCTGCTTGTATGCGTCCGGAACGCACTAATGCACCGTTCTTGTATTCCATTTCATACACTGCGGTGAACTTGTCGCCGCGACGCAAATCGTGGTGGAAATCGATATCGCCGCTGAATAGTTCAGTCAATTGGCGCGCTGCAGCATCAGGCATGCCGGCGGCATCGGTTGCGGCATACAAGCTGGTCTTGATTTCGCCGGTGCGAACGAACAAGCGCTTTTCCAACTGTGCGGTTTCGGTCTTGATTTTGTAGCCTGTATCTTGTTTGCTGATGGTGACTTGGTCATTATTGTCATTCAAGTAGCGCAAACTGATTAGGCTGCCGTTGTCACTGCGTTCTGCTTGTACTTCTTTACCCACTGCAAGTTTGCGGAATGATTCCGCTTCACTTGCGGTACGCAGGTAATTGCTGGCGGCAACATCATCTATATTCATGCGACTCAATATTTCGGCGACAGTATCACCGCGTTGAACTCGCTCATTACGCCAGAAACTAGTGGCGGTGGTCGCATCAGGGGAGATATGCAGGGGAATCTCTTGTACGGTAACTTGGGTCGTATTCAGACCGAATTCACTTTGTGGCACCAAGCCAAAAGCAGTCACTACACCCAGCAAAGGCATGGTGGACAGGGTGACAAACCAGCGCAATTTCATTTTGCGTTCTTGGCTGAGTAGGTTTTGGGTTAACATTCGCGCCTCCTGAAGTTGCCTATGTATGTATAGACAACATGCTACATTTTTCGACAGGTGCGCACTTTACCAGAAAGGCTGAGTGTGGCAAAACCCGACAGATATGCGGCAATCACCCGAACTGAGTGGCAATTGGGCTCTGATGAACGGTGTGAATTTCCATGTGAACGGTCGTTTTATGCGACGCTGAATGAAATCAAGAAATATGAATGAAATAGAACAACAGCAGGCGCTGTCCGTGATCAAGCGCGGAGCAGACGAATTACTTATAGAGGCGGAACTGATCAAGAAGTTGGCGCAGGCGCGGCCGCTACGTATCAAGGCGGGTTTCGATCCGACCGCACCCGATCTGCACTTGGGTCACACCGTACTGCTTAACAAGATGCGTCAGTTACAAGATATGGGCCACCATGCTTTGTTCTTGATCGGTGACTTCACCGGTATGATAGGTGACCCAACTGGTAAGAATGCCACTCGTCCGCCTTTGACGCGTGAGCAAGTGCTGGCAAATGCGGAAAGTTACCGTGAACAGGTATTTAAGGTCTTGAATCCCGATAAGACCGAGGTGGTGTTTAATTCCACTTGGATGGATAAGTTCAGCGCGGTCGATCTGATCAAGCTGGCCGCGACGCATACCGTGGCACAGATGCTGGAGCGGGATGATTTTTCAAAGCGCTATAAAGGTAATCAACCCATCGCAATCCATGAGTTTATCTATCCCTTGGTGCAGGGCTACGATTCGGTCGCTTTGAAGGCTGACATAGAATTGGGCGGTACGGATCAGAAGTTTAATCTGCTGATGGGCCGCGAATTGCAGAAGCACTTTGGTCAAGCGCCACAGTGTGTGCTGACCATGCCTTTGCTGGAAGGCTTGGATGGCGTCAATAAGATGTCCAAATCTTTGGGCAACTATGTGGGCATCACCGATACACCGCAAGAGATGTTTGGCAAATTGATGTCGATTTCAGATACCTTGATGTGGCGCTATCTGGAGTTGCTGTCATTCCGCAGCCTGTCCGAAATCACGGTATGGCGTGCAGAAGTCGAAGGTGGCCGTAATCCGCGTGATATCAAGGTCGCATTGGCGCAAGAAATCGTGGCACGCTTCCATAGTCAGCAAGCTGCCGAGGCAGCATTGGCCGAATTCGAAGCACGCTTCCAGAAGGGCGTGTTACCCGATGATATGCCCGAGCTGAGCGTTAGCAGTATCGATGGTCAGATCGGCATCGCCCATTTGCTTAAGCAGGCCAATCTGGTTGCCAGTACTTCCGAGGCGATGCGCATGATTGATCAGGATGCAGTCAAGCTTGATGGTGATAAAGTCAGCAATAAGGCCTTGAAGCTTATGGCAGGGGCCATCGTTGTCGCGCAGGTTGGCAAGCGAAAATTTGCCCGTATCACGATTAATTGAACCAAATTTAAATATCGGTTGTGGCGAGCTAATGCTTTTGCTAGAATCGCGCCCTCAAATTTTTGGTAGAAGGTAGTTTGTTCATGACAACAGTACGTGTAAAAGAGAATGAGCCGTTTGAAGTTGCAATGCGTCGTTTCAAGCGTTCCGTAGAAAAGACGGGTCTGTTGACAGACTTGCGCGCACGTGAGTTTTACGAAAAGCCAACAGCTGAGCGCAAGCGCAAGCTGGCTGCTGCTGTGAAGCGTCATTACAAACGCATCATGAGCCAGACTCTGCCACCTAAGTTGTTCTAAGTATTCCTTATCGACGCCGTGAGGCGCGATATCAAGATGACACTTAAGCAGCAAATCACTGATGATATGAAAGCCGCCATGCGCGCCAAGGATGCTGGGCGTCTGGGGGCTATTCGTCTGTTGCTTGCGGCGATGAAGCAGCGTGAGGTGGATGAGCGTATCGAATTGTCGGATGCGGACGTGGTCGCTATCATCGAAAAGATGAATAAGCAGCGCCGTGACTCTATCAGTCAGTACGAGGCGGCAAATCGTCACGACCTGGCAGACGTTGAGAAATTCGAGATGTCTGTGTTGGCTAACTATATGCCGCAACAACTGTCTGAGGCTGAAATCGTATCTGCTGTGGCGACTGCCATTTTGGAAACTGGTGCTGCTGGACCTCAAGATATGGGCAAGGTGATGGGCGTGCTCAAAGCCAAGCTGGCTGGTAAGGCTGATATGGGCAAGGTGTCTGCCCTGATCAAGGCGCAACTCTCCAAGTAAAATTCAAACTTCGTCGCGATGCGGTGTTGTTCAATAGAATCTATCACTTACATATTAAATATATGCTGCGAGCCAAATTTTTTCGCGCCCTGCCTTGCTCGGGATCTTTAATTTTACAATTCTGATATAGGCGTACCACTCGGTAGTTTTGGAAAGGGCGGGCGACTGTGATTCCAAAGAATTTTATACAAGACTTACTCAATCGCGTTGACATCGTCGATGTGGTGGAGCGCCACGTCCAGTTGAAAAAAGCTGGGGCAAATTACTCCGCCTGTTGTCCCTTCCACAACGAAAAATCACCATCCTTCACCGTCAGCCAGAGCAAGCAGTTCTATCACTGCTTTGGCTGTGGTGCGCATGGCACTGCCATCAGTTTCATCATGGAATTCGCCGGTTTGGGTTACGTAGATGCCATAGAAGAATTGGCGCGCGGCGTGGGCATGGAAGTGCCGCATGAACGCAATAACAATGCGGAGGCCCAGCACAAGGTCGCGCCTGATCTGTATGAAGTGATGCAAGTGGCAACGCGCTATTATCGTGAGCAATTGAAGGTGTCTACGCGTGCGATAGATTATTTAAAGGGGCGTGGACTGAGCGGAGAAATCGCTGCGCGTTTCGGTATCGGTTATGCGCCCGACGGGTGGCAAAATCTTGCGGCCGCGTTCCCCAGCTACAACGAAACCACATTGACGCAGACCGGCTTGGTTATAAGTAGCGATGAGGGTAAGCGTTACGATAGGTTTCGTGATCGAGTCATGTTTCCCATCATCAATGTGCGTGGGCAATGCATAGGCTTTGGCGGGCGTGTGCTCGACAAGGGGGAGCCCAAATATCTGAACTCACCCGAGACACCGTTGTTTGAAAAAGGCCATGAGTTGTACGGTTTGTTTCAGGCGCAAAAATCGATACGTAATCTGCAGCGGGTGCTGGTCGTAGAGGGCTATATGGATGTGGTGGCGCTGGCGCAACATGGCGTGGACTATGCGGTAGCGACATTGGGTACCGCAACTACGCCATATCACGTGCAAAAATTATTGCGTCTCTCGGATCACATTATCTTTAGTTTCGATGGTGACAAGGCCGGACAAAAGGCCGCTTGGCGCGCCTTGGAGAATGCCTTGCCACATTTGCAGGATGGAAAGCGCATCAGTTATTTATTCTTGCCAGTGGAGCATGATCCAGACAGTTATATACGAGAGTTTGGACACGATGATTTTGAGCGCTATGTGAAAGAAGCGATGCCCCTGTCCAGCTATCTGTTGCGTGAGATTTCAGCCGAACTAGACTTGCGTACTCAAGAAGGGCGCAATCAGTTACTGCAGAATGCCAAGCCCTTGCTGACTGTGATTACTGCACCGACCACAGCGTTGCTGTTGCGCAAGGAAGTGGCGATTTTGGCAGGTGTAAGTCAGGCCGAGTTAGAAGCCTTGTATCAAGTGAGCCCTGTCGCAAGAGCGCCGCGACCAGCGATGCAAAAAAGCAATCGTGCGCCAACCGCGAGTCTGCAGCAACGTATGTTGCAGTGCTTGTTGGCCAGGCCGGAATTGGCGCGCGACATTCCGCAAGCTTGGCATGAGTCAGTCGCAGAGGATGAGTTGTTGCAAGCATTGTTGCTGGTACTGCGAGAAAATGATTTCGTTGTGAGTAGCGCGGTGTTGACGCAGATGTTCCAGGGTACGGAGCATGAGAGGGCGATTACTATTGCGCAGACCGAGATGATGAGTTGGGGTGATCAATTCGATGTGGAAGGCGAGTTCGCGGGGTTGATGAATAAATTCTCCGAAACCATGCGCCTCGAAAAATTTACCGAGTTGAAATCTAAATTTAGTCCCAGCGACATGAGCCAAGAAGAACGTGAGCGATATTTACAACTATTAATGCGTGGCCAAAAAACGCCTCCGTAAGTAGATGCGGCCGCTAACCACCTAGTGTGAATAGAGAAAAGCAAGATAGCCTAGGAAAATTAGGCTCGTTTCGAGTATAATCCGCCGCTTTTCCGCGTTCACCTGTACAGGAAACAAATATGGCAACGCCTAAAGATAAGAAAAAACTAGATAAAAAACCTGCCGTCGCCATCGAAGCTGTAGTGGTCGATCCCCAGCTAGATCTGGAGGCACGACGTACCCGCTTGAAAGCCCTGATCGTTCTGGGTAAGGAGCGCGGCTACCTGACATACGCGGAGATCAACGATCATCTGCCGGATATGCTGGAGGTCGAACAGATCGAAGGCGTGGCGAGCATGATTAATGACATGGGTATCAAGGTGTGCGATGTCGCACCAGATGCAGAAGCCATGATTATGACGGATGCGGCACCAGCGGTTGCGGATGAAGATGCTGCGGAAGAAGCTGAGGCGGCACTCTCTACGGTAGATTCCGAATTCGGTCGCACCACTGATCCTGTACGTATGTATATGCGTGAAATGGGTACGGTGGACTTGCTCACACGTGAAAAAGAGATCGAGATCGCCAAGCGTATCGAAGAAGGTCTCAAACACATGATTCAGGCGATCTCGGCCTGTCCTGCCACTATCGCCGAAATCTTGGCGCTGGCAAACAAGATTGAAAAAGACGAACTTAAAGTTGACGATTTGATTGACGGTTTCGTTGATCAGGAAGCCGAAGCTGAAGCGGCCGCCGCCGCCGCTACCATCTCTGCTGCGCTGGAGCCCGAGTCCGGTCAAGAGAGTGATGGTGAAGACGATGAAGAGGAAGAGGAAGACGAGGCTGCTTCTGCTGCTGCCGTCGCCGCCAACCTCGCGCAACTTAAGGCAGATGCACTGGAGCGTTTTGCAATCATTGCAGATATGTTCAATAAAATGGGCAAGGCATACGAGAAGTATGGCTACCGCAGCAAGCAATACGACAAGTTGCAGTCTGGCATCTCCGAGATGCTGATGAATTTCCGCTTCTCTGCGAAGCAGGTGGATGCCTTGTGTGACACCATGCGCGGCCTAGTGGAAGAGGTACGTCGTTGCGAGCGCGCGATTCAAGATTTGTGCGTGAACAAGGCCAGAATGCCGCGTCCACACTTCATCAAGGTGTTCTTGGGCAATGAAGTTAATTTGGATTGGGTCAAGCAGGAGTTGCAAACCAAGAAGCCCTATACGGAGGCTTTGGGACGTCTGGATTATGCCATCATCGAACAGCAGCAATATCTGATTGATCTGCAACAGCGTGTAGGTATTCCGATCAAGGATCTGAAAGAGATCAACAAGCAGATGACCAATGGCGAAGCCAAGGCACGTCGCGCCAAGCGCGACATGATAGAGGCGAATTTGCGCCTGGTGATCTCCATCGCCAAGAAGTACACCAACCGTGGCTTGCAATTCTTGGATCTAATCCAAGAAGGCAACATCGGTTTGATGAAGGCGGTGGATAAATTCGAATACCGTCGCGGTTACAAGTTCTCGACCTATGCGACTTGGTGGATACGTCAGGCCATCACGCGTTCGATCGCGGATCAGGCGCGCACCATCCGTATACCGGTGCACATGATAGAGACTATCAATAAGATGAATCGTATCTCGCGTCAGATCTTGCAAGAGACTGGTCTGGAGCCAGATGCGGCGACTTTGGCGATCAAGATGGAGATGTCGGAAGACAAGATTCACAAGATTTTGAAGATTGCCAAAGAGCCGATCTCCATGGAGACACCAGTGGGTGATGACGATGACTCTCATCTGGGTGACTTCATCGAAGACTCTAATACCACCGTGCCTATCGATGCGGCGGTGTATGAGAGTTTGCGTGGTGCGACATCCGATATCTTGGATAGCCTTACTCAGCGTGAAGCGAAAGTTTTGCGTATGCGTTTTGGTATCGAGATGAACACAGACCACACCCTGGAAGAAGTCGGCAAACAGTTCGATGTGACACGCGAGCGTATCCGTCAAATCGAAGCCAAAGCGTTGCGTAAATTGCGTCATCCTTCTCGTTCCGAAAAGCTAAAGAGCTTCTTGGATGGTGAGAAATAAAGTTAAAATAGTTCGATAGTTTCGGGTCTGTAGCTCAGTTGGTTAGAGCAGAGGACTCATAATCCTTTGGTCGTCGGTTCAAGTCCGACCGGACCCACCAACAAAAAGGCTCGCATCACTGCGAGCCTTTTCCTTTGTGAGGCCCAAGTGGAAGTTGTTTTGTCAGCGAGCGCGCAAAAGCGCAAAGCGAAACTGGAAAGTCTCTCTGCCATAGAGTTTCCCGCAGACCTGCCGGTAGTCGGCAAGCGCGAGGACTTGGCGCGCGCGATACAACAGCATCAGGTCGTCATCGTCTGTGGTGAGACCGGCTCGGGCAAGACCACGCAGCTACCCAAAATCTGCCTGACGTTGGGGCGCGGTGTGCTGGGTTGTATTGGCCATACCCAGCCGCGCCGAGTGGCGGCCCGCACGGTGGCAAACCGTATAGCAGCGGAATTGAAAACCGAGTTGGGCGGCGTGGTTGGCTACAAGGTGCGCTTTCACGATAAGGTCTCGGCGGAGACCAGTATCAAGCTGATGACCGACGGTATCTTGCTGGCAGAGATACACAGCGACCCTATGCTCAGGAAATATGACACGCTCATCATAGACGAGGCGCACGAACGCTCTCTTAACATCGATTTTCTGCTCGGCTATCTCAAGCAATTATTGCCGCGTCGTCCCGACCTCAAACTTATCATTACTTCGGCGACCTTGGACGCAGACCGTTTTGCCAAACACTTCGGCGCAACGGTGGTGGAAGTGTCTGGACGGAGCTATCCGGTAGAGACCCGCTATCGACCTTTGCAAATCAGCGAAGAAGGTGAGGCACAGGATGTAACAAAGTTAGGCACTCCGCAGTCCAGCAAGCTGGACGCGGAGTTGACACTGCCGCAAGCGATTAGCAGTGCTCTCGATGAGCTGGCGGCAGGCGGTTTAAGAGGAGACGTGTTGGTGTTCCTGCCGGGCGAGCGCGAGATACGCGACACCGCTGAAGTGCTGCGTAAACATCACCCCAAGGGCATCGAGGTGTTGCCGCTGTATTCACGTTTATCAGTAGCAGAGCAGGATAAGGTGTTCAAGACCGGCGGACAGCGGCGTGTGGTTCTCGCCACCAACGTGGCCGAGACCTCTTTGACTGTGCCCAATATTGGTTATGTGATTGATTGTGGTTTGGCGCGGGTCAATCGCTACAGTATCCGCCAGAAGGTTGAGCAGCTACACATCGAGAAAATCTCGCGTGCCGCCGCCAATCAGCGCGCGGGCCGATGCGGTCGTGTGATGAGCGGTATCTGTGTGCGCTTGTATGAGGAGTCTGAATTCATACAACGCGACGAGTTCACCGATCCCGAGATATTCCGTGTCTCTCTAGCCACCGTCATTCTGCGCATGAGTGCTTTGAATCTGGGCGAAGTCGCCGATTTCCCATTCATAGAACCGCCCACACCGCGCATGATCGCCGATGGCTATCAATTGCTGGGCGAGCTGGGCGCGATAGATGAAGCACGCGCGCTGACTAAGCTGGGGCATGAGTTAGCCAAATTGCCACTAGACCCCAAGATCTCGCGGCTGTTGCTGGCGGGTCGCCAGTATCACTGCCTTACAGAGATACTCATCATCGCAAGCGCCTTGTCGGTACAAGACCCCCGCGAGCGCCCGCAGGAAAGGCAAGAAGCTGCTGATGCCGCGCACAAGCGCTTTGCCGATGAGCATTCTGATTTCCTTGCCTATATCAAGATATGGGCTTGGTTCCAACAGGCTGTCGCGCACAAACAATCGAATCGTTTGCTAGCAGAGGAGTGCCGCAAAAATTTCCTTTCGCCGTTACGTTTGCGTGAATGGCGCGAGTTGCATCAGCAGTTGCATGGGCAAATCGCAGAGATGGGCATGCGTGCAAATGAGCAACCGGCCAGCTATGAGCACATTCATAAAGCGCTGCTGTGCGGACTGTTGGGCAACATTGGCATGAAGACGGTGGAGAGTAATGACTATCTGGGCGCGCGCGGTATCAGGTTTGTCATCGCTTCCAACTCGGTGTTGGCCAAGAAAGGCGCTAAGTGGGTGATGGCGGGCGAACTGGTCGAGACCCATCGTTTGTTCGCACGCACCATGGCGCGCATAGAGCCAGAGTGGTTGGAAGAAGTCGGTGCACATCTGATCAAGCGCCATTATTTCGATCCACATTGGGAGAAAAAGACCGCGCAAGTTACCGCCTATGAGCGCAGTACCCTGCATGGCTTGCTGCTCAATGCCAAGAAGCGTGTGCACTACGGACCTATGAATGTGGCAGAGTCGCGCGAGGTGTTCATACGTCAGGCGCTGGTGGGGGGCGAGTTTGAAACTCGTGCACCGTTCTTTCTGCACAACCGCAAGCTCATCGCCGAGATCGAAGCACTCGAACACAAGGCACGCCGGCCTGATGTGCTGGTGGACGATGAATTGATCTTCGCCTTCTACGATCAACGTGTGCCCGCACAGCTGCATAATGGCGCGGCCTTTGAAGCTTGGCGCAAGGAGGCCGAGCGCACAGATGCGAAATTGTTGTATCTGAAAAAAGACGATTTGATGCGCCATGAGGCGGCTGGCATCACCACTGATCAATTCCCACCCCAACTCAAGATAGACAATGTCTGCTTCGCGCTGAGCTACAACTTCTCCCCCGGCAAGAGTGATGATGGCATCACACTCACCGTGCCGCTGGCCTTGATCAATCAGGTCTCGTCCGCGCGCTGTGAATGGCTGATACCGGGCATACTCGCCGAGAAAGTGCAGCAACTGATCAAGACCTTGCCGCAGAAGATACGCCGCAATCTGGTGCCTGTGCCGGAGTTTTCAGCCGCTTTCTGTCGTGATGTGCCGGCGGGCAACATGCCGCTATTACCTGCACTGGCACGCTATATTCGCGACAAGACTCAACTCGATGTGCCCTTGGATGCCTTCCGTCTGGAGCAATTGCCACCGCACTTGTTGATGAACTTCCGGGTGTCGGACGAGCACGGCAGACAATTGGGTATGTCGCGCAACTTCGCACAGCTGCATGGCGAACTCGCGCCACGTGCAGCCCCTGTCATTGTTGCCGCGACCGGGGAGAAGATCGCGCCGGTCGGCGAGCAGCGTTGCACGTCTTGGAGTTTTGGCGAATTTTCCGAGACGCGTGTGGTGCAACGCGCGGGGCAGAATGTCACTTTGTTCAATGCGCTGGTCGACGACAACGACGCGGTAATTTTGCGTGCATTTGATACGCGCGATGTTGCGCGGTCCGCGCATCGCGGCGGATTGCGCCGTTTGTTCATGCTGCTGCTTAAGGAGCAGGTGAAGTATATGGAGAAGAATCTGCCCGATGCGCAAAAGCTGGGCATGTTGTATATGCCCTTGGGTACGCAGCAGGAGCTGCAGCAACAGATCTTGGCGATGACCTTCGAGCGTTGTTGTTTAAACGATCCTCTGCCGACCAATGAGGCGGAGTTTGTGGCGCGTGGCAAGGAAGCTAAGAACCGTTTGTTGCTCATTGCGCAGGAGATTGCACGCCTTACCTTCAACATCCTCGCGGAGTTTCATGCGCTGCACAAGAGTCTGCCCGCTATCAAATCCCACGCTCAAGCTGCGCAGGATATACGCGCACAGTTGGAAGCCTTGATACATAAGCATTTCATTGATAGCACACCGTATGAACGATTGCAGCATCTGCCGCGTTATCTTAAGGCGGTGAACCTGCGCATCGAGAAGTTGCGCGCTAATCCTGCGCGCGACGCGCAATGCATGGCGCAGTTGCAACCCTTGTCGCAATCCCTGCAAAAGTTGCGTCAGACTTATAAAGCCGACCCGCGTGTAGAGGAGTTCGCCTGGATGATGCAGGAATTGCGCGTGTCCTTGTTCGCGCAGGAATTGAAGACACCGGTCATCGTGTCGGTTAAAAGATTAGAAAAAATGTTGGCGGGAATATGTAACTAGGGCGGGTAAAATCGCGACCCCAAGAATCAGGAAGAACGGAACCATGCGGAATATCAATAAAGTCGATGTGTTGTTGGTCGGTGCGGGCGTGATGAGCGCCACACTCGGTACGCTGTTGGCGCAACTCGATCCATCCCTGAAGATATTGATGGTCGAGCGGCTGAATAAGGTCGCCCACGAAAGTTCGCATGGTTTGAATAACGCGGGCACAGGTCACGCAGGCTATTGTGAATTGAACTACACCCCGCAGCAGGCCGATGGCAGCGTGGTCATAGATAAGGCTTTGCAGATCAACGCTGCATTCGAGGAGTCGCTACAGTTCTGGTCCTATCTGGTCGAACAGCATCAGCTACCCACACCAGAATACTTCATTAACCCTATCTTCCATCAGAGTTTGGTATGGGGCGACGATGTGGCATTCTTGCGCAGTCGTTACGAGCAACTCAGCAAGCATCATCTGTTCGAAGAGATGGAATACAGCGAAGACCCGGCGGTGTTGCGTGTATGGATGCCGCTGGTGATGGATAATCGTGACGCCAAGCAAAAGGTTGCGGCGACGCAGGTCAAGCATGGCTCGGACGTGGACTTCGGTCATTTAACGCGCAGTCTGGTGAAGTCTTTGCATGACAAGGGCAACTTCGAACTGCGTCTCAATCACGGCATCGTCGGTATGAAGCAGATGCCCAATGGCCGCTGGCGTGTGCGTGTGAAGAACAATCACGATGACAAAGTACGCAGCGTCAATGCGGGTTTTGTGTTCTTGGGGGCGGGCGGTGGTGCTCTGCCGTTGTTGCAGCAATCCAAGATAGATGAGGCAAATGGCTACGGCGGTTTTCCGATCAGCGGCCAGTGGCTAATCTGTAATAATCCGGAGATCGTGAAGCGTCACAAGACCAAGGTCTATGGCAAAGCCCCCGTGGGTGCTCCGCCGATGTCGGTGCCGCATCTGGATGCGCGCATCATTGATGGGCAAGCTTGTTTATTGTTTGGACCTTTCGCCAGCATCACCGGCAAGTTCCTCAAAGAGGGCTCGATGTTCGACATCGTGGGTTCGCTCAAGAGCGGCAACCTCAAGCCTATGTTGGCGGTGGCCAAGGATAATCTGGACCTGATGCGCTATTTGATAGGCGAGGCGTTTGCGACACACAAGCAGCGCGTCACCGCATTGCGTAACTTTTATCCGGAAGCGCGTGAAGAGGATTGGGTGTTGGCCTCTGCCGGTCAACGCGTGCAGATTATCAAACAATGCGACAACAAAGGCGGCAAGTTGGAATTTGGCACTGAGATTGTGACTGCGCAAGATGGCACTATCGCCACTTTGCTGGGTGCATCGCCCGGTGCATCGACTTCGGTGCAGGCCATGATAGAAGTGCTGCAACGCTGCTACCCGGCGCGCATGGCAAGTGCCGAGTGGCATGCCAAGCTCAAACAGATGATCCCATCCTACGGCGTCTCGCTAGATGAAGATGTGGAACTGCTGCGTCAGGTGCGTAACAGGACTCTGAGTACGCTCAAGTTGGTTTAGCCTTCCCAGTTTCAACGAACAACAGGCACGCAGCGCAATCTGGCTGCGTGTCTTAATTTTTGGAGCAACAATAAATCTATCTGCATATACCGAACGCAAGACCAATCTACTCGGTGGACTTGGTGTTGCGCTGGCCATCAGCAATCTCCTGCCGCGTCTGACCAAGGTTATTCCGCTATTTTGGTTGTTATCCTGCCGGCAATCGACAGGGCTAGTGTTCGCGTCCCAGATACCGCAGCCATAGATAGCCGAGTAGGCCCGCAAATAAAGAGGCTGCCAGCACGCCGGTCTTGGCCATAAGTAGATAGTTATCTTGGTCGGCGAAACCCAGTTCGGCGATAAAGATGGACATCGTAAAGCCTATGCCACCCAGTACCGAGACAGCCGCAATCTGCAAGAAGCTTGTGCCTGTAGGTAATTGGCCCAAGCCCAGGCGCAGTGACAGCCAGCATGCGCCTGTAATGCCGATGAACTTACCCAGCACCAGCCCCAGCATCACGCCCAGCATGACAGGATGTGACAGCGTTGCGCCCATGTCACCAAAGGTCAAAGGTATGCCTGCATTGAATAAGGCAAAGATGGGAATGACTAAAAAGGCCACCGGTAGATGCCAGCTATGCTCGAGTCTTTGTAAGGGCGTTTGCACGCCGCGTACCCCGTTCTCCAAGGTTTGCACCACGCCATGCAAAGATTCATTGGTCATGATGTTGCTGCCGACTTCGATGCTGGCATCGTAACGCGCCAGCAGTTCCTTGATGCGCACACTGAACTGTGCCGGATCATAACGGCCGAGTGCAGGTACGGCGAAGGCGCACAAGATGCCGGCCAGGGTCGCATGCACGCCCGATTGCAGCACCGCATACCAGAGCAGCAATCCCACGCCGAAGTAAGGCAAGATGCGGCGCACGCCCATTAAGTTGAGTAATACCAGAATGATGATGAGTCCACCTGCAATTGCCAACCATTGCAGACTTAGTTGCTGGGTATAAAAGACGGCAATAACCAACACTGCACCCAAGTCGTCCACAATCGCGAGCGCCACCAGAAAGGTGATGAGGGACTTGGGTACACGTTTGGCGAGCAGGACTAATGCTCCTACCGCAAAAGCGATGTCGGTTGCCATAGGGATGCCCCAGCCGCGTGCGGCATCACCCGAGTGATTGAAGACCAGATAGATTAGTGCAGGCATCAACATCCCGCCTATCGCAGCGATGATGGGGAGCGCCGCTTGACGCAAATCGGCCAACTCACCCACTAACATTTCGCGCTTCAGTTCCATGCCAACCACGAAGAAGAACAAGGTCATCAGACCGTCGTTCACCCAGTGATGCAGACTCATTTCTATGCCCCATGCGCCTATGTGTATGCCAGTCGGTGCATGCAGCATATGCAGATAGGCGGGTGCAAGGAAACTGTTGGCGAGTACCAGTGCGAGGATGGCGGTAGCCATTAGTAGCAAACCGCTGGTGGTTTGTCTGTTGATGAACTGTTCGAAAGGCGTGAGCACCTTGTTGAATGTGCGCTCCCATGGCGCATAGAGGACTCCTCGCTCGTCAAATTTTGGCTTGTGCATTAGGTAGGCTCCTAAATTGATATATGTCGAGAGTAACATCCCAGATGGCCACCGCATAACACCAGGCATAAAGTTGTCGGTATGTGTGCTGAAAAATCACCATTGTGATGGCGAAGAATGTTAGTCGGGTACGTCATGTCACTGGGCTATAATCAGCGCATCCTCTTCGATACCCTGAGACCCATATGGATAAGCAATTGCGCGATGCCGCACTTCAATATCATCGCTTGGCTCCCGCCGGTAAGATCTCCGTAAATGCAACCAAGCCCATGATCACTCAGCGTGATCTGGCCTTGGCATATTCGCCGGGTGTTGCTGCTGCGTGTGAGGCTATCGTCGATGATCCGGGTGAAGCCCGCAATCTCACTGCACGCGGCAATCTGGTGGCGGTCATCAGTAACGGAACTGCGGTATTGGGTTTGGGCGCAATTGGTCCGCTGGCTTCCAAGCCGGTAATGGAAGGCAAGGGTGTGCTGTTTAAAAAATTCGCCGGCATAGATGTGTTCGATCTGGAGATAGATGAACGTGATCCGGACAAGCTGGTGGATATTATCGCCGCACTGGAACCCACCTTTGGCGGGATTAATCTTGAAGACATCAAAGCGCCTGAGTGTTTTTATATCGAGCGCAAATTACGCGAGCGCATGAAAATCCCGGTCTTTCATGATGACCAACACGGCACCTCCATCATCGTGGGCGCGGCACTGCTCAATGGGCTCAAGGTCGTCGGCAAAGACATCGCGCAGATTAAACTGGTCGCATCAGGTGCGGGTGCCGCTGCATTGGCGTGTCTGGATATGTTGGTTGGTCTGGGTGTGAGCATGCACAACATCACCGTGACCGATATACATGGTGTGGTATATCAGGGCCGCATCGCGGAAATGGACGAGAATAAGGTGCGTTATGCGATCAAGACTGATGCGCGCACTTTGGGCGATGTGATTGCAGGTGCGGATGTATTCCTGGGATTGTCTGCGGGCGGCGTGTTGAAACCCGAGATGGTCAAGCAAATGGCCGACCGGCCCTTGATTTTTGCACTGGCGAATCCCACGCCCGAGATACTGCCCGAATTGGCTAAGACGGCGCGACCAGATGCCATCTTGGCGACAGGGCGCTCCGACTATCCCAATCAAGTGAACAATGCGTTGTGCTTTCCTTATATCTTCCGTGGTGCACTGGATGTTGGTGCGCGCACCATCAATGAGGAGATGAAGCGCGCTGCGGTGTATGCCATCGCGGCCTTGGCTGAAGCAGAACAATCCGATGAGGTTGCGCTGGTCTATGGTGACGAAAATCTAATTTTTGGTGCTGAACACCTAATCCCCAAACCCTTCGATCCGCGTCTTATTATGCGTATCGCACCCGCAGTGGCTCAGGCGGCGATGGACAGTGGTGTCGCGGCGCGCCCCATCTCCGATATGGATGCTTACCGTCAGCAATTGTCCGGCTTCGTCTATCACTCCAACATGATCATGAAACCGGTGTTCGATGCGGCCAAGAAAGATCCGCAACGCCTGGTCTACGCCGAGGGTGAGGATTGGCGCGTATTGCATGCGGTACAGACTGTGGTGGATGAAGGTTTGGCAAGACCTATACTGGTGGGTAGACCCGCAGTGATCGAAAAACGTATCCAAAAACATGGGCTGCGCATACGTGCCGGAGTGGATTTCGAAGTAGTGAACCCCGAGAGCGATACGCGTTACCGTGAATACTGCGCGGCCTATCATCAATTGGTGGAACGTAAAGGTGTGACGCTGGATACCGCCAAGCGCGAGATGCGCAGACGCAGTACCCTAATCGCGTCGATGTTGGTTCATATGGGTGCGGCCGATGCAATGTTGTGCGGCACAATATTTCAACCTCTGATGCATCTTTTATATATAGACCAAGTGATCGGTCACCGACCAGGCAGCAGTGTGTATGCGGCGATGAATGTTTTGCTGTTGCCTCGGCACACGCTGTTCATTTGCGATACCCATGTCAACAACGACCCGACTGCCGAAGAGATCGCCGAGATAACCCTGTTGGCGGCCGATGAGATACGACGCTTCGGACTGACACCGAAGGTCGCACTGCTGTCGCATTCCAACTTCGGTAGTCACGAGGATGAGTCGGCACGCAAGATGAGTAGGGCGCGCGAGTTATTAGAAGGACTGGCTCCCGAGCTGGAAGTGGAGGGCGAGATGCACGGTGATGCAGCGCTGTCTGAGGATATGCGCAATGAGATATTCCCTCGTTCGCGTTTGAAAGGGGCAGCAAATCTCCTTGTAATGCCTAATTTGGATGCTGCCAACATCGCCTACAATCTGCTCAAGATGACAGCGGGCAATGGTGTGGCTATAGGTTCTATATTGCTGGGGGCGAACCGTTCGGCACATATATTGACGTCGAGTGCAACGGTAAGACGAATTGTGAATATGAGTGCACTGGCTGTCGCTGGTGTTAAGACGCATTAAAAATTCAAACGCCATCATGATGCAGTGTGAATCAATCACATGCAGCAAGCTGCAGCTAGGGGTTGGAATTTTTTTACAAACTATTAGGAAAAACAAATGAACAAAGATGAAATCGAGTTGTTGGGTGAGCAGGTGGAGATGTTGATGGCGGAGCGGACGAATCTGCTCAAAGTGGTGGGCGCTGCAGCAATCTTCATCGCACATAGTGACCCTGAAAAAATGTCAGATGAGGCCGTGATTGCGGCTGACGAATTGTCCGAGGGGCTGAATGCTCTTTCTGAAGAGACTTTGCAGGATGCCCTGGCTTCGGTGCGCGGGGTATAAGGAATAATATATGAAGCATCGCTTAGGCTTGATCCTGACTGGTGGCGGCGCGCGAGCGGCGTATCAAGTGGGCGTGCTCAAAGCGATCGCCGAGTCTATGCCGCGCCGTGCGCATAATCCTTTTCCCATCATCTGTGGTACTTCTGCGGGGGCATTGAATGCGACTGCCTTGGCGGTGAATGCGGTTAGTTTTCGCAAGGGAGTGCATTATCTGGACTCTATCTGGCGTAACTTTCATGCGAATCAAGTCTATCGTACCGATGTGATTGGCGTGTTCAATAACAGTGTCTTGTGGCTCTCGGCGCTGGTCATGGGAAGCTTGGGATTTCGCATGCCTAAGCAAGTGTCGCTCTTGGATAACTCGCCCCTAGTCGAATTATTGGATCAAGTCCTGCCTTGTGAAAAGATTCAAGACAGTATCGACGCGGGTCTGTTGTATGCCTTGAGTGTCACCGCTTCGGGCTATGGTTCGGGGCAGTCTGTGACCTTCTATCAGGGGGTGAAAGATATCATGCCTTGGAAGCGTACCCGTCGCGTGGGTGTGCCGACCAAGATAAAGCTAGAACATCTGTTGGCCTCGTCTGCCATCCCCTTCATCTTCCCCGCAACTAAAATCAATCGCGAGTATTTTGGTGATGGCTCTATGCGTCAGATTGCACCTGTCAGTTCGGCTTTACATATGGGTGCAACACGGGTGTTGGTGGTGGGGGTGAGTCACGATGACGACTACGATACTGCCAAGCGTGAAAACATCGGTGGCTATCCTTCCTTAGCGCACGTTGGCGGACATGCTTTGAATAGCATCTTTTTAGACAGCATGGAGGTTGATTTGGAGCGGGTAAACCAGATCAATGAACTGGTGAATGCGATGTCGGAAGAAGAGCGTGAGCGCTCGAATTTTAGGGCAATCGATGTGTTGGCTATCTCACCCAGTGAATCTCTTGAGAGGTTGGCAGAGCGTCATGCGGGTGATTTGCCTTGGACCATCAGAGTGTTGCTAAGACTGGTTGGTGTGCGCCAGCACAGCGGTACGTCTTTACTCAGCTATCTACTCTCAGAGAAGAAATATTGCTCTGCTGTAATCGATCTGGGTTACCGAGATGCTTTGGCTAGGCGCGATGAAATATTGGAATTTATCGGCTTGCCGACTTGTAAGGAGCAGGAGTTGTCGAAGTGAGCGCAGAGTTAGATGCGCGCGATTGGCGCTTGTTGTCCTTATTGTCGGACGGTGACTTTCATTCAGGAGAATGGTTGGCGCAGCAACTGCAAGTCTCGCGCGCCACGGTGTTCAATCTGCTCACCGCCATCGAAACCTCTGGTATCAACTTGCAGCGCGTACAGGGTAGGGGATACCGTCTGAGTCAGTCTTGGCATGCCTTGCAGGCCGAACAGATTGCGCGCCACTTAGGCGGGTTGGCATCACGATTTCAGATTGAAGTGATGGCACAAGCGAACTCTTCTAATGCGGTGTTGTTGCAGCGCGCTTCGCAAGGAAGTTCCAGCGGCACGTTATTGGCTGTCGAATTGCAGACTGCAGGACGGGGTCGCCTCGGGCGAACTTGGCATACAGGTTTGGGTAATGCGCTGACCTTCTCATTGCTTTGGCGTTTCGATTGTGGTTTGAATGCATTATCGGGTTTGAGTTTGGCGGTTGGGCTGGCTATCGTGCGCACCTTGCAGCCTATCGCGGCGCAACAAGTGAGTTTGAAATGGCCTAATGATGTGCTGACCACGCATGGAAAATTGGGCGGCGTACTTATCGAGGCGCAAGGCGATATGTTGGGGCCGTGCGCGGTGGTGATCGGCATAGGCATCAACTGCTCTCTCCCTTTGCATTTAGAGCAGCGCATAGACCAGCCTGCCAGCGCACTGGATCAAGTGTGCGAATGCAAACTGGATCGCAACGAATTGCTTGCCAGTTTATTAAAAGAGCTGGCGCGGGTCTTGGATGACTTCGCGGTGCATGGATTCGCTTCTATGCGTGCCGAATGGGAAAGCCATCATGCTCGACAAGGCCAAGTACTGCGTTTACATATGCCAGATGGTAGCGTGATCGAAGGTGTCGCCAGAGGCGTGACAGATATCGGCGAATTACGAGTGGAAATGCAACAAGGAATAAGAAATTTCAATTCCGGAGAGGTGGGCGTGTGAAAAGACTGCTGATCGATGCCGGCAATACGCGTATCAAGTGGGGGCTGCAGCAAGGCGGAACCTGGACTGCATTGCCTCATGTGCATAGCGAGCAGGCAGACACTTTGGCAGCATTGGTGAGCGCACTGCCCGATGTGGACAGCGTTTGGGTCAGCAATGTCGCGGGTGAGGAAGTGGCAGCACATATTCATGCCGCATGTGAGCGCAGGGCTTGGCCTGTCCATTTCCTCAGAGCACAGGCGCAACAATGCGGGGTAAGTAATGGCTATCAGTCGCCAGGAAAATTGGGGAGTGACCGCTGGGCGGCGCTGATTGCCGCACGCCAGCTTTCAATTACCGCCTCGTTAGTGGTTACTTGCGGTACTGCAACCACCATAGATGCCTTGTCTGCAAAGGGCGTGTTCATGGGGGGGCTGATCTTGCCAGGCATCACGCTGATGCAAGACAGTCTATATCGCAATACCGCACAATTGCGTTCGCCCGCAGGGCATTATGCGGACTTCCCCACCGCTACCCCCGATGCGATTTTTAGTGGCGCACTGCAAGCGACAGCGGGGGCGATAGAGCGGCAATATGCATTATTGGCCGACCCCGGTGCGACGGTGTTGTTGGGCGGGGGGGCGGCTGATTTGTTACAAGGATATTTAACGTTGCCGGTGAGACAGGAAAAAGATCTGGTATTACTCGGGATTAAGTTGATTGCAGTGGAGGCAGGTGAGAGATGAAGAAGGTATTTTGGTTATTTCTGGTGGCGAATATAGTCCTGCTTGTGGTGATGCAGGCTGATCTGTTAAAAAATGGTAAAGCAGTCGTGGCGCAGCCAGAGTTGAAGGCAGACAAAGTGCTTATTTTGTCACAGGTCATCCCGGCAGATTCTGTGGAAAAACCGCTACCTCCAGCTATAGCCGTCGAAACAGCGGATATATCCGCACCCGTCTGTATGGAGTGGAGCGATTTTTCCGGCACTGATTTGAAACGAGCAAATGAAGCATTGGCGACGATGGCGTTGGGTAACAAACTGTCACAACGCCCTGTCGAGTACAACATCGGCTACTGGGTCTATATCCCGCCCATGAAAGATAAAGCCGCGATCAACAACAAAATCGCTCAACTGAAGGCGCGCGGCATAGAGGAATACTTTGTCGTGCAGGAGGCGGGTGAATGGCAACACGCGATTTCACTGGGAGTGTTTAAGTCCGAAGATGCAGCGCAGAAATTTTTAGAGAGTCTGGCCAGTAAAGATGTACGCAGCGCCAAAATCGGTGAGCGTGCTAGCAAACTCAGGGCGACCATCTTTGTCTTCAACGGCATAGATGCGCAGACGGCAAGCAAACTAGGTGTGCTGCAAACAGACTTTCCAGGCAGCGAGTTAAAAAAACTGCCTTGCCATTAACCATCCCTCCGGATGCTGCTGTCTGAAAAATATGTGTGATCGGTATGGACGATAAAAAACCCGCCTGAGCGGGTTTTTTATCGGGAAAACAAGCGTATTACTTCAGCTTGGTTTCTTTGTACATAACGTGCTTGCGAGCCTTGGGATCGAACTTCATCATTTCGATTTTTTCCGGCGTAGTACGCTTGTTTTTAGTTGTTGTGTAGAAGTGGCCTGTACCTGCACTTGATTCCAATTTGATTTTTTCGCGCATTTCTTATCTCCTTAGATGCTCTCGCCACGGGCGCGCATTTCGGTCAAAACAGCTTCGATACCATTCTTGTCGATGGTACGCAGAGCGGCATTCGTCAAACGCAGGCTCACCCAGCGATTTTCGCTCTCAACCCAGAAGCGACGACGTTGCAGATTAGGCAAGAAACGACGCTTGGTTTTATTGTTTGCATGGGAAATATTGTTCCCGCTCATCGGGCCTTTACCCGTAACTTGACATACACGTGCCATGGTTCTGCTCCAACCGTTTTTCAAAAGAGCGCGGATTCTACCGAATACCCGCGCAATGTTCAACTTGAATTTGTGTTTTTATGAATTCCCTTATGGAATAGGCTGCTCGCCACTGATTAGGTGTTGGAAAGTCTCGCGTGCGCGGGCCAAATGAATCTTATTTCCATCTACCATCACCTCGGCAGCGCGTGGGCGGGTGTTGTAATTGGAGCTCATGCTCATGCCATAAGCGCCAGCCGAGAACACCGCCAACAATGATTGCGGGGCAATAGCGAGTTGGCGATCACGTCCGATGAAGTCGCCAGTCTCGCAGATTGGACCCACCACTTCATAACGCTGTGCGGCATGGTCTTCTTGCTTAACGGGCTGGATGTTGTGATAGGCATTGTAAAGCGCGGGACGCATCAGATCGTTCATGGCCGCATCGACGATGGCGAAATTTTTTTCCTCTCCATGTTTGAGAAATTCCACTTTAGTGAGCAATACGCCCGCATTCCCGACCAGTACGCGCCCCGGCTCCAGGATCAATTTTTGGGTGCGGCCTTGCAGTGCGCCCAACATAGCTGAGATGTATTCAGAGATTGCTGGAGGGGTCTCGTCGTCATAGCAGATGCCCAAGCCGCCGCCCAAGTCCAGATGCTCCAGTGTGATGCCCTCAGCTGCGAGTGCATCGACTAGCACCAAGACCTTTTCTATCGCCGCGATGAAAGGGCTGGTCTCGGTCAGTTGTGAGCCTATGTGGCAGTCCATGCCTGTGATGCGAAGGTTGGTATAAGTGCTGGCCTTGCGATATAGCGCAATCGCTTCGCTGTAGGCGACGCCGAATTTGTTCTGTTTAAGGCCGGTGGAAATATAGGGATGGGTTTTTGCATCCACATCGGGGTTGACACGCAGGCTGATGGCCGCGACTTTGCCCATTTCTGCAGCGACCGCGTTGAGTTTATCCAGTTCAGGCGCGGACTCGACGTTGAAGCACAGGATGTTGGCAGTCAAAGCCATACGCATCTCTTCGGCAGTCTTGCCTACGCCTGAAAACACCACTTTGCGCGCATCGCCGCCCGCGGCCAGCACACGTTGCAGTTCGCCACCCGAGACGATGTCGAAGCCTGCGCCCAGCCTCGCGAATACGCTGAGGACGGCTAGATTGGAGTTGGCTTTTACCGCATAGCAGATCAGGTGTTCACGACCCTGTAAGGCTGCGCTGAATTGGCGATAGCCGTCGCTTAGGGCGGCGCGTGAGTAAACATAACAAGGTGTGCCGAACTGTGCTGCGATGTCGGACATGGCAACGTCTTCAGCATAGAGCTGTTTATTCTGGAACTGGAAATATGCGGACATGATCAGGGCTGTGTTTGGGTAGATGGGACGGAGGAAATTGCGGGCGCACTCTGTGCTGGCTGCGCAGTCGGAATCAGTATCAGCGACCCTTTTCTGCCGCAGCCTTGCGAGAGCAAAGCCAAAACCACGATAATGCTCAGACGTAGCAACATGATGTACCCGATTAAATTCTAAAGAGGCGGATTATAAATGACTGAGAGCGAATTCAACCAACTTGCCGATGATGCACTAGCCTTGATCGAAACGTCTATAGACGAATGCGGGGGGGATGTGGAATGCAACCGTAGCGGTAATGTACTGGAGGTCGAGTTCGATAACGGTCAGAAGATTATCATTAATCGGCACGATGTAAACCAAGAGATCTGGGTGGCGGCGAAATCGGGTGGCTTCCACTATGTATGGCAGGACGGCATTTGGCATAGCCGACGCGACAATGGTGAGTTGTACAGCAAGTTAGTCGAGTTGTTCGCCGAGCAGGGCGAGAGACTATCGTTGGATTAATTGGCGCCGAACCACTTGCCGCGCAAAGTTTTTAGGCTCTCCATGATGCGCGCACCTACCGTGCCATGCGTGATTGTGGGCGGGTCGACGCGCAACATCTTGGTCAAAGCGGGGGTTTGTTTATAGGTCAGGTAACGTTGCAGGGCTGCATGAAGTTGTCCCTTCAGCAAGCCTACACTGAGTGGTTTGCTGAGGATGCGGAACACCTGGGCCTGATTTATGAGATCGATGACCAGCTCGGAGTCGGCAGCTTTTGTCACAACAATGGTGAGTATTTGCGGGTTCTCTTGTTTCAGCAGCTTCAGCAGTGAGGTGAGCTTGGCATGACCGGACTCCACATCCGCGAGTATCACGGCGATTTCGTGTTTGGTGAGTAGTTCTAAAGCTGTGTCACTGTCTGCTGCATAAATCACAGGACACTTGCCGCCTATAAGTTCACGTGCCACCCTGTAGATCTCTTCATCTTGATCTATCACCATCACTCCTGCTTCCATCTTGTCAGGCAAGCCGATGGGGTTACTGGTTGTATCTGCAAGTTCCAAGGCAATGGTCACGCCTTCGGCTACCAGGGTTTGCAGCGCAATATCATCCCAGGGCTTGTTGATGAAGCGGTAGACCTCGCCGTCATTGATAGAGCCTACGATAGAGGCCAGATCAGAATAGCCCGTCAGCAAGATACGGACGCTGCGTGGGGATATCTCGCGGGATTGGCGCAACAGGTCGACGCCCAGCATGATGGGCATACGCTGATCGCTGATGATCACGTGCATCTGGTATTTGCGCAGGAACTCCAGCGCCTTGTTGCCATCGGTGGTCGTGAAGACGTGATAGCGTTGGCGGAATAGTGACTTGAGTGCCGTCAGGATGCGTTCGTCATCGTCGACGATCAATAGACGCGCTTTCTTGATACTTGAATCTAAAGTGATAGGGCTGTTGCCGTATTGTGAGCTGTCCTGAGTCCCGGGATTGGTCAGGCTGCTGTCTGCATTCAGCATGCGCGAAAAATTCATCATCGTGTTGCTATTAGGCACACCAACAGGGGCCTCAACATGCAAGGAGGCCCGTATAGCCTCGCGGAATGCGTCCGAGAACGCCCTGGCATTCTGATATCGATCCTCTTTTTTCTTCGCCAACGCCTGATGCATCACGGCATCCATCATCGGGGAGAGTTGTACGTTTAGTTCGCTGGGTTTGGATGGCTCCACATTCATTACCTGTTGCATGACTGTGGCGGCATTGCCAGTGAAGGGGCGTTTGCCTGTCAGCAATTCATAAGCAATCACGCCAATCGCGAATAAATCGGTTAGGCCATCTATGTTGACGCCCAAAAATTGTTCCGGGGACATATAGTGCGGCGTGCCCAAAATGTCACCCACTTGGGTGAGTGTGGAAGACTCGACATGTGCGATGCCGAAGTCATTGATCTTGATGCGGCCATCATTGTTGATCATGATGTTAGATGGCTTGATGTCTCTATGCACCACACCTTGCGCATGGGCATAGCCTATACCATCGAGCAACTGGGTGATGATCTGGCCGACCTCATTGATATCGTAACGATCACCTTCAGCCAGATGGTGTGCAAGCGTTTTGCCGTTCACCAGTTCCATGACGATGTATGCGCCATGGTTGTCTTCCAGATAGTCGTAAATCTGTACGATGCTCGGATGCACCAAACGTCCTACTGCCTGCGCTTCTTGGCGAAAGCGATTCATCAAACCATCCAAATCGTCTTTCTGGTGCAGCGTTTTGTTGATGGATTTGATCGCGACACCTCGGGCAATAGCCGGATCCCAGCCTTTCAATACTACGCCCATGCCACCGGTACCCAGTGGACCCAGAACTTCGTATTTGCCTATCTTCTCTGGCGTGTTCATATGCCTCTATCCTTCGAGATCTGCTTCTGCGGGCGGCTTGAGCGGCAGCCAAACGATGAACTTCGTCCCTGCGTCTTGTTTTGATTCGACCTTGATGTTCCCTCCGTGTTGCTGGATGATCTTATACGAGATGGAGAGTCCCAGTCCGGTACCTTTGCCGATCTCCTTGGTGGTAAAGAAAGGATCGAATATCTTGGGAAGCACGTCGGGTGGAATGCCATTGCCGTTGTCTATCACTTCTACTACTACCCCGTTGCCTTCCCTGCGAGAATTTAATGTGATCGTACCGCGCTCGTTTGGCAAGGCTTGTGCCGCATTGGTGATCAAGTTCAAGAACACCTGGTTAAGTTGCGAGGGCGAACAGGTGATCTCCGGGAGTTCACCGAAATTTTTGTGCACCTCTATCGTCTTGAGCAAGTGTTTGGCAAGTAGCAGCGTGCTGTTGAGGCCGTCATTGAGGTTGAATTGGGCGACTTTGCTACGGTCCAGACGACTGAAGTTCTTGAGGTTGCCGACAATCTCGGCTACTTGCCCTGTACCGAACAGGCCATCTTTGACCAAGTTTTCTAATTCTTCTAGGACATTTTGTTGTTTGAGCGCTGCAATCTGTGAATAGGTGTGCTTGAATTCACGCGCCATACCTTCCTGATCGTTACCCGTTTTGAGTAGCTCCAACAGTTTTTCGCTGTGATCTATGGTGATCCGCAAACTGGGTAGTTGTTCGGCTACCCGCCCTAAACTATTTTTGACATAAGCCAAGGGAGTATTGATCTCGTGTGCGACACCCGCGACCATCTGACCCAGCGAGGACATTTTCTCTGATTGTATTAATTGTAATTCAGATTCCTTCAGATGTTTCATCGCTTCCGAGAGTTCCTCGGTACGTTTCTCAACTCTGACCTCCAAACTTTGATTCGTGGCTTTGAGTTGGAAACCCATATAGCCAAGCAGAATCAATAGCGCGCCGGAGTAATAAATTAGGTAGATGCGATAGCGTTCTTTCTCTTGAAAGATGCTGTCGAGTTCGCCGTTGAATGACAGGGTCATATTGACCAGGCGGGGTCCAGATGTCAGTGCTTCCAGTTGATCGAATAAAGCGATTTCGACTGGAATATGTTTGGTCAGTGTGTGTACTGCCGTGACGATGTTATCCGCACTCTCGCGAAACTCTGCGGGGACTGCAGTGAGGTGTGTGGCTGCGCTCTGTAGGCTGACACGCTGTGTATCTTCGGCCTGCAGATAGTATTGGGATGCATGTTCGTTAAGATCGTTGACTGCTTGAACCAGCGAAGTCGGTAGGACTTGTTGCGGATTACTCTGGACGGTCAGGCTGGACGCCGTACTTAATATCGTTTGCAGCGCCTCTTTGTTCAGATGGTTCTCAGCCTTGAAGCGTTCGAACAATTCAGCTTTGACTTCTATGGTCTTGCGTAATTCGGTCAGGCCGGAACGTAAAGAGGCACTGGATGTTGCTTGGGCAACGCGGGTGATGTCGCGCAACGCTTTGTCGCCCGCTTCCGGCCGGCTGAAATGAACCATCCCGTTCTTGCTTAGATCTATGCGTGCTCGCTGGGCTTCGAAATCCCAGCGCTTGTCGATGTCTTTGAGCTCATTCAGTAGACTCATGACTTCGTTCTGTTCGCGTAGATCCACTGCTTGGGTTTTTTGGTAAAAAAACGCCAATACGCCCAACATGATCAAAATTACCAGTACGATCAGCGTGTTGTGCAGTTTGTCTGACTTTTGCATATGACCCCATCATTTTCGCAAATTGGGCGAACAGCCCATAAGATACCTTAATGAGGGTTAATTGAGGTGAGGAAAAATATCTATATATTCAGCGCGACCTTGCAAACGACGGCAGAGGTCAGAGCGCCACAGACTTAAGTTCGGCACGTAATTGTAAATAATCGGGACAGGCCGCATGCACCACGGCCCAGAATCTTGACGAGTGATTCATCTCCTGAAGATGCGCTAATTCATGCACCACCACGTAGTCGATCAGTCTTGTAGGGAGCTTGATCAGTTGTAGATTGAGTCGTATAGAACCGCGAGCAGTGCAACATCCCCACTGTGTCTTGGCGGTCGATAATCTAATCTCCGGCGGGAGCAGATTCATGACGACAGCGTAATGACTCACGCGTTGCTTGAAGAGGCGGAGTGCTTGGTCTTTGTACCACTGTGTGACATCGCGCTCGAGTTGTTTGTCAGTACCAATGAGGGGGAGGAATACGCAGAGCTCATTACCGCGTCTCTGTGCGGGTGCTACGAAGCGACCGTATGTTATGCGCAAGGTCAGCAGCTCGCCAAGATAATCGAGTTGCGCGCCTTCATGCAATAGCACGGGTTGCGGTCTGCGATCCTCCCAGCCTTGTAGCTTATTCACCACCCAGGCCGCTTTGTCTTGTAAGACCTTATCCAGCCACTGTTCGGATGCGCGCAGTGGCATGCTCACGGTCAGCCCCTTGTCGTCTATGCGTAATCCTATGCTGCGTCGCTTGCTACTGCGTTTAAGGGTGTAGGTGATGCGTTGCCCCGCAAGATCAGTGTCACGCTGCTCGGCGGCCGGAGGCGTGGTGCGCAACGCTTTGGGCATCAGTGTGCCAGTTGCTGGATTTCGTTCTCTATCCATGCTTCTACGCGAGCATTGATCTCATCCGCCTTGAGACCCTGAGTCTGGATAGGCTCACCTATGCTCATGGTGATCACGCCCGGATGTTTGCTGAACGCATTGCGCCCCCACAAGCGCCCTGCATTGTGCGCGACGGGGATCACGGGGACTCCGGAACTGGCTGCCAGCATTGCGCCACCTATTTTGTATTTACCGCGCTGACCGTAAGGGACACGCGTGCCTTCTGGAAAAACCACCACACAAAAACCTTGTGCTAAGCGTTCTTTGCCCTGCTTGAGCAATTGCTTCATTGCAGATTTGCCATCGCTGCGTTTGATGCCGATGGGGCTGGTCAGTGCCAAGGCCCAGCCGAAGAAAGGTATCCAAAATAGCTCGCGCTTTAATACCCAGACTTGCGGTGGGAAAATCTTTTGTAGAGCCAGTGTTTCCCATGCGGATTGGTGTTTGCACATGATAATGCACGGTTCCTTGGGGAGATTTTCTATGCCCTTAACTTCATGGCGTATGCCGCACACCACGCGCAAGATCGGCAGCATCATCTTCGCCCATTGTGAAATGATGAGGTAACGTGTCATGCGACTGAAGGGAAAACTCAGCAAGGCCAAAGTGGCAAAAATCGGAGTGATGATGAGTTGCAACAACAAGAACAGCAGCGAGCGTATCAGCAGCATGTATTCAACCTTGACCTTTCAATAACTCGGTGACAACCGCACTCAGATTGGCGAATACCTGTGTACCTTCGGGTAAATTGCCCGCTGCCTGTGTTTTGCCGCCCTTGCCAGTCAGAACCAGGTACGGTTGTGTTCCTAACGCAACGCCGGCTTGCAGATCGCGCAGCGAGTCACCTACCGCCGGCACGTCATTCAAGGGGATGTTGTAGCGTGCAGATATCTCTTCGAACATGCCGGACTTGGGTTTGCGGCAATGGCAATGGCTCTCGGCAGTGTGCGGACAGAAGAACACCGCGTCGATGCGTGCACCAACAAGTGCGGCAGCCTTGTGCATCTTGTCATGTATGTCGTTTAGGGTGGTCATATCAAATAGTCCACGACCGACTCCGGACTGATTGGTCGCCACTACGACACGATAGCCCGATTGATTTAGGCGGGCGATCGCTTCCAGGCTGCCCTCTATGGGCAGCCATTCGGCGGGGCTCTTGATGAATTGGTCGGAGTCTTGATTAATGACGCCGTCGCGGTCCAAGATGATGAGTTTCATAGGATAGTCATTGGTTGGTTGTCGCCAGGTGACGTCGCAGTTAAGCCGCTAATTTTGAGATATCCGCGACCTGATTCATTAAACCACCCAGTTGCTGTAACAAGGCGGCGCGATTCAGGCGTAGGTCAGGTTCTTTGCACATCACCATGACTTTCTCGAAGAAGTCGTCAATAAAGGGCTTGAGGGTAACCAGTATCTTGAGGTTTTGGCCATAGTCGCCACGCTCCAGATAATCCGCCGCCAATGGCGAGATGTCCTGCATCGCCTGATACAGATCGCGCTCGGCAGCTTCATGCAACAGCGCAATCTTCAGGTCACTACCTTGTAACTGGTTCCCCAATTCTTCGTGATTCTTGCGGATGATGTTCTGTACGCGCTTGTTGGCGGCGGCAAGGTCCTTGGCGGTGGTCAATGCTGCGAAGGCTTTCACACCTTTCAAGCGGGGTAACACCTGATGGGTGCGGCCATAAAGAACTGCGAGTACAGCTTCAATGTGTGAAAGTTCGTAGCCCTGCTCGCGTAAATAACCGCGCATACGATCTGCAACGAAATGTTCAATATCCGCCACCACAGTAGGGCTCAGCATGCCGGCGGGGAAGTTTGCCGCGCCGAGTTTGATGAGTGCGGATAATGACAGATCCAAGGGTGTCTCGATCAGGATGCGCAAGATACCCAGTGCGTTGCGACGCAGGCCGTAAGGGTCTTTGTCACCGGTAGGCACTTGGCCTATACCGTATATGCCAATCAAGGTCTCCAATTTGTCCGCCAGTGCGACAGCGCAGGACACAGGCCCGTGTGGCAGTGCGTCGCCGGCGAATCGCGGACGGTAATGCGCTTCGATAGCATCAGCCACTTCTGCCGGTTCGCCATCGTTGAGCGCGTAATAGCGCCCCATGATGCCTTGCAATTCCGGGAACTCGCCGACCATGTCGGTAAGCAAATCGGATTTGGCCAAACGTGCTGCCTGTACAGCCTGATCTTTATCGGCTTGTAGCAGACGCGCGATGGTGCCGGCTAATTTTGACACACGTTCCACGCGTTGCAATTGGGTGCCGAGTTGGTTGTGGTACACCACTTTACTCAGCCCGTCGACGCGTGATGCCAGTGTCTTTTTCTTGTCTTGCTCGAAGAAGAATTTGGCATCCGCCAGACGTGGACGGACCACGCGCTCATTGCCACCGATGACCAGACTCTCATCTGCCGGACTGATGTTGGAGACGATGAGGAAATGATTGGTCAACTTGTTGTTGGCATCCAGTAGCGGGAAATACTTCTGGTTCGCCTTCATGGTCAAGATCAGACACTCTTGAGGGACAGAGAGGAATTCGTTTTCGAACTTGCCCAACATTACATTGGGACGTTCGACCAGCGCGGTGACTTCATCGAGCAAGGCTTCATCTTCGATAGGCTTGAGTTTCTCGCGACCCGCTGCATCTTCCAATTGACGCACGATATCTGCACGACGTGTCGTAAAACTGGCGATGACAGCGCCTTCCTGCTCCAGTTGTAGTGCATAGCCATTGGCATCTTTGATAATCAACTTATCGACCTTGGCTTCGAAGCGATGACCTTGGGTGATGCGGTCTGCGCTCAGTCCCAGAGCGGACACAGGCACGACATCAGTGCCGTGCAGGGCAATCAGGCTATGTGCAGGGCGTACAAAATTTACCGAGCTCCAACCATCGGCGAGCTGATAGCCCATTACTTTCGCGATAGGAAGCTTGGCGATGGTTTCATCTAAAGATTTTTGCAGACCTTCGGCAAGTGTCGCACCCTTGATGACGTTATCGTAGAACAAGGCCTCGGCCTTGCCATCTTGTGCGCGTTTGAGTTTGGGGATAGCACTTGCATCCGCGCCCAGACTACTGAGTTTCTTTAACAGCGCATTAGTGGGTGCGCCATTCGCGTCCAGCCCGACCGCAACCGGCATGAGCTTTTGTGAGACTGATTTGTCTGCTGCTTGTTTGGCGACAGCGGTGATATGCACAGCAAGGCGGCGTGGTGTGGCGTATGAAGTGACTACCGCATCTTCTGTTGCCAAGCCTTGTGCCTTGAGGCTGCTGGCCATGACTTCGGCAAAACTCTCGCCCAGTTTTTTTAGGGATTTGGGTGGTAGCTCTTCTACGAACAACTCGACCAATAGATTCTTGTTGCTCATCCTGCCACCTTCTTAGCTTTAAGTTCGATCTGTTCCATCACTTCGCTGGCCCAAGCTTTGGGTGCCATCGGGAAACCCAACTTCGCACGGCTATCCAAATAGGCTGCCGCGACACTGCGCGCCAGATTGCGTATACGCCCCATATAGGCTGCACGTTCGGTCACTGAAATCGCACCGCGCGCATCCAGCAAGTTGAAACTATGAGCCGCTTTCAGTACTTGCTCATAGGCGGGCAGGGCGAGTTGCTGTTCCATCAGGTATTTCGACTGCTTCTCGTGACTGCCAAAAGCGCTCAACAAAAATTCCACGTCACTGTGTTCGAAGTTGTAGGTGGATTGTTCCACTTCGTTCTGGTGATAGACGTCTCCATATGACACGCCCTCGGTCCATGTGAGGTCGTACACACTTTCCACGCCTTGCAAATACATCGCCAAGCGTTCTAAACCGTAAGTGATTTCGCCGGTGATAGGTTTGCAATCTATGCCACCAACTTGTTGGAAGTAGGTGAACTGGGTGACTTCCATGCCGTTCAGCCACACTTCCCAACCCAAGCCCCAGGCGCCCAAGGTTGGATTTTCCCAGTCATCTTCCACAAAGCGTATATCATTTTTCTTGAGATCGAATCCGAGTGCTTCTAGTGAACCCAGATACAGTTCCAGGATGTTCGCCGGGGCCGGCTTCAACACCACTTGGAATTGGTAATAATGCTGTAAGCGATTTGGATTCTCGCCATAGCGGCCATCTTTGGGGCGGCGTGAAGGCTGTACATATGCGGCCTTCCAAGGCTCGGGGCCCAAGGCGCGCAAGAAGGTCGCGGTATGCGAAGTGCCAGCGCCGACTTCCATATCGTAAGGTTGCAACAAGGCACAACCTTGTTTATCCCAGTATTTCTGCAGGGTCAGTATGATTTGTTGAAAGGTCAGCATGAGCTTTATTCGATTTGCAAAGGCGCGTATTTTACTGGTTTTCCCTTGTGCACGTCAGTACTCAATGCCTGCTTCAGTAATCCGGGGGAATTATTTTTAAATTTTGTTATGGCGTTAGATTCCCAACACTCGTATATTCCGTTTCCAGACAACTCGGCAATATGCAATCTTCGGAGTTGTTGTGAACAAGTCAGCAAACCTATTTCAGCGTGTCTCTAAAACAATTATTGGGGAGTGATCATGAAACTACGTAATGCAATGATGTTTGTTCTGGCGATGGGTGTCTGCGGGGTGGCGAATGCCGCTGCGGAATACGTCATTAAATATAGCCATGTCGTAGCGGACAGCACGCCTAAAGGTCAAGCGGCGATCAAGTTCAAGGAGCTAGTCGAAAAGCGTTTCCCGGGTCGTGTAGAGGTTGAAGTTTTCCCTAACAGCCAATTGTTCGGCGATGGTAAGGAGATGGAGGCTCTGCTGCTGGGCGACGTGCAGATCCTTGCACCCTCACTTTCCAAATTCAGCAAGTACACCAAGAAACTCCAAGTTTTCGATCTGCCATTTCTGTTTGATGACATCGACGCTGTCGGTCGTTTTCAGAACAGTGCCAAGGGCAAAGAATTGCTGACCTCTATGCAGGATAAGGGCATCATTGGTTTTGGTTTCTTGCATAACGGCATGAAAGAATTCTCTGCCAATGTACCGTTACGTACTCCAGCAGATGCCAAAGGTCTGAAGTTCCGTATCCAAGCTTCAGATGTGTTGGAAGCACAGTTCAAGGCAGTCGGTGCGAATCCTCAAAAAATCGCTTTTGCAGAGGTGTATCAAGCATTGCAATCAGGCGTGGTCGATGGTGCTGAAAATCCTTGGGCGAACATCTACACCAAGAAATTCCACGAGGTGCAGAAGTTCATTACCGAGAGTAATCACGGCGTTCTCGACTATATGGTCATCGCCAATCAGAAGTGGTGGGCGGGTCTGCCTGCAGATATTAAGGCTGGTTTGTCTGAGGCTATGACCGAGTCCATTGCTTATGGCAATAAGGTTGCGTTGACCGAGGATGACGATTTCCGCGCCAAAGTGATTGCAGACAACAAGGCTAAAGTCATTCCCATGACCGCGGCTGAAAAGCAACAATGGCGTGTAGTGATGAAGCCGGTTTGGAGACAGTTTGAGGGTGAGATAGGTAAAGATCTGATCGATGCTGCAGAACAGGCAAACACCAAGCCCGCACCCGAGAAGAAAGCAACAGAACATCCAAAGCACAAAGCCAAGAAGTAGTTCCAGTAGATCAACGACCCCGGCCTGCCCGGGGTCTTTTCTAGGGATAAGTCATGAAGTTCCTCAAGCGTATCGATGAATATCTCATCGCTTTTTTACTCGCAGCGATGACTTTGCTAACTTTCGTCCAAGTCGTCATGCGTTATGTTTTCAATTCCGGATTCACCTGGGCGGTCGAACTGACCACCATCTTATTTGCGGGGATGGTCTTTATAGGCATCTCTTACGGGGTAAGGGTGGGCGCGCATATCGGGGTGGATGCTGTCGTTAAGCTGCTACCGCCCAAGCCGCGCCGCTACACTTCAATATTGGCGGTATTGTTCTGTCTGGTTTATGCCGGCATGGTGATTTATGGTTCTATGATCTATGTGCTGAAGATGCGTTCGGCAGGCATAGAACTGGAAGACCTGCCGATACAGATGTGGATAGTGCGTGCCATCTTGCCGGTTGGATTTTTTTTGCTGGCGTTGCGCTTCTTGCCGGTGTTATGGAATCTGATCAGTGGCAAATCTGATCGATTGCATCTTGCGGATGAAGTAGAAGAAGCACTCAAACTCAAGGCGATGGAGGAGCGGAAATGAACACTTTCTTCCTGTTTGCCACGCTGTTCTTCTTCATGCTGATAGGTATGCCCATCGCTATCAGTTTGGGACTGTCGAGTTTGTTAACCATCGCTTTTTTTGCGCAGGATTCACTGGCATCTTTATCTATCAAGTTGTACGAGACCAGCGAGCATTACACGCTGTTAGCGATTCCTTTTTTCATCCTTGCAGGTGCGCTGATGTCTACCGGTGGTGTGGCCAAGCGCATGGTCGATTTCGCGATTGCGGCAGTCGGACATTTGCGGGGCGGCCTCGCGATCGCATCGATCCTGGCCTGCATGTTGTTTGCGGCGGTATCCGGTTCCAGTCCGGCCACCGTCGTGGCAGTTGGCACTATCGTCATCGCGGGTATGGTACGTAACGGCTATCCACAGGAGTTTGCTGCAGGTGTGATTTGCAACGCCGGAACCCTGGGCATCCTGATACCACCCTCCATCGTGATGGTGGTATATGCTGCCGTAACGGATGTGTCGGTGGGGCGTATGTTTATGGCGGGTGTGATTCCGGGCATCTTGCTGGGCTTGATGTTGATGTTTGCCGTGCACTGGCGGGTCAAAAAGCTGGATATACAACCTAATCCACGCCAGAGTTTGGGTACTGTGTTGGTAAAATTCAGGCAGTCCATGTGGGGACTGGCCTTGTTGGTTATCATCATGGGCGGTATCTATGGCGGTGTGTTCACCCCAACAGAAGCAGCAGCAGTTTCGGCAGTTTATGCCTTGTTCGTCGCGGTGTTCATCTACAAAGACCTGAAGATCAGTCACTTGCCTCAAGTGTTTGTGGATGCCAGCCGTACCACAGTGATGCTGATGTTCATTGTCGCCAATGCGATGCTGTTTGCACATGTGCTGACCACGGAGCGTATTCCACAGACGATTGCAGAACACATTGTCGCTTTCGGTATGGCGCCATGGATGTTCCTGTTGGTGGTCAATATCATCTTGCTGGTGGCGGGTAACTTCATGGAGCCCACCGGCATCATTTTGATACTCGCGCCCATCTTCTTTCCCATCGCCACACACTTGGGTATAGATCCTATTCATCTGGGTATCATCATGGTGGTGAATATGGAGATAGGGATGGTCACGCCGCCAGTCGGGCTGAACCTGTTCGTGACCAGCGGTATCACCAACATGAGTATCATGGAGGTGACTCGTGCTGCTTTGCCATGGTTAATGGTGTTGTTGGTGTTCCTCATGATTATCACTTACATACCGCAGATCACATTATTCCTGCCGGACCTGTTGTTTAATTAGAGCGCGTCCATCCGGGTGTGACGAGGACTTATGTTGGACTTTACCGAATACAGCAAGATATTCATCAGCCTGTTCGCCATTGTTGATCCGGTGGGTATCATCCCTATCATCATCGCTTTTACTGCGGGATTGTCGGCGCAGAAGCGCGAACGCGTGGGGCGTATCGCTTCATTCTCTGTGCTGGTCATCCTCTTGGTCGCACTGGTATCGGGTGAGCTAATACTGGAATTCTTTGGTATTAGCATCCACTCTTTCCGCACCGCCGGTGGCATCCTGATTTTGTTGATGGCGATCAATATGCTGATGGTGGATAAATCTAAGTTGGCAAACGAAGACTTGGCGGACAACGATGCGACTTCCTCGGTGGCCATCGTCCCCCTGTCCACCCCTTTATTGGCGGGGCCGGGGGCGATCAGTACTGTCATCGTCGATGCGCACAAAGCAAGCAGCGCAGGGCATTACGCGGTGATGGCCTTGATCTTGGTACTTCTGAGCCTGACGGTTTGGCTGACATTTTTGGCCGCACCCTGGGTCTCGCAACGCTTGGGCAAGATCGGCAGTAACGTCGTTTCACGCCTGATGGGGCTGCTGCTCGCAGCCATCGCAGTCGAATTTATCGCTGGGGGGTTGCGCGGGCTGTTTCCAGTGCTGGGATGAGACAACTGCGTGATGATGGGCGTAAGTTACAGATCTGATATTGTGAGCAGTACTAAACAGGTGGGCGGCGCTGTGCAATCAGTGTGATTTTCGCCGCTCTCGATAAGCGTTTAATCTCTGCTTCCCGTTTGGATGCACTGGAACGATTATTGCAACCCTCAATATAGACCAGTTCCACAGGCGTGCGTATGCGCGTGTATTTTGCCGCTGTGCCTGCATTGTGTGCGGCGAGTCTTTTCTCAATATTGTTACTAATGCCGCAATACAAGGTATCGTCCGCGCAACGCAACAGATAGCAACACCAACTCAACTTTTATCACCAGCACTTTGCGTGTTACGCAAGCGCCAAGCCAAACCCAGCATCAGCGCAATCAGCAAAAACACCGCAGTATTACCCCAGCACACATAGGGTGTGCTACCGCTGTATCCCCGGGCCATGCCTATCAGTACGCCTTCTTCATGTTGTGGCAATTGCTGCAACACCTTCCCTTGGGTGCTGATGATGGAGGTGACGCCGGTATTGGTGGCGCGCAACATCATGCGGCCGCTTTCCAAGGCACGCAATTGCGAAATCTGGTTGTGCTGCACGGCTGCCCAAGAATGCCCATACCATGCGTCGTTAGTCACATTCACCAGCACGGTGGCTTGGGGCAGTGCGTTGATGATCTCTTCGCCGAACACATCCTCATAGCAGATGTTCACTGATACCTGTTGTCCCGCGATCGCCAATGGCGGTTGATGTGTGCCACCACTTTTGAGATCCCCCATGGGGATGTCGAGCACGCCGTTTATGAACCATCCCAGCAACGGGCGCAGCGGGATGAATTCACCAAAGGGCACGAGGTGCTGTTTGCGGTAATGCAAATCAGCCGTAAAAGCGTTTTCCGAACTACCGACTACGAATACACTGTTGTAGTAGTTGCGGTTATCGCGCTCGAATGAGCCTATCAAAATATCGCCCGCATTGGACTTGGCATGTTCGCGCAAACTGGTGATCAGGTAGGGTGGGACTTCTTGGCGCAACAATGGGAAAGCAGACTCGGGCAATACGGTCAGACGTGCATTGCTTTCGAGGATCTGGCGTCGATAAGTTTCCAGCGTGCCGACCAGAGCGTCTTCATTGAATTTCAGATTTTGAGCGATATTGCCTTGCAGCAAAGCCACACTGAAGGGCGCGCCCTGTGGCTGGGTCCAGGCCACGCCGCGCAACAGTCCTCCCGATAACAACACAATGATCAAGAGGGCGGCGATAATTTTGCCTTGGGTGTTGCAACGAAATTGCCAGAGTAGTGCCAGCATGCCCGCGCACATCGCGGCGATCAAGGAGACACCATACACGCCGAGTAGCGGAGCATAACCGGCCAGGGGACTGTCGCTGTGTGCATAGCCGAACGTCAGCCAAGGGAAACCGGTGAACAAGTAGCCGCGCAGACATTCCACTGCGACCCAGATGGCGGGCATGACCAACAACAAACGCACGCGATCAGAGGCTCGCCAGCGTGCTTGCAGATAACCCGCTAGTGCCGGGAGCAGGGCCAAAAATGCCGCAAACAACAGGGTCGCAGGCAGTGCCAACCACATCGGCATATCACCATAGTCGTGCAAGGCGACATAGATCCAACTGATACCCGATGAGAACAAGCCCAGTCCGAACCAGAAGCCGATTTTCGATGCGGCCGCGGGTGTCCCCGCGCGTTGCCACAGAATGAATAAGGTGGAGAGCGCCAGTATGGGCAGCGGGTAAAGGCTGTAAGGGGCGAATCCGAATACACAGATGGCGCCTGCTAGCAGCGCGATACCGTGAGTTTTGATGGGTGTATCCATATGGCTGTTTGATGTATGCAAAACCCGCTCAGCATAACCGATAGCCGTGTACATCACTAAGCGGGACGAGTCTGCGACAAAATGCCGCAGGGCGGAATGCGTGATCCTGATTACAATCCGCGCTTGTGATACAGGGGGCGAAAAATGAGACGTGAGCTGCTTTTTGTGACACTTTTTAGTGTCGCCACTACCGCTTATGCGGGATGCGGTTCTTCATTCTGTGCGGTGAATACGCATTGGGACACTCAGGGTTTGGGGCATGACGAGGGTTTGCGCATCGATATGCGCTATAGCTACGCCAAAGCCGATGCGCCTCGCGTAGGGGCTGGCAAGGTCGCCAAGCCTTTGGCGAGCGACCCGAATCTGGCTGGTGCGGAAGTGGAGAATCAGCGCACTATCAATCAGACCCTGAATATGGATCTGGACTATGCCTTAAACGCACAATGGGGCGTGGCCTTGGATCTGCCTTTGGTGATGCGCGATCACTCACATCAGATCGGCGATGCCAACCCCGCTTTGGTGACGACAGCACAAAAGAGTTTCAGCGAGTTGGGTGATGTGCGTGTCGTCGGGCACTACAAAATGGCGGATAGCGATTCACATGCTGGTAGTGGAATTCGTGCGGGCTTGAAGTTGCCCACGGGCAAAACCAATCTTGATATGGTTCCCGGTACCTTGATGGAAGCGGGCTTGCAACCCGGTAGTGGAAGCACTGATGCGGTGCTGGGTGCCTATCACTATCAGGAGGTCGGTGGCATTGGTGGCTGGTTCGTCAGTACGCAAGTGCAGACGGCGATAGCTTTGAAAAATGATTATCGCCCTGGTGATGAGTTGGCTATCGATGTCGGCGCACATTACGGCTTGTCGCAACAAGTGACAGGTTTGCTACAACTGAATGCCATGTACAAAAAAGCCGATAGTGGCACTGCGTTGAATATGAATCCGCATACGGGTGGGCGCAGTTTGAATCTAAGTCCGGGTGTCTCCGTCGCGCTTGCAAAGAGGACCAATATTTACAGTTTTGTGCAGTTTTCGCTGTACCAGTATGCCAATCCCGACCCCAATGGCTCGCCATACGGCCAGTTGACTGCGCCTTGGTCACTATCACTGGGCATGAGCCATAGCTATTGATGTTTGCGCGGGGATGGGTAGCTGAAAAACGCGGCCCAAAGCCGTGTTTTTTAGTCTCGATTCCGGCAATAGCGTAGAATCCGCGCCTTATTATTTAGATTCACGCTCTGCGTCATTACTTCCATGGAAAAAGTCCGTCTCTCCAAACGCATGTCCGAACTCGGTCTGTGCTCACGTCGCGAAGCCGATGTCTATATCGAAAAAGGTTGGGTCGAAGTCGATGGTGTGGCGGTAAGCGAATTAGGTATCAAGGTTTTTCCACATCAAAAGATCAACCTGCGCACCGCTGCACAGAATTCTCAGCAAGAGCGCGTCACCATCTTGATGAATAAACCCATCTCCTATGTGTCCGGTCAGGCCGAACATGGGTATAAGCCGGCCAGCGTGTTGTTTGATGAGAATACTCACTGGGCGAACGATCCGTCACCTATTCGCTTCCATCGCAGTCAGCATCTGGGTCTCGCGCCAGCCGGGCGTTTGGATATCGATTCGCAGGGATTGTTGGTGTTGACCCAAGACGGGCGTGTCGCTAAGCAGCTCATAGGTGAGGACTCCAAGGTTGATAAGGAGTACTTGGTGCGCGTGCAAGGTCAGTTGGAAGACAGCGGCTTGGCCTTGCTTTGTCAGGGCTTAAAGTTGGATGGTGAGTATCTGAAGCCAGCCAAGGTCACCTGGCAAAATGAGGACCAGTTACGCTTCGTGTTGCGTGAAGGCAAAAAGCGCCAGATACGCCGCATGTGTGAGTTGGTGGGACTCAAGGTCACCGGACTGAAACGTATCCGTATCGGCAAGGTGAAGCTGGGCGACCTGCCCTTGGGACAGTGGCGTTATCTGGGTGAGAACGAACAGTTCTAAGACATTGGCGGGGTAAGCCGCTCAGGCTTCATTCTGCTATCGCTGCGACTTCTGGCTTGTGTTCCACTAATAGTGAATACAGTCTGCGACTATCGGCACGCAATACCGTAAAATCGTAGTCCGCGATGCGGAAATGATCGTCGCGTTTGGGCAGTTGCCCTGCCGCTTTGAGTATCAATCCGCCTACAGTGTCGTATTCATCGTCTGAAAACATACTGCCTAGCACCTCATTAAGGGCGGCAATTTCGGTGTCAGCCTTGACGCGCCAGCGTGTCTCGTCTTGGCGAATAATATTGTCTTCATCCTCGTCGAAATCATATTCGTCGGCTATGTCACCCACGATTTGTTCCAACACGTCCTCTATGGTCACCATGCCGGAGACACCACCGTACTCATCCACTACCAGTGCGATGTGGTTGCGGTTGCTGCGAAAATCGCTCAGAAGCACATTGAGGCGTTTGGCTTCCGGCACGAATACGGCTGGACGAAGCATGTCGCGTACATTGAACTCTTCGCCTGCGTAATAACGCAGTAAGTCCTTGGCCAGCAAGATACCGATGATATTGTCTTTGTCGCCATCGGTGACAGGAAAGCGGGAATGCGCTTTTTCGATGACATAAGGGATGAATTTTTCTGGTGTAACAGATATGTCTATCACATCCATTTGCGCACGCGGAATCATGATCTCGCGCACTTGACGCTCCGAAACTTGCAGTACGCCCTCCATCATGGAGAGTGCGTCAGCATCCAATAAACTCTTTTCGTATGCGCCGTGAAGTAATCGTACGAGTTGTTCGCGGTCTTCAGGCGCGCGTAGCAGCAGTGTGGATAGACGCTCTAGCAGGCTGGGTTTGTAACTCTCGGGTAAGTCCATTGCGGGATGATTTAACTCTGATAAGGATTTACGAACCGCAATTTTAGCATTATTGAAGTTTCCAAGGCCTCCATCTCTTCCGCCTGTTGATCTATTTCATGATCAAATCCTTGCAGATGCAGGGCCGCATGAACACTCATGTGGGCAAAATGTGCAGTAAGGGACTTGGATTGATCGGTTGCCTCTTTAGTAACCACAGGCGCACAGATCACGACGTCGCCTGATACCGGATCATTGTCATATACGAAGGTCAGTACATTGGTCGCGTAATCTTTACCACGATAATCCTTGTTCAGTTGACGACCTTCTTCCGCATCAACGATGCGTAGCGTAAGCGTGACATCGTTCAGCAGCGCTGCTTGGAACCAGCGGCGGAACTGGGCACGAGTGGGCAGTCCTTTCAGATCGCTTGCATACTGCACAGACAGCGACAATTTAAGTTTGGACTTGCTGGTCATATCAAACTTTCTCTCCACGCAGCGTGTGGCGTACGACTTGGGTAATACGAACGTCTATGAACTGGCCGATGAGGTCGGATGTGCCGACAAAATTCACCACCCGATTGTTGTCGGTACGCGCCGCCATTTCATTCGGGTCTTTTTTGGAAATGCTTTCGACCAGGGCGCGCTGCACCGTACCAAGCATGCCTTCCGCCACAGCTGCCTCTTGTTCCATGATGCGATCTTGTAGCGCTTTCAGACGTGCGGCTTTTACTTCATGCGGAGTATCGTCACGCAACTCCGCTGCTGGTGTGCCGGGGCGTGGGCTATATAAAAAACTGAAACTGTTATCGAAGCCGATGTCATCTATCAGCTTCATGGTGGCTGCAAAATCTTGTTCAGTCTCGCCGGGGAAGCCGACAATAAAATCCGAAGTGACGCAGATATCAGGGCGCAGGGCACGTACGCGACGGATGATGGATTTATATTCCAAAACAGTGTGACCACGTTTCATCGCAGCCAATATCCGATCTGACCCAGACTGAACTGGCAGGTGTAGATGGCTGACCAATTTGGGTGTGTTGGCATATAAATCAATTAATCGCTGACTCATCTCTTTTGGATGTGAGGTGCTGTAGCGTATGCGGCCTATACCGTCGATGGCAGCCACGGCCTGTATCAAATAGGCAAAATCTACCGTATCGCCGTCCTCCGTTAAGCCTAGGTAGGCATTCACGTTTTGTCCCAGCAGCGTGACTTCCTTGACGCCTATGGTCACCAAGTCGTTAATCTCTTTTAATACATCTGCCAGCGGGCGCGATACTTCTTCACCGCGCGTATAGGGTACGACGCAGAAAGTGCAATATTTGCTGCATCCTTCCATGATGGAGACGAAGGCACTGCCGGCGGTGGTTGTTGAGGCGGGAAGATGGTCGAATTTTTCTATTTCCGGGAAGCTGATGTCGATTTGAGTGCGCCCAGTATCTTTTCGAGCTTGTATTAATTGCGGCAAACGGTGCAAGGTCTGCGGACCGAACACGACATCCACATAAGGTGCGCGCTGTGCGATGGTCGCGCCCTCTTGGCTGGCCACGCAGCCGCCCACCCCTATGATGAGGTTGGGGTTGGCTAATTTATAGGGGCGCACGCGTCCGAGATCCGAGAAGACTTTGTCTTCAGCTTTTTCACGAATAGAGCAGGTGTTGAACAAAATCACGTCAGCCTCTTCGGGATTGTCGGTCTGTTCCATATCCTCATAAGCTTTCATGACATCTGCCATCTTGTCTGAGTCGTACTCATTCATTTGGCAGCCGTAGGTTTTGATATAGAGTTTTTTTAGCAAAATGCGTCTGTGCCTGATAGATGATTGGTTCGCGGGTGCGGATTGTAAGGCACGAGAAATAAATTTCATTAGCCCTAATTAACTTATGTGTATTCCCGATAAAAACACTTATATAATACGAAAAGTTTCAGTCGAGTAATACGAAAAGATTTAGTCGACTATTTTAATGGCAACAACAAAATATAACTAATAGGGAGAATTACATGGCTTTCATCGCTACTTTCGCTTCTTTGTTCACCGCAACACTGGCTATCGTTTTTTCTGCTTGGATGATTATCCAAGTTACCAAGAAGTAAATGTCCTATCGAACAAAGGTGTAGCAGCTTGCGCGCTAGCCTTTGTTTTTAAATAAATAGTATCCTCCGTTTCTTGTGGCTTCTGTGTCACGGGATAATTTTCTATGCGCAAATTATTTTTTTTAAAAAATAATTGTGCTAGGATGCGTGCCAGTTGTCTGGTGTGGTTATTCATAACGTTCTCGGGAGGAGAAAAAAATGTCGTTTATCGCTACTATTTGCGCTGTTGGAACTATGGCTATGGCTATCGCTTTTTCGTTGTGGATGGTTAAAGAACTGTTTGCAGCCAAATAAGCTGTTTCCAAGTAGGGCAATAAAAAACCAGCTTAGGCTGGTTTTTTATTGCCCTAAGCTCTAACGCACTAATGGGTAGGGATATTATTGACTTAATATGGAGGCATACCATTACTCCGATTGCCATGAAAAATCCCTTTTCTATCTTTATACAAGCCTTGGGTAAAGGGCAGCGCGGTTCCCGCGATCTCACTTTGGTGGAAGCAGAACAGGCTATGTCCTTGATCTTGTCGGGGCAGGTAGAACCCGAGCAATTAGGCGCGTTCCTCATGTTGATGCGTGTAGAAGAAGAAACGCCAGAAGAATTGGCGGGCTTTGTGAAGGCGTCACGCACCAGCCTTAATGTACCTGACAGTTTCCCGTTGGTGTCACTGGACTGGGCGGCTTATGCAGGCAAGCGTAGGCAGTTGCCGTGGTTCGTACTATCGGCCTTGCTGCTGTCACAACAGGGCATCAAAACATTGATGCACGGAGCTAATGTCGAAGGGCGTTTGTGTGCCGAAGATGCTCTTGCAAGTTTGGGGATCATGGCTTGCACATCAGTATTGCAAGCCAATCAGCAATTGAATACGCAGGATTTTGCCTACCTTCCTTTAGAGGTGCTCAGTCCGCGATTAAAAAACCTACTGGAATTGAAAAGCTTGCTGGGCCTGCGTTCACCTATGCACAGTGTGGTGCGCATGCTCAATCCGGCTGCTGCCGCCACTACTATGATAGGGATATTCCATCCGGGTTATGACGTGTGCCATCAGGCTGCAGCCCTTATCCTTGGTGATGAGAATCTTGCCGTGTTCAAAGGTGAGGGTGGTGATGCCGAGCGAAACCCCGACAGCCTTTGCACTGTACATATGTTGTCGGGCGGCAAAACCTTTGAGGAATCATGGCCTGCGCTATTCGCCCAACGACATGTCAAAGATGAAAAGATGGATGTCTCGAGATTGGCGCAGTTATGGCGCGGAGAGATTTCGGATGACTATGCCCGGCAGACCGTCATTGCGACAGCGGCTATTGCCTTGCGTGCCATGGGACGTGCCAAGGATATTGAGCAGGCGATGGTGATTGCGAGTGCATATTGGCAACAGCGTAATCCGGAAACACTGGGGGTCACCGTAGTACCTGCAAAAAATCGAATCGGTTCCGTGGCCTTGGTGGGAGCAGGGCCTGGAGATCCCGATCTGCTGACGATACGCGCTTTAAGACTGATCAAATCTGCAGAAGTATTGGTGTATGACAACCTGGTTGCACCGGCTATAGTCAACATGAGTCGTGCAGAGAAGATATTCGTCGGCAAGCAACGCGATAAGCACACTTTGCCTCAGGACGCGATCAACAACTTGTTGGTGCGACTCGCACAAGAAGGGAAACGCGTCGTTAGGTTGAAGGGGGGTGACCCTTTCATTTTTGGTCGGGGTGGCGAGGAAATCGAGACTTTAGCGGGACATTCGATACCCTTCGAGGTTGTGCCAGGTATCACCGCAGCCTCCGGGGTCGCAGCCTACGCAGGCATACCGCTGACGCATAGAGACCATGCACAATCTTGTGTGTTCGTTACCGGCCACCTTAAGGATGGCAGCATGGATTTGGATTGGGATGCACTATCCAGACCGCATCAAACCGTGGTGGTTTACATGGGCTTGTTGGGTGTGGAGACGCTTTGTGTGCAACTGATAGCACATGGCATGAGTTCAAATACGCCCGCAGCATTGGTGCAACAGGGTACGACTATCAATCAGCGCGTACTAGTGGGGACACTCAAGACCCTTCCGGCAATCGTCTTGCGTGAACAGCCTCGTGCACCAACACTCATCATCGTTGGAGGGGTGGTCAGTCTGCGTGAGAAGTTGGATTGGTATCAGCCTCGGAGCACCAATCATTAATTCCCTAATGTTTGATGGACTTTAGAGGTTCGGAATTCGATTAGAATTGCCGACTATTTTGAAATCTAACTGGAGTAAGTCATGAGTTTCAACGAAGCCGATGTGCAGAATGCATTAAAAAATCTGATCGATGCCAACACACAAAAAGATTTTGTCAGCGGCAAGTCGGTGAAGAACATCAAGGTCAACGGTAGCGAAATCAGCTTGGACATCATGTTGGGCTACCCTGCGCAGAGCGTGTGGGAAGAGATCAGAGTGCAAGTTGAATCCCACCTCAAGCAGGCTATTCCGAGTGCAGGCAAATTGAACGTGACTGTATCGAGCAAGGTTGTGCCGCATGCCGTGCAACGCGGCGTGGCCTTGGTTGAAGGGGTCAAGAACATCATTGCAGTGGCATCAGGCAAGGGTGGTGTGGGTAAATCTACCACGGCTGTGAACTTGGCTTTGGCACTTGCTGCCGAGGGCGCAAGAGTGGGCATTCTGGATGCGGATATCTATGGCCCTTCGCAGCCGACCATGTTGGGCATCAGCGGTCAGCCGGTATCCAAAGACGGCAAGTCTATGGAGCCTATGATCAATCACGGCCTGCAATCGATGTCCATCGGATACATGATCGCGGGTGATGATGCGCCTATGATCTGGCGTGGTCCGATGGCGACGCAGGCGCTGGATCAACTGCTGCGTCAGACGCGTTGGGACAATTTGGATTATCTGGTGGTGGACTTGCCGCCGGGTACGGGCGATGTGCAACTCACACTGGCGCAAAAAGTGCCGGTGACCGGCTCTATCATAGTCACGACGCCGCAAGACATTGCCCTTATGGACGCGCGCAAAGGTCTCAAAATGTTCGAGAAGGTCGGCATCAAGATCATCGGCATCGTGGAGAATATGAGCACGCATATCTGTTCGAAATGTGGTCAAGAAGAGCACATCTTTGGCGCGGGTGGCGGCGCAAAGATGTGTGCCGACTACAACGTGGAATTTTTGGGCAGCCTGCCGTTGGATATACGCATCCGCGAACAAGCAGACTCGGGCAAACCTACCGTGGTCGCAGATCGTGATGGCGACATCAGCAAGGTCTACAAGACCATCGCACGTCGTATCGCGGTGAAGGTCGCCGAGATGGCACAGGATCACAGTGCGGCATTTCCCAAGATCGTAGTTCAGAATACGTAAAAGCTGTCGTCAATAACTTTCGCCTCTGATGCCCTGCTTACTTTGAGTGAGTAGGGCACATTGCTTCTGATTTACGCTGTTTCACCCATTGAACACCTTTAAGAATGCATCACCGTATCGGGCCAGCTTGGCTTGTCCGATACCGCTGACGCGTGACATTTCATCCAATGTACGTGGATGGATGCTCATCATCTCGACCAGCGTACTGTCATGGAAGATCACATAGGGCGGGACCCCCTGTTCCTTTGCAAGCTCCATACGCTTGGCCTTAAGTACAGACCACAGACTGTCATCAGCTCCGTTATTGGCAAGGGCATGTGGTTTGGTATGCGGGGATCTGCGTTTCGCTGTCTGCGTATCTCGTCTAAGCGAGATGTTGCGTTCGCCCTTAAGTACCGGACGTGCGGCATCTGTGAGTTGCAAGCCGCCATAAGCTTTGGTATCTACGGTGATGAACCCATGGGCGATGAGTTGGCGAAAAACGCTGCTCCATTGCGTCGCGTTCAGATTTTTGCCAATTGCAAAAGTGGATTGCAGTTGATGGTGGTGTCGTTCTACTTGCGGTGTCAGTTTGCCGATCAGCACATCGCATAGATGACCTGCACCGAAGCGTTGACCCGTGCGGTAGACGCAGGACAATGCCATGCGTGCAGCTTCGGTCGCATCCCAAGTTTCTGGTGGCTGTAAACAGTTGTCGCATGCGCCACAAGCACCCGGATGCTCTTCGCCGAAATAGCGCAACAAGGACTGATGTCTACAGTCGGTGGATTCGCAATAGCCCAGCAAGGCATCTAATTTTAGTCGCTCTACGCGCTTGCGTTCTTCGCTAGCCTCGCCCGCATCCAGCATGCTGCGCAAGCTCACCACATCGCCCAAGCCATAGGCCAACCAAGCATTTGCGGGCAAGCCGTCACGACCCGCACGTCCGGTCTCTTGGTAATAGGCTTCCATGCTTTTGGGGAGATCAAGATGAGCGACGAATCTCACGTTGGGTTTATCTATGCCCATGCCGAAGGCGACGGTGGCGACCATCACTACGCCTTCCTCGCGCAGGAAGCGGCTTTGATTGTTAGCACGCGTCGCGGCATCCAATCCGGCGTGATAAGGCAACGCGTCCCAGCCTTGTTCCTGCAACCACAGTGCGGTTTCATCGACTTTTTTGCGCGACAGGCAATACACCACACCCGCATCGTTGGCATGTTCGCCGTCCAAGAAAGCGGCAAGCTGGGCACGCGCGTTGTTCTTTTGCACGACGCGATATTTGATGTTGGGTCTGTCGAAACTGGAAACGAACTGTCGCGCGGACTCAAGCGCAAGCCGCTCCACGATTTCGGCGCGCGTCGGCGCATCCGCAGTCGCTGTCAGCGCGATGCGCGGGACGTTTGGAAAGCGTTCATGAAGTATCGATAAGGCGCGATAGTCGGGACGAAAATCATGTCCCCATTGCGACACGCAATGCGCCTCGTCGATGGCAAACAAAGCCACGCCCCGATTGATTTCAAGGCGAGTCAGCAAGCCGAGAAAATTTTCATTGAGCAGACGTTCGGGGGCAACGTACAGCATATCCAACTCGCCTTTAAGCAACTGCTGTTGCACTGCACGCGCCGTGTCACCGTCCAAACTGGAGTTCAAAAATGCAGCGCGCACGCCCAGTTGCAGCAAGGCTTCCACCTGGTCTTGCATCAGCGCGATGAGCGGCGAGATGACGATGCCCACCCCGGGACGCAACAACGCCGGTATTTGGTAACACAAAGACTTACCGCCACCCGTGGGCATCAATACAAGCGCGTCCCCGCCGCTTGCGAGATGTTCCACGATGGATTGTTGTGCACCCCGGAATTGGCTATATCCGAATACCTCACGCAAAATTTGCGCAGGTGTGTGATGAATATTTTGGGCGTTTTTCATTGCAGCGAAAAATAAATATAGGCGCGTATTATCGCTTTTTATGCGCGATAAAAGTTAACATTGCCGCCGGCTAAAAGGTGTGGTGACT